>JAYTWR010000046.1:0-82282 GCA_043743335.1 Burkholderiales bacterium
TCCATTGAATCAATTGCTTACGTTATCAGGCGACAAAAACGACACCTCCTCTGATGCTAACCAATTGATTTTATTCGACTAATCGCCGGACAGTAGTGAATTCAAGTATCAAAAACTGAAAGCCGCCCCCGTGGCGCAGCACCTTGGCGAGCCGCTGCATTTCGGCAAAGTGCAGCGCGTCAAGCGCCAAGGCCGAAGTAACCCGGCGGTGGTCAAACGCAAAGGTATCGGGGCCAGTCATAGGGCGACCGGAGTGTTACTCGTCAGGTGCCAGACCGCAGGTTGGCGGGCGACTCAGGTAGCTCGGCAATTGCGATGTTCTTCAATGACTTCTGGTAACCCTAAAGTGTCCGCACTACCGGATGACTCGCACGCCAGGAGCCGTCGTTATATGCCAGCAACGCAAGGTTATACAAAAGCTTGCGCGTGCGCTCGTCGTTGCCGAGATGGGAATTATTGCGGTCAGTGTTGGCAAGCACAGCGTAATCGTCGGGTTCCAGGAAATAACGGTAGCTTGCCGCCAGCAGCCGGATAGCTTCCGTAACCGCTTTGGCGTCGATCTTGTCTTCAGCCACTTCGCACGAGAGTTTCAGCAGCCGCAATAACTCGCGCGGGGGCCCACCGCAGGCATCGACAAGACGATCAATTTCTGCATCAGTCGCAAACAGAGTCTGCGCCGCGCGCTGCAACACGATTTTGCGCAGCGCCTCGTGCCCCGCAGGAAACGGCGTACCATCGCGGTTTGCGAGCTTGATCATGGGCAACACCAGATCCGCATCGAGCTTGCCGGCGAGATTGCCCTCGTACATCAAGCTGATTGGCGCGGTGTAGATGATCGCCGCTTCGATTGCCAGTAGTTGCTCCACATCCTGCATGAAGAACTTGCGCGTATCGTCACCTTTGAGCTTGTCGGTGCCGTCAATAATAAACAGCACTCGCCGCCCCTTGCCCTGTTGTTGCAACGCTTGTTCCACACCTCGCAGGAAGGCATTGAACGTGACGGCAAACTGCGTAAAGGCATTACGCACAATATTGCGCAATTCCTCCTTATAGGTGGCATTGGACTTGAACCCCGCCGTGAATTTGGCAAAGAGCGCCGCCACGAACGGAATGCCACTCTTGACCTCAACCCCCGTCTCCAATGCCGCGCTTAGTTCTGTAGTGTTGTTTCTTGAAATGACGTGCTCGTCGAACCACTGCTCCAATAGCTTTACAGTCTCTACCGGTGCCGCCACGTCCGACTTTTGTAGCGCATCCACCAACTCACGTGCCATCGCCATCAATAGGTCGGCGTATTGCAAATTGTTGCGGTCAAGCTTGTTGGCAACATCCACTTCAACAACAAAAAAACGCTCCTTGCCGCCTAATGTCTGCCCATAGTGACGCAATTCCGTGGTTTTGCCACTTCCGGTATGCCCAAAAAACAACACGTGTCGGGATGTCGGCGGATAAAAGCTGCCCGTCGCAAGCGACATGCCGAACTTTCGAGCCAAGCGATCAAGCGTAAGCTCACTGCCGCGTGCCGCACGCGTATCAACAAAGCGCGCGTCGCCCGGACCAAGCGCTTCTTCAAACTCGATCTTTTGCAGCACTTCTGGAATGGATGCCGGAGGCGTGTAATTCATGGGTTAAGTATAGCCCGTCTCGCGTGATAGCGGCGGCGCGTGTAGGATGCAGACCATCGTAACAGCCTGACTAGGAGCGTTCCATGGAAGTCAAATCCACCCTCAAAGTCGTCAACATCCGCGCAGTCGAAGGTGCGGAAGGCGTGATCCCCGAGCAAAGCATGCGGCGGTTGATCGGCTGCCCGGAAATCCCCACGGACCGCCTGCGTGTAGGGCACGCAACGTATACGCCCGGCTCTGTTGAGGCATTGCACTGGCATCCGATATATTGATTTGGAAGAGCTTGCCAAGCGCGACGCCATCAGCTTTAAATCGCATTACTGACAAGGAGACTTTATGGGTAAGCTCGACGGACGCGTAGCGATAGTCACCGGCGCCAGCCGTGGCATCGGTGAAGAAATAGCCAAGCTGTTTGCGCTGGAAGGTGCCAAAATCGTCTGCGCCGCGCGCACGTTGAACGAGGGCGATCACCGCATGCTCTCCGGTTCGCTCGCCAGCACGGTAAAGCAAATCAAGGACGCCGGCGGCCAAGCCATGGCTGTCGCGGTGGATGTCTCCAACGAAGCTGACTGCCAAAAGCTGCTGCAAGCCGCGCAGGATGCCTTCGGCACAGTGGACATTCTCGTCAACGACGCCGCGCTGACCTACTACAAGAACATCGTCGATTACAGCGTCAAGCATTGGGTAAAGGCCTTTGCCGTCAATGTGCACGGGCCGTTCATGATGTCGCAACTGGTACTGCCGGGAATGATCCGGCTCAATCGCGGCTCCATCGTGAACATTTCTTCCGGCTCCGCTATCGGGCCGGGGCGAGCGCCGTTCAAGGACGCGCGCCCCGTCAATGGCGGCACGATGTATGGTGCGACCAAGGCCGCGCTGGAACGCTTCACGCAGGGCCTCGCGCAGGAAGTGCACGAGCACCGTATCGCTGTTACCGCGCTATCGCCCTCGCAAGTCGTCGCCACGCCGGGCACGGTGTATCACAAGCTCGTCAAAGACATGGGCGACCCCAACGCGGAAACACCGATGTACATGGCCCGCGCGGCGTTACTGCTGGCCAGCGAGCCTGCCGATAAAATGAACGGCCGCGTCACCTACAGCCAGCAGTTGCTCGGCGAGTATGGTTTGCTCGACAAACCCACCGGACGCGGCGTCACGACCAAAGGCTCAGGCTATTCGCAGATTTAATCGGGTTGCGTTGTAACGATTCAGCATCCTACATTGACGCTGAACAGTTCCGTGGCGTTTAAATTAAATAATTGTTTAAAATCAATTACTTAACTACATACGCCCCATGTGGTACGCAATGCCATAGCGGCCAAAATCGTTGCTGGTCACCCCATTGCGCGTGCAGCCTTGGTACTGGCTTAGCGGTGCAACAACCGTCACTTTGATAATGCCGGACGCCCCCGCCTTGATCGCGCCGGCGTGCACCGCCGCCATCGCCAACGTGGAGTCACCGGTGTAAGTGCCGGTGCCCCACACTTGACCTTCGGTGCTGCCCTGCACGCGAAAATAGTACGTGGCACCCACGGGATCACACAAGTCGATCATGGTCGCTGGCGCATCCGACGCGAGAAAGCCCTGATCCAGCAGCTTGTGCAATTGCCTTGGCGTGAGCTTTTGCTTGCGATCAAAATAGGCGACGAGTTCCTGCATGACTTTCATCAGAGTTCTCCAGTGTTGCGTTACGCACCCATGCGCACTACACGCCCATAAGGCGGATTAAACCCTGCGTTGCCGTTTTGCGGCAGCACCCACAACAAGCTGTACGGCGGCGCATCGCGCGGGTAATCAATATCGGCATCGGTAATCACAATGGCCGCGCGCACGGCAGGGTCGGCAGCCAGATGCGCCATCGCTGGCGACAAATCACTGCCGCCGTAACCGCTCACCTGAAACGTTTCCAACTGCGCAGGGTCTACACAATCGTCCGCAGTGACCGCGGTATCGCATTGCACCAGCCGCACCTGATCCACACCCACCGCATCGCAAAAATCGGCAATGGCACCCAGCGCACGCGGAATTTCATCGCTCATCGAAGCGCTGGTATCGAGCACCATATTCAGCATCCATCCTTCACGGCGACGTCCGGGCAACACGCCATCAGCGCAAGCCTCGCCGCGCCGCGACGGGCGCGTAAACGTGCGCTCGCCCGGCGCTACCGATTCCAGCCAGCGCTGCAACGCCATTTCCCACGGCGTACGATAGAGACCGCGCAACGCCTCTACCGTTTGCGTTTCGCCGCCGCTACCTAAGCCGCGCATGCCTTTCATCGCACCCATGGCCTTGGCGAGGCTCAACGCTTTGCCGGCCAGCGCCTTGACTGCTTCGGCTTGCGCATCCTGCTCTGCGGTGTCGTGCGGAAATAACTGCTTTTCAAGCGAATTGCCGAGCACGTCACCCGCATCCTGCGACGCGCCCTGCTCCTGCTTGCCCGGCTGAAACAGGCGTCGCACGGTAATCGATTCGCCGTCGAAGACCTGCGTTTTGGCTTGCATTTGTGCCGCGTTGCGGCGCATTTCGAGCAAAATCTGTTCGGCTGATTTCTCCCGCGCACCGGGCATATCTAGCCCGCCTGCCGGGATATGCTGAAAGCCCAGCTCAGCACGCAGCATGTCGTTGATGATGTAATCGTGCGCATAGTTAAACTGCACGTGATCCGAACCGCGTGCGCGGTCGTGCGTACGCAGCGCCAGATGCAGCATCTCGTGTGCGAGCACGAACACCAGCTCGTTGTCCTTAAGCTTGGCGACGAACGCCGGATTCGCCACCATGCGCCCCGAAGCGAACACGCCCACCGTCGGCACGCGTTCATCGATGCTCACGCGCGCTGCCGCCACCAAGCCCGAGAGATGCGGGAACGGCACGGTCACCATGCGCAAACCCTTGTGGATGCGTGCGAGCGTGTCGCGCGCCGACAGCACGGCGGCCATCAGAGATTTGATACGCTTTTCAACAACTCGAACATGGCCTTGTCCGCGCCCAAGGCACCCCAACGCTCAACCAAATCCGTCAGCAACGTGAGTTGGTTTTCCGCTGGCAGGCCGCGCAAAAACCGGTCTATGGCGCGCGGTTTGATCCCCGTGAGCTTGCCGTCACTGACCTGCTGGCGTATGCAATTCAGAATGAACCAGCGCCCCGCTTCACTTTTGGGCAGCGCTTCGGGATGCGTCACATACCAGGCTGGCGCCTGCATGGCACCGATCAATTCTTCGGCCAGCGCACAAAAAACCGCTGCGTCTTCGGCAGACAAGCGCCCGAACGCCAGCGCACGACGCGTCTCACGCGTGAGCACGCCTGCGCCCTGGGCGAGATCGAGCGCGCGTGACAGCAACGCCCACGCACGCGGTGTGGAAAACGGCGCGGGATCAGACGGCACAGGGCGCATCAAGGCATCGGGCATGGCGCGCAAAAAACTCACGATCTCCGCGCGCACTTTGTGGCGCGCTGCCCAGACAAACCATTCTTCGTGATCGACGCGTACATTGAGCAGCGTGACACGATTCACCAACGCCGAGCTCATCGCCCGCACCAGTGCGCGATCCTGCACGCGGTTGCCAGCAGCAACCACCCACGTGCCTGCGGGCAAGGCATGCTCGCCCAAACGGCGTTCGAGCAGCAGCGAATAAAACGCCTTTTGCACGTCGGGCGCGCAGGCGGGCAGCTCATCCAGAAACAGGCAAAACGGTTCGGCATTTTCCGGCAGCAAAATGCGCGGCGGACAAAACACTGAGCGCTCGCCGACAATGCGCGGAATGCCGCTCACGTCTTCCGGCGCGATCTGCGTGCCCAGTAGCGAACGGCACGGCAACCCTGCCTCTTGCGCGGCCTGAAACACCATATCGGATTTGCCCACACCGGGCGGTGCCAGCAACAGGAAGCTCTGCTCATGCGCCATGCACTGAATGAGCTTCTTCGCCTGCTGAAGCGTGATGGTTTCCGCCAGCGCACTGGCCGCGCCGTATGCTGCGACATCAGGATGATTCATCGTTCCCCCGGCGCCGCGTAACGTGCGGGCATCAGGCAAAAACGCGGCGCGGTGAGATGGGTTGACAGCGGGGTTGACAGCGGGGTTGACAGCGGCGTTGACAGCGGCGTTGACAGCCACGTTGACAGCGGCGTTGGCGGTCGGACTAACAGCGGGGTGGCAACACCTGGCGCTGTCACAACTGCACGGGCGTGTTCGGCAACTCGTTCGGGTTAACCGAGCGCGCAGGAAAATGGTGCGTCAGCAAAGCGGTGATGTCTGCCAGCCCGACCGTCACACCGGCCTCGATACGGCCTTCGCGGAACGCGGCTTCCATGCGCAGGCAAATCGCCTCCCATTCGCCTTGCCGCACCCGTGCGTTAATGCCGCGATCAGCCAGTATTTCGAAATCACAATCGACCAGTTGCAGATAGATCAACACGCCGGTGTTTTCTTCGGTGTCCCACAGGCGCAGATCGGAGAACACTTTGATGGCGCGCGTGCGCGCGGTCATGCCCCTTAACAACGGCAACAGATGAAAACCGCCTTCGGTGACCAAGCGAATTTCACCGCGATGCGCTGCTTCGGACTGCCCAATGGCCGCTTCGATGCGCCGCAGTGCAGCGCTGGCAAGCGCCCGCCGGGCGTACCAATCCGGCATCAGCAAGTGTTTTAAAATTCTCAATAAGTTCATAGGGTTAAAAAGAATTCACCAACTACCCGAAGCGCCGCCGCCACCGAAATCGCCACCCCCGCCGCTCCAACTGCCGCCGGACGAACCACTGCTCCAGCCACCGCCGCCAAAAAATGAAAATCCAATCAGACAAAGCAAAAACACAAAAACGCCCAACCCGCCGGCAACCATCGCGCCCGCGCCCAGAAACGTCGCAGCAAAGCCCGCGATAACACCCGCCACTACCGAGCCCAGCAAGCTGCCGAACATCGATCGCAACACACCGCCTAGCACCACTACCAGCAAGGCACCCCAGCCGAAAGCATCCTCGCTATCGATCACCGACGAGGCACCACGCCCCTTGACTTTGGGCTCCGGCAACGGTTCGCCATCGATGATTTTGATGATGCGATCTACGCCAGCGGTGATGCCGACATTGAATTCCCGTTGCTTGAACGGGCCCACGATAAACTCGTCGATCACGCGCCGCGCCGTAGCATCCGGCAGCACGCCTTCCAAGCCGCGCCCCACTTCGATGCGCAACTTGCGGTCATCGGTTGCAATTAACAGCAGCACGCCATCATCCACGCCTTTGCGACCGAGTTTCCATTGCTCCGCCACGCGAATGCCGTATTGCTCGACGGTTTCCGGCTGTGTCGTCGGCACCATCAGCACCGCAATCTGGCTGCCCTTGCGCTGCTCGAAGGTAGCCAGCTTGGCTTCGAGCGTGGCCAGCTCGCTGGCTGATAGCGTGGCAGTGAGATCGGTAACGCGCGCTTTCAATACGGGTACGGCGACATCCGCTAGCGCAAACTGCGCACCCAGCAGCGACGCCCCAAACAAAACTGCCGCGAGCATCACTCGCGGCAGTTGTCGCAAACCCAGCATAAAAACTTACTTGGCGGCGGGCGCAGGTGCCGGGGCCGACGCCGCAGGCTTTGCACCAAAATCCACTTTCGGCGGCTCGGCAATGGCTTTTTCGTTGTCCACGGTGAACTGCGGCTTGGTTTTGAAACCAAACAGCATGGCGGTCAGATTGCTCGGAAACTGGCGCACGGTGACGTTGAATTCCTGCACCGCTTTGATGTAGCGGTTACGCGCCACAGTGATGCGATTTTCCGTGCCTTCCAGTTGCGCCTGCAGGTCGCGAAAATTCTGATCCGATTTTAGCTGCGGATAATTTTCAGCCACCAGCATCAGCCGTCCCAACGATGAACTCAGTTCACGCTGCGCCGCCTGAAACTTAGCAAACGCCGCAGGATCATTCACCAGCTCAGGCGTGGCCTGAATCGCCCCCACCGATGCGCGGGCTTTGGTCACGCCCAGCAACACGTCTTTCTCTTGCGCAGCAAAGCCTTCAACCACCTTGACCAGATTGGGAATCAAATCGGCACGGCGCTTGTATTGATTGAGCACCTCAGCCCACGCCGCACTCACCTGCTCGTCAGTAGTTTGCAAGGTGTTATATCCGCAGCCGCCCAGCATGGTGGCGGTAACCAGCAGCAAAAGCGTCGTCAGGCGTTTCAACATGTTGTGCTCCTCAAGTGAGAATGTGCGCATTCTATATGGTTTCGGGATGGGCGGATTTCAAGCCCTGCAGGGTATCCACGGCAAAACAAAGGTCTTCCCACGCCCGCGCCTTTTCCGCCAGACTGCGCAGCAGATACGCCGGGTGATAGGTAACGATCAGCGGAATGCCGCGATACTCATGCACGGTGTTGCGTAGGCTGGCGACGCTGGCGTCACGCGCCAGCAGGTGGGTGGCCGCCACCTTGCCCAACGCCACAATGAGCTTGGGTTTGATTAAATCGATCTGCCGGTGCAAATAGGGCTCGCAAGCCAGCGCTTCGGCGGGCTCGGGGTTGCGATTGCCCGGTGGACGGCATTTCACCACATTGGCAATGTATACATTGCTGCCGCGCTTGAGCTGAATCGCCGCCAACATGTTATCCAGTAGCTTGCCCGCCTGCCCCACAAACGGCTCGCCCTGCGCGTCTTCATCTGCGCCGGGGCCTTCACCCACAAACAGCCAGTCGGCGTTTTCGTCACCCACGCCAAACACGGTTTTGTTGCGCCGCTCGTGCAGGCCGCACTGCGTGCAATCGGCGACGCAGGCTTTGAGCTGCGGCCAATCCATGCGCAGGATGGCAGCACGGCGATCTGCGCTGTCGTTAACCGGCAACAAAGCCGCTGGCGCAGCCGGTGTTTCAACAGCACCCGGCGCATCGCGCAAATGCCACTGTGGCGACAAGCCCATTTCCTGCAACATCAATGCGCGGCGTGCGGCGCGGTTCGATTCATCTGCGCCCTTCGTGCCATTCGTACTCATGGCCGGTATTCCAACACAATCGCGTCTTCGCGGCCCACGTGTGCCGGATAGTACGCACGCCGCACGCCAATTTCGCGCAAGCCCGCCTGCGCATACAGCGCACGCGCCGCCGCATTCGACGCCCGCACTTCCAGAAACATGATGCCTATATTATTTTTCTCAATAAAATCAATTAGATACAACAACATCCCTCTACCGAGCCCACGCCGTTGCCATGCGGCAGCCACGCTCAGGTTGAGCAAATGCGCTTCGCCCGCGGCCACCGCCAACACGGCGTAGCCCGCTATCACCCCTTGGTATTCCAGTGTCCAGCAGTGACTACCGGCGTTCAGCGAATCGGCGAAATTACCGCGTGTCCACGGACGGGTGTAAATCACGTTCTCGATGGCCATCACGGCATCAAGATCCGCGCCGCGCATTGGGCGCAATTCACACAGTGGACGTAGCTGGGCGCTCATGGCTCGCGTACTCGCTCAACGCTCATGGGTCATCAACGCCACTTTGTCGCGCACATAATGGGGTGCAGCAAGCTCGGCGCTCATCCCTTCGCCGCGCGCGAACACCGGTGCGGCGAGTATCGCCACCTCACGCGCACTGGCGTAGAGGGTTTCCTTCACGCCACTGAGTTGCGCGCCATAGCTTGCCATAAGCGCGTCACGATACACCGCAAATCCGTTGCCACAACCCAACCAGCCATCGCCCCGCAGCGGCGGCACTGCGCCCGGCGCATAAACCCCCGGTGACTGTATCGTGTGCCACGCGCCGTCACGTTTTTCATAGGCCGCGTGATACACCTCACGCATGCGCGCATCGACGCAACACACGACGCGCGCTGCGCCAGCAGCTTCGGCCAACGCATGCAGCGTGCCCACGCCCGTCACCGGTTTGTTCACGCCCATCGCCAGCCCTTGTGTGACACCGCAAGCCACGCGCAAACCCGTAAACGCACCCGGCCCCGCGCCATACGCAATGCCGTCCAGCGCTGCGAGGGTTTCGCCGCAGGCCTGCAGCAGATCGTGCACCTGATCGAGCAGCAGTCCCGATTGCCTTTGGCCCGCCGCAGCCTCGCGCACGTCAACGACACAGTCACGCCAAAGCGCCACGGAACACACATCACCGGAGGTTTCCAACGCCAGAATTTTCAAAATAGAGAGGCCCTGTAGTCTGCTTCGATTCTAGCAAAGTACCTTACCCGTCTTACGACTGGCAGCGCTTTCGGCTACCATCGGCTCATTTCGGCGAACAAATCATGCGTGAATACAGAATTGCGGCTATCCCCGGTGATGGCATTGGAATGGAAGTCATTGCCGCTGGCCTGCAGGTACTGGAAGTGTTGGCTGGCCGCGATCGCGGCTTCAAGCTCAATATCGAGCATTTCCCGTGGAGCAGCGCCTACTACAAGCAACACGGTTACTACATCCCCGACGGTGGCCTCGACAAACTCAAGCAGTGCGACGCGATATTTTTCGGCGCAGTGGGCGCGCCCGATGTGCCCGACCATGTTTCGCTGTGGGGACTGCGGCTACCGATCTGCCAAGGCTTTGACCAATATGCCAACGTGCGCCCGGCGCGCGTGCTACCCGGCATCACTAGCCCGCTGCGCGAAGGGCAGGATATCGATTGGGTGGTGATACGCGAAAACACCGAAGGCGAATACTCCGGCAGCGGCGGTCGCGCCCATCGTGGCCTGCCTGAAGAAGTGGCCACGGAAACGTCTATTTTCACGCGCACCGGCGTGACGCGCATACACAAATTCGCCTTTGAGCTCGCGCAACGGCGCAAGCGCAAACACCTGACGCTGGTGACCAAATCCAACGCACAACGCCACGGCATGGTGTTGTGGGATGAAATATTTTACGAAGTGAGCAAGGCCTATCCCGATGTCGAAACCCAGCGCATCCTAGTCGATGCCGTCACCACCAATATGGTGCTCAAACCGTGGTCGCTGGATACGCTGGTGGCTTCTAACTTGCACGCGGATATTTTGTCCGACCTCGCGGCCGCGCTAACCGGCAGTTTGGGCATCGGGCCTACCGCCAATTTAAATCCTGAACGGCGCTTTCCGTCGATGTTTGAGCCGATTCACGGTTCCGCCTTTGACATCACTGGCAAAGGCATCGCCAACCCTGTGGCAACGTTCTGGACCGCCTCAATCATGCTGGACCATTTGGGCGAAAAAGAGGCCTCGTTGCGATTGATGAAAGCGGTGGAAACGGTGACCGCACGCAAACTGCTGACGCCTGATCTTGGCGGCGAAGCGACCACCGCGATTGTTACAGAAGCGGTATGTGACGCCCTGTAATCTGCTCATCACACGGTATGCTTTTGGGCTGCTACAATGCTCGTGAACCTTAACGTGCCGTGGTTATTTGCAGGAATATCCGTCGCTGGGCCGGTGCCAGGCGGGTAACGCCGAAATTGGGAGACTTCGCGTAGTGAAACAGGTTTTTGGAGCAGTTGAATCCCTAATCACCATCGTGTTGGTGATTGCCGGTATCGTCGGCATCGCGTATCGGTCGGTGCGCGAAGGCGGCTGGATATCGCAGGGCTTTGATAAAGCCACCGACGCTTTCTCGCACTCTCCGCTGATCGCCTTGGGCGTGACCGTGGCGCTGTTTTTCAGCTATCGGGCCTGGCACAACGCCACCGCCAGCGGTAAAGGCCGCGGATTTTTTGACCTGCTCATTTATGTTTTCATGGCCGCGGGCACCTACTTTATCGCCCACTACGTTGTCAAAGGCGAAGTCTAGCGTTAGAGCTGCTCGACGCTCACGGGAAACAAGCCCGGCAAGTCGTCCGTCTCCATCACGTGATAAGCGCTAAACCGGTAAGCTGGGCCAGTAACCACCTCTGGCGGCGTAAACGGAAACGCGAGATTTCCCCCCGTTGAAATACGCCCCGGAAAGCCGTGGTGCAGCGTAAATTGCTTGAACACGGTTGCCACTGCTTTGGCGGCATCGGCGGTCTCGGCAATAATTTCCACCATCACAAACACTTCACGCGGCAGTTCACGCGGCGGACCGCCCCAGTTGAACACGCCGTCGATGCCATAGACGCGGTGGTAGACGTCGAATTTTTCTTTTACCGTTTTGGCCGTCAGCTCGCGCACGGTTTTTTCTACGGCGGGCAGTATCTCCTTCATCGCCGCAATGGCGCGCGGGTCGGCGCAACCGGCCAGCATCAACGCGCGTTCGCCAACCTTGGCGGCACCCTCAATCTTCACCGTAAATTGTGTGGCCGGTTCCCAACGCGCGCCGGAGACGCGGCAGCGATGTGCATCGATCTGCTCATAGTGCGCGTTGTCCACATGCAGCGTGCCTTCGGGTTCATACACGCGATACGGGTCGCCTTGTTCATACAAACTGTGCGCCGCCACCGACATCGGCGAGGCGTTGCGTATGGGATTCATGCTGTCCACGGTAAAGCTGTCACCTTCCAGCGTGCCCAACAACGCATCACGCCCGCCCGGCGTGGTGCATAGCGATGCACACTCAACGATCTTCGCCATGTGCATGGCCGGCCCCAGCGGATAACCCAGCATGCCGGGTATGGCCGCATACACTGCCGTGTCACAGGCGCGCCCGGCGATCACCACATCCGCGCCCGCATCCAACGCGCGCTGAAACGCCTCGATGCCCATTTGCCCAACAATATGTGTTGAAGCATCCACATCCGCTTCGGTTAACGCTGCAATTGCGCCCAATGGCGTCACCTTGCGCGCGCGTATGGCTTGCTTGATCGCATCACGCGGCATATCGCCGCGTATCGACGCTAACTTGAAGTGTAAGCCTTCATCACGTGCAATATCGCGCGCCATGCCCAGCACCTTATCCAGATGCGGCGCAGCACCCGCGCAACCCGCCGTGCCGATCAACAACGGCACATTGATCGCCCGTGCGCCCTTAATCAACAGGGCAAGATCACCGATGGTCTGCGCATCACTGGTCGCAATATTGCCGCTGCCCAAGTAGTAAGGCCCCGGATCAATCGAGCCCATGTCTGCGCCGATAAAATGCGGCTGCCGTTTCAGCCCCTCGTTAAACGCCGCCTCGGGCACGCCATACCCCAATTGTCCAGAGGCCGACAGCACTTTCAGCGGTGCCAGGCCGTTAGCGGTTTTAACCTCGGCACGCAGTTTGTCGATGGCTTTCATACTTCGATCTCCAACAACGGCCCATGTTGCTGCGCGCCATACACATCGCGATCACCGGGGTTACCCGCGACTATCGTGCGATCCATGGCAATCTTGATTGCCATCGCAGGCGGATACGGAATGAACTGCACCTGGGACGGCTTCAAGCCATACAACGGCGCAATCGCCGCCGGTTGCAGCGACGGCGCATTCAGCGCACGCTGATAGCCCGCTTCGTCGTTAAACAAAATATCCAGCGTGAGCGTTGTCGGCCCCGCGTTTTTGCTGCGAATAACTTTGGCGATGTCGATTAGCTTCATATTATTAAATGATATTCATAAGTAATTGATTTTAAACAATAACATTGTACATCCGGATAACACTTTAGTGTCACGCTGCTATTGTGCAGCAAACGTAAGCGTCACGTCGCCCTTAATTTTCTCCAGCAGCAGCGTTTGCGTGCCGGGCGTCGATGCACTACCCACACTGGCAGCACTGGTTTGCACGTCGGCGGACACCAGCCGCCAAGCGCCAGGCAACTGCAAACTCAAACCGGCAAGTGCGATAACGAGCTATTGGCTGTGACCGACGAGCTGAATTGATACCCTGTCGCCTGCAACGCCTGCGGCAATTGACTGGGGTTTTGCAAGTGGCCTGGCCTGAAACTGGGCACGTCGCCCGCGCCCAGCGCAGCCTGCAACAAGTAGCGGCTCACGCGCAATTCACCCAACACCGTCGCATGATCGGTACGGGTTGCGTCTCGCACAAAGGGCGCATAAGCGGGGTAACTTTCCTTGCCGTCGCCCATCGATAACTTGCTGAATTGCCTTGAATGCGCCACCGAATGGCTGGCAACTTCCATGCCCATCGTTTGCAACTGCTTCAACTTGGCCACGTTTTCAGGATGGAAAAACACGTCGTCGTTCCAGTCGCGCACGTACTTGGTCTGAACGAAATAGGTGGCGGCGATGCCCTGTGACTGCTGAAACGCCGCATAGTGCAAAGCGTTCTCCACCGAGCGCGTGTAGTCAATATCATGCGTGAGCAGGATGCTGAGCTTTTTGCCTTGCGGCGTTGTTCCCAGCACCACCGCATCCGGCTCGCCTGCGAGGTAGATGGCACGCAGCAACAAAAACAGCATGTCCGCACCCGGTGCAAACGTGTTCACGTATTGCTGCACGACGCCTTCCGCCCGATTGGCTTGCCCCAGCCCCGCATAGGCGCCTATATCGATACCCAATGCGTAAGCGCGTCCCGCGCCAACATCCGTGCGCGTGATGGCCGCGGTGCCGTCGTCGAACTGCGCCAACACCACGCCGCGCGGATTGCGGTACGCGTAAGTCCCTATGGGCTGTTGCGCGCTGCCAATGACCAGCTTGCGGTCTTCGAGAGACAACAGATCCGCACGCAATGGGGCATTCGCCGACAGCGTGAGGCTGGTGTGCGCAGCACTGGCAACCGCCTCCTCAAACGCAAACAAGTGCCGCATGCCGCCGCCCAGCACCTGGCTGCCGATCAAGGTGCCGCCTTGTTTGACAAAATCACGCAGCGCATCAAAACCCTCGGCAGGCAACACCTTGCCCGACAGTACGGGATATACCATCACCACTTGATGACGCACTGCTTCGCGATAATCCGTGGTGACGGTCAATGGGACGCCGAACGACTTCAACCCGTGTACCAAGCCCAGCCAGGCGGAGTTAGCATCTGTCAACAAAATCGCCATGCGGCTGGTGGCGCCCCCGCCATACAGCTTGGGCGAAGTCGGCGTCTGCAACTCACCCGACGCAGGCATAACCGTTACATCCTGCGGCCCTTGCAGCTCCTTAAAGACCGGCGGATCGCGCCGTCCGATGGCGTACCACAGCCCTGCGGCTATGACCAACAGCAGCAGCCACTTGAAAACTGTTTTGAAAGAAGTCACTGCCTTGGAAACGGCCGCGCAGCCAACGTTTAATATTACCTAACCATTTGTTTTTATTGCGAAAATATTATTTCGCACCATGGCATCAATAGCCGCTGCGGTATAGCCCAGACTGAGCAATATCTCACGCGTATGCTCGCCCGCCTGCGGAATATCCAGCCGCGTGCCGAAACGCTCGCCGCCCATTTCTATCGGCAGACTCGGCACTTTGGATTGAATCCCGTTGAGCAACGTCACCGGCGTCAAGCCGCCTGCATTCAAATGCGGATCGTCGAACAAATCCTCGGGCCTAGCAATCGGCGCAAACGGCAAGCCCAGTTCATCGCACTTGGCCATCAATGCCAGCTTGCTCATTTTGCTGAACAGATCGACAACGATGGGCAGTATGCGCGGGCGCGCCACTACACGCTGCGGATTGGTTTTTAATGCGGGATCACTGAGCAGCGCCTGCAAGCCGAACGCGTCGCAAAACACCTTCCATTGGCTGTCACTCACCACGCCCACAAACACCCATTCCCCGTCGCTGGTTTTGAAATTATCGTAGAGCGCCCACGCGCGAATGCGGTCGGGCATGGGCGTCACCGGCTTGCCGGTGGCGTGGCCTTCAAGCATGTGCTGGCCCATCAGGAAAGCACAGCTTTCATAGAGCGCACTTTGCACGAACTGGCCTTGGCCGGTGCCTTTGCGCTGATGCAGTGCGCCGAGTACGGCGATCACCGCAAACATGCCGCCCATAACGTCGATCACCGATGCGCCCGCGCGTAAGGGGCCATGACGCCCGCCGGTCATGTAAGCCAAGCCGCCCATCATTTGCACCACTTCGTCGAGCCCCGTACGATGATCGTACGGGCCGCGCAGAAAGCCTTTCAATGAACAGTAAATCAGTTCGGGTTTGAGTTTACGCAGCGCCGCTTGACCAAAGCCCAATTTATCCATGGCACCGGGGCGGAAATTCTCAGTGACCACATCCGCGCTGGCGATCAGCTTAAGCACCGCTTCGTGGCCCGCCGCTGATTTGAGATCGACGGCAAAACTTTTCTTGTTGCGGTTATACGTGGGAAAAAACCCCGCACCCGACGCCGTGAGCTTGCGTGTGTGATCGCCGTCGAGAGGCTCAACTTTGATGACTTCCGCGCCCATGTCGGCCAAGATCAACCCACACGCTGGCCCCATCACCACGTGACAAAATTCAACGACTCGGATGCCTGCCAACGGAAGTGCTTGGGTCATGAGTTATCTTTAAAATCGTTTAAAATCAATTAGTTACATGAAACCCGTTCTCGGGATCATGGCACACGCACGGTAATCGACACGTATTCCAACTCGTTTTGCGTGCGGTTTTCCAGCACATGCGTCACGCCATGGCTCATCACCAACACACCGCCGGCGGTGTAATCCAGCGTTTTACCGTCGCGCGTTTCGGTTAGTGTGCCGCGCAGCATAACGATGATTTCCGGCCGTCCCTGATGATGATGTGCAGCGTAGCCGCCGCCGGGTGCCACCCGCGTGCGGCTGGCGCGCAGCACATGGCCGTCGAGCTGGCCGATCTCGTGCAACAAATCAATCGCGGTGAGCCTCTCGGTCGAAAACCCGATGGGTTTCGCCTCGGCATTCGGCGACGCGCTCACGCTTGCCCCAAAACGCGGGCAAGTTCCGCTTCGCGCGCGTCTTTTAATTTGAACGTCGGATCAGCGCGCACCTTTTGTTCGGTCTGCGCGTAAATTTCAGCGTCTGACAACGAAAAATCCATCGGGTCGCCGTGCGGCTGCGCCACATGCCAGGGCGTGTCGAGATAAATTTCCACCTGATTGCCTTCGGGGTCGGGAAAATACACCGACCACGCGTTGCCGTGGCTGACTTGCCGCAGCTTGACCCCGTGTGCCGTCGCCTTGGCCGCAACCTCACGCAAATCTTTCAACTCGTCCACTTTGAACGACAGTTGATTGATGGTGCTGGCGGCGGCCTTGTCGCGCCCCTGCACAATCACAAACTGGTGATGCTGCGTCGGATTTGACGACATAAAAATAATCGGCACCTTGGTGCTGGTCGATATGCCGCGATCGGTGACAGTCAAGCCGAGCACGTCTACGTAAAAACGGATCATGTTTTCAGTGTCGGTGGCATAGATGCCGACATGGGCGAGTTGCGGTTTCATGGCGATCTCCTTGTTAGTACTTTACTGGGGCTTGATATGACGCGTGCGAACAATATTAACCCAACGCTGCAATTCCACGTCTACACGGCGGGTCAACGCCTCCGGCGTACATGCCACGGCTTCGCTACCCAGACGCTCTACCGTCTGCTTGACCTCCGGCAGCAATGCCGTACGCTGCATTTCCGCCGCAAGGCGCTTGACGATGGCGGGCGGCGTGCCCGCCGGTGCGACCAAGCCGTTCCAAGTGCTCACGTCGAAGCCCTTGACGCCAGCGTCTTCTACCGTGGGCGTATCCGGCAATTTGGCGTAGCGCGCTTTGCTGGTCACCGCCAGCGCGCGCATGCGGCCCGCCTGAGCCTGCGGCACGATTCAGAATTCTCCTGCGCACTCGACACGGCGCGTAATGCACGACATCATACCCATTGCACGACCGCGTAGCGTATTTTAAAAATAACCCTCGCGGTAACCCTAACCCTTACCCTTACCCATCTTTCACAGGAGATTCCAGCATGAGCGAAATCAAACGTCACCATCCCGGCCCCACCCTTTGCCGCGCCGTCGAGTACGGCAATCTGGTGTTCATCGCCGGCACCACCGCCGACAATAAAGCTGGCAACGCCAAAGCGCAGACCGAAGAAATTCTCAAAAAAATCGACGGCTTTCTCGCCGAATGCGGTAGCCACAAATCCAAAATCCTGTCGGCGAACGTGTGGGTGGCCGACATGAGCGAAAAGCCGTTGATGGACGCCGCGTGGACCGCATGGGTTGATCCCAACAACAAGCCGGTGCGCGCTTGCGTCGAGGCCAAGCTCGGCTCGGCTGACACACGTGTCGAAATCATGGTCACTGCGGCAAAGTAGGCGCGGGGCTTGCCATGAGCGATATCACCTATCACACGCCGATGAAAAAGCTGTCGGACGCGACCGAATACAACGGGGTAATTTATCTCGCCGGCCAGGTCGCCGAAAACTTAAACGTCGGCATGCAAGCGCAGACGGCGGATGTGCTGCGCCAAATCGACGCGCTGTTAGCGAAATGCGGCAGCAGCAAGTCGCGCATCTTGAGCGCCACGGTTTACGTCACCGACATGGCACTCAAGCCCGAGATGGATGAAGCCTGGATGGCGTGGGTGGATCAAACTCGCCCGCCCGCGCGCGCCACGGTGGAAGCGCGCTTGGGTGCCAATGTGCTGGTAGAAATCATGCTCACGGCGGCGAAGCAATAATTCAATAAAATCAAATGCTTACCGCAAAGCGCTGGCTGCTGCTGTGGCAGCGCCTCGGCGTGGCGCAGCACGCCGACAGCGCGCTGGCGAATGCTTTTGCTGCGCTGACCACGCGCTACGCCGAAGCGCACCGCCACTACCACACCGCGCAGCATGTCGCGGCGTGTCTCGTGCATTTGGACACTGCGCGCGCTTTATGCGAGTACCCTGACGAAGTGGAACTCGCGTTGTGGTTTCATGACGCGATTTACGATCCACACGCCAAAAACAACGAATCACAAAGTGCGGCTTGGGCGGTGCGCGTGATGGCCGAGTGCAGCCTTGGCAGACCGGCGCAAGATCGTGTGCAGGCGCTCATCATGGCCACCTGCCATGACGCGCAGCCGCTGACGCCAGACGCGCAAGTACTGGTGGATATTGATCTGGCGATCCTCGGCGCAGACGCCGCGCGCTTTGAGGCATACGAAACTCAAGTGCGTGCGGAATACCATTTTGTGCCGGGCATTTTATTCCGCCGCGCGCGCCGGAAAATCCTGCAAGGGTTTCTCGACCGCCCGTCGATTTACGCCACGCCGCGCTTTCAAACGGCGCTCGAAAAAAAAGCGCGCGAGAATCTCGCGCGCTCTTTGGCAGAGTTGACCGCCGGCTAAATTAGGTTGCGGCTTTGGTCGGTACCCGCACTTCAATATCGGCCCAGCGCGCAAGATCACGGTGGATGCGCGCCACGCGCTCGATTTGCCCTTTGGCCGGGAAGCGCTCGTAAAAGCCTTCGGAGCGGAAGCCGCGCATTTGCTCCTTCCACGGTATCAGGCGCGCCTCCCAACGCTTGGCGCGGCCGTCCAGCGGCTCGGCATCGACGCGCGCTAAATCGGCACACACGCGAATCATGGCTTTGATGGTGACCGGCTTGGTGACCATGTAACCGTCGTGATCCCACGAATCGCCCCACACTTTTTCGGCGGCCTTGAAAAAATCGCGGATGATTTCGTAGTAACGCTCACCTTCGCGATAACTGTTTGTTACCAAACGGATTTTTTTCCAATCCATGCTGATCCAACGATGCAGCTCGTTGAACAACTCGGCCTGCAAAATCCATTTATCGAGCTGGCTGCGTCCGCCCAAGCGGTTAATGCGATAACGCAGTGGGCTGTCGGCTTCACGATACAGATCTTCGACCAAGCGCGCGGCGAAGCGTTTGTCGGGGTCGGCCCACGACACTCTCTCATATAAATCAATGAGATGGCTCTTGCTGATGCGTGTGGTGGTGGAGTTAATAATGACGAACATTTCAGCCGCGAAATCCTCGCTGCGGCCATCGAAAATAATGCATGGCACGTTGATGCTGGCGGCTTCTTGGGGGTGCTCTTTCAGATAAAAGCGCAGCGCGGCCAAACGGTGTTGTCCGTCAATAATCAAGTACTTGGCGTCGGGCTCCTGCATATTGCCCACGCTCTCTTGGCCGGGCAAGGCAGTAAATTTGAGTGTTTCGGACGTAAACAACAGCACGGTGCCGGGAATCGGCGGCTGGCTTTGCGCCATTTCATAAAAATTGCGCAGAGATTTGACTTTGGCACGCGACAGCGACCGTTGAAAGGCCTCGTCGTTGCGCTCTACGCGGGCAATAAATTGGGCGATTTCGTCGTTTTGCGGCACGGACTGCGCGGAAATCATCTCCTCACCCTCACCGTAAAATCGGCTGATGAAGCGCGCCTTTTCCAGAACGGCTTTCGCCGGGTAACTGGCAAAGTAAAAGAGTCCGTCTTTTTGGCGTATCCGCGTAGCTAACATAGTGCCGTCTCTCGTCCCTGATTTTTATAAGAAAACCCGGATTCCACCCAAAAATTGCACAGAAAGGCGGAGAACGTATTCTAACGTTCTACGAGAGGTAATGCGAGCAAGTTGTTGATAGCGGCCAGCTATTGGACGGGCCACGCCAATGCTCACCCGCCACGCATGCGCCGCCAACCGGCTCGGCAGCGTGCGTGCGCGTTATGCCGTAACTAATTGATTTTATTATATTTTATGAATTTAAGAGCGGCAGCGTCGCAAACTGCCCGCGCAGCGCAGTAGCGGCGCTCAGCCCCCACCAGCGTTCCAGCACTGTGGCGTAAATGCTGCGAAAGTCCACAGCGAACGGTAAATTGCCGTTGCCATCCAGCCGCTCCAGCGCCGGACGCTGGCCGTAGAGCCCGCCTTTAACCCGCCCGCCGAGCACAAAATGGGCATTGGCGGTGCCGTGATCGGTGCCAGCGCTGCCGTTTTCGCGCGGACGGCGGCCAAATTCAGCATAGGTAGCGACCAAAGTGTCGTCCCAGCGGCCAATCTCGGTTAATGCCGCCTTGAGCGCCGCCAAGCCCTCCGCCAGCGTTTTGAGCAAGGCTGCATGCGTGCCCAATTGCGCGCTGTGGGTATCAAAGCCGTTAATTGACAGTTTAAGCGCCGCCACGCCGCCGCCGCTGGCCACCACTTGGCAAGCAGTGCGCACCGCATTGCCAAAGCCGGTTTGCGGAAATACCGTGCTAAACGCGTGGTTGGCGTTCAAACCAGCAGCCGCCTGCACAATATCCTGCTCCACCTGCAAAATATGGCCCAGTGCGGCGTTTTGCGCGGGCCCCGTCACCATTGCTAGGCGCGCCTGCTGCAAAAACTGCTCCGTATTGGTCAGCGCAATGGTACGACTGGCGCGTGTGCCGCGCACAGCACTGCCGCCCGAGCTCATCAGGGGCCCCATTTCCGCGCTGCCCACCACCACCGCATCGGCGGCGTAACCGCGCGGTGGCGGCGCTTGCGTAAAGGTGCGCGTCAGCCAGCCATCTTGCAGGTATTCGCTGCTGTTCGAGGCCGTGTCCCAGATTTCAATCGAGCGAAAATGCGATAGATTGGCCGACGGGTACCCCACGCCCTGCACCACCGCCACCTCGCCCGCCTTCCACAGCGGCAGCAACGGTGCCAGCGCGGGATGAAAGCCTGTGAATTCATCGAGTTGCAGCACCTGATCGCGCGGGACGGCCAAGCGCGGGCGCAACGTCGCGTAGTGGCTGTCGGCATACGGAATGACTGTGTTCAACCCGTCATTGCCTCCTTTTAACTCTATTAAAATCAATAACTTACGATAATCCGCTGCGGCCTGCGCGGCAAGCGGCAGCGCCGTCAGCGTTGCTCCGGCGGTGGCCCAACGTAAAAAATCACGACGGTTTAGCGTAGCCATAAGCGGGTCTCCGGCCTATTTGAGTTGATACACCGGGTCTTGCGTCGTGCGGCGTATCACCTCCATGCCGGACGCGCCCGGCGGCAGCGCGTGCTGCGGCGCTGTCGCCAGCATCACACGCTGCGCTTGCGCCAGATCGCCGCCGGCCTCGCGCAGCCAGCGCTGGCTGTCGAACTGCATGTCGTTCATGGCGCGCAGCAGGCGCTGGCGCAACTGCACCACCGGCGCGGCTGCGGCCCCTTGCGCGGGTGTCGCGGGCTGCATGGCCATGGCTGCGCGCCGGTCACTTATGTCACCGGTGCGGAATAGTTGCTCCAGAAACTGCTTGCGCGCCAGCAACGTGGTCGAATTGATCCAAGCCTCGCCGCCGGGCCAGCCCTTCACATTCGGCGGCGAAAACAGGTTTTGTCCGAGTTGCGCCACCACCAGCGCGAACGGTGGCACGTCGCCCGCCGTCAGTTGAAATTGTCGCAGCGCACCCACCACCAGATCGACCGGTGATTTCACCAGCGCTGCGCGGTTTTGCTGCGCATAAAACGCGTCCGACGTCAGCAACACCCGCAGTGCCGCGCGGATGTCGTAGCGACTATCGCGCAGCACGCCCGCGATGCGCCGCACTTCGCTGGCGTCGGGTTCCGGCGAGACAAACTCGCGCCACAGTTTACGCACAATGAATTCCGCCGTCTGCGGCTGCGCCAGCAGGATATCGAGCACCGCATCGCCGTCGAAAGCGCCGCTGCGCCCGAGTACGGTTTTCTCGCCGTCGTCGTGCGCCAGCGAACGCAACAGAAACGCGCCGGTCTCACCGTCGATGCTCCACCCGGTGAAGGCGCGCGCCGCTGCTTTGACATCGCTCTCGCTGTAATGACCTTCACCCAACGTGAAAAGCTCCATCACTTCGCGCGCGAAGTTTTCGTTGGGCTGGCCTTTGCGATTGGAAGCACTGTCGAGATAAATCACCATCGCCGGATCGCGCGCAACCGCATGCAACAACACCCCAAAGTTGCCCAGCGCGTGCTCGCGCAGCAGCCCGTTTTGCCGATACAAATATTGCGGCTGACGCACCTTTTGCTGGCTCGACACAAAATGGTTGTGCCAAAACAGCGCCATTTTCTCTGCGAGCGGGTTCGGCGTGGCAGCCATTTCCTGCAGCCACCAGCCGCGCATCTCCATACCCCGTGCAACGTTGTTGCGCTGAAAATCACGGCGCTCCTCGGCGCTCATCGCGCGCAGCCGCGATGCCGGTGTGACCGGCTCGTTCACCCATGTAGGCGGCGGCGTCACGCGCGGCTGATCTGCCTGCGCCAACAAGTGATCTGCGGCTTGCGCGCGCGTCAGGCGCGAAAACCGGCGAATTTCATCCGGCGCAGCAGCAAAACTCGCGCGCAACAACAAGTGTCGCGCGGCGTCCACCCCTAGCGGCGTGACTTCAGCGTTAACCGGGGCAGCGTGTGTTACGCCGACAACGCTGAAGGCACCGCACAGCGCTACCAGCAACGTTACGGTGAGCAACGAGCACCAGCGCATAATGGGCTACCTCAGATTTTGGTGGGTTCCGCGCGCCCTTTGCGGCGCTCGAAGCGGGCCTTGAACGCGGCGGCCATTTCGTCACGCGAGACCTGGCCGTCCTGATTGGTATCAAAGCGTTCGAATTGACGCGCCAGACGCGGTAACGATTTTTCCGCTTCCACGCGGCTAACCATGCCATTGCCGTCCGTGTCCGCGCCTTTGAAACGCTGCTCGAAATGGGCCTTTTTCTCAGCGCGGCGCTGGTCCATTTTTTCTTTCATTGCCTTGCAGCGCTCGGGATTATCTTTGCACATCTGCTCGTGCCTTTCCATGCGCGCTTTCTTTTCAGCGTGGCATTTTTCCGGATGGGCCTTGCATTCTTCTAGGCGCTTTTCGTGGCGCGCTTGCAGGTCTTTGCAACGCTCAGGATTGTCTTTGCACATCTGCTCCATGCGCGCCTTCTTTTCAGCGCGGCATTTGTCTGGATTGGCTTTGCAGTATTCCATACGTTCCATACGTTCCATTGGCGCTTTGCGCTCCTCGGCGGACGGCCCTTTGCCGTCCCCCTTGCCTGGAGGGCCTTCCGCCGCCACCGCAGCAAGCGCAGCAAGCGGTAAAAGCAATGCGAACACTATATGTAACATATTGATTTTAAACAGTTTTTTCATGGAAGGTCTCTTAAGTGTGATTAATCAGCAGGTACGGATCGACGGCGGTTGCCGCTGTACAGTTCCCGATTCGCCTTGTCGAGATCACGATGTAACTGACGGCGCTCATCTTCCGTCAGTTGACCACGCGGCCGTTCCCTCGGGGGTTGAGGAACCGGCTGCGCGTTGCCTGCCTCGCGAAACGATTGCCGACCGTCAACGCCTTTGCCCGCACCGGGATGACCAGCGCCGCCATACTGCACACTGAGTACTGCGCCATCAAACGGCCCGGCGTGCACGGCTGCGCCTGGCTGCATCGACAACACACTACCCAGCGACAACACTGTCAGCAAAGTTTTCATCGGTACTTTCATCGTCGTCCTGCGGTTGATTGCAAACTCAAAAACACCGGCTTCGGTTTCGAGGCACGCAGGGTTCGCGTTCCCTTGCGATAAAAAACGTTATCGCTGACTCAACGTTGACCCATGCTCGCACCCAGTTGTAAGCAGAGTGTTGCCTGCCGGGCCTATTCTGTAAGCAACTGTTACCGGTGCGCCCACCGAACCTGCCGCTGGGTGTTGACTATCGTAGCCGTCGTAACTATCGTAGCGCGTTTACCCCTCAATAAGGTCGCCTGCCCGCCGCTGCAAATTCCTCATTTGTAACAATTTGTTACGAGGATGGGTTGCGGACACGAAATCTCGAAAAGCTGCCATGCGCAGCATGCTGGCGCTGGTGGACGCAAATCGCTACGATTACACCATGACCGAAACCAAGACCCGCATTATGGTGGTAGACGACGATGTGCGTCTGCGCGACCTGCTCAGCAAATACCTCACTGAGCAGGGTTACACCGTGCGCACGGTGGCCAATGCCGCAGACATGGATCGCTATCTCGCCCGCGAGCGCCACGATTTACTGATTCTCGATTTGATGATGCCGGGCGAAGATGGCCTCAGCATCTGCCGTCGGCTGCGCGGTGCCAGTGACAACATTCCTATCATTATGCTCACCGCCAAGGGCGACGAGGTGGATCGCATCGTCGGCCTCGAAGTCGGCGCAGACGACTATCTGCCCAAGCCCTTTAACCCACGCGAGCTGGTAGCGCGCATACAGGCCGTGTTGCGGCGACGCCCTGTGGCGGCCCCACCGGGTGCCCCCACCACAGACAGTGAAATCGCGGTGTTCGGCGAATTCACTTTCAACCTGGGCACGCGTTCGCTTACCCGCAATGGCGCGGACATCACGGTCACCAGCGGCGAATTCGCGCTGCTCAAAGTGCTGGTACAGCACCCGCGCACGCCGCTGTCGCGCGACAAGCTGATGGAAATGGCGCGTGGCCGCGAAGCCGGTGCGTTCGACCGCAGCATCGATGTGCAGGTGTCGCGCGTGCGCAAGTTGATTGAAGCCGATCCCGCCAAGCCGACGTTTATACAAACCGTGTGGGGATTTGGCTACGTGTTTATTCCCGACGGCAAACCGGCCGCGGCGTAAGCATCAGCGCCGCGCGGCAGTTTTTCGCTGCGCCTCCTGCCGACAATAAAAAAATCATTTAAAATCAATTAGTTACTATTCCGCTTCTCTGTAATTCGCGTGCAGTGCTTACGCAAGACAATTTCACGCTGTCAGCATCACGACCGATGCGGTACCTTCGTCACCGGCAAACTACATTGAAGCTGAACGGTTACGCAGTTGGTTATATAAAATATCCCTTGCCGACTTCAGCGCGCTACCGCGTCCTTTATGGCCCCTAACACGCTGTCAAACACGCCTTCAATCGCTTCGGCGACATCTGCTCGCATGCCTACATTGGTGCGCTTGTGGCCAGCTTGGCTCACACTGACACTGGCTGTGGCGATTGTCTTGTTGCTGTGGCGCGCTGTAGCGAACGAGGATCAGCGCAACGCCCGGCAACAGTTTGAAAATCGCGCGGCAGATATTGAAGCGCGCGTCCTGACTCGCTTGGCGGCGTATGAGCAGGTGTTGCGCGGATTGAAGGGCCATTTAGTATCCCACCCGGATGCCACGCGCGCATCGTGGGCCGCGTACGTCAAGGCGCTGCGGCTCGACGAATACTATCCGGGCATTCAGGCGCTAACCCACAGCCGCTGGCTCACGGCGCCGGCACTGGCGGAGTACGTCAGGGGCGTGCGGGCAGAGGGCTTCCCGAATTTTCAGGTGATGCCCGCCGGCCAGCGCGAATTCTACGCGCCGGTGCACTTTGTCGAACCGTTTCTCGAACGCAACTTGGGGGCCTTCGGCTACGACGTCTACGCCGAGCCCGTCCGGCGCGCAACGCTGGACGCCGCCCGATCTGACGGTAAAACGCACATCACCGGAAAAATCACGCTGCTACAGGAATCCACTCGCAGTGCCCAAGCGGGTTTTCTCATGACGATGCCGGTGTACCGCCCCGGTGCCGCTATCGACACGCCCGCGCAGCGCCACGCGGCATTGTGGGGTTTTGTGACAGGGGTATTTCGCGTGAACGACCTGATGGCGCACATCGTCGAGCCGGAGCAGCCTCTCAGCGTGGCAATCCACGCGGGCAGCACCCGCAGTGCGGCCAGCCTCATGTATGCCGGCGACAGCCGCGCGGCGCAAATCCCACCGTCTGTTGACGTGTCGAGCTGGCGCAAGACGATGAATGTTTATGGTCAGCAATGGACGCTACTGGTCGGTATGCCCCAAACCAACACTTGGGGTGGGTGGCAGCGCAGTGATCTCGTGTTGGCGGGCGGCCTGTTTACCAGCGTGCTGTTGTTTCTGTTGGTCGCGGCCCTACTGCTGACGCGCGAACGCGCCCTGACGCTAGCGACCGAAATGACTCAAGTGTTGCGCGACAGCGACGAACGCCACGAACTGGTGCTGTCGGGCGCCAGTCAAGGCATCTGGGAACGCCAGTTTTCAGGTGCGCGCAGAAGCTATTACTCCAATAAATTCAAAGCGCTATTGGGACTAAACGTCGGCGAGTCGACTGTCGGTCGTACGCAAATCGAAGCGCTTATGCACGCGGACGACCGGGAGCGTGTGCGCAGCGCCTTGATTGCCCATTTGAAGCATCGTACGCCGTTTAACCTAGAGTTTCGCTTGCGCCACCGCGACGGTGACTATCGCTGGTTTCACGCCACGGCGCAGTCGCTGCGCGATGACGCCGGACGCGTGATGCGTTTGGCGGGTTCGCTCACGGATGTCAACGCACGGCACCTGTCCGAGCAGGCGCTGCGCCTGAGCGAGGAGCGCCTGCAGCTCGCGCTGAACAGCGCCAGTCTGTTTTGGTTTGACTGGCATGTCGTGAACGACACGCTCCACTTGAGCGCGCACTGGGCGGCGATGGTGGGGTTGCGCCGCCAGCCCACGGCGATGACATCCATGCAGGCGCGGGGGGTGGTGCACCCCATGGACGCCACCGATTTGAACGCACGCACAATCGCAGCCTTGAAGGGCGTCGCACCGGTGTACCGCGCCGAATTTCGCATGCGCGGCAGCGGCGATACGTGGCGCTGGGTGCATGTAGAAGGCGTGGTAATTGAGCGCGATGCAAAAGGCGCAGGCGTGCGCTTGATCGGCGTGGGCAGTGACATCACCGAACGCAAGGAATCCGAACGCGCCAAATCGGAGTTCCTGTCAACCGTGTCACACGAGCTGCGTACGCCGCTCACCGCGATACAGGGCGCACTCTCGCTGGCTGCACAGGGGTTACTGGACAGTCGCGACGCGGAATCGCGGCAGATCATCGACATCGCGCACCAAAACGCACAACGCCTCGCACGGTTGGTAGACGATATTCTGGATCTAGAGCGCATGGACGCCGGGCGACTGGCATTCAAGCAGGCGCCGCACCGCTTGGCACCGGTGGTTGAACACGCGATCACGTCGATCAAGTCTTACGGCGACCCGCTGAATGTGCGCTTTGTGCTGAACGCGACCGTCAATCCGTTGGTGCACGTCGACGAGGGCCGCCTCGTTCAGGCGCTGACCAATTTGCTGTCCAATGCCGCCAAGTTCTCGCCGGCAGGCTCACAGGTGAACGTATTGCTGCGCGACGGCGGCGACGGCAGCAGTGGCAACGCCGGCATCGACAGCGGGCGCGTGCGCATCATCGTGACGGATGAAGGCCCCGGCGTTGCGGCGGAATATCTGCCGCGGCTGTTTCAGCGTTTTGAGCAATTGAATACGGATCAGTCGCGTATCAAAGGCGGGGCGGGCTTGGGACTGAGTATTACGCGCCGCTTGATCGAAGCGATGGATGGCACTGTCGGCTACACACCGTCCGCAAAGGACAGTGCGGGCGGCGCGGCGTTTTTTATTGAATTGCCCGTGGTGAGCGAGTTCACAGCGGCGCACTAGCCGCAGCCTACGCACTCACAGAAGTGATACGCGCCTCAAGCCGCGCACGCCACACCGCTTCGAGGTTTTTGCACAGATCGGCCGGATCAAAGGGCTTGCTCAGCACGCCATCCGCACCTGTTTCGATCAATTCCTGCACCTCGCGCGGCTGCACTTTCGCGGTGAGATACACCACCGGAATGTCGCGTGTTTCGGGTGCCGCTCGTAGCGCAGCAAACACCTGCGGGCCGTCCTGAAACGGCATCATCACGTCGAGCAATACCATATCGGGTCGGAAGCTGTGTGCGGATTCGACCGCCTGCCGGCTGTCGCCGCAACTCATCACGGAATAGCCACCGATTTTCTTCAAGGCGAACGCGACAATGGCCAGAATGCCCGGCTCGTCGTCCACGTGCAGGATACGGGTAAGTTTCGGAAATTCCATAATAATCGTTTAAAATCAATTAGTTAAGGTAAAACGGTTACCGTATAGAGCACGGTACTTTGCGAACCGGGTGCGAGCGGCCCGGTCAAGGTCCAAACCAGATTGCCGGTGGTGCCGGGTGCAGGCTGCGTAGTGACACTGCATGAAGCGATATTCGGCACCAACGCACCGCAAGCCGCAGAGACAAAGGTGGTGAACGCCGGTGTGGTATCGGTCACCTGCACGTTGGTTAGCGCGCCACTGCTCACATTGGCATAGGTAATGCGGTACTCGAGCTGCTGACCGGGCAAGGCCGTGTTGTTGGCACCGAACGCACCGGCCGTAGTGACGTTGCGTACTTCTTTAATCAAGGTAAGGCCCGAGGCCACGCCGACGGTGGTGATGTCGGTACGGGTGTAGGTGGTGTTCAACGCGGGCACCGCATTGGCGTAGGCAAATGCCGCGCTCACCGTCACCTGATTCTGTGCACTCAGAGGCGCGGTGGCCGGGACGAATTCCTTGACCAAAATACACACAATCTGTCCGGCCACCACCGGAATCGCCGCGCTGATCACGGGATCAGCCGGCTCTAGAATGCCGTTGCAATTGAGGTCTCGGTAAAGCACCTCGCTCCAGGCGAGCGCCGGGTTCGGCAGCGCTGTGCTCGAAAACACCACGCTGCCCGCCGTGCCTGCGGTGAACGTGTGCGAATAAGTCAGCGACGTGCCCGGCGTCCCGCTCGCTACGCCGTTGGTGACAAATTGATTGTCCGGCACATCAGCAAAATTAACGCCGCTGTAGCTGGTGCCAATGGTGAGCGTAAACGTCGTGGCGTCAGTCGCCCGCGCGTAGGCACCGCCGGTAGTGCCCGCACTGCCGCCAGTGGAAACGTAAGGTGTGAGGTTGGTCTCGACCACATTGAGTACCGTGCCGTTGGGCAGCGTGCCAGGTATGCTCAAGATGTAGTTGCCGGCAGCGTCGGTAGTGGCGGTGGAAAGTGTCGTGTTGCCTGAATCGGTGAGTCGCACGGTGACGCCACCGATACCCAGCTCCGTGCCGTTTTGCACGCCGTCGTTGGCGATGCCGCTGCCCACACCGGTGTCAGCAAATACGCGGCCCGTGATGCGCGCACCGCTAAACAAACCAAAGTTGATATTGGTCACCGGCACCGACAGCACGTTAATCAACGCCAAGCCAGTGGTCGGCAACACAAATACCCAACCCGCAGGCGGCGCTGGGGTGTTGGTGGCCGCACCGGTCGTCACAATCAGGCTGTAATTGCCGGGTGCCACCGCTGGAAAGCTATAAGCGCCGGTACCCGGATTGACCGTGGTGCTTGCGATCACGGTGGTTCCCTGTAGCAGGTTCACCGTGACAGAGGTGCCCCCGGCCCAGCTCTCGCCGCTGTCAATGACGCCGTTTTGGTTGGCATCAAAATAAATGTTGCCGGAAACCGGCACGCCTGCGGTCACGGACAGTGTCGCGTTCGCAGTCAAGCCGGTTAGTGCGACCGGGCCGGTCGCGGTAATCGCGTCGGTCGTGTTGCTGTAGGTGCCCAGTGCTGTAGCCGTCACGTTAAAGGTCACCGTGCAACTCGTGCCCGCCGGGAGCGAAATCCCGCTCACTTGCACACCAGCAGCACCCGCGACGAGGGCCGCGCCCAAGTGGTTAGTAACGGTGGACGACAGGCAGCCGTTGCCCACGGTGGCATTGGCCAGCGTCATCGCGCCGGGTGCGACCGGGAATACGTCACGCAGGGTAATCGCGCTCAGCGTTCCCGGATTGGCGGCCGGGTTGGTCGCCGTCAGCGACAGCGTCGCCGTGCCACCGGTGACCATACTCGCTGGCGTGAAACTCTTGGAAATCGTGGGCGGCGCATAGACGTTGAGTGTCGCCGTAGCGGCCGCTAGGTTGGCACCCGCGTTGCCCGAGGTCACCGCACCGGCAGCCAACGTATTCACGTAGCCGCCCGCAGCAGGCGCAGTCACGTTAACCGTGACCGTGCAAGTACTGTTGGCGGGCACCGTGCCGCCGGCGAAGATCACCGACGTGCCCAGGTTCGCCGCCGTCACCGTTCCCGCGCTACAGGTCGTCGCGCCTGCGGGTGTGCCGGTATTGGTCAATTGAGCGGGACTGTTCGGGTAGGCGTCAGTAAAGCCCACGCCCGTGACGGCAAAATTGTTAGGGTTGGTCAGCGTGATGGTCAACACCGACGTGCCGCCGGTCGCGACATTTGAGTTGGTAAACGACTTCGCCACGGTCAGCGGCGGCGTCACCAGCAAGGTGCCCGTGGCTGGGGTGAGATTGGAACCCGAGGACGTGGTCAATGCGCCCGCCGGGATGATATTGACGTTGGGTGACGTGGTCGAGGTCACATTCACGGTCACCGTGCAACTGCCGTTGGCCGGTATCGTGCCGCCACTGAGTGCGACACTGTTCGCGGTGGGTGTGGTAGCGGTGCCGCCGCAGGTGGTTGACGCCACGCCGCCATTGGACAACGTGCCCGGATAGGTGTCGGTAAAGGACACGCCGGTAATCGCTGAGCCGTTGTCGTTGGTCAGGGTAATTGTCAACAAGCTGGTGCCGCCGGCGGGAATGGTTGCCGGACTGAATGACTTGGTGACCCCCGGTCCGCCCACCGACAGCACCGCAGTCGCGCTATTGCCTGTCAACGCCACCGGCCCGGTGGCCGCGACGTTGCCGGTCACGTTACTGTAGGCCGCTACGGCACCGCCGCGTACCCGTATGCTGATTGTGCAACTGCCACCGGGCAGGATGGTAGCGGCGCTATAGCCCAACACAAAGTTACCCGCAGCGCCGCCGGTCACCGTGCCCGCCGTCGAACCGGGGCTGCAGGTGTTGCTCAGCGTCGGCGTCGGCGCATTGACCATGTCCGCCGCCGCCACGCCGCCCACGTCTTGGGGATAGCTGTCGGTGAAATTGACCCCGGTCAAGTTGACGGAGTTGGGGTTGCTCACCACGATGGTCATGGTGGAAAAATCTCCTGCATCCGTACCAATGGCCGCAGGAAAAAACGACTTGGTGATGGTGGGCGGTGCTAACACCGTCAATGTCTGGCTCGCCGCCGCCGCATTCACGCCGGCATTGGTGGAGGTCACACCACCCACGGGGATGGTATTGAAATAAGAACCGGTCGCGCTACTGGTGACGTTGACCACGATGGAACAACCGCCCACCGGTATCGCACCACCCGCCAACTGCAGACCGTTAGCCGGCATGGTCACCGTGCCACCACAGGTATTGCTGACAGGCGTTGCCGCAGTGTTTGTCAGCCCCAAGGGATAGCTGTCGTTGAACGCCACGCCGGTAATAGTATTCGCGCCGCCGTTGGTATTGCTGAACGTGATTGTCATCGCCGACGTGCCGCCCACCAGGATATTTGCCGGTGCAAAGGCTTTGGTCACCACGGTCGGGATGAGATTGGTCACGTTGAGCGAGGCATTGGCGGCAACACCCGTACCCGCATTGGCACTGGTCGGCGCACCGGTGGTGTTGCTGTAAGTGGCTGACGCAGCGCTCGACACCTGCACGGTCGCTGTACAACTGCCGCCAGGCGCTAAGGTGGCCGCGCTGATACCCATGGTGTTGGCACCGGCCACACCGCCCGTTTGTGTAGCACTCGAACCCGCCGTGCAATTGAGCGTGGCGCTAGGCGCGGTGAAATTAACCAATCCCGCCGGATACGTATCGGTCAGCGCCGCACCGGTGATGGTCAACGCGGCGTTGGGGTTGCTCAAGGTCAGCGTCAACGTGGAATACGCCGCCGCATTCGCGGTGGTGCTTTGTACCGATGTGGGGCTGAACGATTTGGACGCCACCGGTGCTCCGATGACCGTCAGCGTGGCCGTGTTGCTGGGTATCCCCGCCGTGCCGGTTTGCGTGGCGGTAACGCCCGATGTGGTATTGGTCTGCGCGCCGATCGTGGCACTGGTGACATTGACACTGAACGTACACGTGCCGGGCGTCACGCCGACGGCTGCCGGCAGCGCGCCGCCGGTGAGGCTGATGGAACTCGCACCCGCCGTGGCGTTGACCGTGCCGCCGCCACAATTGCCGACGATTGCCGGTGGTGTAGCCACCACCATATTCACCAGACTGTCCGTAAAAGCCACGCTCGTCAGCGCAGCCGCAGTGGGATTATTGAGGATAAAGGTGAGGGTCGAAGTCGCGCCGGACAGCACAGTGGCCGGCGAAAACGCCTTAGTGATACCCGGCTTGCCGACCGACAGCGTCGCCGTGGCGGTGCCGCCGGTTCCGGCATTGGTCGAGGTCACCGCGCTTGTGGTATTCACGTAATTGCTCGACGCAGCCGACGTCACATTGACGGAAACCGTACAACTGCCGCCGGGCAGCAACGTGGTGCCCGGATTCATGCCGATGCTGTTGCCGCCCGGCGCGCCGCCGGTAATCGTGCCCGCGGTTGATCCGGGCGTACAGGTCACAGCAGCATTGGGCAAACCGGTGTTCACCACACCGGCAGGATAGGCGTCATTAAACGCGACCCCGGTCATGGTCGCCGGCGCGCCAGCCGGATTGGTCACCACAATACTCAGCACCGACGTGCCGTTCACGGCAATCGGATCCGGATTGAAAGATTTGGCAATCGTGGGCGGTGCCAGCACCGACAAACTCACAGCCGCGCTGCTGGTGGTAAATTGTGCGCCCAGCGTTTGGCCCGAATAGGAAATCGCCGCCGTATTGGTAATCGACGTGCCGGAAGGTACACCGAGGTTCAACGTCGTATCAAAACGCAGCGATGTGGATTGACCGAACGCCAGATTGCCACCCGCGGTTGAGTTAGCGCCGGTGCCCAGCCGAAAAATCACGCACGGTGCGGTCACCGGCGCGCAGGCCGGTGCACTGGTCGAGTATTCTGCCTGATCGTCGGTGGGGCCCGTATTGGTATCGGACTTCGCGCCAGCATTCGCGCCTGTCAAAACCACCAGCGAGCCGGGCACGTAGGCCGTGTTGGCGGGAATCGGGTCCTTCAAAACCAAGTTGGTGCCGGTATCTACCCCGGTATTGCTCATAGAAATTGTCCAGCGCAACGCGTCACCGGGAACAAGGTTGCCACCATTCAGGTCGCTGACCGTCTTCACCACATTGGGTGTAATGATCGGCACGTAGAGATCAATCGCCGTGGAGATCACCTGCGGGTAGTACACCTCAGCACCCGCGCCGGCAGTGGACATAACAAAGGTCGCCGATGTCGCGCCGTTGGGAATAGACCCCGCGGGCGCATTCAGGCGGTCGACGTCCACACCGAGCGAGTTGCTGTACATGGGGACGCGGGATATCGCAGTCAAACTGCCCAAATCGGCAATGGACGAATTAAAATAATTGCCCGCCGGATTGGCGGCATCCGAGAGCGCGACGCCATTGACCGACAGCGTGTCGCCAGTGGTACCCAGATCGCCGTCATAAGTCACAATGCCCATGCGCACGTTTACCGGCCCCGACAGCGGCGTCAAAAAGCCGCTGGGTACGACGGTCACGGGTGTGGCGGCCGACGTCACAAAGGCCCAGCCGTCATAGACCGTCAAATTCTTCAATGAATCGGCGATATTGCTGTAAACCACCACCAGCGACCAACCGCCGAATTGACCGGCGGCAAGGGTCGTCTGCACGTTGGCCACGGTATAGGCACCGCTGCCCGCCGCGACAACCTGAGCGGTTACATTGGCGAACGCACCGTAGTTGTTCGCGCCACCCGCTGGCGAAGTATCGACCACCGAAGCATTGATGACCGCATAACCCGATGTGGCTGGTGTCCGCAACAATACCTGCCCGCGCTGCGCTGATGGTGACTGCGCACCCCAGTACAAGCCCGCGAACAATACGGTCGAACCGGGCGGCAGCGACAACGTCGCCTGCGAGGCGTTGGTTTTGGTGGCGTCCGCCGCAGTCTCGTTGATCATCGAGTAATTGTTATTGTTCAGCGCAACGCCCACGCCCACCCCGTTCAACGCGCCGGGGCACGCAGCCCCGTTTGTGCCCGCCGGATCACACTTCATCGACGTATTGCCGATCAGCTTAATATCGCCGTTGGCGTTCGTTGTGAAGCGTGAAGAAAAGGCGCGGGCGATCTGCGCCTCGGCGTCCGGTGCGCACGCCAGCAGGATGAACACCGCAACGAGCGCAGCGCCGCCGCGTACGATCCAGCCCCGAATCCGGTGTGCGAATTCGCCTGTCATCGATCACTCCGGCGATGCCAGTGCGACCTGTTCATGCCCGGTTTTTTGTTCAATTTAATCAATACCTTAATGCAAAATTAAATATCGCGTTGCGCGCCAGCCGTGATGCTTAACGCGTCAGCAGCGCCGCGCCGGTGACGCTATTCGTGCCCGATTGCGCACCGTAGCCGGTGATAACGCCCTGCGCCTGCGCGCCAGCAAACTGCCCGGTCGCGCGCCCGGTGGCCGCCGTCGAAGCGCAACCATTGCAAAAACCGGAAAGGGCAATCCCGCTGCCGCTGCCGAACTGGGCAAAGCTGCCGCTGCCGGTGACGTTCCAAGTCTTGCCCGGCGTCAGCGCCGTGAGGGTATAGCCCGTCAGTTGCTGCGATGTGAAGTTGGCAATGGCCGTGGCGCTCACCAGCGTGCCCGTTTGCCCCAGTTCATTGGTGGGCTTAGTGCCCTGTCCGGCGTACACGTACGTGCCCGTCACCACGCCGTTGCCCGGCAGCGCCGCCAATTGGCCGGCGCTGGTAGGATTGCTGGTGCTGATGGAATGCAAATGGTTGTTGATGCCGTTGTTGGCAATACCCGCGTTATCCCACCGGCCCCAATCCACGCCCAAAGCCGGATGGCTCCCCGTATCGCGCAAGGTCGCCCCCGCCGTGGAAAACGGCGTGTTCACCGCCGCTTGCGCGCCTGAAGCGCTGAACGACGCGATAGTCGCGCGCTGCAACGAGGCGGGCGAGAGCAAAATACCGTCATGGGTATTGACCGGACGCACCAGCGCACCGCTGCCGCCATCCACGTCGATCTGGATAAAGCGCCGTGCGGCCTTCTCGCCGCCGGAGGACAAATAAACGGGTGGAATCTGTTGCAGCACCTGCGGTGCCGATTTCGCGTCCACGACGCGCCCCGCTTGCGCGGGACTGAGATCCACGCGCCCCGCCTCATTCACCATGTAAGTGCCGCCGGTATTCACCTTGTTATAGGCACCCGGTGCCCCTGCGACTAATTCGTTGCCCACAGGCCGTGGCACCACAATGGTTTCATGATCGGTGCCGCGCACGCCCATCTGCGCCATCGGCGTTCTGATGCGGTAGTCGTCCTTGTTCACGCTGCCCACTTTGCCGGTGATGGCGCGCATGCCGCCCTTTTCCAGCACAAAGTGCGCGGCGTCTTTGTTATCTTCTTGTTTATAAGCGTATTTTTCGATTCTCATGATCGTGTTGGCGCGCAGCACGACAATGCCTTCGTCGGTAAAACGCATCTGCGCGTAGCCCGGCGCGCCGGAAGTAATGGTGTCGCCTTCGCCAAATGTTTGGCCGCGAACCGCCGCCTGCTCCGAGCCGGATTTTGACTTCACCTTCACATCGCCGACCACAAACTCAAACCGGCCCGCATTCGACTGCGCGGCGTGCGCGTACGCCGACGCAACCGCCATGGCGACACATACTGACATGCCCAATATTCGATTCATGATGCGTTCCTTTTTACGGTTGTACAACCTATCAATGCAGTTAAACAGCGTTTGCAGATTAAATCCGGTCAAATCCAATCACGACGCAACATCAGCGAGTATTCGTTGCGGCGATAACTGAATATCGACAGGTTCGAGTGGTTGATGCCACGCGCCACGCGAGGTGCCAGCGTCCATCCGTCCGCCAACCGGTAATTCAGGCCCAGACTAAAATCGTAGCGCGTGTCTTCGCGCTCGGTCTGGAAGGCGACATTGAATCCATCCCAGAACGAGTGCTGCGCCGCAACGCCGCCGGTCAATGTCAAATCGTTGGTCAACCGGTATCCGCCCGCCAGCGACAAGCCGAACGCCGTCTGCGCACCGTACGGGTTGCCCTTGAGATCGCTTTCCGCGCCGGCAAACAAAGTGGCCAGCCAGTTCACGCGCGCGCCCCAAGCGCCTGCCATGGCTACGCCCAGTCGCGTGCTGTTGGTATCGAAAACGTTCAACTCCGCCTTGGCGTAGCGCACGCGGGCGTGCCGTATCGACATGCCCAATTGATCGCCGCTGCCTAGGTTGTAATTCCATTCCATGGCCAAGCCGGCGATATCGCGGTCAGCCGCACCGCCCAATTCGGTGTGCGCGAATTGCAGCGCGGCTTTGAGATCGTGGCGGCCCAGCGTGAGCCCGCTGCCGACATAGGCCCCGTAGGCGTTGGTGTCAAATGGGCTGGCGCCGGAGAGTTTGCGCCCGGACAGGTCGGCACCGGCAAACACATTGACCGTCGAATTGAAACTATGGGTGTAACGCGCACCGCCGGACAGCGAACCGAACGCAGCGTGACGCGCCACATTGTTGTCTGACAGCGTTATGTTACTGGCGAAGAACGGCACATACACATCACGCTGCGCGGTCGCGTAGTTAACGTTGCTATCAAAGCCCGCCACCGCCGACACATAGCCCGTCAACTTGGCTGACGGCCCGGTGTCCTTGAGCAGTTCTTCGATGCGTCTGCGCATCGGCTCCGGCGGGTTGAATTTCAGTGCATCTTTCAATTCACCCATCGCCAATTCCTTCTGGCCCAGCGCGATATAGGCACGGCCCAGATCGACGCGCGCGCCGGCGTGGTTCGGGTTAGCGGCGATCACGCGGGTAAACGCCAGCGTGGCCATATCCGGCAAGCCCGCATCCAGTGCCGCCACGCCGATCAGGTAATCAAAGCGCAGATCGCCGGTGAGTTCTGCTTCCTGCTTTTGCAGCAAGGCGTATGCGGCTTTGGCATTGCCCGCTTTAAGCAGGCTCTCCGCTTCATTCAACAAAGCCTGCGCCACGGGTGCGGCCGGTGCGGCGGCGGGCGCTTGCGCAACGACCGTGGCCGCCGCTGAGGGCGCGGCATCGGTCGCTGTATTCACTGCCGGGGCCGCTTGTGCAACCACCACCGGCTTGACCGGCGTCGCAGCAGCGCCTTTGGCCGGCAACACTTGATCTGCGTAAACCGGCGTCGGCCGGTCTTTGGGCGACTTGAACACGTTTTCATCAAACTTGTAACGCAGGCGGATAAAGGCACCCTTGTCGAAGGGCTCCCCGCCCGCCAAATCCAAGTCTTTGAATCCGAAGAGATTGTAGCCCACCGACACCCAAGTATTTTGGGCCAATTGATAACCGGCTTCTACGCCTACACCAAACTGACGATCACGCAGGCCGCGGCTCGACAGCATCGACATTTGCACGCCGATATCCCAATCCGGTGTCACATCCATGGTCACGCGCGCGGCAAACAACTGCGTGCTGGAGCGTGACGACAGGCCAAACGAATTTTCACTCACCCACTTGCTCGCCGCACGGCCGTTAATCAGCAGACCGTGTTCCGGCTCGTAACTGAAGTGCATCGAACCCACGGTCAGCGCGCGCTTGAGCACGATGCCCGGCTGGGTGTTGTCGTCTTCGGTGCGGTACTCGACGCGGCCCAGCGCATTCAACACATCCGTAGCGCTGTCGCGATACGCCACACCGGCTTGCACACGCTTTTGCAGACGCTCGCCGGGTGTCGCGCCTTTAACGTCGGTGACGGCGTAAACGCCCTTCGCCAAGGCCGTCCAGTCGCTGTCGAGTTTATACGCCGCACCAGCGCTGGCCAGCACGCTGTTCGACTGCGTGCTCTGGCGCAATTCCAGCCGTGTGCTGCCCTTCAGACGCTCGTTGGCGGTGTAATCTAGTGCAACGGCATTGGCAGTGGACTCGTTGGCGCGCGAGCCTTGCAGCGTATGCACGCGCTCGCTCGACATGGTGAGCTTCAAGCCCTCAGCCAGCATATAACCGCTGCGAGTGCCGAAGGCCGCCTCAGCAGTGCGCCCGTCGATGGCTTCGCGTACGCGATACTCGCTAAATACGTTGCGGTCTTTGGCGTAGTCGGTGTTGATGCCGAACACGGTCGTGTTGTTACGCTGTACGGTGTTCAAGGCGAACGGGCTCGACAGCGACGACAGGAATTCGTGCCGTGCATACAGTTTGCCGCGACCCGCGAACTGATATTCACCGCCGACCGCCGCCACCTTTTTGTCCGGATCGTTGAGTGCCTGCTCATACTCGCCATAGATATGCGCTTGCGGTGAATTGGGCACTGGCGCGGTCACCCGCACGCGCGCGGTGGTCACACTTTGCGGCGTTGCACCCGGCGTGGCGCTGGTGGCCTGCGCCGGTGCCAGCGTTTCTTGACTGTGACGCACGCCCGCTTCCACGCGCATGCCGTTGTCGAAGGCGCGCTCCGCGCGCAGGATCACGCCTTCGCGCGAACCGCCGGTTACCTTGTCTTCGGTGCGCAGAGCCTCAGCCTTCACTGTGGTCTGGCTGTCGACTTTGAGCGTGACGTTGGCGCTGTATTCGCCACGCCCTTTGCTCAGTTGCGCGGCGGGATTGTCGAAATTGACATCCGATTTACCGGCCATCACGCGTACCGCAATGTTTTTGTCGTCGTGGCGCACTTCGATGCGCTGGGCGTTACCGGTGCCGTTGATGCCTTCGCTACGTGCGACCTCGGCAATCACAACGGTCTTTTCCGTCGGCTTAACCGTCACGCTGGCACCACTTAGCCGATAGTGCGCTTGCGGATTGCGGTCTTCCACCACCGAAGCGCCCACCTCAACGTTATCGGTAATTTTGACTTTGCCGTTGACGCCGCCTACCCAGAACTTGTCGCCGCCCTGATCGACTTCGTAGGTGATGCGGAACGACTTGGGATTGAGATTTTCATCAAGGCTCGACACCGGCCCCCTGAACAGAATACGCCCGGTGAACACTTCGACTTCATAGTCGGTAAAGCGCGCCTGCGATTCCGTTTTCAGGATGACGGCGGGCTGGTGACGGTCGCGCGTCAGAATTTCGATTTTCTCGCTGTTGATCACACCGCCGCGATTGCCCAACTGGAACGGGCCGGACGTGCCGTTGGCGGGGATTTCTTCAACCCGTTGACGCAGCGTGTCTTGGCTGGCAAACGCATTCACCGTGACGCGGTCGGTTTCGTAGTGCTGCTTCAAACCGGTCAGCGAGCGACTGTAGTCGGAGAGCTTGCGCGCGTCGCCCGGCGCAGACGATTGAAAATCACCATACAGCAGGAACGAACGGCCCTTGTCCACGCGCACATAAAAGCGCTGCGTCGATTGGGCATCAAAGCCGCGCGTCGACGAGTCACCATAAATCGGATAAAACTCGTCGGGCTGAATGTCGCGGAACAGGCGGTCGCGCACGTCTTTGTCGGAATCGTAGGCAATGGTCAGCAGATAGTCGCCCTTAACCTTGCCCTTGAGGAACAGTGCGGCACGCGCGGCGGCAGTGGTTTTGCCGTCGTTGCTTTGATACGACAGACGACGAATTTCTTGCTCAAAACTGTCGCGACGCGTGGCGCTGATTAAATTGCGCAGGCTCAGGCTGCGGAAATTTATCGCACCCTCCACCAGGCCCACGGCCAGCATCTGCCGAAGATCAGGTAAGTAATTGATTTTAAACTCTTTTTTCAATATTCCACTGGATACACGCAGCGTGTCTTCGCCCGGATCCAGCGGTGCCTGTAGCTTGAACTCGGCCTGCCCGCCTTCGATAAACACCTGCACGCCGGGCTCGACCGGATTGACGTCTGTGACTTGCCAACGCCCGCGTGATGCCTCCAGCGTCAACGCAGTGCGCACCGTTACCGGCACGCCTTTGTCGTCGGTGAGCTTGACCTTCACACTCACCACGCCGTTGGCCGGCACGTCACGCGGCGCGTCAATCACGATGGCACCCAAATCCGCCGGCGCGATAAGGCGAATTTTTTGTTCGCCGCGCGCATTGCCGAAACCATCGATCTGCGCGAGCGTCAAGATATTCTCACCGGGCTTCAAGGTCACGCCGATGTATTCCCAAAGCTGAATCTTCTTGTCTTCAATCGCGAGCTTTGCGCCCACGCGCGTGCTGCCGATTTCCGTACCATTCACCGTGAGCTTGAATGCCGCGCCCGCCAAGCCCTTCACCCTCACTGGCGTTTGCGCCACCGGCAAAGTATCGCCGTCTTTGAGATCGACAAAGCCCAAGCTGTTATCGAGCGTGGTAATCAATTGATCCAGCGGCACGGTGGCGATCGCCGGCACAGGTGCCGCCGGCAGGCTGGAATTGCGGTTATCGAGCGCCGACGATGAGGATGACGGCGCTGCGTTACCTGGCTTGGCGGCAGGCGTGGCAGCCGGTGCAGTGGATGTGCCAGCGGATGGGGTAACCGCAGCACCCGGTGTGCCGGCCGGCACGCCTTGCACGCCCGATGCGGGCAGCGCACGCACGTCACCGGTCACTTGCTGCACGCCCTCCGGACGCAGACGGTCTTTCAGCGAGCGCTCGATTTCCATTTGCGACTTTTGCGCGGTGTCGCGGCGCTGGGCCACGTCCGCCATCACGGCTGCGCTGCAATCGACGGCAAAATCGCCTTTACCCAACTCACCGTTTTTCAAATCTAGAAAGCGGCTGCCTGCATCGCCGGATTGGCGGTTCGAAATCACAATCAGACGCGCATCACGCGGCAAAGTGGTGGTGTCGAGCTTAAGCACATGGGTACGCGGCGACAGGCCGTACAGGCTGTATTTGCCATCGGGATCGGTCGTGACATTCGTACCGTCTTCGATGAACAGCCGCACGCCGGGAATGCCCAATTCGCCGCGATCCTGAATGCCGTTACGATTGCAATCAAGGAACACTTTGCCCAGCACATATGCCTTGTCGGAGAACACGCCGCCGTCGACGCGCACTTTGACCGAAGACACATTGGATTGTGTGATGCCGCTGGTCGCCTGCGCGCGATTGATGCCGTCGCCCTGTTGCGCACCGGGCCCGATGCGCGTGCGATAGGTCACCGTCAACGTGGTGGCAGGCGGCAACACACCCAGATTGAATTGCAACACCGTACCCGGCGCCGGATCGGGAAATACCACGCCGTTCAAACGCGCTGAACCGGCCACGTAACTAAAGCCGCGCGGCAGCGTGTCGCGCAACACGGCGTTCGGCAACGCAGCGGCGTTGGCATTCTGCACTTTTACGGTGTAATCAATGAAGTCGCCGATTTCCGCCGATTGCCGCGTGGCGGTTTTGGACACCAGCAGCCCGCTGCCTGCACCCGCGCCCAGCGGATCGAGCGGGATGTGGTTGTTCACCACGTCCGGATTGCCCGCCACCAGCGTAAAGCTCAAGAAGTAGCGCGGCACCACGGCCAGCGGCGGCGCGGTAAACCCGTTGTTGAGTTCCACCGAACAAATGCCTGGCACGGGTATCAAGCAGCCAGCGGGCGGCGTCAACGAGCCAGCTTCCGGCGGGAACAAGGCCGACACGCCAGGCTTGTAACCCACTGGCGGCGTCACCGTCAGCGTGTACACGCCAGCCGGAAATCCGCTCAACAAAACATATTGATAGAAGCCGGTCGGCCCGGTGATTTGATTGACGTTGCCGGTGCCGCCCAGCAAATGCAAGGTCGGATCAAACCCGGCCGGACCGTTGATGGTCACTGTCGCGCCGGTCACCGGCTGGCGTGTAATCGAGTCGTAGACCACGCCACTGGGATCCAGTGGCAAGCTTTGTTGCGCGAGGTTGTCACCCGGCTTGAGCGTAATGATGAGTGAGCGCTTGGCAAAATCCAGTTCAGACCCAGGCAGCGGCGTGCCGTTCTCGCCATTGACGGGCGTGCCGTTGACGATGTTGCTGTTCGGATCACGAAACTGCAGGATGTATTGGCCAGCCGGCAAATCCTTAATGGCATAGGATCCATCTGCCGCAGTGGTGGCAAACCCAATGCGCGTGCTGGCATCGCACACCTTCACTTCCAGCGGGCACAGCTCGACCTTCCAGTTCGCCATGAGCAGCGACGTTTCAATACTCGGCGTGAACATGCGGTTGTGATCCACATCACGCCACACTCGACCCGACAAATTGGCCACCTGCACTACCACCGTCGAATCCGCTGCGCTGTTGTTACCCGCATTCGCCGGCGGCTCACCGCCACCCGACACCGTTGCGTTGTTGATCAACGTGACCGGCAGCGTGGTCAACACGGCGGCATTCGACTTGACGGTGATCGACAACGGATGCGGGTGTACGCCCGGTGTCGTGCCCGATTGCGCTGGCACTAGCACGGGGCTGTTGCAGCTAATGGTCTGGCCCGCTGCGGCGCACGTCCAACTGGTGCCGCCGGAAAGCGTGGGCACGAACACCAAACCCGCCGGCAAGTTATCGATCACCGTCACCACATTGTTGGTCGGCAAGGTGCCGTTGTTGCGCACGAGCAGCGTATACGTGCCGTTGTTGCTGACCGTGAAATTGCCCGCGTGCGTTTTTTGCAACACCAGATCGGGGCCCGGCTGAGTGGCCTGCGCTGTGACGGTATCCGTGAGGGTCTGCACCGGTGCCGGCGTTGTCGTGGATGTGCCACGCGCGGTCACGGTCAAAACGTCCTGCTGACCGGTTTGCGCACCGGCGGGGACCGCCGCGCTGGCGACAAAACGAAACACCGTACCCGCCGCCAGAGCGCCGGTGCTGGAAATGGGGGTGAGATTGTCCGGCACGCCGTCGCCATTGGCATCGGCATACAGGTTCAGATTCGTGAAATTGAAGCCACCTGAAAACACATCGGTCAGCGTCAAAGTGAAGGTATCAACACCGTTACCGGTATTGGTGAGGGTATGGGGAAAATAAACCGTAGAACCAGCCGCCGCATTTTTGGTTTGCGTGGCGGTAAACGTGAAGGCGGTAATCTGCTGCACCACCGCTTGAACGATATTGGACGACAACGGACGGGTCACGCCGCCAATGTCGGAATACGTACCAAAGGCCTGACTATTGATCAAAGTTCCAGCCGCCGGCGCAGCAAAAGCGCTACCCATAGACAGCCAAACGGCCAGGGTGAAAACCCCAGCCGCCAAAGCTGCTTTGAGCAACCGCCTCACTGTGTTGAACCGTCGCACTGTCTAGAAAATCCGTTTAAAATCAATATGTTATGAATTATAAAGGATAGCGCACCAACTACTGAGGCACTAATACCGCGTTACTCGAAAACATTACAAATCCGCTACACATCAAAGCAGCGGACGGTGTTAACCGCCCGCTGTTTCGAGGCTTACGGATCGATCCGCACGCCGAAGGTCACCACGGCGAACTGGTTCGGCGTCAGTGTGCCTACTGTTGCCGAGATGGTGCCGGCCGCGCCGCTGGCGGGTGCCGTGATGGTGCCCACGGTCGTCGCTGCGGGTACGGTGATGTGATAGGTGGTACTGGTCGGCGTTGCATCCGACACCACCAAGCCCGTCACGTTGGAGGTACCTGCGTTGGTTGCGGTGATTTCGTAACGCACACATTCACCCGGCTTGGCGCTAATGATGGTCAAAGCAAACGCAGTGTCTGCTAGGCCGTCACAAGTCGCATCCAGCGCCTGCTTTTTAACCAACGTGACTTGGCCGCCGATCACCGTGCTGGTGTCAGTCGCCGTTGCGGTACCCGTCGGGTATGTCGCAACTACCGTGGTGGTGTTGATCGCACCTACCGCCGCACCTAACGGCGCAAACACTTTTACGAACAGTGTTGCGCTTGCACCTGCCGCTAAACTAAAGGTGGTAGCGTTGGTCACCGCAGGGTCAGTACCATCCAACACACCCGGCGTTGCGCCGGTGTCACGATACAGCGTCGAAGTCCAACCCGCCGCCACTTGACTGTCCGTCAGGAATGAGCCGGGGAAAGTGATGGGCTGCGATACGTTGCCGTTGTTGGTTAACGTGTGGGTGTAGACCACCGAGCCGCCGGGGAATACCTGCCCGGTGTTGTTCGGCGTCAGCGTGACACTGTTGACCGCTTGCACCACCACGGCATCACGAATCGCATCTGTCGCGCCGCTGGTCGGCGAGGTCACGGTGAAGTCAAACGTTGTCGTGCCCGGTGCCGCATTAGCGGGCGCGGTGACCGAGGCGGTAAACGTCTTGTTCGACAAGCTATTGATGGTACCGGTGTTGGTCACCGTCGCACCCAAGCTGTCTTTAAACACCACGGTCCAGCCTGGCGGCACACCCGGTGCGGTCAAGTTGAAGCTGTCCGCCACACCCGAGGTGTTGTTGACCACCAAGGTAAAGATCGTGGTCGCGCCGGGAACGATAGCCGGGTTGGTGATAATGGTCGTCGTGCCGGTGGTACCGAAACCGGTCGTCGCCGCATTACCCGCCGCTGCCGTGCCTGCCGGTGTGCTGTCGGTGCGCGCGGTGTTGTTGGTGATATCCACCGTGTTGGCGGTGATGACCGTCAAGGTATCCGTCGCCGTGGCCGTTTTCGTCGGGTCGAACTTCGACGTTGCGATTTTTTGCACGGTAAACGGTCCACCGGTCGCGCCTGCGGGCAACGTCGCCTTGAGGATGACGTTATAGGTCGCGCCAGGCGCGACCGGCCCTGTATCCGGGGTGCTGTTGCCGTTGGTATCCACCAGTGGCGTGACGCCATCGCTCTTGAACAACTGGAACGTTGTGCCTACCGGGAAGGTGCTGGTACCGATGGTGATATCGAAACTGTCGATACCGTTGCCGTTGTTGGTGACAACGTTGGTAAACGGCACGGTCGAACCTTGCGCTGCGCTGGCAACCGTCGAGCCCGTCTGCGTCAGGGCGGCAACTTGATTGACCACGTACGGCGCGGCATTGGTGTTTTGACTGGGCACTGCAACCACACCGTCGTTGTACGTATAGGCGGCGGTGTTGTTAATGGTACTCGGTGCCACGCCGGTGTTTACGCTGACCTGGAAGGTCACGGTGCCGGATGTGCCAGGCGGAATCGCGCTGATCACCGCCGTTACACGATTGGCTACCGTTACGCCAAAGTCGTAGGTGATGGTCGGGGTGGGGCCTTGAGCATCCGCGTTGTTCGCGTCGGTCAACACCGTGCCGCCGGGATAACCACTGCCGGTCACGCTCCAACGACCGCTGTTGGCGATGTAGGTCATACCGGTGGGGATCACGTCCGTCAACGTCACTGCCGTGGCGGTGTTGTTACCCGTGTTGGTGTAGGTCAAGGTGTAGGTCAACGGCGTGAACGGCGACGGGCCGGAGCCTACGCTCGCTGCCTTGGTCACGCTGATCACGGCGTTGGCGGAGACGGTCACCGTATCGGTGTTGGTCTGTGTGGGCGCGGGTGTGGCGGTTGCCGTACCCGTTGCGCTCAGTGTCAAAATGCCCGTGTTCGTGTTAAGTGCGCTGCCGGGAACAATGGCTGCCACCACAAACTTGAACACGCCGCCGGCTGCCAAGGCGCCGGTACTGGCCAGATTGATGGCGTTATCAGGCACACCGTCGCCATTGGCATCGGCGTAGATCTGCAGGCTGGTGAAGTTGAAGCTGTCACCCGCTGCGTCGACTGCCGACAAGTTAAAGGTGTCGTTTCCGTTACCCGTGTTGGTCAACACGTGCGGGAAGTACACCGTGCTGCCCGGCGCACCCGTCTTGCTCTGGGTTGCGGTCAGGGTAAACGATGCGATCTGCAACACCGTGGTGGTCACCGTGTTGGAGGTCACATTACGCGGCACGGCAGAAGCGTCGGTATACGACGCTGCCGCCGAGTTGCCGATGCCGGCACCGGCTAGCGGCGTTGCGGCGTGGGACTGTGCCGCAGGTAATAACATCGCAAGCATCATGGCGACCAATACACTGAAGAACCAGTGTAGTGGTACTGATGATCGCGTCGGGACTTGACTCGATTTCATGGAAAACTCCTTTTCATAACGGCGTGATAAACATAAAGACATCTGAAGCAAAAAAACAAAATACAAAATACAAAAAGCTAAAAACAAAAAACAAAAAACAAAAAGCTAAAATCAAAAAGCAAAATCAAAAAGCAAAATCAAAAAGCAAAATCAAAAAGCAAAATCAAAGCAAATCGTTAGCGTGGTACTGCAGTCGCTGTAGCCTTGGCTGGCGCGGGCGCAGGATTTACGCCGGCTGCCGGTGCGGCGGCGGGTGCGGCAATCGGCTCCGTGCTCAAGCGCACGCGCGCGGTCGCGACGAAATTTTTACCCGCAGCCAACTCACCCACCGGCCAGCGCAGGGTGCGATATTCGGTCAGCGGCACGTCGCGCTCGACTTCTTTGCCATCAGGCTGCTTGACCTTACGCTTGAGCGGAATAGCGCCGAACACGCCGTCCCTGGTCGCGGCTTGTGCGCCTGCGGGCTGCGCGGAACCGCCCACGTAATCCGTGTCTTGCGGAATCGGTAGCGTGGCGACGAGGTCTTTGACGCCGCTCTTGCCACCGTTGGTATACGTGGCGACGTATTCGATCTGGTCGCCCGGCTTCGCTTGCGCGGCAGATTCACGGACTTCTTTGCCGCCTGCCTGAACAATTTTGCGTCCGGCGAGATCTACCGTCACATCGCGTCCCACGTTTTGTGCGTTTTGCGCATAAACCGTTGCCTGGCAACAAACACACGCGGCGAGGACTAACACACTGCGTTGCATCAACTGAAACATGGTGACACCTCCAAGATAGAAAATCCCAATCCGGATTATAAATTGCAACCCCGGTTCGACTTGTAATTTATCTGTGTACTGCTCGCTAAACTGCTGACTGTACGTGACTTTTGTCACACTCTCTGTCGTATTCCCATAGGTACCCATATGTACCCTATGGCGCGAGGCAGTCCCAGTGCCACCACCCATGGGGCCAAAAACGCTGGGCGTGGGATATGTGTCTAATGTGTGCCATTGCAACGCAAAATCGCAACCTAAGTGTCACAATTTAGGTCAAGAAGCCCAGATCATGCCTACGGGTAAAACTCGCAGCGGCGCGCGCCATTCCGCTTTAGGGCGTCTCTAAAAATTGCTTAAGGGCAGCGCTATAATTCCGACACCCATTGGCATGAATCTGTCTGGATCTGGGTGTTAATGGATTCATATTGAACGCAGCTTAGGCAGGCATTCCGCAGACTTGCGCCCTGTGTGCATCGGACAACCTTGCTCAGTAGCACCCCGAGCAGCATCGGGCTTATCATGCGCACCCACACCTCGCTGCTCCCCGCGCACTGACACCCAACCATGCCCTGGCCCCAAACCCTGCTCGCCCGCAGTGTGCTGTTCATCGCCATGCTGCTGGTACTGGCACACTTGGCTTGGTTGCAGATTTTTCGCGTATCCACGCGCGAGCCGCGCGCACGGCAGGTATCGCAACAAATTGTCAGCACGGTGAATCTCACGCGTGCAGCACTCGTGACTGCGGAGCCTTCCAAGCGTTATCGCCTGCTCGGTGAAATCTCCGAGCGTGAAGGTGTGCAGGTGCATGTAGCACAGCCCAACGAGGCGCTGACGCCGCTGCCACGCAACGGCTTTTATGAATACGTCGAAGCTGAGCTGCGCGCGCAGTTGGGTGCGGCCACCCGCTTCACGCTGTCACGCAACGGCGTTGAAGGCCTTTGGGTGAGTTTCGCCATTGACGGCGACGGGTATTGGGTGTTGATGCCGGAAGCGCGGCTGGCGAGCGGTGAATCCTGGCGCTGGATCGGCTGGGGCGCGCTGGTGTTGCTGCTGGCTGTGGGCGGCGCCTACTTTATTGTCGCGCGCATCAATCGTCCGTTGCGCGCGCTCACCCAGGCGGCCGCGCAAATGGGCCGCGGCACCACGCCCGCCCCAGTGGATGAAAACGGCCCTACGGAAATCCGCACGCTGTCGCGGGCGTTTAACCAAATGGCTGCCGACCGCAAAAAACTCGACGACGAGCGCGCACTCCTGCTGGCGGGCGTGTCACACGATCTGCGCACACCGCTCGCGCGCATACGCTTGGGCGTGGAAATGCTCGACGATAAAGGCGACCCCACGCTACGCGACGGCATTGTGCAGGACATCGAAGACATCGACGCGGCCATCAATCAGTTTCTTGATTTCGCCCGCGCCGCATCGTCTGAAAATGAAACGCCGGACGCGAGCGTGAACGATATCGTCGACGCGCTCGCGCCGCGTTACGCACGTGCGGGCAAACCGCTGGTGATTGCGACCCGCGACGTGCCGCGCATGCCGCTACGTCAATTGGCGATGCAACGGCTCATCAGCAATCTGATCGATAACGCGTTTCGCCACGGCGGCAGTGAAGTGACGGTGGTCACCGGAAGCGAGCGCGATGAGACTCGCGCGCGCAACATGGTCTTCGTCGAAGTGCTGGATCGTGGCCCCGGCATCCCGCCCGAACAAGCCGGGCGCATGTTGCAACCGTTCACACGCATGGACGTTGCGCGCAGCACCAGCGGCACCGGTTTGGGTTTGGCGATTGTGGATCGCATTGCGCGCATGCATGGCGGCGAGGTAACCCTGCTGCCGCGTGAAGGGGGGGGATTGCGGGCACGGGTGGCATGGCCTGAGCCTAAAAACCATTTAAAATCAATTAGTTAAACAAACACCCTCTTCAGGCTTTCAAGCCGTCCGCCTCAATCAACACGACCGCCTGCGCCGCAATGCCTTCACCACGACCCAGAGCCCCCAGTCGCTCTGCCGTCTTGGCCTTAACGTTTACGTCGCCGACTGCGATACCCAAATCCGCCGCGATGTTCGCGCACATGGGCGCGATAAATGCCGCGAGTTTGGGTGCCTGTGCGATCACGGTCGCATCCACATTCACCACGCGATAGCCGCGCGTGCGCAGTAACTGCGCCACTTCGCGCAGTAACTTGCGACTGTCAACGCCAGCGTAGCGTGGATCGGTATCGGGAAAATGTTTGCCGATGTCGCCCAGCGCCGCTGCGCCGATGAGCGCGTCGCAAATGGCGTGCAACAACACATCAGCGTCAGAATGGCCGAGCAGCCCGCGCTCGTACGGGACGGTGACGCCACCGATAATGAGTTTGCGGCCCTCAGCAAGCGCGTGGATGTCGTAGCCTTGGCCTATGCGCATCGATAGCCGCCGGTGCAGTGCAAATCGTTCATTTGGCCAATCCTCCGTAGGCAACAGCGTTACGCCGCGCGATCAAATACCGCAATCGACTCCACGTGGGCGGTGTGCGGAAACATATTCACCACGCCCGCCAAACTCAGCGTGTAGCCCTGCTCGTGCACCAACATCGAGGCATCGCGTGCGAGCGTGGCCGGATTGCACGACACATACACGATGCGGGCGGGCGGCGCTGCTGCGAGCGACTTAACCAATTCGGCGGCACCGTCACGGGGTGGATCTATCAGCATGCGGTCAAAATGGCCGAGCGACGCAAACACTTCCGGCGTAATCTCGAACAGGTTCATGGCTTGGTACTGCACATTCGCCAAGCGGTTGAACGCGGCGTTGTCTGCCGCGCGCTTCACCAGCGATGCGCTGCCTTCGATGCCCAGCACCTGCGCGCCGCTGCGCGCGATAGGCAGACTGAAATTGCCGATACCGCAGAACATATCCGCTACGCGCTCGCCCGGCTGCGGCGCGAGCAACATCAACGCACGATGCACCAGCACGCGGTTAACCTCGTGATTGACTTGGGTAAATTCCGTCGGAAAGAACGGCATCTTGATGTTGAATTCCGGCAGCTCGTAATACAAATCCGCTGGCATGGCAGGCCACAGCGGATGCGCGGTCTCCGGCCCTTTGGGTTGCAGGTAGACATGCACGCCGTGTTGTTCCGCGAACAATTTTAGCAATGCCATATCTTCAGCGGACGGCGGCTCCAGCACACGAAACACCAGCACGTCCGCCGCGTCGCCGCAGGCGACTTCAATTTGCGGCATACGCTCGCGGATGCTCAAATCGCCCACCAGCACACGCAGCAGCGGCAGTAGCTTAGAGATGTGCGCCGGCAGTACCTCGCAACTTTGCATGTCGGCGACAAAGCTCGAACGCTTTTCGTGAAAACCGATCAGCGAACCGCCCTTCTTGATGACATAGCGCGCGGTCATGCGCGCACGCCGCCGGTAACCCCACGCCGGGCCGACAATCGGCGAGAGCATTTGCCCGGCGCTGACTTTGCCGATGTGCTGCAAATTGTCTTCGAGCACGCGCTGTTTCGCGGCGACCTGAGTGGGCAAATTCAGATGCTGCAGACTACAGCCGCCGCAGTTGCCGAAGTTCACGCACTGCGGCGTCACGCGTTGCGAGCTGGCACGCAATATCGCCTGCACATTGGCGTTTTCGTAGCTGGGCTTTTTGCGATAGACCGATGCGGTAACCGTTTCACCGGTTAGCGCACCTTCGATGAAGATGGTCTTGCCGTCACGGCGCGCGATGCCGCGGCCTTCCTGATCCAGCGATTCTATGGTGTAGGTTTGCATAAGACTGGGTGATACGGCGGCGTTTGAAATACGCCGTGAACACTTTAAACAAATTATTCTTTCCAGCGCGCCAAAAATTCTTTCCAGTGCGGTTCGGCTGATTTGCCCAAGGTGCTGCGCACCAGCGCGCACTCTGCCGCATGCTGTGCCACGGTAAGCATGCCGCGCATTAATTGAAAACGCAGATACACGAGATACGTATTCACCACATCCGTCTGGCAGTAGTTGCTGATGTCAGCAAGCTTGCCGGCCTGAAACGCATCCCACACCTGTGCGCCGGACATGCCGAGCTTGCCCGGCAAGCCCATTAACTGCGCCAAATCATCCAGCGGCGCATTGGCGCGCGGCTGGTACATCGCGAGTAAATCCATCAAATCAAGATGACGCGCATGATAGCGGCTGATGTAGTTGTTCCATTTGAAATCGCGGCTGTCTTTGTGGTCACCATCACCCAAGTCCCAGTAGCGCGGTGCGCGCACGCCGTGCATGAGCCCGCGATAGTGCAGCACCGGCAGATCAAAACCGCCGCCGTTCCACGACACGATTTGCGGCGTGTATTTTTCGATGCCGTCGAAAAACCGCTGGATGACTTCAGCCTCAGACTCGCCATTGGCACCCAGTGACCAAACCTTGAAGCTGTCGCGATCACGCAGCGCACAAGAAATCACCAGCACGCGATGCAAATGCAGTTGCAGGAAATCGTTGCCCGTGGCTTGGCGGCGCAACTGGAATGCCATCGCTGCGACGTCGCGGTCGGACAATGCCGGGCCGAGCTCGTGCAACACGCGCAGGCCCGCCACATCCGGGGCTGTCTCGATGTCGAACACCAAGACTGGTGTCACAAAAATCCCTTTAAAAACAACTAGTTATAACTTATTTCTTAGCCCATGCCCCGGCCGCGTTTTGGTAAAACCAACCCGCCTGCGCGCGATCAGTCCAGCGCTGGCCGAACGTGCTGCGGATCTCTGCTTCCCATTCGGGATGGTTATTGGCGCGCGCAATTTCACGATACAGCGCAGCGCGGTCCTGGTTTTCGGCGGAAACCAGCGTGTTAACCGCCGCACGTTGCGCCAGCGGTACGACGGCGGGATCGCGTAGCGCTACGTTGCCATCGCGCGTCAATCCGACAGCGCCGCTGCCATACAAGGGTGCGAGCTCCGTATGACGCTTTTGCATGCTGCCCTGTATGGCCGCAATGCCCGGCGTGTTGATTTCGAGATTCGCCTGCGCTGCGACCTGACCAGCACCGCTCAACAAAGCCAGCATGGCTACGCATTTGACTATCAGCAAAAATTTCATGGAGTACTCCTTATTTCGCCGCTGGCTTTTCGCCGGTAGCGGGCGCGCCGCTCTTCAGTTGCCACACTTCATCGATGATGCGGTCAGCCGCCTTTTCTGCCGCTGCCGCCGGAAAATAAATATTGATAGTGACGCAGCCTGTGCTGGCGAGCGCACCCGCCACCAGCGTGGCCATAACCGAACGTCGATTCATTCGCAAATTCATCATGCCGCCTTTGGTTGTCATTGCACAATCGGTTTCACGTTGCCCTGCGTCACCCGCTTGATGCGTTCGAGTAACTCTTGCCAACTTACTTGGCGATTGTAGCCCATCACCGTAATCGCCGGTATGCCACCGCCCTTCACTATCACATAACCGTTCGGCGCGTCCTCAACGCCGCTCATTTCGCACACCGTGTTGTTCAGTTTGCAGCCCCATCCCAATTTGTCGTAGCCAAACTGCTCAAAAAATCGCAAAAAGCTGCGTTGTATCGCAGCCGCTGCACCCGCCCCGCCCAACGCAGAAATATTCTGCACCGCCGCCTGACTAATCTTGCGCGGATAGTCACCCGCGCTGCTGGCGACCTTGACATCGAATTTGACCGGCTGCCAGTTAACCAGTTCCAGCCCGTTGATGCGTGCGTCAATGCGCCCAGTGATGTTGCCGAAGGCATACGTGCGTGTCACCATACTCAAATCAAGATTTTGCATGGTCACATCAGCCTGCACGCGCGGCGCTTTGCTGAACACATCGAGCAACACCAAGTTCTTCACATCCACCACGCCGTCAAACACCTTGATGGATAACGCGCCGTCCACACGCAACGTTGACTTTACATGGCTCACCGTCGGCAACGTCGCCGCCAGTGTGCCGTACATTACCGGCACACCCAGCGCCGCAGTCAATTTATCCATCGAAATAGCACCGACTTCGCCAGTAAATTGCCAGAACCAGTTGGTCGCCCCTGCACGCGCACGAAAATCACGCACGTCAATAAAGCCATCGAGCAACGGCACCCGCAGTTGCGTTAAGTCAAAGCGTGTGCCATTCATATTGAGCGGTACGCTGAAAGCGCCCACCGGCATTTTCAGCAACTCGCCGCCTTTGATGTTGACCGTGGCCTGCGTTGCCGCATCCGCACGCCACGGCACGGTGCCGTTGATTTCAAACAGCGCAAAGCGATGCTGGATTTTGTCTTCGAGCGACACGTTGTCGAGTTTGACGTCAACGCGGCGTAACCCGTCGCGGTTCAGTTCTATCTGCGCGGAAATGCGCCCTTCGGTGCGCAAATCCGACAGCGAGCTGCCCTCCAAAAATGGTTTTAACACGGCCTCATACAGCGCAGCCACTTGCAGGGTTTGCGCATCCACACGCAGGTCCGCGATTTTCTGGGCCGCCAAATCGTAAACGCCTGCGAACGCCACATCGCCCACGCCCGGATAACGCAGGGCACCGCGCTCGATGAATAGTTGTCGCGCATCCAAACGCCCCTCCGCTGTCAATTGCTGGTTTGCGGCCTTGAGATACAGCGGCTGCCAGAAAGCCTCGCCGCCCGTCCAGTTCAGTGCGGCGTTCCAGCGCATGTGATCTGCGGCAGCTTCGGCATTAATTTGCAGATTCACGCCCATTTTTTCGCCAGCATGCAGACCGCTGGCGTCGGCAAAGCCCGCACCTGCGACTGCTAGTTTCACCGCGATGATGCCGCTGCCGCTGTAGCTGATGTCGCCGCTTAACACGCCCGCGTTGAGCTTGGGCAATTCCGCCGGCAGCCACGGCGCGAAACGCTGCGCACTTGCGCCATCCACGCGCACGCTGACATCATTGCCGCGCTTGCCGGGACGCACCGCCACGCGCCAAGTCTCGTCCTTGGCCGGTTTGAACGTGAGATCGAGCTCGCGCTTGTCAGTCAGGTAGCGAAACGACAGAGGGATTGTTTCGCCCAACCCCGGCAACCGTGCGGCCAGCGCCGCGTCGTCACAGGCGATCAGCGCGCGCTCCAGCCGCAACACCGCACAATCGAGCTTGAGGTTTTTGAGCGATTGATTGCCGAAGCTTACGGCGTCGAGGGCAATGGCCACGGCACCGCTCGCATAGGTAACGCTGATGCCTTGCGCGGCGAAGCCGGGCCCGGTGATGTCGTCCAGCGTCAGGACAAGATGCTGCGTGCGGCCAGCCGTGGCCAGCAGCAGCAAAGCAATACCGGCAACGAGCAGGCGTCGTGCCAGGATCAGCCACGACGCGCGCATCGCGCACACGTCAGGCCGGGAACACACCCGTCGACAAGTAGCGGTCGCCGCGATCACAAATAATGGCGACGATCACCGCGTCGCGCACCTCACGCGATATTTGCAGCGCGGCCCACACGGCACCGCCGGACGAAATGCCGCCGAAGATGCCCTCTTCGGTCGCCAGACGGCGCGCCATGTCTTCGGCGTCGCGTTGCGCGATTTCGACCGTTTGATCGACGCGGCTCCAGTCGCAAATGGCGGGCAGGTACGCCGCCGGCCACTTGCGAATACCAGGAATCTGCGAACCGTCGCTCGGCTGGCAACCGATAATTTTGACCGCAGGATTTTTTTCCTTGAGAAAGCGCGACACACCCATGATGGTGCCGGTGGTGCCCATACTCGAAACAAAATGCGTCACCTTGCCCCCGGTATCACGCCAGATTTCGGGACCGGTGGTTTCGTAGTGCGCGAGCGGGTTGTCGGCATTTGAAAACTGATCGAGCATGATGCCTTTGCCCTCTTTCACCAAGCGCTCGCCGACATCGCGCGCAGCTTCCATACCGCCTTCTTTGGCCGTCAACACGAGCTGCGCGCCATAAGCCGCCATGCTTTGACGGCGTTCCATGGATTGGTTTTCGGGCATCACCAATATCATTTTGTAGCCCATCATTGCCGCGCACATGGCGAGCGCGATGCCGGTATTGCCACTGGTGGGTTCAATCAAGGTGTCGCCGGGTTTGATTTGCCCGCGCGCCTGCGCCCGTTTAATCATCGATAGCGCTGGACGATCCTTGACCGAACCCGCGGGATTGTTGCCTTCGAGCTTGGCCAAAATCACGTTGCTGGTGTTGCCGGGCAAGCGCTGCAAACGCACCAACGGCGTATTGCCTACGAATTGTTCGAGTGTTTGGTTCATGATCGATCAGCCGATAAGGGTTCAGAGGTCGGGGTTCAGGGTTCGGAGTTCAGCGCGCAGATTCCGGGCGTCCAGCGTCGCGTCATCATAGCGCAAACGCGGCGAGCATGAAAAAACCCCGCCGTAGCGGGGTTTTTCAGTAGCCTGAACCGATGGATTATTTCTTGTCGGTTTTGGCGTCGTCTTTCTTGTCATCCTTCTTCGCATCCGTTTTGCTGTCGGCTTTGGCGTCTTGTTTCGCGCCTTTGTCGTCTTTCTTGGCGTCGGCTTTATCAGCTTTCGCGTCTTTCTTCGCAGCCTTGTCGTCCTTCTTGGCATCGGCTTTCTTTTCTTCTTTTTTCGCGTCGACTTTGGCAGGTTCTTTGGCATCTGCTTTCTTGGCAGCGGCCTTGTCCGACTTGGCGTCTTTCGCAGGGGCCGTGCCGGCAGCAACCGTGATTTTGTCGCGCAGGTCTTTCATGGTGCCGGGGCCAATGCCGTTGACTTTTTCAAGATCGTCTACGGTCTTGAACGGGCCGTTTTTGGTGCGATAGTCGATAATGGCTTGGGCTTTGGCCGGGCCGATACCTTTAAGACCATCCAGTTGATCTTTGGTGGCGGTGTTGATGTTCACCTGCGCCAACGCTGCGCCTATCATGGCTAACCACAATCCCAATATCAGCAGTAGTTTCTTCATGCGTGCTCCCCGGTAGGTAATTTGTGCCTGCATCGAGGCGGTCCGTAACGGGCCGCCTTGCTGGCATGCTCTAAAAACGCCTGAAGCCGGGATGAGTTGACAGCCTCATGTAAGGTAGCGGAATAGGTAGCCGAATACCCTTAACCGCCACGCGCCGCCAGCGCCTCGCAATAGCGCGTAACCCCTTGTTCTACCGTAAGAAACGGCTCAGGGTAGCCCGCCGCGCGCAGACTTGCCAAGTCGGCTTGGGTATAGCTCTGATACTTACCTTTGAGGTCTTGCGGGAACGGAATGTATTCGATCAGGCCCTGCGTCTGCAGGGCCGCCAACGCCAAGGCACCCTCGCCGCGCGCTTTGCGGCAGGCGTTGATGGACGCCACGGCCACATCGTTAAAGCTCTGCGCCGCGCCGGTTCCACAATTATAAATACCTGATTTTAAAGGGTTATCCAGAAAATAGAGATTGACCTTGACGACATCCTCCACCGACACGAAATCGCGCCGTTGCTCGCCGTTGCCGTAGCCGTCACTGCCCTCGAACAGGCGCACCTTGCCCGCGCTGCGGTATTGGTTAAAAAAGTGAAAAGCAACGGAGGCCATACGGCCCTTGTGTTGTTCGCGCGGGCCGTACACATTGAAATAGCGCAGCCCCACCACTTGCGACGGCAGGTGCGACAGCTCGCGGCGCACAAACTGGTCAAACAAATATTTGGAATAGCCATACACATTCAGCGGCCCTTCGCACGCTGGCGACTCGCGAAACTCGGTGCGGTCGCCGTAAATCGCAGCCGACGACGCATAAATAAACGGCGTCTTATGCGCGGCGCAAAAATCGAGCAGGCGACGGGAGTAGCGGTAGTTGTTCTGCATCATGTACCGACCGTTCGATTCTGTCGTGTCTGAACAAGCCCCCTGATGCAACAGCGCAGTGACCGCACCATTGAAGACGCCACGGTCGAGTGCGGTGATGAATTCGTCTTTATCGAGGTAATCGTCGATTTGGCAATCCACCAAATTGATAAAGCGATCTCCGTGCGTGAGATCGTCCACTGCGATGATGCGGGTGATGCCGCGCGCGTTGAGCGCCCTGACGACATGGGCGCCGATAAACCCCGCTGCGCCGGTAACGATATAAGTCATTGATTTTATTTGTTTATTTGTCAAACAGCTCAGAGGGTAGCACCACCGCCGTGCCAAATTTGGCGACCACGATTCCGGCGGCGCGATTGGCGATGCGCACCGCTTCGTCCATGCTCACCCCGCTGCCCAGCGCAACGCCCAGCGTGGCGATGACGGTGTCGCCCGCGCCGGATACATCGTAGACCTCGCGCGCCTGCGCCGGCTCATGCAGCCGCTGGCGCTGACGGAACAGCGTCATGCCTTCTTCGCTGCGTGTGACCAGCAGTGCCTGCAACTTCAGCGTGCGTCGCAGCTTTTGCGCGCGCGCGGTGAAATCGGCCTCGCTGCGCGCCTTGCCGGCCACTTGATTAAATTCACTGCGATTCGGCGTGAGCAGGGTGGCACCTTGATAGCGACTAAAATCATCGCCCTTGGGATCTACCAGCACCGGTTTGCCCGCAGCGCGTGCGGCGGCGATCATGGCCTCGATATGCGCTAGCCCACCCTTGCCGTAATCCGACAAAATCACCACATCATGGCTGCGCACCAATCCGCGATACTCGCGTAACTTCGCCGCCAGCACTTCGTGGCCGGGCGCGGTTTCAAAATCCAGCCGCAGCAATTGCTGCTGACGCCCGATCACTCGCAGCTTGACCGTGGTGGACACTGCCGCATCACGATGCAGCCGAGCTGTGACCTTGTCGCGCCGCAAGAGCTTGGCCAATTGCGCGCCAGCCTCGTCACGCCCCACGACGGACAGCAACGTCACTCGCGCCCCCAACGCGGCTGCGTTGCGCGCGACGTTGGCCGCGCCGCCGGGGCGTTCCTCACTGCGCGTTACATGCACCACCGGCACCGGCGCTTCGGGCGATATGCGCGCCACATTGCCAAACCAGTAGCGGTCGAGCATGACATCGCCCACCACCAGCACGCGGGCCTGGGTGAACGACTGGGCAATCGCTGCGGCGGAAACGCTCATGCGCATTCCCTCATGCTGAAATCTCACGCTGTATGCGTTGCAGCGTGGCGATCGGGTCAGCCGACTGCGTGATGGGCCGGCCGATCACCAGATAGTCTGCGCCTGCCGCTATCGCGGCGCGCGGCGTCATGACGCGTTTTTGGTCGTCCTGCGTGGCGATTGCAGCGTCGGCCAAGCGAATGCCGGGCGTGACCAACTTGAAACCGGCACCACAGGCAGCGCGCAGCATCGTGGCCTCTTGCGCCGACGACACCACGCCATCCAGTCCTGCCGCCTGCGCCAGTTTGGCCAGCCGCAGCACCGCTGCAGCGGGTTTGCCCTGCATACCGATGTCGCTTAAATCACTGTCGCCCAGACTGGTCAGCACCGTAACCGCGATCAGCTTGGGACGCTGCGTCTCACCGGCCAAAGCCTCGCGCGCGGCCTGCATCATGGCGCGCCCGCCGCTGGCATGCACATTCATCATCCACACCCCCATACGCGCTGCCGCCTTGCACGCGCTGGCCACGGTGTTGGGTATGTCGTGAAATTTCAAATCCAGAAACACGCCAAACCCGCGCGCCACCAGGGTTTCCACCAGCGCCGGCCCGGCTGCGGTGAAGAGTTCCTTGCCCACTTTGACACGGCACAACTTGGCATCGAGCCGACTGGCGATATCCAGCGCGGGCTGCGCCGACGCGTAGTCGAGGGCAACAATGATCTGGAGATCGATTTTCGGATCGCTTTGCAGTTCGTTCATGCGGGCAAGCCTTTTTCTTCGGTGCGGCGGGGTGAGTAGGTTTCCCAGGAAGCGCACGCCGGGCAATGCCAATAAAACTGCCGTGCACGAAAGCCGCATTGATCGCATTTATACATCGCCAGCCCGCGGGTGTGTTGATGCACCAGCGTTTTGGTGAGTTCCAAATCCTGCCGGCGTTCGGCGGGCACATCGAGCAACTGCGCTTCCAGCAATTTGTCCAACCCCAGCAGCGTGGGCGAGCGGCGCAACTCGTCGCGCGCCAGCGCATACGCGGCCTCAGCGCCTTGCGATTCGAGCAACCCGTCGAACACGGTATTGAGCAAATCGAGCGACGGATATTTGGCGAGATACCCGCGCAACAGGGTGACGCCTTCCGGCGTTCTGTCTTGTTGTTTAAACACGCGAAACATGCGCTCGGCCACCAGCGACAGGTAGTCTGGATTCTGGCTTTCGATACGCTTCCAGGCCGCCACCGCTGCATCGAGCTTGCCCTGCGTCTGCTCCAGATCGCCCAGCAGCAAATTGGCGCGCACGCACAAACGGTGGTGCGTGAGCGCCCTGTCGAGATGCGGGCGCGCTGCTTCGGCGCGCGAGTGCATGATTTCGCTGCTCGCCATTTCACAATAAAAATTGGCGATGTCTTTTTGCCGCGATTGGCCGGTTACGCTTTCCAGATTGCCGGCGATCACAATGGCTTTTTGCCAGTCTTTCTCCTGCTCGTAGATTTCGAGCAGAAACTTCAGCACCGCCTCGGCGTAGGACGTGTGTTCGAGTTTGAGAAACAATTCTTCGGCGCGATCCAACAAACCGGCCTTGAGGTAATCCTGCGCGAGTTCATACATCGCCATGGTCTTTTGATCTTTGCCCAAATCGGCGCGCGCCGCCAGATTTTGATGCATCCGTATCGCCCGTTCTACTTCACCGCGACGCCGGAACAAACTGCCCAGCGCGAAATGTAATTCGATGGTTTGCGGATCCACCTTGACCACCTCGATGAAGGCTTCAATCGCCTTGTCGGGCTGCTCGTTCAGCAAAAAATTCAGTCCCTTGAAATACGAAGATGGCAGCGCGCGCGATTCCGACAGCAGATGGCGTATGTCGATACGCGCCGCGATCCATCCCAGCGCGAAAAAGAGGGGCAGCGCCAGCAACCACCAGGTTTCAATGTCCATGGCGGCGATCCGGCACTACAGCGCATCCACCACAGGCAGCGCCGATGGCGCGTTTGACGCGACGGATGCCTGTGCGACGACTGGCGTTTGCAGCGGGGCCTTGGTGGCATCGAGCGCCTTGCGCAGGCGTGAAATATCGCGCCGCAAGCGCACAAACTGCGCGAGACTCGCGAATACGCCGACGACTGCGCCCGCGCAAAACACGATCAGAATCACGAAAATCAGCGGCGCTTGCCATTGCAGGCCCAAGTAGTAGCGCACGGTCACCGGATCGGTATTTTTCACCGCGAACGTCAGCGCTACCAGAAACAGCAGCAGCTTGATCAGTAAATAAAAAATTTTCATCGTGAAGGCAGTGCAAGCGAGTCGTCGAACGTAGCGGCAGCAAAAAACGGCATGATCTTGCGATCATGCCGTTTTGGCGAACCTGCTGTAAAGCTGAAGCGCGTTGTGAGACAAACTGCAAACCCGCTAACGAACCGCTGTACGCCGATGGCACGGCGCAAAAGCCGGTGCAGGCTATTTTTCCACATCAACGCGATCGCGCAATTCCTTGCCTGCCTTGAAATGCGGAACATGTTTCGCGGGCACCTGCACACGGTCACCGGATTTCGGGTTACGGCCTACACGCGGCGGCCGGTAGTTCAGCCCAAAGCTGCCGAACCCCCGAATTTCGATACGCTGCCCCTGCGCCAGACATTTGCCCATCGCATCCAAAATCATTTTCACCGCCAGTTCAGCGTCCTTTGCCACCAACTGGGGAAAGCGCGCCGCAAGTTTCGCGATCAGCTCCGACTTGGTCATGATGCTCCCTTATTATTGAGTATTCGCCGTATCCATCTTTGCTTTGAGCAATGCGCCGAGATTGGTGGTCCCGGTGCTTGCCGATTTGCTATCGGTCGCGACTTTTTGCATCGCAGCCGACTCCTCCGCAAGGTCTTTCGCCTTGATCGAGAGATTGATCGAGCGGTTCTTGCGATCAATATTGATAATCATTGCAGTGACTGAATCGCCTTCCTTCAAATGCGTGCGGATGTCTTCCACCCGGTCGCGCGCCACTTCCGACGCCCGCAGGTAACCTTCGATATCCCCCATTAACTGTATCACGGCCCCCTTGGCGTCGAGGGATTTTACCGTACCCTGCACAATTGAATTCTTGTCGTTGGTGGACACGAAATTGGTGAACGGGTCGCCATCCATCTGCTTGACGCCGAGCGAAATCCGCTCTCTTTCTACGTCGATAGCCAGCACCACGGCTTCCACTTCGTCACCCTTTTTGTAGTTGCGCACGGCTTCTTCGCCGGGCAGCGACCACGACAAATCAGACAGATGCACCAGCCCGTCGATGGCACCGGTCAAGCCCACAAAAATGCCGAAGTCGGTGATCGATTTGATCTGACCGCTGACTTTCTCGCCTTTTTTGTGGTTCATCGAAAACTCTTCCCACGGATTCGGCTTGCACTGCTTCATGCCCAGCGAAATGCGGCGGCGGTCTTCATCTATCTCGAGCACCATGACTTCGACTTCATCGCCCAGTTGCACGACTTTCGACGGATGCACGTTCTTGTTGGTCCAGTCCATTTCGGACACATGCACCAAGCCTTCGATGCCGGTTTCGATTTCCACAAACGAACCGTAGTCGGTAAGGTTAGACACTTTGCCGAACAAGCGCGTGCCGGTCGGGTAACGACGGCCAAGGCCCACCCACGGGTCATCGCCGAGCTGCTTCATGCCCAGTGAAACGCGGTTTTTCTCTTGATCAAATTTCAGAATCTTGGCAGTGACTTCGTCGCCCACCGTGAGCACTTCGCTCGGGTGTTTGACGCGACGCCAAGCCAGATCGGTAATGTGCAACAAGCCATCAATACCACCGAGGTCGACAAACGCGCCGTAGTCGGTGATGTTCTTGACGATGCCTTTGACCACGGCACCTTCCTGCAGATTCGCGAGCAGCTTTTGACGCTCTTCACCCTGCGTGACTTCGAGCACAGCGCGGCGCGATACCACCACGTTATTGCGCTTACGGTCGAGCTTGATGACTTTGAAATCCATCGCCTTGTTTTCGTACGGCGTGGTGTCTTTGACAGGACGGATGTCCACCAGCGAACCCGGCAGGAACGCGCGGATGCCGTTCACCATGACCGTGAGACCGCCTTTGACTTTGCCGTTCACCATGCCCTGCACGATGCGGCCTTTTTCCAGCGCATCTTCGAGATCGAGCCACGACGCCAGGCGCTTGGCTTTGTCGCGCGACAAACGCGTTTCGCCAAAACCGTTTTCCAGCGACTCAATGGCAACGCTGATGAAATCGCCGATGTTGGCTGCGAACACGCCGTCATCGGTCATGAATTCTTCTTTGGGGATGTAGCTTTCGGACTTGAGTCCAGCGTTCACCACCACAAAATTATCGTCGATACGTACGACTTCGGCGGTGATGACCTCGCCGATGCGCATTTCTTTGCGCGACAGGCTTTCTTCAAAAAGCGCGGCAAAGCTTTCGGGATCGACTGCCGCAGGTTGGGTTTGAGTATTCATCGGTTATTCACTTGAGAGGCCCGCCTGCGCTACGAACGATTGCCCTGTTACAAACGGACACACGGACACACGGCGGGGTTGGTTTAAAAAGCCATAGAGCGTTGGGGAACTATGGCGCTTGGGGTGCTGGAGTGCTGGAGTGCTACAAACTAATTTACAAATTAAAGTGCCCGGTACAACGCCATTACCTGTGCGATCGATTGTGCCACCGACAACCGGGTGGTATCGACCTCAACAGCATCAGCGCACTTGAGAAGGGGAGCCGCCGAACGTTCGCTATCTCTTTGATCGCGCAGCAGAATTTCCTGCAAAAGGGGCGCAATATTAGCATCGAAACCCTTACCTATCAACTGCTTATAGCGCCTTTCAGCGCGCGCTTCGGCGCTCGCCGTGAGGTAAATTTTCAGCACCGAATCGGGGAAAACCACCGATCCCATGTCACGCCCGTCGGCCACCAAACCCGGCGGCTGGCGAAAATCACGCTGGCGTGCCAGCAAGGCCAGCCGTACCTGTGCATGCGCACCCACCTTGGAAGCTGCCGCGCTGACCGGTTCGTCGCGTATCGCGTCGGCGACATCAGCACCATCGAGCACGATCTGCGAACCCTCAAATTTAATGTTTATTTTCAATAAGATAGACAACACATCCGGCTCGTGGTCGAGGCTACCGCTGGCACGCATCACCGCCAGCCCGACAATGCGATACAAAGCCCCGCTGTCGAGGTAATGAAACCCCAACTCGCGCGCCACTGCCTGCGCCACGGTGCCTTTGCCCGAGGCGGACGGTCCGTCAATCGCAATCACGAGGGGCGCTAAAGTCATTTCATTAAAAATTCAATAAAATCAATTAGTTATGATATTTCAGTGCTCGGCGATGGACGCCAGAACGGCAAAATAGTCCGGGAAGGTCTTGGCCACACAGCTCGGGTCGTTAATCCGCACCGGCACCCCGCCCAACGCCGCCAGCGCAAAACACATGGCCATGCGGTGATCGTCGTAAGTGTCGATGACGGCGTGAGCGGTGAGGCGTGAGCCGCTCGGCGGGGTAATTTTCAGGTAGTCCGCGCCCGCCTCTACCGCCGCCCCGAGTTTGCGCAGCTCGGTCGCCATGGCGAAGATGCGGTCGGTTTCCTTTACCCGCCAACTGCCGATATTACGCAGCGTCGTTGTGCCGTCGGCGAACAGCGCGGCGACGGCCAACGTCATGGCCGCATCGGGAATCAAATTGCAATCCGCATCCAAGGCTTTAAGTTTGCCGCGCGGTGCCGTGGCCGTGATCTCGTTATCGCCCAGCGTGATGTGCGCGCCCATGCGTTCGAGGAATGCCGTGAAACGCACGTCGCCCTGCACGCTGTTGCGCCCCACGCCCTGCACCCGCACCGGCCCGCCGCCGGTGAGTCCGCTGATGGCGCCTGCCGCCAAAAAGTAGGACGCCGATGACGCATCGCCTTCGACATAAATCTCGCGCGGGCTTTGGTAGCGTGCATCGGCAGGCACCGTGAACGACGCCCAACCATCCCGCTCCACCGGCACGCCAAACTGGCGCAAAGTATTCAGCGTGATGTCGATATAAGGCTTGGAAATCAGCTCGCCCACCACTGTGATCACCGTGCGTTGCTTCAACAGCGGCAGCGCCAGCAAGAGCCCGGTCAAAAACTGGCTCGACACAGTGCCTTTGATACTGACTTCATTGGCGCCCGTCAGCACCGCCGGATGAATGTGCAACGGCGGAAAACCTTCGTTACCCAAGTAATCCATGCGTGCGCCGAGCTGGCGCAAGGCATCCACCAAATCGCCGATGGGCCGCTCGTGCATGCGCGGCACGCCGGACAATGTATAGTCGCCGCCACACAGCGCCAGCACTGCCGTCAACGGACGAAACGCCGTGCCCGCGTTACCCAAAAACAAGTCCGCTTTTTTCACTGGGAACGCGCCGCCTGCGCCACGCACGCGCAAGGCCAGCGGGCCAGCGGCTTCGACCGTCGCGCCCAGCGTGCGCAACGCTTCGATCATGCGCTGCGTATCGTCTGACGCCAGCACATCGCGAATCAGCGTTTCGCCCTCGGCCAGCCCCGCCAGCAATAAGGTGCGATTGGAAATACTCTTGGAGCCGGGCAAAGTCACCGTGCCGCGCGCAGCCTTGATCGGCGCGAGATCGAGATATGCCATCTCAGTTGCCGGCGATTTCAGACACGCTTGGCCTTCACCAGCCAGCGCTCGCGTGCGTGCCGTGCGCGCTCGAACATCGCTTGCAGGGCAGCGCCATCCGACGCCTTGAGCGCAGAACGCATGTCTTTGATTTCATTGATATATTCATCCAGCGCCGCCAGCAGCGCCGGGCGGTTGGCGAGAAAAATATCGCGCCACATTTCGGGCGAGCTGCCGCAAATGCGCACGGTGTCACGCAAGCCGCCGGCGGAAAAGCCCAGCAGACGCTTGGCGTCTTTGCGTTGCGCCAGCATGCCCATCAGCGCGAACGCCACCCCATGCGGCAAGTGGCTCACCGCAGCGAGTATTTCGTCGTGCTCGCGCGCCTGCAAGCGCACCACGTTCGCGCCGCACGCCTGCCACGCGGCGCGCACCGTGGCCACCGCGCGCGTGGACGTTTCGCGTTGCGGCACTACAATCACGCGCCGCCCGCGATACAGTTCGGCAAACGCTGCCGCAGCGCCGCTGTTTTCGGTGCCCGCCATCGGATGCGCCGGCACGAATCGCGGAAAGTGTTTGCCCAAATGTTTGCGCGCGCAGGCGATGACATCCTGCTTGGTGCTGCCGCCGTCGGTGACGATGGTTTTGGCGTCTAGATGCGGCGCGATGGTTTTCATCACCGCCGCCATTTGCCCGACCGGCGTGCCGATCAGCACCATGTCCGCGCCGCGCACAGCCTCGGTGGCGTCACGCGAGATTTCGTCGATCACGCCGAGATTTAGCGCGGCATTAAGGTTTTTCAGCGTGCGCCCGACGCCGACCACGTGCTTCACCGCCTTGGCTTTTTTCAGCGCCAGCGCAAACGAGCCGCCGATGAGGCCCACGCCAATGATGACCAGCTTGTTGATGCGCGGTGCGATCATACGCTCACGCTTCAATGGCCACTTTCAGGCTGGCCAGAAAACGCGCGTTCTCGGATTCCGTGCCGATGGTCACCCGCAACCATTCGGGCAAACCATAACCCGCCACAAGTCGCACAATCACGCCGGATTTCAGCAGCGCGAGATTGACGGCCTTCGTTTGGTTTGCGTCGCCGACTTTGACGGTGACGAAATTGCCGTGCGACGGAATGAATTCCAGCCCCAGCTTTTTCACACCGGTAGTCAGTTGATCCATGCCCGCGAGGTTGAGTTCGTAACTGCGGCGCACGAAGTCATGGTCGTCTAGCGCTGCAGCAGCGGCAGCGAGCGAAATACTGTTGACGTTGAACGGCTGGCGCACGCGGTTGAGCAAATCCGCTACGCCCGCACTACCAACCGCGTAACCGACACGCAAACCTGCCAACCCATACACCTTGGAAAAGGTTCGTGTAATCAACAAGTTAGGATATTTCTTCAACCACGACACGCTGTCGCAACGATGTTCCGGACGCAGATATTCGTTATACGCCTCGTCGAGTACCACCAGCACCTGCGCCGGCATCGCGGCGATGAAACGCGCCATGTCCGCATTAGGCGCGAGCGTGCCGGTGGGGTTGTTGGGGTTGGCGACGAACACAATGCGTGTATCGGGCCGCACGGCCGCCAACATCGCGGGCAGATCGTGGCCGAAATGCTTTGCTGGCACTTCGATACCTTGACAGCCCATCGCCTGCACCACCAGCGGATACACCGCAAACGCGTGCTGCGCATACACTGCCGAATTTTCTGGAGCGAGAAACGCACGCGCGGCGAGCTCCAGTACGTCGTTCGAGCCGTTGCCGAGCACCAGTTGATCCATGCCCACGCTCAAATGCTGCGACAAGGCGTGCTTTAATTCAAAGCCGTTACCGTCGGGATACAGCGCCAAACCCTCCAGCACCTTGCGTATCGCCGCCTGCGCCTTGGGGCTGACGCCGAGCGGATTTTCATTCGAGGCGAGCTTGATGATGCTGGATTCGTCAATGCCGAATTCGCGCGCGAGTTCAGCGATGGGCTTGCCCGGCTGATACGGCGCTATCGAACGAATATACGACGGCGCAAGATCGCAAAGAGATGCACCGAGAGAAGCACCGAGAGAAGCACTATTAGCCATATCAAGTTACCGCGCAGAAGCCGCAGGATACGACCCCAGATTTTTCACAAACGACGCCTTGCGCTCAATTTCACGCAGCGCCTGCGCGACTTTGTCGTCGCTCGCGTGGCCTTCGATGTCGATATAGAACACGTATTCCCACAAGCCGGTTTTGGCGGGGCGCGATTCGAGCCGCGTCATGCTCACGCCGTTTTTCGCCAGCGGCGACAGCAGATCATGAATCGCGCCGGGCACGTTGCGCGTGGATAAAATCAGCGACGTTTTATCGTGCCCCGACGGTGCGACATCCTCACGCGCCAGCACCAAAAAGCGCGTGGTGTTGCGCGATTCGTCTTGGATATTGCGCGCCAGCAGATTCAGTTTGTAGAGTTCCGCCGCGGTTTTGCTGGCAATCGCACCGGCACGTGCGTCGCGCGCCGCCAGCCGCGCGGCTTCAGCGTTGCTCACTACCGCGATGCGCTCCACGCCCGGCAGATGCTTGCCCAGCCAGTGCTGGCACTGCGCGAGGCTCTGCGTATGCGAATATATCTTGTTGATTTTATTGGTATTTTTTGCCTTGCTCATGAGATTTTGCCGCACCGGCAGCATAATCTCGCCGCACACTCTGGCGGGCGTGGTGAGCAGCAAATCCAGCGTGCGGCCTATCGCGCCTTCGGTGGAGTTTTCCACCGGCACGACGCCGTAACCGGTCACACCGGTTTCAATCTGCGTGAACACTTCATCAATGGTATTGCACGAGCGCGTGGCTATGCTGCCGCCGAAATGGCGGATCGCGGCTTCTTGGCTATACGTGCCCGCCGGGCCGAGATAGGCCACCGCCAGCAGGTCCTCAAGCGCACGGCACGCCGACATGATTTCGCTGTAAATGCGGCGCAAATTGGCCGACGGCATTGGGCCCGCGTTGATCTCGGACACTCGACGCAGCACCTGCGCCTCGCGCTCAGGCCGGTAGACCAGCGCGCCGTTTTTGATTTTGCCGACCTGCTGCGCAATTTTGGCACGCGCGGAAATGAGTTTGACCAGCCGGGCATCGAGCGCGTCGATTTTGCGGCGGATGTCCTGCAAAGAATCACTCATGAGCGTTTAGTGTCAGCCCTGCAACGGCAAATACCGTACCGAGCGCACACCCGCTATCGCCGCCAGCTTGTTAATTAAATCGGCGGGAATCGGGCTGTCTACATCCACCAGCGTATAGGCCATTTCGCCCCGCGATTTATTGAGCATGTTGTGAATGTTCAACCCTGCATCGGCCATGGCGGTAGAAATTTGCCCCACCATATTCGGCACGTTGGCGTTGACAATGCACAGCCGGTGCAGCGACTCGCGCTGCATGATGACGTCGGGCAGGTTCACCGCGTTGCGGATGTTGCCGTGCTCAAGATAATCACGCACTTGATCGGCGACCATAATGGCGCAGTTGTCTTCTGCTTCTTCGGTGGACGCCCCCAGATGCGGCGTGCAAATCACGCGCGGCACGCCTTGCAGCGCCTGCGCCGGAAAATCGCAGATGTAGCCGCGCAGGTTGTCGGCGTTCAATGCGGCCACCACGGCCTTGTCATCCACGATGCCGTCGCGCGCAAAGTTGAGCAAAATCGCGCCTTTTTTCATCAGTGCCAAACGCGGGCCGTTGATGAGGTTTTTCGTCGCCTCTAGCAACGGCACGTGAAGGGTGACGTAATCGCTGGCCTTCAGTACTTCTTCAATACTGTTGGCTTTTTTCACAGCGGCGGGCAAGCCCCACGCGGCATCGACCGTGATGTGCGGATCGTAACCAATGGCGTCCATGCCGAGCTTGATCGCGGCGTCGGCCACCAAGCTACCAATCTTACCCAAGCCGATCACGCCCAGCGTGCGACCCGGCAACTCACTGCCGGAGAACGCTTTTTTGCCGTCTTCAACCCGCTTGTGCAACGCGTTATCGTCGCCTGACAACCCGGCCACAAAGGTCAGCGCCGGTGCAATATTGCGCGACGAAATCAGCAGCGCGGCGATCACCAGTTCTTTCACTGCGTTGGCATTGGCACCGGGGGCGTTAAACACCGGCATGCCGCGCAAGCTCATTTTGTCGACGGGAATGTTGTTCACGCCCGCACCGGCGCGGCCTATGGCTTTGACGCTGGCGGGGATTTCAGCGTCGTGCAGGTTTTGCGAACGCACGATGATGCCGTCAGGATCGGCCACTTTCGGGCCAACGGTGTATTGCCCCGCCGGAAAACGATCCAGCCCGACTTTGGCGATGGCGTTAATGGTCAGTATATTTGGCACAGGCTTGATTACCCTTGTTTTTTCTCGAAATCGCGCATGTAGCTCACCAGCGCCTGCACGCCCTCTATCGGCATGGCGTTGTATATCGACGCGCGCATGCCGCCCACCGAACGATGGCCCTTTAACTCCACCATACCGGCAGCTTGCGCGCCCGTGAGAAAATCGGCGTCCATGGTTTCGCTCTTGAGACGGAACGGCACGTTCATGCGCGAGCGGTCGCTCTTCGCCACCGGCTGCTGATAAAACTCGGACTGATCGAGATAGTCGTACAGCAATTGGGCCTTGGCAATGTTGCGTTGCTCTATCGCCACCAGACCGCCCTGCTGCTTCAACCAAGCGAACACCAGCCCGGCGATGTAAATCGCGTACGTTGGCGGCGTGTTAATCATGGAATCCGCATCGGCTTGCACTTTGTAATTGAACACCTCGGGCGTGTTGGCCGCTGCTTTGCCGAGTAAATCGTCGCGCACAATCACAATCGTCAAGCCGGCCGGGCCGATGTTTTTTTGCGCACCCGCGTAAATCAGGCCGAACTTCGACACATCCAGGGGCCGCGACAAAATATGTGATGAGGCATCGACCACCAACGGCACGTCGCCCGTGTTGGGTATCCATTGAAACTCCACGCCGCCGATAGTCTCGTTCGAGGTGTAATGCACATAGGCCGCGTTGGCGTCGAGCTGCCACGCGGATTGCGCCGGTGCGTAGGTGAAATTTTGGTCTTCAGAACTCGCGGCGACGTTGACCTTGCAGTATTTTTTGGCTTCAGAAATAGCCTTTTTCGACCACTGCCCGGTGTAAACGTAATCTGCCGACGTTTTGCCGGCCAGCAGATTCATCGGAATGATGCAAAACTGCGCCGCCGCGCCGCCCTGCATAAACAGCACCTTGTAGCGCTTCGGGATCGCCAGCAGCTCGCGCAAATCCGCTTCCGCGCGCGCGTGGATGTCAACGAACGCCTTGCTGCGGTGACTCATTTCCATCACCGATGTGCCGGTGCCGCCGAAGTCGAGCATTTCTTGCGCAGCTTGAGCCAGCACGGCTTCCGGCAACGCGGCTGGACCTGCACTGAAATTAAAGACTCTTGCCATCATGATTAACCTGATTACCTAACTAATTGATTTAAAACAACTTTTCCTGTTCGCCTGCGTCATCATCGGTTTCGACGATTTTCTCCAGCCCGGCGAGTTTTTCGTTCTCATCCAGATTAATGAGTTTTACGCCCTGCGTGGTGCGGCCCTGCTCGCGCACTTCCGACACGCGCGTGCGGATCAGCACGCCGCCGGTGGTGATGAGCATGATTTCGTCTTCTTTTTTCACCAACTGCGCCGCGAGCAACTTGCCGTTACGATCGCTGCACTGAATGGCAATCATGCCCTGCGTGCCGCGCCCGTGACGCGTGTATTCCGCGATCGGCGTGCGTTTGCCGAAACCGTTTTCGGTGGCGGTGAGTACGGAGAGCTTCTCTTCGCCGACGGCCAGCAGTGAAATCACACTCTGGTTTTTTTGCAGCTTCATGCCGCGCACGCCCGCCGCGTTGCGGCCCATGGCACGCACTTCGGATTCCTGAAAACGCATGGCTTTGCCGGCGTCAGAGAACAGCATAATGTCTTGCTTGCCGTCGGTGAGCGCCACGCCAATGAGGAAATCGCCGTCCTCAAGCGTGACAGCAATAATGCCCTTGTTCATCGGCCGCGAGAACGCCGACAGCGCGGTTTTCTTCACCGTGCCATTGCTGGTAGCCATGAACACAAAATGGTCGTCGTCAAATTCTTTGACGGATAACACGGCGGTGATTTTCTCGTGCTCCATCAGCGGCACCAAATTGATGATGGGCTTGCCACGCGCACCGCGCGTACCCTGCGGCACTTCATACACTTTAAGCCAGTACACGCGCCCGCGATTGGAGAAACACAGAATAAAATCGTGGGTATTGGCGATGAAGAGTTTGTCGATAAAATCTTCTTCTTTAGTGGTGGTCGCCTGCTTGCCGCGGCCACCGCGTTTTTGCGCACGGTAATCGGCCACCGGCTGCGATTTCATGTAGCCGCTGTGCGACAGCGTGACCACCACGTCTTCGCGCGCGATCAAATCCTCGTTGGAAATATTCTGCGTCGTCACCACGATTTCGCTGAAACGCTCGCCGCCGTACTGCTTTTTGATTTCGTTCAGCTCGCTGGAAATAATGCGTGTGACGCGCGCGGGCTTGGACAAGATGTCGAGCAGGTCAACGATTTTATCCATCGTTTCTTTGTACTCGGCGGTGATCTTGTCGGTTTCGAGTGCCGTGAGGTTTTGCAGGCGCATTTCGAGAATGCGCTGCGCCTGCACGTCCGACAATTTATAGCCTTGCTTGTGCAGACCAAATTCCGGCGCAATGCCTTCGGGCCGCGACAAAGCGCCGTCGCTGCCATCGGCGCGCGCGAGCAAGTCTTCCACCAGTTTGGAGCGCCAGAAACGGTGCATCAATTCCACTTTGGCGTCGGCGGGCGTGGGCGCGGCTTTGATCAGCGCGATCACGTCATCCACATTCGACAGCGCAACAGCCAAGCCTTCAAGGATGTGCCCGCGTTCGCGCGCCTTGCGCAGTTCAAACACCGTGCGGCGCGTGACTACTTCGCGCCGGTGGCGCAGGAAGGCATCCAAAATCTGCCGTAAATTCAATAACTTAGGCGCACCATCGAGCAACGCCACCATGTTCATGCCGAAGCTGTCCTGCATCTGTGTTTCTTTCCACAGATTGTTCAGGATGATTTCCGGCACTTCGCCACGCTTGAGCTCGATCACCGCGCGCATGCCGGATTTGTCGGATTCGTCGCGAATGTCGGAAATGCCTTCGATGCGTTTTTCGCGCACCAACTCGCCGATTTTGATCAGCAGGTTGGCTTTGTTTACCTGATACGGCAGCTCGTCGATAATGATCGCGACGCGCCCGCCTTTTTCAGTTTCTTCGAAGTGCGTGCGGGCGCGCATGATGACGCGACCGCGGCCCGTGCGATAACCCTCTTTGACGCCTTCAATACCGTAAATAATGCCGCGCGTCGGGAAGTCCGGCGCTTTGACGATATCGATCAGCGCTTCGATATCGGTGTCCGGGCTTTTCAGCAGCAACTGGCAGGCATCAATCACGTCGCTCAAATTGTGCGGCGGTATGTTGGTCGCCATGCCTACCGCGATGCCCGACGAGCCGTTCACCAGCAAATTCGGCACACGCGCCGGCAGCGTGACCGGTTCGTTTTCTTTGCCGTCGTAGTTGGGCACGAAATCGACCGTTTCCATGTCAATATCGGCGAGCAACTCCGAGGTGATTTTTTCCAGCTTGCACTCGGTATACCGATACGCCGCCGCCGAATCGCCATCCACCGAGCCGAAATTACCCTGGCCGTCGATCAGCGGATAGCGCATAGAGAAATCCTGCGCCATGCGCACCAGCGCTTCATACGTGGCCGAGTCGCCGTGCGGGTGATATTTACCCAGCACGTCACCCACAACGCGCGCGCATTTCACATAAGAACGGTTCCAAGTGGTGTTGGATTCGTGCATCGCAAAAAGAATGCGGCGGTGCACCGGTTTTAAGCCGTCACGCACATCGGGCAGCGCACGCCCCACGATGACGCTCATGGCGTAATCGAGGTACGAACGGCGCATTTCTTCTTCGAGACTGACCGGAATGGTTTCTTTGGCGAATTGATCCATTGATGGGGGCTTTGCTCTTCTGTTCAGGTGTTTTTGGGTGAATCGCGCCGACAACAGCCGGAAAACTGTGCAACTCTGCGCGGACGGCTAAATCGTAAGATTTTAACATGCGGCAGCACAGCAGACACCGCATTTGATACGCTGCGGCCCGCACCACGCAGGCCATAGCGCCGCGCCGTTCTGGGGCATACCGCGCCCGTGAGCGGCCAGCCCACATTCGCGTAGCTGGTAAAATTCGCTATGCTATACTTTCAAGTCAAAGTCACATCGTGGCAATTCGTGGTCTTTCGTAACAATTCGTAATAATTCGTAATAATTCGCGGTGCTATCGTGGTGCGCACGTCCTAGGCGGAGTTACGGACCTCGCCGCGCGCCGCTACAAAAACCCATCCGACGGGAGCAAAAAAATGACGTTAAAACAAACACTTATGGCATGCGCCACGGTTGCTGCCATCGCCGGGTGCTCAAACTCGCCGCCCACCACCACGGCAAACTTTCTCAATCAAGGGTATCTCCTCGACACCGCCGGCAACAACGCCGTGGTGAAATCACTCGGCTACGACGTGTGCGTGCGCACCAGCGATTGGACGCCCGCGCGCGCCATCCTTGAGTGCGATCCGGATTTGGTGCCGAAGCCTGCCGTGAAGCCCCCGGTCGCGCCGCCGCCGAAGGTAGAGGCACCCGCACCGAAAGTGGTCGCCCCGCCGCCGCCGCCTCCGCCCCCTGCGCCTACACAGAAATTCACCCTTTCGGCCGATGCACTGTTCGACTTCGACAAAGCCACGCTCAAACCCGAAGGCATCAAAAAACTCGACGAACTGGCTGACGCCTTGCGCGGCAAGCAGCACGACACTATTCGCGCCACGGGTCACACCGATCGCATCGGCAGCGTACGCTACAACCAACGCCTGTCCGAGCGTCGTGCGGACGCCGTGAAGAAATATTTGCAGGGCAAAGGGCTTGATGCCAATAACATTATTGCCGCAGGTAAAGGCAAATCCCAGCCCGTGACAAAACCCACCGATTGCAAAGGGCCAAAAATGTCCCGTGCGGCCGTTCGTGCCTGCCTGCAACCGGATCGTCGGGTAGATATCGAAGTCGGCAGCAGCCAAGCACTGGCTCCGGCTGCGGCGGCCAAGCCCGCTGCCGCCAAGCCTGCGGCGAAAGCCAAGGCCGCTCCGCGCGCAAAAGCCAAGGCCAAAACGGCCCCGTAATTGACCGGCATTCGGTTTATAGCGCTCGCATTTTGGCCCATTTGACTAAAACGCCACACGCCCACGTGTGGCGTTTGTTTTTTGCAACAAATAGCTGTGTGTTTTCGCCAAAAACCGTGCTATCATTCCACTCACGGTTTGCTATACCATCACGGTTATGATATTTTTCTGGTGATACTTGGAAGCTTAAGTGTGTTGTTTGGGGACTTATGCGCAAACAGATGGACAGCTCCCAGTATTAGATTTGTGTGGTGCGGCACCCTAAATTTCTCAGCGTAAAACAGGAGGATCAAAAATCATGAGTTCCGTATTTAAAGTTAGTTTGGCGGGTGTCGCATTAGCAACCATCGCCGGCTGCGCCGGCACGGGCGGCAGTCAGTATGTAGATCGTCCGGCCTATTTGGTGGACAGCAATGGCGCAGTCGTCCAAGCGCAAGGTTATGCTACCTGTGTGCGCGCGTCTGACTGGACGCCCGCTCGCGGTAACGTTGGTTGCGGCGATGCACCAGCCAAGCCAGCCGCAGTGGTAGCGCCGCCGCCGAAGCCCCCTGCTGCTAAGCCCGCCGAAAAGCCAGCGGCACCCGCTGCCAAGCCCAAAAAGCCCGATCCTCTGAACATCACCGAGAAGATCGAACTGCAAAACATTCCGTTCGATAAAGCTGAGTTGACCGCTGATAACCAAAAAGAACTGAAAGACTTCTTGGGCGATCTGCGCAAAGCTAACAAAGAGCGTACCGCAGTAGCATTTGGCGCAGTGGTTGTTACCGGCCACACCGACCGTCTGGGCAGCATCCCCTACAACATGAAGCTCTCCGAGCGCCGTGCTGTGGTGGCCAAAGACCATCTGGTCAGCGCCGAGCAAGTTGATCCGAAATTGATCTTCTGGGAAGGTAAAGGCCCGAAACAGCCGATTCCCGTGACCAAGTTCTGCGACGACAAAATGGCGCGTAAACAGTTGATCGAGTGCTTGGGCCCGAACCGCCGCGTAACCGTTGAAGTTGTGGGCACTGCTGATCCGCAACCGAAGCCCGCGCCGAAGCCCGCTGACAAGCCCGCCGCCAAACCGGCAGCGAAGCCCAACTAAGCGGTAATTCAGTAAAATCAAAGCCCTGCTTCGGCAGGGCTTTTTTTTGGCCGCTTGGGTTACACTTTCACCATGTCTGCTGACACTGTCACCGTCATTAACGCGCGCTGGGTTATCCCAGTATTGCCGCGCCATACGCTGCTGGAACATCACGCTGTCGTCATCCAGCAAGGCGCGATTGTGGATGTCATGCCGTCGGCTGCGGCGCTGTTGAACTACCCTGCGGCTGCAGTGATTGATTTGCCCGGACACGCACTGATTCCGGGCTTGATCAATTTACATACACACGCCGCGATGACGCCCATGCGCGGCATGGCCGATGATTTGCCGCTCATGCCCTGGCTGCAAGAGCACATCTGGCCGGTGGAAGCCAAAGTCGTCTGCAACGATTTTGTGCGCGACGGCACATTGCTCGCCTGCGCTGAAATGTTGCGTGGCGGTATCACGTGCTTCAACGATATGTATTTTTTTCCTGAAGCCAGCGCACGAGCGGCCCTGCAAGCCGGCATGCGCGCAGCCATCGGCATGATCGCTGTGGAATTCCCCTCGGCCTACGCCAGCGACGCTACTGACTATTTAACCAAGGGCATGGCCTTGCGCGACACCTTGCGCGACGAAAGCCTGCTGTCATTTTGCCTCGCACCGCACGCGCCGTACACGGTGAGCGACGCCACTTTTGAGCGCATCGCCATCTACGCTGCTGAACTGGATGTGCCGGTGCATACGCACGTGCATGAAACGCAGGATGAAATCCGCGACAGTCTCGCGCAACACAAAGTGCGCCCGCTGCAACGCTTGAAGCAACTCGGTTTGCTTGGCCCCAACTTGATTGCCGTGCACGCGGTGCATCTCATGCCCGATGAAATCGCCCTGCTCGCCGAACAAGGGTGTCACGTGGCGCATTGCCCCAGCTCCAATCTCAAACTCGCGGCAGGCTTGGCGCCGGTGCACGCCCTGCTGCAAGCCGGCGTCAACGTGGGGCTGGGCAGCGACAGCGCTGCCAGCAATAACCGGCTCGATATCTTCAGCGAATTGCGACTGGCCGCGTTGCTCGGCAAACTCGGTGCAAATGACGCGTCGGCCATTCCCGCCACACAAGCACTCGAAATGGCCACCATCAACGCCGCCCGTGCGCTTGGCCTAGAATCCAAAATCGGCTCGCTCGAATCCGGCAAACGCGCCGACATTACCGCCATCAACCTGAGCGCGCCGGAACTCGCACCCTGTTACGACCCGCGCTCGCATATTGCCTACGCCACGGGCCGCGAACATGTTAGCCATGTGTGGGTGGACGGCGAATTGCTCGTGTGCGACGGCCAGCTCACCCGCCTTGACACCGCAGACATCACGGCGCGTGCTGGCTACTGGCGCGACAAAATCCTGCAGGTCAAACCCCCGCTCGTCAAACCATGACCAATGTCGATCCCCTAGAGCTGGATAAATTCAGCGAACTCGCGCACCGCTGGTGGGATCCGCAGAGCGAGTTCAAGCCGCTGCATGAGATTAACCCGCTGCGCCTAGATTACATCGACAACCTCGTAAAACTTCAACAAAAACAAATACTTGACGTAGGCTGTGGCGGCGGCATATTGGCCGAAAGCATGGCCGCGCGCGGCGCGGTCGTCACCGGCATTGATCTCGCCGACAAGCCGCTGAAAGTGGCCGAGCTGCATCTCATCGAATCCGGCCAAAACGTCACCTACCGCAACATATCCGCCGAAGACTTGGCCGCCGAGCGCCCAGCATCGTTCGATGCGGTCACCTGCATGGAAATGCTCGAACACGTGCCCGACCCCGCCAGCATCGTTGCCGCCTGCGCGACGCTGGTTAAACCCGGCGGCCATGTGTTTTTTTCGACCATCAACCGCAACCCCAAAGCGTATTTGTTCGCCGTCATCGGCGCGGAATACGTGCTGCGCCTGCTGCCGCGCGGCACCCACGACTACGCGCGCTTTATCAAGCCGTCAGAGCTCGCCGCCCTGTGTCGCCGCGCACAGCTCACTGTCGGCGGGCTTACCGGCATGACATATAACCCATTCACACAACGCTACGCACTGGGCGCTGATGCCAGCGTCAATTACATCCTGCACACCAGCAAATGATTAAAGCCGTTCTCTTCGACCTCGACGGCACTTTTGCCGACACTGCGCCCGACTTAGGTTATGCCGTGAACCAAATGCGCATCAAACGCGGCCTCGCGCCGGTGCCCGAGGAAAAAACCCGTCCGGTCACGTCCTCCGGCGCACGCGGACTGCTGGGCGCGGGCTTCGGCATCACGCCCGATCACGCGGATTTTCCCGCCATGCGCGAGGAATTTCTCAATATCTACGAAGCCAACCTGTGCCGCGAAACGCGCCTCTTCGACGGCATGGCAGAGTTAGTGCAACTACTTGAAAATAAAGAGATCATTTGGGGCATCGTCACCAACAAAGCCGAACGCTTTGCGCTGCCGCTGATGAAGCTGTTGGGCTACAGCACGCGTTCCGCCTGCGTGATAGGGGGTGACACCACCGGCAAAATGAAACCCCACCCAGAGCCCCTCTACGCGGCTGCCAAAGCCATCGGCACGGCCCCGGCGCACTGCCTTTACGTGGGCGACGACGAGCGTGACATCCAAGCCGGGCGCGCCGCCGGCATGAAAACTGTTGCCGTACGGTACGGCTACCTCAACGGCAGCAACCCCGCTACGTGGGGCGCCGATGCCATTGCGGATCGCCCGCAGGACGTGTTGCAATTCGTCCATCCGAATTCATCTAACGCACCCGATTGAATACTGCGGGAACCACCCCATATGCGATAATGTCTGAGCATTAACACCAGAATCCGGGGGCGACCTGGCTTCGACGTGGGTTACAAAGCAGCACAGGGCATGCCAAGGTCCAGTTACCTTGTTAATCCGCTGGAAATTTTATACACGCCAACGACGAGCGTTATTCTCTAGCCGCCTAATACCGGCTAGACGCTGCACCAGCCTGCTGATGGGTTGGGCCGGGGCTGGAAAGCGCAAGCCGACCAACCCGGTGCAGTGTCATTCACATCAGCCTCTCTGCGCGGTATGGCCGCTTTGCCGCGTGGATCCGTCGAAGCGGCTGGCCAAGCACCAGCCTGCCGGTTGGCGGGTGCAAGGCGAGACCCAAATAACCAGGCTAAGCATGTAGTCCTGACTGTAGAGGGCTTGCGGACGCGGGTTCGATTCCCGCCGCCTCCACCATTTACCCGTCCAAAGTAGTCCAGCACCATCCAAGAAACCCGCCTCGTGCGGGTTTTTTCATAGAGGAGGTTCTCTAAGGCTGTCCAAAAGCATCCATTGACAGCCGAGGTTTAGCGCAGGCCGTATGGGCACAAACAGTGGGTTTGACCTAGTGGCTGGCGGCGAACATCGATACGCCCGATGCCGATGAGCGCCAGCGTCAAGTGCTGACTGGGTTGTTTAATGTCACCGTGTCCGATGGCCCCAGCAGGGTCACGACTGTAGACGCCGCCCCGGCGCGACAGCAGTTAGGCGCGAACCTTCCGTTTAAGTAATTGAATTTAAACAGTATTTTTAAAACGACTTTAATAAGACATAAAATACTTGTCATTCAACTAAGCCTGCGCGATACTCGCCCCACGCGTCACACCAACTTTGGAGGCCAAAATGCCAGCGCTCAAACCCTATTTCGCCCAACTTGCTGTAGCGCGGCTGCTGCCGCATCTGAACCCTGCGCCGCGCGAGGCGTTGCAAAAACTCGTGCCGGTGTTACAGCCCGATGGTTTGGCCAAGGTGCCGGATGTTCACCAAGCGCTGTTCCCGCTGAGCGACACCCCCGCTGCCAACAAGTCGCTGACACGCTTGATCGATGCTGTTAACGAGGCGGCGAAACAGCGCGGTTTCGCCGACCGCCTTAAAGTCACGGTCGCCAAAAAAGGCCCGCGTGTTGTCTGGTTTGAAGGCCCGCTCACCGGCCCGGGTGATGCGAACACGCCGGATTTGAACAGCGTGCCGCCAGAGCGCTTGATGACGCAGCAGCGCGGCTTTGATCCAGACTTTCGCAAGTGCGTGGTGTTGATGACCTACAACACCAACGAAACCCGTGGGGTGTTCAAGCATTTTTGTGGTGGCGCTGCGCCGCCGACACTCCCGCGTAATGGCGTCGTTTATAACGACCTCGGTAAGCACGGCGGTGTGCGCGTGTTGCATCGGGTCAGTGAGCAGGGGCCGCACAACGCGCAGCAATCTGCGGGTGCCGCCATCGCGGCTTTCAGCCCGCGTGCCGTTATTGCGGTGGGTATTGCTTGTGGGCTGGATGACGCCAAGCAGCACATTGGTGAGGTGCTGGTGTCGAAATCAGTGCAAGACTACGACCTTGGCCGCATCAACAGTGACGGTTCGATCACCCCGCGTGGCGAAGCGCCGTTGGCAAGCAAGTATTTGGTGGGTCGCGTAAACACCTTGAACCACCAGCGCCTTGCAACGAACAGCAGCACTTGGCCCGTTGTGGCCATTGGGCGCGTGCTTTCCGGGGCAAAGCTTGTTGATAACTTGAGCTACCGCGAAAGCCTCAAAAAGCAGTATCCGACGGCCATGGGCGGTGAGATGGAGGGCACTGGTCTACACGCAGCGTGTGAAGACTCCAAAACCGACTGGATAGTCATCAAGGGCATTTCGGATTGGGGCGACGGCCACAAAAACGATCAGCGCGATGCGTGGCAACAGCAGGCAGCAGACAACGCCGCCTTGGTGGTCAAGGCCCTATTCGATTTGGCACCGTTGTATGGCGACACCGACGACACCGATGGCAACGGCCAGCCGTCGCGCACGCGCGCAAGGCTAAAACAGATATCCCATGCCGCGATCACGTCTGCTGAATTACGCGTGCCCGACGTGAGTGAAATGATGCTGGCCGACATGGCCGACATTCCGGCGTCGCTTCATGAACCCCACGGTCGTGGCAAAGAAACATCGCTGCAAAAAGACGATGTGCCGCAGCAGGGCAGCACCAGCAACCGCGCCCACGATCTCGACCGCAACGCTGGCGTAGAAGTGTTGCCCGCCCTGCTGCAATGGGTGGAGGATGACACAGCCCCGCGCCTGTTCGCCCTGCTCGGCGAATATGGCATGGGAAAAACCGTTACCAGTCAATATCTTACGCGTGAGTTGGGCAAGCGGCATCGCAAAGATACGACCAATCTGCCCGTGTTGTATTTTGATTTGCGCGGCGTGGCGGTGCATGACGGCGCGATTCCGTCGATAGCAAAAGCCATCGTCGACTGCGTGGCCCACGGCTGGATTACGCAGCCGGATAAACCGGCCTTTGATTTTGCTGCGCTGTTCAAGCTGGCGGTGCAGGGCGCGGTGGTGATTTTTGATGGCTTGGACGAAGTGCTGGTCAAGTTGAGCGAAGCCAACGGCCAAGTGTTCACCAACAACCTGCTCAAGCTGCTGACGGACGCGCGCACCCACAATCTGCACACCCGCACCAAGCTGCTCATCACCTGCCGCACCCAATACTTTCGCACCCTGCGCGATCAAAAAACGCATTTCACCGGGCAGGAGCGCGGCGAAATCACGGCCGATCACTATCGCGCGCTGGTGCTGTTGCCGTTTACCGACGAGCAGGTCAAACGCTATTTGCGCCAATCGCTGCCGGACGCCAACATCGACGACATCATGGCCATGGTGGCGTCCGTGCACAACCTCACCGAGCTCACCCAGCGCCCGTACACCCTCAAGCTGGTGAGCGAGTACGTGCCGGCGCTGGAAGCCGCCCGTGCTGCGGGTAAAACCGTGCGCGGCGTCACCCTATATCGCGCCATGGCCCAGCGCTGGCTCGACCGCGATGCGGGCAAACACCACATCAAGCCCGAGCACAAACTGCACCTTGCCGCGCACCTGGCGGCGGAAATATGGCGCAGCGGCGGCGCGCTGCCCGCACTCAAACTGGAAACCTGGTTTCACCGCTGGATCGAGAGCGAGCCTGATCTGGCGCGCCGCTACCGCGATGTCAAAGCGGATCAACTCGAAGAAGACCTGCGCACCGCCACCTTTCTCAAGCGTGATGACGGCGCGGGTGAGACCAAGGGCGGTTTCCGTTTTGCGCACACCTCGTTGCAAGAGTTTTTTCTGGCGGAGTACCTGGTGCAAGCCGTGCGCGATAACGCGCGTGAGCGCTGGCAACTGCGTCAGCCGAGCATGGAAGTATTTGATTTTATTGAACAAATTATTAACGAGGCCGATGCTGAGGGTGCCGCGTTGCTGGATCAAATGGCCGCATGGCGCGCCCCGTATGTGTCGCAAGCCAGTGAAAACCTGCTGGCGTATGCCTTGCGCGCGCAGCGGCGCAGCGGGCGGGTGCCGCAACTGGCGGGCATCGATTTAAAAGGCGCGGATTTGTCACGCTGGCAGTTCGGGGTGCCGGATGCGGCAGGCGTGCCGCCGCTCAGTCTGGACGGCGCTGATTTTACTGGTGCGAATCTGCGCGAGGCGTGTTTTAACGCCGTGATTCTGCGCGAGGCGCACTTTGATCTTGCCGAACTGCACGGTGCCGAATTTCAACAGTGTGACCTGACGCGCAGTGCGTGGGCGGGCGCGGCACTGGCCGGGGCTACACTGCGGCATTGCGATACGCAGGCGGCGGCGCTGGAGCAGGCCATCCCGCACCAGACCGACCTGCTGTTTTGCGAAAACCTGCCGTCGCTGTCCACGGACACGCGCGGCTGGCGGATTGCGCCCGGCGCTTTGCGTTTGCCCGCCAACATTCTGCCGACATGGCTCACCGGGCACCATGACTGGGTGAATTCAGTCGCGTTCAGCGCCGATGGGGCGACACTCGCCAGCGCGGGGCGTGACGGCACCGTGCGGCTGTGGGCGGTGCACAGCGGCCAGTTGTTGCGCACGCTCGAAGGGCATGGCGGCTGGGTGAGGTCAGTCGCGTTCAGCGCCGATGGGGCGACGCTCGCCAGCGCGGGGCATGACGGCACCGTGCGGCTGTGGGCGGTGCACAGCGGCCAATTACTGCGCGTGCTCGAAGGACATCACAGCTGGGTGAGGTCAGTCGCGTTCAGCGCCGATGGGGCCACGCTCGCCAGCGCAGGGCAAGACGGCACGGTGCGGCTGCGGGCGGTGAACAGCGGCCAGTTGCTGCGCGCGCTCGAAGGGCATGGCGACGAGGTGAATTCAGTCGCGTTCAGCGCCGATGGGGCGACGCTCGCCAGCGCGGGGAGTGACGGCACGCTGCGGCTGTGGGCGGTGCACAGCGGCCAGTTGCTGCGCATGATGGCGATGGCGTCGCCGGGCCATGCGCTGATCGATTTTGAGCGGGGCGTGCTGGTGGAGGCTTGCGGCGACGCTTGGCGTTATCTCAAGTACCTTACCGTGGATGAAGGCGGTCGGCCGACAGCGTTGCCGTGGGAGGTGTTTGGGCCGTTGCCGGCACCGAACCGTTACGCCAGCGCTGCCCTATAAGCAATCGTCTCTATTCAGCCTCTATGGAAAGTCAAAAGCTTCCCTCACCCGGCGCTGCGCGCCACCCTCTGCTCCGCTTCAAGTGTGCCCGTGTCCCGGAGGGCGAGGGTTTGTTCCCCTCTCCCTTCGGGACAAGGGCACACTTGAA
>JAYTWR010000047.1:0-18364 GCA_043743335.1 Burkholderiales bacterium
CGCTTCGACGCCGCTTTCTCGCGCTACCAAGGTGTACGGACAATTCCTTGGACGGGACTTCAACCCGCTAGATTCACTGCTGTTACTGCGAACGGTCAAACACGATATATTACGCGTGCTCGAAGGCCTGCAAGGCGAAGGCGCTGCGCCGCCCATGGCGTTGTGGTCAGTGGCCGAAGAAATCCGCGCTATCGGTCGCGTGCTCGCAGCCAGCGCAGCCAGCGCATCAAGCCGCCCCCTCGCGCAAGTGTGGCGCGAGGCGCGCGTGTGTGGGCGCGGCGGTGCCTACGAGGACGCTGCGGTCGGCTGCACAGCCGTCAGGCGCACTTAACCGGGGGCGTAGGCGTACATTTTTCCGCTGTGCGGGTTCCTGCGTAAGGCCTCAGCTTTGGCCTGCTCAGCACGCTGCGGCTTGCCCGATTTGCCCAGCGCCTCGCCCAGTACCCAGTATGCCTCCGCCGTATCCCACCCGTTGGCCAACTGCGTTTCAATCAGCGGCACGGCGCGTTCAGGCTTGCCCGCCAGCAGCCAGGCCTTGGCCAAGGCAATCGCGGATTCTCCGTACGGGCGGGTGTCGAAATTTTTTTGTGCCAGCGCCAGCGCGCGCTGCGCATCAGGCGGGTCTTGCAAGAAATGATCAAGTGCGTGACCCGCAGCGGCCTCGGGAAACGCAACAAGCCGTTGTTCGTAAATCGCCCGCGCTTTGAGCGTGAGTTGTTTGGCGTTCTCCCCTTTGCCGTCGACGCGTTCTAGGGCCGCCAAAGCGTCCATGAATTCCGGATTGCCGGTGCGTTCGATAATATTTTGGTAGAGCCGTTTAGCCTCTGGTGTTTTGCCTGTCAGCAGCAACACCTCGGCAATGTGTTCGTCTATCAGCCACCAGCCGTCGAGCGCATCGGACGCAAGCCGGTACATCGCCAAGGCCTCGTCAAAACGCCCACGATCCAGCGCCACCAGCCCGCGCTGCAGCTTGAGCCACGCCAGCATGATGGGCGCACCGGCGTGATACCGCTTTTCCGCGGCCTCGATGAGCGCCGCCGCTTCGCCCGGCGACCCCAGCCATTTCTTGAGCAGGCCGAGGCGCACGTAGTTGCCAAAAATACCGGGGCCATTGACCAAGGCGCGGTAAGCGTCTTCAGCGACGCGATACCGCCCGCCGTACAGCGCAAGGTCGGCGCGCAATGCAGCGATTTCCACCGCATCGGCAGTGGCCGGACAGCTATTCAGCGCAGCATCCGCCTGCTTTAACCGATGCAGGGTGTAATGCAGCTTGGCCTGCGCAAGACAAACAGCAGCAGAAGGATTCGGCCCGGCAGGCAGTGTCGCCAGCAGTGCATCGGCTTTGGCGTAGTCGTCGTAGTTGCCGGTCAGCCGGGCGCGCTCCTGATACAGCGCCACCACCTGCAACGGCAGCAGCGTATCGCCGGTCTGTTTGGCCGCGAGCGCAATGCCATGCTGGATACCCGCGTTGAGATTTTCGACTTCGCGGGCGTACGTGGGCTTGGCTTGGCTTGCAGCCGTCTTGGTCACCGTCGCAACCGTGGGCGCAGGCGTTCCTGTCTTTACCTTCTCGCACGCGGTGAGCAGGCAAAAGCCCATCACGCCCAGCCACAGGCCGGACATGCCACGAAACGCCATTACGGGAACGGGTGCGCAGGTCGCAGGAACGGAAAGGCCGTCGGCAACGGCGTGCCGGTTTCATCCTTCGTCGGGTTGATTACGCCCACCAGCGTGTTGATGGTGTGCGGCGGTGCCGCGCCGGATATCCGCAACAATGCGGCGGCGAGTAGCCGATCCACTACCGGGTCATCAAAACCGCGACCGTTAGGCCAGCCGGATGCCGCATTCAGATCGTAGGTCATGACATCGGGCAGCACCACCGGTGCCACGACGGCCACGCAAGCGGAAATATCAATATCCGCATTGGTCACCGGCGGCGTTACCAATTGCGTCGAGCAGGGCGTGAGCCCGAGCGCGAGCAGTTGCGGGCGCACTTCGAAGTGTATGTTCCTGAGCGAATTAGATTGCGGCCCTGTCGTGAACAGCCCGGCAAAATCTCGCGCGTCGTTGATCGGATCGCCGCGGTTTAACGCATCGCGCTGATCGTTAAACGGGTTTGCCGAGTTGCCCGGATTAAGCAGCGCACCGGCCGTGTTCAGCGGCACGATCGCCGGATCGCGCGACAGCAGCGCTGTGGCGATGGCCGGCTGACCGGTGCGGTCTACGCGCACGTAGCGATCCTTTGTCGCATTGGAAAAGGTAAAAAAGACCGGCGGCGTATCGTTACCGCCGCAGCCACCCAAGGCGGCCACCACCACGGCTGCTGCACCGATGCGGGTAAACACGGGGTTTTGCGTCATCACGGAAGAGGCATAATTTTTCATGGGATTACCCCGCCAACCGGCCGGTAGTAGCCCACACCCGGACTTTGGGCCGGACGCCGCCGACTGCCGGCGCGAGCACATCGTTGCTCATCTCGAAAACGATGACCGAGACATTGCGAAACGCGAATGAATCCCGTCGCGCCTGACCCGCTGGGGCCAGCCTGAATGCGCTAACCAGATCGCCGCTTTGCCCAGCGGCTGCGAAGGAAGCGACCAGCGCCGCGTAGCCTTCCGCGTCGAAAAAGAACGGGTCGTTACGCTGACCGGCAAACGCCTTGAGGCCGGCAGACGACGTGAATATATCTTCGACCTTGCCGGAAAAAGTACCGCCTGCGCCGGGCACGTTCTCAAGCTGCAGTCCGCAGTTGCCCAGTTGGTCTTTGCCCAGCCGCGCCAACACTTCGATGTCTGCGATATTGTCAAAGTTGCCGGCAGCATCTGCGCGATCGATGTGCAGGGTGTACAAAACATTGGGGTCGCAGTAAAACGACGCGTCGATCCGTGAGCGTGGCGCTGAACGTCCGCCAAAGGTAATCGCCGCAACCGTCTTGCTGGTAGGTGCCTCGGGCGAAGGGAATATAAATACGTCAGCCAGATCCGCCGCCGGATCCGCATCGGTACCCGGTGATTCCGCATGGTCTGCCGACATTACGGCGGCACTCACCGCCAGCGCACCTGCGGCAACCAGTAGCGGCGTACGACGCCATTTGAACTTGGTAAACATGATCGTTCCCCCGTTGAACCAGAATTTAAGCCTGATGGAAGGCACCCAGCGTGGCTGGGTTCGTTCACTATCACTCTATGCCAAGAAAATGTCAATTTTAAGTGACGCGGGCCAAACGAAGATGCGCCGCAAGTGCCCGCGCCACGTGGCAGGCACCCGATTGGCCATACCCGCCTAAGCGAGCCAACCCCTTGTTATTCAGGGTAAAATCACAAAATGGACGTGCAAACTTACATGCTCGGCGTGGGTCGACAGGCGCGTGCCGCGTCGCGGCTGATTGCGCGCGCGGATACGGCCACCAAAAACAAGGCGCTGACGGTAACGGCGCAGGCCATCGAGCGCGCGGCGCAAACATTGATCGCCGCCAACACAAAAGATGTCGCCGAAGCGCGCCACAAAAAGCTCGACGATGCCGCGATTGACCGGCTGATTCTCACGCCCAAAACCATCGCGGCGATGGCGGATGGCTTGCGGCAAATCGCCAAGCTGCCGGACCCCGTGGGTGAAATCAGCGGTCTCAAGTACCGGCCCTCGGGCATACAAGTCGGGCAAATGCGCGTGCCGCTCGGTGTAGTGGGCATTATTTATGAATCGCGGCCTAACGTGACAGCGGACGCCGCCGGCCTGTGTTTGAAATCCGGCAACGCGGCGATTTTGCGCGGCGGCTCAGAGGCACTGCATTCCAATCAGGCCATTGCCGCGTGCGTGCGCGAAGGGCTGCTGGCGGCGGGTTTGCCCGAAACCGTGGTGCAGGTCATCGAGACCAGCGACCGTGCCGCTGTGGGTGAGCTGCTCACCATGCCGGAATACGTAGACGTGATCGTGCCGCGTGGTGGCAAGGGGCTGATCGAGCGGCTGATGCGTGAATCGCGCATCCCGATGATTAAACATTTGCACGGCGTGTGCCATGTTTACATCGACGACAAGGCCGATATCAATAAAGCGCTGCGCATCGCCGACAACGCTAAAACGCAACGGCTGGGCACCTGCAACACCATGGAAACGCTGCTGGTGGCGCGCGGCATCGCGCAGCAAGTGCTGCCGCCGCTGTGCAGAACCTATCGCGAAAAAGGCATCGAGCTGCGCGGCGATGACGCTTCGCGCAAGATCGTGCCCGAGATGAATCCCGCAAGCGAAGAAGACTGGTACACGGAGTATCTGGCGGCCATTTTGTCAGTGCGCGTGGTCGATGGTCTCGATCAGGCGATTGACCACATCACCACCTACGGCTCACAGCACACCGATGCCATCGTCACCGAAGACCTCACACGCGCGCGGCGCTTCATCGCCGAAGTCGATTCGAGCTCGGTGATGGTGAATGCGTCTACCCGTTTTGCCGACGGTTACGAGTACGGCTTGGGTGCCGAGATCGGCATTTCCACCGACAAGCTGCATGCGCGTGGGCCCGTCGGGTTGGAAGGGCTGACCTCGCTCAAGTATGTGGTGTTCGGCGACGGCCACATCCGCACGTAATTAAAAATAATCGTTTTAAATCAATTAGTTATATCTACTCTCCCGTTCGCGCCTGGCTGCTCCGCGCCGCTCATGAACAAGACCATTCCCGAATCTGACGAAGCCCTGCCGCTGGGTGATTTTTTCGCCCAAGGCGTGCAACAAAGCGACCTGCAGGCGCTGGCACCACTGATGGGCGCGCGCGGCATGCTCAACGCCTTTGTGATGGTGTTTCGTGGCGGCGAGGCGGAAATTCTCATTCGCCTGCTGGTGATGCGTGAAATCGGCGACCGCCCGGACGCGCCACGCTGGAGTCCGCAAGAGCTCGCACAACATTTTTCCTATCTCGATTCATCGAAACTCAATACGGTGCTCAACCGGCTGAAAGAATTTGGCCTGTTGGTGTGGGATCACGAAGACCGCACTTATCAGCTCAGCGGTGCCGCGCGCGTGGCGCTGTCGGCGCTGGCCAATGTGCTGGCGTTGCCCCCAGGTGAAGATGCCGATTTGGCGTACATCACCTCGCAGGTTGCCGCCGGGCAGGCCATGGGGCGGCCCTCGCTCGAAGCACTGAATTTGTTGCTCACCAAGTATCGCGAACTGGAAAAAGAATTCAGCGATGCCATCACCAGCGGTTCGGAGTTTCGCATCCGCCAGGCCAACGCCAAATTCAACGCCGTCGAAGCCACAGTGGAAAAAGGCAACGAGATTATTCGCTTGCTCACCAAAGACGGCCACCTCGACGACGCCATGTATCGCAACGCACAGGCTATCGGCCAGGCGCAAAGCCGCATCCTGCGCATGCAGGCCACGTTTCAGCGCACGCTGCACGCGCTGGAATTGCAAAGCGTGTCGCTGGGCGGCAGCGGCTTGTCGTCGTCTGACGTGGTGCAGTGGCTGCGCACACGGGATCAGCCGCAGTTGGCGGCGCTCGGCACGCAGGCGGTCGGCGGCCTGTTGCCGCTGCCGTTTGCCATGAGCGATTTGATGCTCGATGTAGCAGAATATGAATTGCTGGAACGCGAGCGTCTGGCGCAAGAAAACACCGCGCTGCCGCCGCCGTGCGACGCACCCGACACCGATGAAATGTCCAGCGAGCGCTTTGCCGCGCTGGAGCGTTTTATCAGTCGGCTTGACGACATCCAATCCGCCACGCCCCTTGCCGACGCGGTAGTCGGCGGCGACTACGCGCAATCCGCGTACCGGCTGTCGCTGCTGGCGCTGATCGGCGACCCGGAATCGGCTGAAATGCAGGGGCGCATCGCTGACCTGGCGCGTTTGCCGCTGGCGGTTGCCATCGCGGATGAACATGAAGTGGTGGGGCGCGACGGCGTGGCGCAAATCAGTCGCGGCACGTTGACCCCCGCCACGGCGCGCGCATGAGCACCGACGACGCACAAGTGCTGATTGCGCGACTGATCGCCGAGCGCTGGGTGCCGCGCGCCGACGCATTGTCGCGCCGCGTGCTGGTGGACGAGGACTTTCGTGAAGAAATCGAACGCCGCCTCGCCGCCTGCGGCCTGCGCCTGCTGGATAACCCCTACGCCACGCACATCGCGCTGGCGCTGGCCGGCGCCGCCGAGGAGCCCTTGCTCGCGCGTAACGGGCAATGGCTGTCCAACAACTTGGGGCTGCATCGCGATTGCGTGGCGCTGTTGGTGGTGCTGTGGGCGTTGTTGATTTTGCCCAAGCGCGAACGACAAGTATCGCGCCGCGACCATACGGAAACGCAGCAAAACGATATGTTCGGCCTCGAAAAACCCATCCCCACCGGCGGTGATGTCGAAGGCAGTTTGCAGGAGCGCACGCTACTCGCTGATTTTGGTAAGCAGCTCGGCGGCGCGATGCGCGTGAACGTCAATCTCGGCTTGTTATCGCGGCACGGCTTTATTGAGCGCCGCAACAAGGTCATTTACGAAGGGCCGTTGCTGGATTTGGCGCTCGATCACAGCGTGTTAGCACCCCGCATTCTCGACGGCGCGCTGGCGGAATTGCTCGCCGTGCGCGTGGCGAACAGCACGCCGCCGTCGGATGAACCCATCAAGGAATAGCCCGGTGTTTCATCTGAAAAGCATTGAACTCGTACATTGGGATTACTGGCAGCGCTTTCGCCAGACGCTCGACGCCAACATTGTCGCCATTGTCGGCCCCAATGGCTCGGGCAAGACCACGCTGCTGGACGCGCTGCGCACCCTGTTTGCGCTCGAATGTGCGGGCAAGCGCACGTACAAGGGCTATGTGCGCCACTCGGGCGAGCCGTTTGCGTGGCTGCGCGCGGTGGTGGATAACCGGCGCATCGGCAACGCGCGGCATCCGTTTTTTCCGCTCATGGACGATGATGTCACACTGGTGTGCCGCATCCGCAAGCAGGGCGGCGATTGGCAGCGGCAGTATCTGATCGCGCCCGGCGACGCACCCATTGATGATGCGATGGAGCGCTCACCCGATTGGCTGGGCGTGCGCGATTACGAGCGACGCCTCGCCAGTGGCGGCTTGAGTGCGGCGGTGGCGCAAGTGCTGTCGCTCGAACAGGGCGAGACCGACCGTTTGTGCGAGTACAGCCCGAAGGCACTGCTGGACTTGGTGTTCCATGTATTTGGCGACAAGCGTGTGCTCGACGATTACACGCAAGCGCGCGCCGAGCAGCGCGATGGCGAAGCGGAGCTCGACAAGCTCGACAGCGATTGGGCGCGCACCGTCAACGAACACGAATCATTCATCCAGCGCGCCAATCGCTACCAAGCGTGGCGCAGCCTAAAAGATGAAGAAAATCAATTAGTTGCAGAAACCCGTCCGCGTGTGGAATTGGCCGAGACACGCCACGCCATGCGTGCCGCCGAAGCCCGCCTCGACACGTTGCGCCGACAGACGGAGGAGCAGCGCCTACGGGTGCAACAGGACGAGCGAAATCTCGCGCGCAATGCCGACACGCTCGCTGCAACAACGGAACGCCAGCACAGTGCGGCGGCGGCACGCGAAGCCGCGATACGTCATCACCACCAAATTTCGACAGCCGCCACAGAAACCCGCAGCCTGCTGAAAGAGCGTGATCGCCTGCGCGAACAGGCGCGCGCCGCCGGTGAAGACAGCGCACAGGCGGCCACCCGGCTAGAACAACACGAGCCTCGCTGGGCTGCGGTAAAGGCGGATTTCGCGGCCAAAACGCAGCGCCATGCCGAATCCGGCGCGCGCCTCGCGGCCCTGCGCAGCGGCAAACCGGCGACTGAAAACCACGCCGCGCAGTTTCGCGGCGCGCTCGACGAAGCCGGCATCGCGCATCTGCTGTTGACCGAGATCGTCGAAGTGACCGATCCTCGTTGGCAAGCTGCCGTGGAAGCGCTGTTGGCGCCGTACCGTCACTTGGTATTGTTGAAGCGCGCACGCGATCGCGAGGCGGCTTGGCGTATGGGCGATCTTCTGAAATACCGCAGTTTCGTGACACCCGATGTAGCCGCGCCGCCTGCGGCAGCACTAGGCAGCATGCTGGAAATCGTGCGCTTCACCAGCGACGCCCCGGCATGGCTGACCGCATGGCTCAATCGCGTGCAGCGTGTCGAAGATGTCGCTGCCGGCGCGAAGCTCGAAGCAAAGTTAGACGCCCAGTCAGCTATCCCGTCAGCTATCCCGTCAGCTATCCATCAGGACTGGATCACGCTCACCGGCTATCACCGCGAGCGGCGCGGTGCGCGTCACAGTGGTGTGGAAGCCCGCGATTTTCGGTTTGGTGAGGCGGCGCGCCGCAGTCAATTAAAAGCGCTGGAAGCCGACGGCGTGCAACTGGCCGCCGCAATCGCGCAGCTTGCCGCTGAGGACAAAACCCTGTTCGCCGCGATCAGCCGCGACAGGGGCGTGGTGTTTGGCGTCAACGCGGCCGCAACCTTGGCCAGCCGCGCTGAGGAATTTGCCGCCGCCGATGCGCGATTGACAGCGGAAGCCGCCGCCGAACAAGCAGCCGAAGCCGCGCAGCACGCCGCCATCGAAGCCGCAAGCGCGCTGAGTGGCGAGCACGCTCGCGTCAGTGCGGAAAAGCAGCAAATCGACGCGGCGCTGCTGCAAACCCGCAGCGCGTTAACCAAGACCCAAATGCTGGTGCACGAGCAAGCTGACGAGCAGCAAAAACGCTTCGAGCGCGAAGCGCATTTGCGCACCGGCATGCCCGCCGCGTGGCTGGACGAGCCAGCGCTGGCGGCGCTGCTCGCGCAGCACAACTCACTGCAAAACATCGATTTTCGGCTAAGCCAGATTCAACGCCAGCTCGAACAGGGCCAATGGGAAACCGACCCCACGGTGATGGCCCGCCGCGACAAACTGGCCGAGGATGTGCACGCCAAGGGCGAACGGGTTGCCTCCAGCCGCCTGCAGTGCGCGCGCGCCAAAGCCATCACCGAGGCCACGCGCGGCGAATACCTCAATGTGTTACGCGCCACGGTGCGCAACTACGGCAAACACTTGAAAGAACTCGGCGCCAAGGCCGGGATCGAAGTGGATTACGCAATGCCGCTGCTGGCGAACGACGATGTCGCGCTGGCGCAGGCCGGGCTGATGGTCAAATTCAACTTCGACCAGAAGGGCATGATCGGCATGAACGACGGCGAGGCGTCTGGTGGCCAGCAGGTGATGAAATCGCTGATTCTGCTGATCGCGCTGACCATGGAATCTGATCGTCCCGGCGGCTTTGTGTTCATCGACGAACCGTTCGCGCATCTGGACGTGATGAACATCGATCGCGTGGCGGCGTTCCTGCGGGCAACGCGTGCGCAGTATTTGATTACCACGCCGAGTACGCACAATCTCAACGTGTTCAGTCCGGTGCAACTGACGCTGGTCACCCGAAAAAAACGCCCCGGCGAACGCTGGGCGCCACCGGTGGCCATGCTGCGCAAAGATGAAGCCGCCACCGGCGCCGCTTAAAGACTGGTCGGCCCCCGATGCGGACGGCGTGTGTATTTGCGCGCTCGATGTGGGTGCCAAAACCACGTTGCGCGGCAGACGCCTGCGTCGCGCGTTCAACGCCGACACGGGCACCATCGCACGCTGGCCCGCACCGTGGCGCAACCTGCTGTTGCTGTGGGTGAACGGTGCCGCGCGCCGGCGTTGGGATACGCTGTTAAGCCTTGCCGGGAATGTCGGCTTCGCGCTCGCACACGATCTGGCCACCGCACTGTTGCGCGCCGGGTTGATCGAAACCGATGAATCGCGCGAGCGAGGGCAATGGAAAACCCGTCAGGTAACGTTTATCGACCCCGCCTCGTTACGCGCGGCATTGGGCGTACCCGACGCCGCTGGCCTGCGCGCGCAGCTTGCCGGTGAAATCGCCACGCCGCCGCTGGATGCCCGGCTCGCGCCGCTGTGGGCCGGACTGGAAGACTTTCCGCCCGCGCGCGGGCTGGATCGTTGCGCACTGCTGCGCAAACTGGACGCTTGGCTCGCGGATAAGCGGTTCGGCACCCGGCGCGACTTTGCGCTGTTCGCGCGCGGTACGACCAAGGCGGTGAGCGGCGCCGAGTGGGCATGGCTTGAAACGCTGGCCGATTTTGCCAGCATGGGCATCGAACGGCACACGCCCGCGTTATGGCTGCGCGCGCCACTGGTGCTGCGTTTTGGCGATCAACCGCTTGATCTCTCGGCGGTGCCGGACATGATCGGCCTGTCGCCGGCGACACTAAACCGGTTGGACAGCGCGGACGGCACCATCGGCTGCTGGCGGTTGATCGAAAACCGCACCAGCTTCGAGCGTGTGGCACGCGAGCACGGCGCTGTGGACGGGGTCATCTGGCTGCCGGGCTTTGCGCCGGGCTGGTGGAAAGCAGCGGTCGCCCACTTGCTGCGCTGCAAGCCCGCAGCAGCGCAAATCGCCTGCGACCCCGACCCCGCCGGGATACACATCGCCATTGAAGCCGCCGACGTGTGGGCGACCGCCGGTCTCGCTTGGACGCCGTGGAAAATGGGTGTTAAGGAACTCACACAACTGGAAGCACGCTTGCCGTTGTCTAGCCATGATAAAGTCCTCATGGCGCAACTTTTGGTGCGTGACTTGCCCGTACCGCTACGCGAACTGGCGCACTGGATGCAGGCGCACGGTGAGAAGGGCGAGCAAGAAGGGTTTTTGTAGTCGGGCGCACAGCAGAATGTTTGTAACTAATTGTTTTAATTGGATTTTTTAATGCCGAAGCTGATCGAAGTCAAAGTCCCCGCCATCGGCGACTTCAAGAATATTCCGGTCATTGAGGTATTGGTGAAACCCGGCGACACGGTAAAGCCGGAAGACTCGCTGGTCACGCTGGAATCCGACAAAGCCACGCTGGATGTGCCCGCGCCCGTAGGCGGCGTGGTGAGAGAACTCAAAGCAAAAATGGGCGACAAGGTATCGCAAGGCACGCTGATTTTGATTCTGGAAACGGCAGATGCCCCATCAGCGGCGGCGGCTGCGCCATCCGCACAAGCGCCAAGCCCACCACCAGCGACTACACCCACTCAATCCGCAATCCGCAATCCGCAATCCGTCAGCGCGGACATTCATACTGAAGTCGTCGTGCTGGGTGCCGGCCCTGGCGGTTACACAGCGGCGTTTCGCGCCGCTGACCTCGGCAAAAAAGTGGTGTTGGTGGAACGCCACGCGTCGCTCGGCGGCGTGTGTCTGAATGTGGGCTGCATTCCGTCGAAAGCGCTGCTGCATGTGGCAAAGGTGATTAGCGAGGCCGACGAGGCCGCGCACACTGGCATTACCTTCGGCAAACCGCACATCGATATCGACAAGCTGCGCGCCTGGAAAGCCGGTGTGGTGAGCAAACTCACCAAGGGTTTGTCGGGCCTCGCCAAGCAACGCAAGGTGCAAGTGGTGACTGGGCGTGGCGAGTTTGCCTCGTCCCATACGCTCAAAGTCGAAACCGCTGAGGGCGTGAAGACCATCGCTTTCGAGAACTGCATCATCGCGGCGGGCAGTGCGGTCGCACGCATCCCCGGCTTTCCGTATGACGACAAGCGCATCATCGATTCCACCGGCGCGTTGGCGCTCGCGGCAATCCCGAAACGCATGCTGGTCATCGGCGGCGGCATTATTGGGCTGGAAATGGCGACGGTGTATGACGCGCTGGGCAGCAAAATTACGGTCGTTGAGTTGATGGATGCGTTGATCCCCGGCGCGGATCAGGACATCGTAAAAGTGCTGCAAAAGCGCATCGCCAAACGCTATGAAAAAATCCTTTTGAAAACAAAGGTCACCCAAGTCGAAGCCTTGCCGGACGGGCTAAAAGTCACGTTCGACGCGGCGGGCGTGCAAACCACCGATACCTTCGACGCCATTCTGATGGCAGTGGGTCGCCGCCCGAACGGACGCGAAATCAAAGCCGATGCGGCGGGTGTTACCGTCAACGAGCGCGGCTATATCCCCGCCGACACACAAATGCGCACCAATGTGCCGCACATTTTCGCCATCGGCGACATCTGCGGCGAACCCATGCTCGCGCACAAGGCCACGCACGAAGCCAAAGTCGCCGCCGAAGTGATTGCCGGGCACAAGGCGTTTTTTGATGCGCGCACGATTCCGTCAGTGGCCTACACCGATCCGGAAATCGCGTGGATGGGCCTCACCGAAACGCAGGCCAAAGCGCAGGGCATCGACTACGACAAAGGCGCGTTTCCGTGGGCCGCCAGCGGGCGCGCACTATCGACCGGGCGCGACGACGGCATGACCAAAGTGTTGTTCGATAAAACCACGCGCCGCGTGTTAGGCGCGGCGATTGTCGGCGTGAACGCGGGCGAGCTGATCGCCGAAGCTGTGCTGGCGCTGGAAATGGGTGCCGATGCAGCGGATCTGTGCCTGACCATACACCCGCATCCCACGCTGTCAGAAACGGTAGCCTTCGCTGCTGAAATGGCCGAAGGCTCGATCACCGATTTGTATTTTCCGCCGCGGCCGCCCAGGCATTAGCCGCCACGCCCGCCGCACGGATACCCATGCCGCAATCACCAGCCCTCACCGAATCGGCCATCCGCCAGCAGCAGGCCATGCGGGTGCAGCGTTTCTTGATGGCTGCGGTGACGTATTTGCTGGCGATCGCCGTGGTGGGGCTGGGCGTGTTTCTGAATATCTTCCCGCTGGATGTGCTGAAAATCTACATCCTGATGGTGATCGGTTCGAGCGTGATTTTTTATTGCATTATCCGCTCGGGACTGAATCTGCGTTTCGCCGACCCCAGCCTGACTGCGCCGCAAATTTCAGTGGCCATCGGCGCGCTTTTTTACATCGTGTATTACGCAGGGCCCGCACGCGGCATTGTCATGCTGTGGGTGCTGATGATTTATATGTTCGCCGTGTTCCGGCTGAAATCACAACAATTGTGGCCGCTGGCGGCGTTGACGTGGGTGGCCTATGGCTTGGTTGTCGGCCTGCTGTTCCGCCATCAAGCTGAAAACCTCAACTACGCCTTTGAAATTTTCCAGTGGCTGGTGCTGGGTGCGGTGCTGACTTGGTTCGCCTACATGGGCGGCTACGTCAGCAATATGCGCGCCAAGTTGCGCCGCAACGAGATTTTCTACCGCTCCATGTGGGAAACCGCGCACGACGCCATTGTGATCGTCGGCCCCAACGGGCAAATCGATTACGCCAATCCGGCGGTGCAAGCGGTGTTCGGTCGCTCGGCGGAAACTCTCACCGGCACGACGTTAACCGCGTTGCTGGCGAAATCGACGCCCACTGCCGACTCCGATACTTTTCGCCGTTATATCGACGGTGGCGAATCCACGCGCAACTGGATTGCCGCCGAATTAATGTTCACCCATCAGGACGGCACCGATTTCCCGGCGGAGGTTTCAGTAGACGAGATGACGGTGGATCACCGCCGCGCCTGCCTGATGTTTGTACGCAATATCACTGCGCGCAAGCAGACCGAGCAGGCGCTGATTGCCGCGCGCCAGACCGCCGAGGCGGCGAGCGAAGCCAAATCCCAGTTTCTCGCCAACATGACGCACGAGATGCGCACGCCCATGAACGGCATCATCGGCATGGCTGAAATTTTGCAACAAGAAACTCTCACGAGTGTCGCGCACGGCTACGTGGACAAAATTCACCGCTCCGGGCGGGCGTTGCTGGGCGTGGTCAACGATGTACTCGACTTTTCAAAAATCGAAGCAGGCCACCTCGACATGGAACGCGTGGTATTTGATTTGCCACGCGTGCTGCTGGACGTCTTCGACCTCTACGTCGAATCGGCCCACGCCAAGAAGCTTGAGTTGGTGTGGGACATGCCGCGCACCCTGCCCGCCTATGTGTTCGGCGATCCGTCACGGCTGCGGCAGATGTTGGCTAGCCTCACGGCCAACGCGGTTAAATTCACCGAGAGTGGCCGCATTGAGTTGCGCACCTCGCAGGAAGGCCCCGATAACTTCCGCTTTGAAGTGCGCGATACCGGCATCGGCATACCGCAAGATAAACAGGCGGTGATATTCGACGCGTTTGTGCAGGTTGACGGCTCGGCGACGCGGCGATTTGGCGGCGCAGGTTTGGGCCTTACGGTCACCAAACAAATCGTGAAGTTGATGGGCGGTGAAATCGGCGTCACCAGCGCGCCCGGCAAAGGCTCGTGCTTCTGGTTTACCGTGCCACTGCCGCGCGCCGCGCAACGGCAACCGGCTGCCGCGCCCGCAGCAGCGGCACCGGTCAACGCCCAGTCATTTGCCGGCAAGCGGATATTGCTGGTGGAAGACGACGAAAGTAACGCCGAAATCGCCACCGTGTTGCTCGAACTGTTCGGCCCCACCGTCACCCATGCGGCGAACGGCGCGCTGGCGGTGGCGGCGTTCCGTGATGCCACCTTCGATATGGTGTTCATGGATTGCCAAATGCCGGTGATGGATGGTCTGGAAGCCACACGTCAAATACGCACGCTCGAAAAAGCCGACGGCGAGCGCGGCCACACGCCCATCGTAGCGCTCACCGCGCACTCGTTTGACGGCTACCGCGATGAAGTAATCGCGGTCGGCATGGACGACTACATGACCAAGCCCGTCAGCACCGAAGATTTCAGGGGCATGCTGACGCGCTGGATGGGGTAGTGCTAAAAAATAACGCAAGCCACTTGGAACCACCATGAAATTACCGCTGGAAGGCGTCACCGTACTGGATCTCACTCACGCGCTGGCTGGCCCGTATTGCTCTACCATGCTCGCCGACTACGGTGCGCACGTCATCAAGCTAGAGGCCTTCGGCGCAGGCGATATCGCGCGCACGTGGGGCACGCCCTTGCCCGGCGGCGAGACGGCCTACTTTGCGGCGCTACACCGCAACAAAAAAGGCATTGAAATCAATCTCAAGCATGCGCGCGGCAAGGCACTTTTTTTCGACATGGTTGAGCGCTGCGACATCGTGATTGAGAATTTTCGCGTTGGCACGCTGAAAAAGCTCGGTCTGGATTACCACGCCGCCAAGGCGCGTAACCCCGGCATCATCTACTGTTCTATTTCGGGCTTCGGCCAAAGCGGTCCGTACAAAGATCGCGCCGCGCTCGATCTGATTTTGCAGGCCGAAAGCGGCATGATCAGCGTCACCGGCGAGCCGCCCACAGCGGGCGGGCGTGGCGTGCGCTGCGGCGTCTCGATTGCGGATCTCACCGCCGGGCTGAACGCGGCCTTCGGCATCATGGCCGCACTGCGGGTGAAAGAAAAAACCGGGCGCGGGCAGCAAGTGGATGTATCGATGATGGAAGGGCAAATGTCACTGCTCAACACCATCATCGGCAATTACCAAGTGGACGGCAAAATTCCCGGCCCGATGGGCACGGCCTACACGGCATTGACGCCGTATCAAACGTTTCGCACCCAAACCAAGGATTTCGCCCTAGCGGTCGGTAGCGAAAAATTGTGGAAAACGTTTTGCCCGGCTATCGGCCACCCAGAACTCACCGACGATCCGCGCTATGCCCACAATCAGATGCGCACAAAAAACCGCGACACGCTGATCGCACGGCTGCAAGAAATTTTCATGACCCGCACCTTTGAAGCATGGGAAAAAATTCTCATCGGCAGCGGCGTACCGTTCGGCGCGTTGAACAACATCGCGCAAGTGGTCGAGCATCCGCAAGTGGTGGCGCGCGGCTCTATGATCGAAATCAATCACCCGAAAGTCGGGCGCACCAAAATCGTGGGGCCGGTAGCAAAGCTGTCGGAAACTCCGGCGAGCGTGCGCTCCATGTCGCCCACGCTCGGCGAACACACCGAAGAAGTGTTGCGCGAATTCCTCGGATTGCCGCCAGACACCATCGCTGCTTTACGCGCGGATGGGGTGATCGCTAAAAAATAATTTCTCTAAAAATTGGTATCTATTCAGTGCATGCGTAACATCAAAATATTCCCTCACCCCCGCCCGTCTGCTGCGCTTCAAGTGTGCCCTTGTCCCATAGGGCGAGGGGAGCAAACCGTACTCGCATCCACGACACCATTTGAGGTTAGCGCGGGCGTGGGGTTGCCCCCTCTCCCTCTGGGACAAGGGCACACTTGAAGCGCAGCAGAGGGTTGGGGTGAGGGAGGCATTCGCTATCTTTTTCCCCAGACTGAATAAATAAAAAATTCAATAAAATCAACTGGTTACGATACGCATATGAACCGAAGCGCCGATCCACTCCGATCCGTTCCGCAAGCCAGCGTTACCCCGTCGCCGCCTTAATCAACGCCACCACCTGCGGTATCGCCACCAGCGCACGTCCCTCGACCTGCTCAATCGACAGCCCGCCCAGCGGATGCTGAATCATCACCAGCGGCAACTCCGGCACGCCAAAAACGCGCGCCTGATTTTGGCCGAGGGCTTTAAACGGGTCTGAACAAATCACCGCAGTCGTCAATCCGCGCTTGGCCAGCTCAGTCATGTCGTGGACACTCCACGACGTGCAGGCGCCTCAATCGGCCATGGCGCTGATGACGACATCCGCCTCCGCCGCTAACTGATCCAGCGTTGCGCGCGGCGCAGCGATGGACACAAAATCCTTGCGCCGGAACACCACCGACGCCAACGGCACTTGCGCGCGCACGCCCTCGACGATCATGCGCAGCAAGTGATCCGCATTGCCTTTGCTGTTGTCCAGCACCCCCAGGCGCACGCCCTTGCTGCCCACCGCGCGCGGCGTGGATGGCGCAGACTGAACGCCCCCTGCGCCTTGCGGCGCGGGTGCCGCGGGTATGACCAAGCGGATGTTTATGCTCATCGTGTCTTCTCCCCAGTGAATGGGGCGATTTTGACACGCCTGCGCCGGCATATCATCATGGCAACTGTCCCTGCCGCAAATAGCAGCAAGTGGACTTTACCCTCATCGCCGTCAAGCCACCCGCCAGGAGTTCACCATGATCGCAGACACCTTACGCACGCTGTTGCCCATCGCTGGCTGGCCGGACGCACGTGCCGGCGACGTCGATATCATCGGTGCGGCTGATCCCATACTGGCCACGCCTTTTCGCATCACGGAAGCCGCGGCCGCATCGCTGGCGGCGGTGGGCCTTGCAGCGGCTGATTTGTGGGCGCTGCGCACCGGACGCCGGCAGACGGTCGCGCTGGATACGCGTCAGGCCACCGCCTCGCTGCGCAGCGGCTTTTATTTGAAAATGGACGACACACCGGTGCCCAACGGTCGCAACGTGGTGATGGGCACTTACCCCGCCAAGCACGGTCGCTACAGTTACATTCACTGCAATTTCCCCAATCACCGCGCGGCAGCGCTGAGCGTGCTGGGCGTGAAAGAAGAAAATCGCGAACTGGTGCGCAAGGCGGTGGCGCAGTGGGACGCGCTGGCGCTCGAAGAAGCCATCATCGACGCCAAAGGCGCGGGCGGCATGGTGCGCACCATGGACGAGTGGGCGCAGCATCCGCAAGGCATGGCCATCGCACAGTTGCCGCTGATGGAAATCGTCAAGATTGCCGACAGCCCGGCGGAGCCACTGCCCCAAGGTAGCCGCCCGATGTCAGGCGTACGCGTGCTCGATCTCACGCGCGTGATCGCTGGCCCCACGTGTGCGCGCACCCTGGCGGAGCACGGCGCGGAGGTGTTGAAAATCACCGGCAAGCATCTGCCGAGTTTGGGTCGGCAGGAGTACGACACCGGCCACGGTAAGCTCTCCACGCATCTTGATTTGCGCGAAGCCAAAGAGGTCGAAATATTGCGCGGGCTGGTGCGCGACACCGATGTATTTTCGCAAGGCTATCGTCCCGGTACGCTGGGTAGCCGCGGTTTTACGCCGGAGGCGCTGGCGCAATTGCGCCCCGGCATTGTGGTGGTGTCGCTGTGTGCGTTTAGTCACCGAGGGCCGTGGGCCTCGCGTCGTGGTTTCGATACCGTAGTGCAAACCGTCAGCGGCATGACGCACCGGCAAGGCGAGGTGTTCCCCGGCGCGGAACCCGGCCCGCAGTTTTATCCGGTGTCGGCCATTGATTTTCTCACCGGTTACCTGATGGCCTTCGGCGCCATGGTGGCGCTGGCGCGGCGCACACGCGAAGGCGGCAGTTGGCTGGTGCGCATTTCGCTGGCGCAGGTGGGGCGCTGGCTGGTCGAGCGCGGGCAAGTATCCACGGATGAACTCAAACACGTCATCCAGGAATTCACGCCCGAAGAGCTCGCGCGCTGGACCATGACCAGCAACACCCCCGTCGGCCGCTTACATCATTTGGCACCGCTGCTGCGCATGTCGGAAACGCCCACGCGCTGGGATTTACCCACGGTGCCGCTGGGCCATCACCCGCCGGTGTGGCCGGCGCGGCGCGCCTGATCCAAAGTATCTACGGCGCTTCGTTGATGCCCATTTCTTTCAACACCTTGCTCCAGCG
>JAYTWR010000048.1:0-12835 GCA_043743335.1 Burkholderiales bacterium
CCCCCCCCCCCCCCCCCCCCTCATAAGCCACCAGGAAAACCTCATGAGCAATGCAAGCGATACCAGTGCGCTAACGCAGGCAATCGAGCAGTTTTACAACGCCATACGCGACAAAAACGCTGCTGCTTTTGAGCCCCTGCTCACGCCGGATGTGACCTACGGCCATTCGTCCGGACGTATTGAGAACAAGGCTGAGTTCATCGCTAATGTGCTCAATCCGAAAACCACGTGGAAAACCATTTACGGTGCGAAGCAGGCCAATGCTTTCAGCGGCGACACCGCTGTTTCCCGTCACATCATGGCTGGCGAAAACGCCCGCGACGGCAAACCCGGCACGTCCCATATGGACGTGATGATGGTGTGGCAAAAGCAGGGCGGAAGCTGGAAACTGCTGGCGCGCCAAGCCTACAAATACTAAGCGTACCCGTCACCGCCGGCATGGGCGCACTCAGTCAAACGCAAATTGCCCGCTGGCGGCACGACGGATTTCTCTCTCCGTTTCCGCTGTTGAGCGCGGCTGAGTTACAGGCGTGTCGCGACGGCCTCGCGCGATTCGAGCAATGGCTGGGTGCACCGGTGAATGCCAGCGAAGAACTCAAGTGGCGCACCATGCCGTATCTGGTGCTGCCATGGGCGGCCAAACTCGCGCACGATCCGCGCATCCTCGATCTGGTCGAAGAGTTGCCGAGCACGAAATCCTTGTAGCCTTGCTCGGCCATGGTGGAAACCTCCGGCAAAAACGGATGCCGTTTATCAGCCGCCATCGCAATGGCGCGCACGCGGCCGGATTTGATCGCCGGCAGCAAATCAGGAATACCGTTAATCAACAAATGCGCCTGACCGCTCATCATGTCAGGGATCGCCGGACCATTGCCTTTATACGGCACGTGCGTGGCGTTAAATCCCACCAAGCGCTTTAACATTTCGCCTGACAAATGGCTGATGGTGCCGTGCCCGCCGGAGGCATTGACCATCTTGATAGATTTTGACACCGCAATCAGATCCGGTACGGTCTTGGCCGCAATGCCGTTGTGCACCGTCACCACCAACGGCGTGTACGCCAATAGAATCACCGGCGCGAGATCGCGTTCGAGGTTGTAACCCAGCTTCGCGTAGAGCGACTGTGAAATCACCTGTGCCGTGCTGACGTTCATGATGGTATAGCCATCGGGCGCGGATTTTGCCACCAGCTCCGTACCAAGATTGCCGCCTGCGCCGGGGCGGTTATCCACAATCACAGGCTGGCTCCAGCTATCTGCCAGCTTCGCGCCGACAATGCGCGCCACGATGTCGTTCAAGCCACCGTGCGCGAAGGGGATAGCCGAAAAACAAAACGCCCTCCCCCAAACGGAGGAAGGCGCTGCAAAAAAACAGGCTGCGGGTGCAGACTGACTATGCGGGTTTATACTTACCCGTCAATTGCGGTGTAGTGGGCCCTTCCCGCTTGGCCTCGGCGTGCTGCAGCCGCGTTTGCCGCGCCCAAGTGCGCTTAAGGTCGTCGCGCACTTTAAACGTGAGGCGACCCAGCTTCTCGGTTTCGAGCTCAATCGTGTCGCCATCCATAAACGGATTCAACCCACGATGGTTGGTGCCGGTGGCTACGATGTCGCCGGTAGACAGCGTGTGGATGGAACTCAGCCACTCGATGCAGCGCGGAATATTGTGCGCCATGTCATCGCTGTTAAAGTTTTGCATCACCACACCATTGTTCCAAAGCTTGATCGCCAGCTTGTGCGGATCGGGCACTTCGTCGGCAGTCACAATGTAGGGGCCAATCGGCGCAAACGTATCGCGCGATTTCATCTGGAAAAACACGTTGCCCGGCGGCGGCAAACCGCGCGCGGAACCGTCAATGAAATTCATATAGCCGAACACATGCTTCATCGCATCAGCGGCTTTCACGTTGGCTGCTGGCTTGCCGATAATCACCGCAAACTCTGCTTCACCTTCAAAAATCGTCGCCGGCACGTCGGGCAGCACCATGGTGTCGCCGTTACCAATCACCGAGTTCGCCGCCTTGTGAAAGGCATTGATCGGCGCGGGTTTGTCACGCGTGCCATCTTCCATGTAATTCACCGCCATGCAATCGATGTTGCCGGGATTGGGCAACGGCGGACGAATACGCACCGTCGACAGCGGAATGCCTGTGCCGCTGGCGACAGCGGCCTCAAGCTTAGGACGATACGCATCAAAGCGCTCAATCAATCCCACCATCAGGCCATTGGGCGACAGGTGCGGGATATCCTTCACCACCGCTGAAACATCCACCACGTCCTGCCCTTTGACCACGCCCATTTTAAAATCATCGAAAAACATCAGCTTCATTTGGTGCTCCTTGGTTAACAGTTAAGTGCGCGGTTAAGTGAACGGTAAAGTGAACGGTAAAGTGCATTGACGGTATCGAGAAGTTTTCACAGTGGGCAGCGATTAGCAGGCCATCTAACCACAGAATAGCCAATGTATCGCCCACGCGGTGTATCGTCAATACAGTTGAACCTTGGCGCTATACTCTAAACTCCAACCACTTCGGCAGCCCCATCATGACCATTCACAGCATTTCCCCCACGACCCTCAAAAACAGGCTGCACGACGGCGGCGAGATAGCGCTGCTGGACGTGCGTGAAGAAGGTCAATTCGGCGAAGGCCATTTGCTGTTCGCCACGCCGCTGGCCTACAGCCGGCTGGAGTTGGGCATCGGTGCCCTCGTGCCACGCAAGAGCGCGCGCATTGTGTTGTGCGACGATGCAGGCACCGCTGGCGGTGTAGCCGATTGCGGCATCAAGCGCCTCAACGCTATCGGCTATAGCGATGTGTCGATGCTGGCGGGCGGCAATGCCGCGTGGGCTGCGGCAGGTTACGCAATTTTCAAAGGCGTCAATGTGCCGAGCAAACTCTTCGGCGAATTGGTCGAGCACGTGTATGACACGCCGCGCGTCACGGTGACGGAGCTCGCGCAAATGAAAGCGCGCAACGAGGATTTCATTATTGTCGATGGCCGTCCGTACGCCGAATACAACAAGATGAGCATCCCCGGCGGCATTTGCTGCCCGAATGCGGAGCTGCCACTGCGCATCCGCGAAATCGTCAAGAACCCAAAAACCAAAATCATCGTCAACTGCGCGGGACGCACGCGCTCGATCATGGGCGCACAAACGCTGCTCAACTTTGGCATCGAAAATCCGGTGTATGCGCTCGAAAACGGCACGCAGGGCTGGGTGCTGGCGGATTTTGAACTTGAGCGCGGGGCCACGCGCAAGTACGCTGAAAAAATCGACAGCGCCGCGCTGCCCGCGTTGCAGGTCAACGCACAGAAATTGCTGACGCGCTTCAAGGTACCCACCGTCACTGCCCAGCAAGTCGAAGCATGGCTCGCCGACAGTAGCCGTTCGCTCTCGCTGCTGGATGTGCGCACGCCGGAGGAATTTGCCGCCGGCTCGCTGCCGGGCGCGCTGCACGCGCCTGGCGGGCAACTGGTGCAAGCCACTGACCAGTGGGTGGGCGTGCGCAATGCCCGTATCGTGCTGGCCGACAGCGAAGGCGTGCGCGCGCCGGTGGTGGGCGCGTGGTTGAAGCAACTCGGTTGCGATGTGTATGTGCTTGAGGGCGGTGTGAATGCCGGCTTGAAGCTGCCGTCGCCGGCGAAAATCACGCTGCCAGCGCTGCCCAAAATTTCGGCTGAGGAACTTAAACAAGCCCTCGCCACCGGCACCTGCAGCGCGTTTTACCTCGGCCCCAGCATGAATTACCGCAAGCAGCATGTGCCGGGCAGCCGTTGGAGCATCCGTTCGCGCATCGTCCAAGATGCCGCGAACGCGAAGACCGTGGTGCTGATCACGCGTGACACGGATGTGGCAAACGCCGCTGCGATTGATTTAAAAGAAGCCGGCATCACCAACGTCAGACTGCTCGAAGGCGGCCTTGCCACCTGGACCCATGCGGGCTATGCGCTCGAAGCCTCACCTGCCACGCCGCCGGATAGCGAGTGCATCGACTATCTGTTTTTTGTACACGACCGGCACCTTGGTAATCGCGAGGCGATGAAACAATATCTCGCGTGGGAAACCGGCCTCATCAAGCAATTGGATGAACAGGACAAAGCCAGTTTCAAGGTGGGTGCGCCTGAATAAAAACCACATAAAATCAATTAGTTACGTCATTCGGAGATAGCAGCCATGCTGACCTCAACCCACTGGGGCGTGTATGACATCACCACCCAAGACGGCGCGATCACGCAGATCACGCCGTTCGACCGCGACCCCGATCCGTCGCCCATCGGGCAATCGCTGCACGCGATTACCGGCCCGGTGCGCGTGCAGCATCCGGCAGTGCGCAAGAGCTATCTCGAAGGCGGCGCAGGTGCGGCCCGCGACAAGCGCGGTGCAGAACCCTTCGTCAATGTGAGCTGGAACGAAGCGCTAGATTTAGTATCCGCCGAACTCAAGCGCGTCACCACGCAGTTCGGTAACCATGCGATTTTCGCAGGCTCGTACGGTTGGTCCAGCGCGGGGCGTTTTCATCATGCGCAAAGCCAGGTGCACCGCTTCATGAACACGCTGGGCGGCTATGTCGCGCACGTGGGCACCTACAGTCTGGGCGCGGCACGCACGCTCCTGCCGCGCATTCTGATGGACATGGATGTGATGCGCTCGCAGCAAACGGCATGGGTGTCGCTGGAGCAGCATTGCGAATTGCTGGTGGCCTTTGGCGGCGTGCCCTGGAAGAACGCGCAGGTGAACTCCGGCGGCATCAGCCAGCATGAGACGCGGCCTATGTTAAAGCGCCTTGCTGCGGCGGGCGTGAAGTTTGTCAACGTGTCGCCCTTGCGCGGCGATTTGGATAGCACCCCCGGCACAGAATGGGTGGCGCTGCGCCCCAACACCGACACCGCGTTTATGCTGGCGCTGGCGCACACCATCATTGCCGACGGCAAGCACGACCGGGCGTTTCTTGAGCGTTACTGCACGGATTTCGAGCCGCTGCGCCGTTACATCATGGGCGAATCCGATGGCGTCGCCAAAAGCGCGCCATGGGCCGCCGCGATTTGCGACGTGCCCGCCGACAGCATCACCACCCTTGCACGGCGCATGGCCGCGAGCCGCACCATGATTAATGTCGCATGGTCATTGCAACGCGGCGATCACGGCGAGCAACCGTACTGGATGGCCATCGCGCTGGCTGCCATCCTCGGCCAAATCGGCACACCCGGCGGCGGCTTTGCGCTGGCCTATGGGCCGGTCGGTATTGAAGGTGCGAACGCACGCCCCTTCTCCGGTGCAGTGCTGCCGCAAGGGCAAAACGGCGTTAAGACGCCCATCCCCGTGGCACGCATCACCGACATGCTGGAAAACCCAGGCGCGCCATATGATTTCGACGGCAAGGTGTGCACCTACCCCGATATCCGCCTGATTTACTGGGCAGGCGGCAATCCGTTTCATCATCATCAGGATTTAAACCGTTTGGTTCGCGCATGGCGCAGCAAACCTGAAACCATCATCATCAACGAGCAATACTGGAACCCCGCCGCCAAGTTCGCCGACATCGTGTTGCCTGCCACCACCATGCTGGAACGCAACGACATCGGCTCCAGCAGCCGTGACCGCCACATCATCGCCATGAAGCGCGCACTCGATCCCGTAGCCGAAGCGCGCAACGATTACGATATTTTCACGGGCCTTGCCGAACGCCTCGGCAGCAAAGAAAAATTCACCGAAGGCCGCAACGAAGCCGCGTGGCTGCGGCACCTCTACGAGGAATCGATTAAGCGCGCGCGCCTGTTCGACATCACGCTGCCGTCGTTCGAGGCTTTTTGGTCGGAAGGCTTGATCGAAGTACCGCCGCCACAAGAGCCGCCGGTGATGATGAAGCGCTTTCGCGCTGACCCGGTGGCGAACAAGCTGCCCACGCCCTCAGGCAAGATCGAAATCACCTCGCCCACCATCGGCGCGTTCAACTACGCCGATTGCCGCGACCACCCCGCGTGGTTTGAGCCGGCGGAATGGCTGGGCAGCGCACTCACGAAAAAGTATCCACTACACCTGATGTCGCATCAGCCTTCCACGCGGCTGCACAGTCAGTACGACCACGGCAGCGTGAGCCTGGCATCGAAGATACAGGGCCGTGAAGCCGCAACCCTGCATCCGCACGACGCCGCCGCGCGCGGCATCAAAGCCGGTGACGTAGTGCGCGTGTTTAATGATCGCGGCGCATGCTTGGCCGGTGTAAAAATCGACGACGGCGTGCGACCCGGCGTGGCCGTGCTACCCACCGGCGCATGGTTCGACCCGCTGGATGTCAACGATGTCGCCAAGCTGGAAAAACACGGCAACCCCAATGTACTGACGCTGGACAAAGGCACCTCCAAACTCACGCAAGGTTGCACCGCGCACACCACGCTGGTGGAGGTGGAGTTGTTCAAGGGCGAGTTGCCGCCGGTGACGGCGTTTGATCCACCCGCATTTGCAATTCGCTAGTGCTTAGACACGTAGGGCGTCAATAAGCGAAGCGCATTGCGCCGTATGTCTCAATCGATACACCACACACAGCGTCCGGATGCCTTGGCCTTTCAGTTAAATCCACCTACTGCTGCCGTGGCTTTTGTCGCCGTCGCTTTTGTATGGGCCACTGCGTTCGCGCAAGCGCAAAGTTGGAAACCCACACGCAACATTGAATTGTCAGCCGCGTCAGCCGCGGGCGGCGGCTCGGACAACCTCGCGCGCCTCGTGCAAAGAATTCTGCAAGAGCAAAAACTGGTCGAAACGCCACTTACCGTGTTGAACAAGCCCGCCTCCGGCGGCGTGGTAGCGTGGTCGGCGCTGAATCAAAACCCGCTCGACGGCCATCACCTGTCAATCAGCACTGCCAACCTGCTGACTAACCACATCACGGGCCGCACGCCCATGCACCACAGCGATGTGACTGCGGTAGCGCAACTGTTTAGCGAAGCGGTGGCGATAGCCGTGGCCACGGATTCACCCATCAAAAGCGCGCGTGATCTTGCAGCACTGTTGAAAACCGATGTGAGCGCCGTACGCGCCGCCATCGGCACCAGCTTAGGCAACACCGGTCACATCACCTTGGCGCTGGTCACGCAAGCGGCGGGCGGTGACCCCAAAAAACTCAAGGCCGTGGTGTTTCAATCCGTATCACAAGGCGTAAGCGCGCTGCTGGGCGGGCATGTGGATGTGATCACCACGCCCGCCGCCAACGTCGCCGCACATCATGCAGCGGGGCGCATGCGCATCATTGGGCTTTCAGCGCCGCAGCGTTATGTCGGCGCGCTTGCTGCCGTCCCCACCTTGAAAGAGCAAGGCATCGCTGTGGTGGTGGATAACCTGCGCGGCATCATCGGCCCCAAGACATTGAGCGCAGCGCAAATCGCCTACTGGGAGAACGCTTTCGCGCGCCTGGTGCGCACGGCAGAATGGAAAGCCAGTCTCACGCAGAACAATTGGACCGACAGTCACACGGGTGCACAAGGCAGCCGTCAAGCGCTGGCAGAGCAATATGATGAGATGCGCGTGGGCCTCGCTGCTTTGGGCATGGCTAAAGACGGATCAAAATAACCCATTAAAAACAACTACTTATGATCAATCCACTCACGACCTACCAAGTACGCACCCACAACGCCTCCACCCAATCCGAAAACCGCATGCACAGCGACGATGTCGCGCGCACCTTTGGATTCAAGGGCGGCTTGGTGCCCGGCGTCACGGTGTTCAGCCACATGACGCAACCGCTGGTGGCGCGCTACGGCGAAGCGTGGCTCGCGCGCGGCACCGCAGAAATCAGCTTCGCCAAACCGGCCTACGAAGGCGAGCTGCTGAGCATACACACGGCGAACAGCGTAGACGCGGGGCCGACATCAAACACGCTAACGTGCCTCAAGTGCCTCAAGTGCCTCAACGAACAAGGCACAGAACTCGCGCGCATGAGCGCAGCGCTCCCGGCTACCGCCGCACAGCCTGACGCGCGTGGCGATAGTCCGCCAGCGCCCCCGCAAAACGAGCGCCCCACCGTCACGTGGGATTTGATGGAAATCAACCAACCCTTCCCCGCGCTGGCATGGTCGCCCACGCGCGAAGACAATCTTCAGTGGTGCCGCGATACGCGCGACGAGCTCGCCGTGTATCAGCAAGGTGCCGCGCCCCTGCTGCATCCCGGCTTCGTTCTGCGGCAGGCGAACTTTGTGCTGCGCAAACGCTTCGTCATCCCCGCGTGGATACACGCCGCCAGCCGCATCACCTTCTTCGAAGCGCTACGCACCGGCGCCGATTACGAAGTGCGCGCCATCCCCGAAGCAAAATGGAACCACAAAGGGCATGAGTTTGTGCGGCTTTACGTGGCGGTGCGGCAGGGTCAGCGTACCGTGGCTGAGGTGCTGCATAGCGCTATTTTTCGGCCTCGGGTGAAGGCGTAGAGCGGCAGCGCGGTCTGTGTTGACGGCTTTCGAGAAAGAATTAAAACTTCAATAAAATCAATTAGTTACACATTGACCTCAAAGCACCTCCTCTCCCCTCTCGTGCATGACAAGAGAACAGGCGTTACCCGCATCTGCCCTTGATTTCTGCAACTCCAGATGATATATATCAAGATATATCACATTAAGGAGACCCCTCATGCCGCAGGTCGCCAAACTATTTCAAAATGGCCGTAGCCAAGCCGTGCGCTTGCCCGCCGAATTTCGCTTTGCGCAAAAAGAGGTCTACATACGCCGCGATCCCATTAGCGGCGATGTGGTGCTGTCGCGGCGACCGGGGGGTTGGGAAGATTTCTTCCAGCTAGTAGCAAGCCTCGATATCCCGCAAGATTTCATGGCCGACCGCCGTGACGAACCGTCTCAAACGCGCTCCCCGCTGTGATGACAGCCCAGCGCTACATGCTCGACACCAACATCGCGAGCTATATCGTCCGCGGGCCTAGCCCTGCGCTGGCGGCGCGCCTTGTGGCCGTGCCAATGGCGCAATTGTGCGTATCAGCGATCACCCAAGCGGAGTTGCTATACGGCGTCGCGCGTAAACCCGGTGCCACCAACCTGCAAACTGCGGTGCGTGAATTCCTCATGCGCATCGACGTGCTGGCATGGGACAACGTGGCAGGCGCGCGCTATGGCACGCTACGCGCAGCACTCGAAGCCGCTGGCACCCCGCTCGGCAATCTCGACACCTTGATCGCCGCGCATGCCTTGGCTGAAGATGCAGTACTCGTGACCAACGACCAGGCTTTTGCAAAGGTTGCGGGGCTTCAGCTAGAGAATTGGGTGTTGCCCTAATGCGATTGGGCTTTGGCGCAGCAAGGGAGCGACACATTGAATAGCATCCCGCTTACGATCATGCTGTTCGAGCCTGCGTTTACACACCCACCCGCCCCAACACTGCCCGCGCCAGCGGCTCCACCGCCGAATCCGGAAACGGCGATACGCTGCTGACATTGATCTCGCACAACACGTAGGTGTCCTCACCTGCGGCATCCTTGGCGCCGAACATAAAGTCACAATCCCATAGCGCTGGCAAATCGGCTGATTCGATTTGCAACAAACGCTGCGCAGCGGGCACCCATTCGTTTTCGACCAGCCCCTTCAAGCGCTGAAATTCCGGCATGGTTGGCGGGTGGTAATCACGCGTCGTCGGCTGCGGTGCGGCTTCTGGAGGGGCATCGAATGGCGCAGGGTGCAGCGCAACGATGGCCTGCCGCCCAAAACCTTCCACACGGCCATGCACCAGATAGCAGCGTACCATGCCCTCGGTAAGACGCGCCTGATACGCCTGATCGATCATGCGGCCCTGCCCGTCCAGTGCGGTGAAGTACGGTTCGCAGCGCGCGAAAAATTCCTTCAACGTGATTGTTTCTGCCACACAACCGCGTTTGGCATGCTGCACGCGCACCAACGACTGCTCGCTCACCGGGCCCGATGTCGGCGTCTGTGTCTGCGCCTGCGCCTGCGCCCATTCCACACGCCACACGCCATCGCCACTATGCCCGCGATATTGCTTCAGCACACGCGCACCTCTCAACAAACGTGCAGGCAATTCGGCGCGCATTGGGGCAAGGCCGGCATAGAGGGCAGTGTCACAGCCCCAGCCCAGCTCGCGTGTGTGATACAGCACTGCCTTCGTACCCAGCTTGAGAATCACGTCAGGATGCGTGCTCACATACACGCCAGCCGCCGCCACTTCACGCAGCATCGCATCGAGCCGCGTCCGGTCGCGCCCACCCTCAATGGGGTTTGCCCACACCAGCACCGCATGTGCCTGCAGCAACTGCTGACGCACCTCGTCGCAAAAATCGTCATGGTAAACAGCCGGCTCAGCCTTTACGCCCAGTGCCGAGAACGCCTGAAACACTTTGAGAAAGCGGCTGTTCTCCGGCTGGGCGTTGCGCCGCGCTGCGGCATCGCCCGGATACAGTATCGCCACACGTTTCGGTTCACTACCCTTGGCTAGCGTCATTCTAATGTCACTCCTTTCAGCGCAGGGCGACGCGGCTTGCACGGCAGCGGAAAGCAAAACGTCCAAGTGACGTCCCGCTGGCACGCAACCCTTGCGCCTGCAGGACAGAACTTGGACGATGTGTCGACACTACCGGGCGTCTGTCGCGGCCCGGTTTGTTGCAGCGCCGTCATTATGGCACGAGCAGGCGCAGCAGGTAAGATGCGCCATCATCAAACTGCCAACCTACCAACCTACCAACCTACCGATAAGAAAGACACCGCATGGAATTCGGACTCACTTGGGCCAAGCTCGACGAAATGGCGTACGTTACCGAAGCCGAGAAGCTCGGCTTCACGCACCTGTGGGTGACCGACAGCCCGCTCATCCGCTCTGACGCATTTGTCTTTCTGGCGGTTGCCGCGCAACACACAAAGACCCTGAAACTCGGCATGGGCGTAGCAGTGCCCGGCCTGCGCTTGGCGCCCACGCTGGCCGCAGGCATGGCCACGCTGAACCTGGTGGCACCGGGACGCTGCTTTGTGGCGCTGGGCACGGGCAACACCGGCATGCGCTTGTTGGGCAGAAAGCCCATGGTGCTAAAGCGTTTTGAAACCTATGTGCGCACCGTACGCGATTTGCTGGACGGCAAAGACGCGCAGTACGAACACAACGGCGAAAATCACGCGATTCGCTTTATGCTCACGGACAAGGGTTACCGCAACCTGCGCGATCCGATCCCCGTGTATCTCGCGGGCTACGGCCCCAAGGCGCAGGCGCTGGCCGGCGAGATTGCCGACGGCCTCACCACGCACGTGCCGCGCGGCGGCACGCTGGACCAAATACTCGCCAATGTGAACAAAGGCGCGGCGAAAAGCGGGCGCGCGCTGGATAACTTTCACCTTTCTGTGCGCGTGAATTTTGCCGTGCTGGAACCCGGCGAACCGGTGGATTCCGAGCGTATCGTCAGCGAATTCGGGCCGGCGATCACCACATCCATGCACTCCACCGTCGACCGGCACCTCGAATTCGGCGAAGACCCACCCGAGTTTCTACGCCCAATCTGGCAGGACTACATGGCTTTTCACATGGCGCGCCCCGCCGCGGATCGCCAAAAAATCATGCACGAAAGCCACAACGCCTACGTCGCGCCGGACGAGCGGCGCTTCGTCACGCCCGAAGTCATCAAGCGCTTTTGCATCGTCGGCCAGCCCGCCGAAGTGCTGGAACAGGTGCGCGAACTGGAACGCAAAGGCGTGCGCCAGCTCATGTGCAATTTTCCGCTGGAGCGCGGCTACCAGATGGTGCGGGATTACGCGAAGCATATTATTCAGAAGCTGTAGGCAGGAATTGACCCGCTACAAATCCACCACCATATTCCCCGAACGCTCGACCAATGCGCGCGATTTCGGCGGCAAAATCAACGTGGTTGAGTCTTCCTCGACAATCGCTGGCCCGCGCACTACAGCACCAACGGCGAGCCGATAGCGGTCGTATACCGGCAGGTCTTCAAAACGCTCACGCGCCCCCACCCAAGCGCAGCGTTTGCCTTTCAGTGCACGCGCTTGGCCGTCTTTTCCGCCTTTACCGCTGGCCACCTTGAGTTCGCCTTGCGCCACCTGCGCCGACACGGCCACGCGGATATTAATAATCTCGATTTCGCCCACGGGCGGCACGTGACCGAAGGTTTTACCGTACACCGCCATGAAGGCTGCGCGTAGCGCGTCCAACGAGCGCGCCGTGTACGGGCCAGCAGGCAGCGCCACCACCAGTTCAAAACCTTGGCCCACAAACCGCATGTCGGCGGAACGCGCGATGCGGATGCGCGCCCCCTTGTTCACGGTTTTACGAATCACCGCGCCCGCTTCGCGTTCGAGTTTGGCAAACACGCTTTCAAACGCACGCCAATTCATGTCGCTCAAGCGCTGCGCCACCGTGGCCACGCGGTCAATGCGCGCTGGCGCCATCAACAAACCCAGCGCAGACGCCACACCCGCGCTGGGCGGGCAAATGACCCGCGTGATGCCCAGCCGCCGCGCGACTTCACACCCATGCAGCGGCCCGCCGCCGCCGGTGGCGAGCAGCGTAAAATCCGCCGCGTGATGCCCGCGCTCGGCCACGTGTACCCGCGCCGCAGCAGCCATGTTTTCGTTCACCACGGAGTGAATGCCCCATGCGGCAGCTTCGATACTGAGCTGCGAATTTTTTGCCAGCGGCGCTATGGCAGCGCGCGCAAGGCCGGCATCAATGGTCATGGTGCCGCCGGCAAAGGTGGCGGCATCCAGATAGCCCAGCACAAGGTTGGCATCCGTTACCGTCGGCGCACTACCGCCGCGCTGATAACACGCCGGGCCGGGCGCGGCACCCGCGCTCTCTGGCCCCACTTTGAGCAAACCCAGCGCGTCGATGGT
>JAYTWR010000049.1:0-13987 GCA_043743335.1 Burkholderiales bacterium
ACCCGCGCCAAGAGGCTGGCGCTCAGGTAGTCACTCAGCCGGGCGCCTGTGCCCAGCACTGCTTTGGTTCGCGCCATGGCTGTGCTCCGTAGTAACGAACTTGCATCAAAGCGCAATTCTATCTAAACGAACAGTATTGGGTTACGTGCCTGCTATTGACCGGAAGGCCGGTGGATCACGAAAGCGTATTTCAAAGACGCTGTTCCCACCTTCGTTACCGTTTGGTTCAAGCCGTCTGAACACTGAGTTGACAAAGAAACCGCCGGAGTGCCTAGAGTACATCGTTGCCCACGAATAGGTGCATCTGCTAGAGCCTACGCACAATCACCGCTTCGTCAAGCTGATGGATCAGTACCTGCCGCATTGGCAGTTCCACCGCAATGAACTGAACAGCTTGCCAGTACGGCATGAGACTTGGCGCTATTGAAGGCAGTTGCGTGCAGCGCGATTGAAGCCGACGCGAGCGTTTCGTCTACAATTGCAGGGTTAACAAGGAGTTATTTCCATGGACCAGCCCGAAAAAAACACCCGCTCTGCCGCCAAAAGCGAAACCCAAATCCTGTGTGAGTTTTTGGCGTCGATTACGTATGAATCGCTGCCTCAAGACGTGGTGTCGCGCACTGAAGACTTTTTCCTTGACTGGCTGGGTTCCGGCCTTGCCGGCAAGGGCTCACGCCCGGTGTTGGTGCTGGAGCAGTTTGCCAAGGCCATGGGGCCATCGACTGGCCCTGCGGAAATATTAACCACGCGCGGGCGCACCTCGCCGTTTTTTGCGGCGCTGATTAACGGTGCGGCTTCGCATGTGGTGGAGCAGGATGATGTGCATAACGGCTCGGTGTATCACCCGGCGACTGTCGTGTTCCCGGCGGTGCTGGCGGCGGCGCAAGCCGTCGGCGCGAGTGGCAAGGATTTGATTGCGGCGTCTGTAGCGGGTTACGAATGCGGCGTGCGCGTGGGGGAGTTTTTGGGACGTTCGCATTACAAGGTGTTTCACACCACGGGTACGGCGGGCAAGCTAGCGGCGGCGGCGGGTGTCGCGCACATTCTCAAGCTCGACGCAAAAAAGATGCAGCACTGCATCGGCTCGGCGGGCACCATGGCGGCGGGGCTATGGGAGTTTTTGCGCGATGCGGCGGATTCCAAGCAGTTGCACACCGCCAAAGCGGCAGCGGACGGCTTGATGGCGGCTTACATCGCGCGCGATGGCTTCACGGGCGCATTGAAAATTCTTGAAGGACATCAAGGGCTTGCAGCAGGCATGTCCACTGACGCCGATCCGGCCAAGCTGATCGACGGTCTCGGCACGCGCTGGGGGCTGGCTGAAACCTCGTTCAAGTTTCACGCCTCGTGCCGCCACACGCACCCGGCGGCGGATGCGCTGTTGAAGGTAATGCAAGACTATCAGTTGAAACACGGCGACATCACTGCCGTCACCGCGCACGTGCATCAGGGTGCGATTGATGTGCTGGGCCCGGTGACTGACCCGCAGACGATTCATCAATCCAAATTCTCGATGGGTTTTGTGCTGGCGCTGGCTGCGCTGCATGGCCGCGCGGGATTGGCCGATTTCACCGAGGCATCGCTCAAAGACAAAGACACGCGTGCGTTTCACGACAAGGTGAAAATGGTGCTCGATCCTGTTGTCGATGGCGCGTATCCCAAACGCTGGCTGGGCCACGTGACGGCTGTCACCAAGGATGGCCGCACGCTCGAAGGGAAGGTTTCCTCGCCCAAGGGTGATCCTGACAACACCTTGTCGCGCGCGGAAATTGAAGACAAGGCTGTGCGGCTGGCGGGTTACAACGGTGGCGCGGGTGAGTCTGAAATGGGGCAGGTGATACAGCGGGTTTGGCGGTTGCGGGATGAGGCGAACGTCGATAATTTCATGCAACAGGCTTGAGCCCGAATGACTATCGTTGAACAAATCAGCAGTTACGCCGCCAACCTGCGTTATGAGGATCTGCCGCCGGAGGTCATCAAAGCCGCCAAGCGCGTGATTATCGATTCCATCGGCTGCGCGCTCGGCGGTTATGGCAGTGCGCCGGAAAAAATTGCGCGCGATCTGGCCGACATGACTTCGAGCAAGCAGCCTGCCACGGTGATGGTCAGCGGTCTTAAAACCAGCCCTGAGCTGGCGACGTTTGCCAACGGCGTGATGATCCGGTTTCTGGATTACAACGACGGTTACACCAGCACCGGTGAATCAGGCCACCCCAGTGACAGCATTGCTGCGGTGCTGACAGCGGCAGAGATCAACAAACGCTCTGGTAAAGATGTGATTCTGGCCACCGTGCTGGCGTATGAAATGTTTTGCCGTATTTGTGATCCCGTTGATCTCAAGCCCCTCGGTTACGACCACGTGACGGTGGGCGGTATGGCGAGCACGGCAGCCGCGGCTTGGCTGTTTGGTTTTAAGGGTAAGCAGTTTGAACATTGCCTGCAGCTCGGCATTGCGCCCAACAATGCGCTGTATCAAACGCGCATCGGCAATGTGTCGATGTGGAAGGGCTGTGCTTACGCGAATGCTTCGCGCAATGCGGTGTTTGCTGCCATGTTGGCGGCGCGCGGGATGACCGGGCCTTCGCCGATATTCGAGGGCGTAGGCGGCTACTTCAAAGCCGTGGCGCGCAAGGCGTTTACGCTGGATACGCTGGGTGGTGTTGGCGGTGACAACGGCGGTGCGCCGTTCAAAATCATGGAATGTTTGATTAAGCGTTTTCCGTTGGGGCAATATTCACAAACGGTGTGCGAGGCGGCGCTGCAGATGCGCGAGAAAATTTCGTCACCAGACGATATTGCGGAAGTACACATTGAAACCGTCACCACGGCGATTGTGCTGATGGCTGATGCGCCTGAGAAGTGGGAGCCGCCCAATCGCGAAACCGCCGATCACAGCATGCCCTACACCGTGGCGGTGGCGTTGATCCATGGCGACGTGCAGGAAGAACATTTCGACGACGCGCATGTGTTCAACCCGGCTATTCGCGCGCTCACGCGCAAGATTAAATGCACAGCGTCGGCGGAAGCGGACAAGCATATGCCGGGTGCAATGCGTTGTTATTTCAAGCTCATCACCCAATCCGGTCAAGCATTCAGCACCGTCGTCGATCATCACAAAGGCCATTGGAAAAATCCGATGGATGATGCCGATATCGAAAAGAAATTTCGCACGCTGGCAAAGAAAGTGTTGCCCGATGCCAAAACCGATGTGCTGTTGGCGCGGTTGTGGCAGTTGGATGACGTCGGGGATGCGGGCGAGATTCTTGGGTTGACCGTAAAGTAAGGTGTCGGCGAGAGCGGCGAACCGCATCGGTGGCGGCACGATGGCGCGAACGTTGCAGTTCGCTGCGCTGACCGACAACCCACCGTTAGAGGCTGGATAATTCCATGGTAACTTGTTGTTTTAAAACAGATGTTTTGTTGTTGCTTGTGTCACTGTCTAGCACGCTGGCAGCGCCGCTGTATGCCGCTGACGCCTATCCCACGCGTCCCATCCGCCTGCTGGTACCGTTCGCGGCGGGTGGCGGTGCGGATACGCTGGCGCGCATCGTTACGCCCAAGCTGCACACCGCGCTAGGGCAGGCGTGGGTGGTGGACAACCGCGGCGGCGCGGGCGGCAACCTAGCGGCTGAAATTGCGGCGGGTGCTGCGCCCGATGGTTACACCACATTCTTGGGGTTCAATACCGTGCTGACGGTGAATCCGTCGCTGTATAAGTTGCCGATTAGTATGGAGAAAGATTTTCAGCCGGTGACGTTGCTTGCTACCGCGCAATACATTCTGGTTTTGCACAGCGGCGTGGCGGCGAACAATCTTAAGGAATTCATTGCGCTGGCGAAGGCCAAACCGGGCAGTTTTAACTACGCATCGGCGGGCGTGGGCAGTCCGCTGCATTTGGCATCCGAGCTTTTTCAAAAGCGTGCCGACATCAAAATGGCGCATATTGCCTACAAAGGCGGCGGCCCGGCAGCGGCGTCTGTGTTGGGCGGTGAGACGCAGGTGCTGTTTGCGAGCGTGGCCTCGTCGATACAGCACGTCAAAAGCGGCCGGTTGAAAGCCTTGGCCACCACGGGTGCCAAGCGTTCCATGGTTGTGCCGGAATTAGCGACGCTGGCGGAGCAGGGCTTTCCGGGCTTTGACGTAGGCTCGTGGTACGCCTTGTTGCTGCCAGCAAAAACGCCGGCGGCGATTGTCACGCGACTGCATGGCGAGGCCGTCAAGGCGGTGAGCATGGCCGATGTGCAGGTGGCGATGACGCGCCAAGGGCTAGAGCCGGAGACCAACTCACCGCAGGCGTTGAGTGCGCGCATTAAATCCGAAACGGCGGTGTGGGCAGGCGTGATCCGCGATGCCGGCATCAAAGCGGAGTAGTGAGGTGAGTAGCGGGGTGAGTCGCGCGCAGCCCTGCAGCATTGATTGGCTGCGCGAACGGCTCAGGGGCGCGCGCCGTTTCGCGCACAGCACGCACTATTGCGATGCAGAAGTGTTGCCCGATGTCAGCCAGCAGCGGCCCGCGTCGGTGTTGGTGCCCGTCATCATGCGCGACGAACCCACGGTGTTGTTCACGGTGCGCTCCAGTCAGTTGCGTAGTGGTTCAGGGCAAATCAGTTTTCCGGGCGGGCGGGCGGAGCCGAGTGACGCAACACCCGAGCACACTGCACTGCGCGAAACGCATGAAGAGATTGGCCTTGCCGGTGAGCACGTCGAAATCATCGGGCGGCTGGCGCATTACGTCACGCGCGCGGGGCATTGCATCACGCCGGTGATCGGCCTGGTCAAACCGCCGTTTACGCTCACGCAAAATCACGACGAAGTTGCCGAAATATTCGAGGCACCGCTGGCATTTGTGCTGGATGCGCAAAACCACCTGCGCCACACGCATCAGTCCGAAGGGCGTCTGCGCAAATACTACGCTGTGCAATTCGGCGATTACTATATACGCGGGGTCACGGCCGGGTTACTGGTGAATCTGCACCGGCACGTGATGGGCGGTTAGCACCGCCTCAGTCCGCCTTAATGTTGGCTTCCTTGATCACGCCCGCCCATTTGGTTGATTCGGTTTTCATGAAAGCCCCGAACGATTGCGGGTTGCTGTCCACCGGATCGGTACCTTGTGCGATGAGTTTTTCGCGCAACTCGGGGATCGCCATCGCGCGTTGAATTTCACTGTGCAGGCGCTCGATCACGCCTGCGGGTGTGCCCGTGGGCGCGACGATGCCGTACCAGTTAACGACTTCAAAGCCTTTCAGTGTTTCGTTGGCAGCAGCCACATCGGGCAGAATGGATAGTCGCTTGGGGCCAGTGGCGGCCACGGCGCGCACGCGTCCGGACTTCACGTGTTGCAGGCCGATGGGGATGGCGTCAAAACCGAACTGCACTTGCCCGCCCATCAAATCATTAAAGCCCGGCGCACTGCCTTTGTACGGCACGTGGATGGCTTTGATGTCGGCCACTTTGTTCAGCAGCTCGCTCGCCAGGTGCGGCAAAGCGCCGTTGCCGGATGAGTAGTAATTGATTTTGGCGGGATTGGCCTTGATGTGGGCGATCAGTTCATTCAGCGATTTGGCGGGCACTTTGGGGTGCGTGTAAATCAAAAACGGCACCGAAGAGGTTTGCATTACCGGCGTGAAATCACGCTCCATGTTGTACGGCAGCTTGGGCACCAGCACCGGGTTGATGCTCAGGTTCCCGGTGGTGCCGATAAACAGCGTGTGGCCGTCGGCGTTGGATTTCGCCACCACATCCAGGCCGACGATGCCGTTGGCACCGGGGCGGTTATCGACGATAACCTGCTGCCCAAACCGTTCTGTCAGCGGCACGGCCAGCAGGCGCGCCACCACGTCAATGCCGCCGCCGGGGGGAAAACCCACCACAATGCGCACCGGGCGCTGCGGCCAGTTTTGTGCGCCTGCCGCGCCAGCCAGCGCCATCAGTACGGCGGCGCAGAGGTTGAGAATGTGTTGCTGCATGCCGTGTCCCTGTATTTCCTCGTGTTGCGTTACGGGGTAGGATAACATGACGAAATTCATACACCGTCATACGAACACGATAGGAGAATTCCCATGAACGCTGCTGCGAAAGACGCCTTGCACGTCGGACTGATGGTGCCGAGCAATAACACCACCATGGAACGTGAATTGCTCGCGTGGCTGCCGGTGGGCTCCACTTGCGACACGTTGCTGATTCCGCGCGGTAAAGGTTTGCTCACGCCGGAAACGCTGCACGCGTACATCGCGCAGGCGCTGGAACTGGCGAAGGCGTTTCACCAGCCGGCGGTGGATGTGGTGGCGTATGGCTGCACGGCAGCGGGGTTTATTTCCGGCCCTGCAGGTGACGCGGCGCTGCAAAACAATTTGAGCCACATCACCGGCAAAAACGTGGTGACCACCGCGCGCTCGATGGTGGTGGCATTGCAGGAAATCGGCGTGAAAAAAATTGCGCTAGTCACGCCGTATCAGGATGCGGTGAACACACAGTTGAAAGCGTTTCTGACGGATGGCGGCATTGAGGTCAAGCAGTTCAACAGTTTTTATGTGCAGAACACCGATGAACTGGGCCGTATCGAATCGCATCAAGTCGCGAAGCTCGCACGCGAGACCATGGCCGACGATTGCGAAGCCATGTTCATCGGTTGCTCGCAATTGCCGACGGCAGAAATTATAGGCGATTTGCAGCGTGAATTCGGGCGGCCGGTGTTTTCGTCGATACAAGCCACGGCGCGGCGGGCGCAGCAAGTTATGGCGCAGACAGTCGCTGCCTGAGAAATCTCATCACTATGATAAAAGGCTGCGAAATGAAGCAGGTTGCACGCGGGTTCGTCCTAAGCGCGCTGTTGTGGACCGGGCTGACTGGAGAGACGCTGGCACAAAATACGGCGCAAACCAAAGGCAAGGGAACGGAGCTGAACTGGCCTACACGCCCGGTACGATTGGTGGTCGGATTTTCGCCCGGCAGCGCCAGCGATATTTCTGCGCGCATGATTGCGCCCCGGCTCGAAGAGATGTGGAAGCAGCCGGTGGTCATCGAAAATCGTTCCGGTGCAGGCAGTTCCATTGCCAACGCGATGGTGGCCAAAGCCACACCCGATGGTTACACGCTGGTGATGATCACCGCGTCGTTTGCCATTAACGCGGTGCTGCAAAACAAGGCGTCGTACGATCCGATCAAGGATTTCAATGGCGTTGCGCAAGTCGGGTTTTCAACCGGCGTCATTATTGTGCCCCCCTTGCTCGGCGTGAAATCGCTGAAGGAATTGATTGCTTTGGCCAACGCGCGGCCGGGCAAGGTTTTGTTCGGTTCGGCGGGTGCGGGCAGCGGTGTACACATGTCAACGGAGCGCTTTAACATGGCGGCCGGCATCAAGGTGACGCATGTGGCTTTCAAGGGCCAGCCGGAGATGATTATCGAAGTTATGGCGGGGCGTGTGCAATACGGCATGCCGGGGCTGGGGCCGTCGTTGCACTTAATCAAGGATGGGCGTGTGGTGGCGCTAGCGGTGGTGACGCCGAAGCGCTCGCCGCTGCTGCCGGAAATTCCCACCGTGAGCGAGATACTGCCAAGCTTTGAGCGCGATGCGGCGCATGGTCTGCTGGTGCCGGCGGGTACGCCGCGCGCCATCATCAACAAGATCAGTCAGGACGTGGCCCGCGCGCTCGAACACCCGGAAGTGAAAAAACAAATGGAGGCGATTAACTTCGTGCCTGCGCCAACCTCGCCCGAAGAGTTTGACAAAATCATTCGCAGCCAGTTGGTGATTTTCGATCGCGTAGCGCGGCAGGCTGGATTGAAAGCCAAGTAGTTTATTTTAAAATACTCAATTAAATCAATTACTTAGATAATGTCTTGCATTGGCTGCTGAGGTAACGGCGTTATCCATGAATGCGCGCATCGGCCTGTTGATTCCGTCATCAAACACCTCGGTAGAGCCGGAGTTTTATCGCGCACTGCCGCCCGACGTCACACTGCATACGGCGCGACTGTTTCTCGCGCATATTAGCGAAGAGACCATCGCGGCCATGTTGGCCGAGCTGGAGTCGCAGGGCAAACTGCTGGCAACGGCTGACGTGGATGTGATCATGTTGGGTGCGGTGTCGCCGGGGTTTCTCAAGGGGGCGACCTATGACCGCGAGCTCGCGGCGCGTATCACCAGCGCCACCGGCAAGCGTGCATCAACGACGGCTACGGCGTTGCTGGAAGCATTGCGCCACTTGAAAGTCACGCGTATCGCCATCGGTGCACCGTACGACACAGTGGTGAGCGAGATCGCGAGTCGTTTCTTGCAGGCCAATGGCGTCGAGGTGGTAGCGACGCAGGCATTGGGCATCTCAGCCAATCTGGATGTGGGTCGCCTGCCGCCGCAGAGCGCGTACGAGATGGGTTTGCAGCTCGATTGCCCCCAAGCGCAGGCAGTGGTGTTTGCCGGCACCAATTGGCGCACCATGGCGATCACCGAAAAGCTCGAAGCAAAAATCGGCAAGCCGGTGGTTTCAACCACGGCGGCGGCGTTGTGGTCGGCGCTGCGCATGGTGGGGTGGTGCGGCTCGCTGGCGGGGCACGGCCTATTGTTGCGTGACAGGTGAGCGGCAGTTAAGCGATTGCAAGGCGGAGAAGCGCGCGTGGCAGAAAACTATTTTGATTTAATCAGTGTCGGCGGCGGCTACGCGGGCTTGGTTGCGGCAACGCGCGCGGCACAACTCGGCTTGCGTACGGCAGTGCTGGAGCGCGGCAGCGACGCGCTGTATGCCTGCAATTCGCGTTTCGCCGGCGGCGTGATGCATGTGTCGTATAGCGATCCCACCAGCCCGCGCGAAGCGCTGATCAAAGCCATCACCGACATTTGCGCCGGCCATGCCGACCCTGAACTGGTTGATGCACTGGCATCAAACGCCGGGCGAGCCGTGCAATGGCTCAAAGCGGAAGGTGCAAATTTTGCTGCGGCTGCCACAGCCCGTTGGCGGCAATGGGTGCTTGCGCCGCTGCGTCCTCCCGTAACGCAAATGGAATGGCAGGGCCTCGGCGCAGATATGGCATTGCGCACGCTGGAAAAAAATCTGCTCGAGCGCGGTGGCGTATTGTTTAGAAATACGCAAGTGCTTGATTTAATAAACGAAAATTTGCAATGTACCGGCGTGCGTGCGCGCGAGGGCAAAACAGAAATCACGTTTCGCGCGCGCGCTGTGGTGCTGGCGGATGGCGGTTTTCAAGCCAACGCTGAACTGGTGGGGCAGCATCTCACCCCCGCGCCGCACGCGGTGAAGCAACGCAATGCCGGCACCGGGCGTGGCGACGGTCTGCGCATGGCGCGCGCGATGGGCGCCGGTGTGACGAAGCTGGAAGCGTTTTATGGCCATGTGCTGTCGCGCGATGCCATGCACAACGAAAGGGTATGGCCCTATCCACAGCTTGACGAATTGGCGGCGGCCGGGCTGCTGGTGAATCAGTCGGGCCAACGCATCGGTGACGAAGGCATGGGCGGCGTTTACCTTGCCAATGCGATTGCGCGCCAGGCCGATCCGTTGGGCACGACCGTGATATTTGATGAAGGCATCTGGCAGGGGCCGGGTCGCGCGGCGGCGATTCCGCCCAATGCCACCTTGCTCACCGCCGGTGGTACGCTGCACAAAGCCGATACGATTGCTGAGCTGGCGGCGAAGCTTGGTATGGATACCACAGCGCTCGAAGCCACGGTGCGTGATTACAACGCGGCGCTGGCTACCGGCACGCTCAACAGACTGCAACCCGCGCGATCAGGCACGCGACGCAAGCCGCTACCCGTGGCGACCGCGCCGTTCTATGGCGCACCGGCGTGCTCGGGCTTGACTTACACCATGGGCGGCGTGCGTATCAATCGCGATGCACAAGTGCTGCGCGCGGATGGTGCGGTGATCCCAGGGCTGTATGCGGCGGGTGGCGTTACCGGCGGACTGGAGGGCGGCCCTGCCGTGGGCTACGCGGGCGGGCTGATGAAGGCCTTGACGTTTGGGTTGTTGGCAGCGGAGCATATTGCAGGCAGGTCATAGATTCCCAAACCTTTGCAACAGGCTGTAAAAGAGGAGGTTTTATGAAACACGTTTTATTGAGCAAGATCATCGTTACATGGATCTGCGGTTGGATGATGCTCACGCAATCCTGGGCGCAAGGCTATCCCGAACGTCCGCTTAATTTCATTGTGCCTTGGCCTGCCGGCGGCGGCACCGACATCGCCATGCGCGCGCTGGCTGATGTGCTGGGTAAACAAATGAATGCGCGTATTGTGATCGAGAACAAGCCGGGCGCCGCCGGCACCATCGGCCCGTCCAGCATGCTCAATGCGCGGCCCGATGGCTACACCATTGCGCAAATGCCCATCACCGTGCTGCGTTATCCGCACATGCAAAAAGTGAATTGGGATCCGTTCAAGGATTTCACTTGGATTATCGGCATCACCGGATACTCGTTTGGTGTGGTGGTGCGCGCTGATGCGCCGTGGAAAACCTGGAAAGAGTTCATCGCGTATGCCAAGGCCAATCCCGATAAAGTGACATACGGCACGCCGGGCCACGGCTCGTCGCTGCACATGACCATGGAGGAGATCGCTGTGAAGGAAGGCATCAAATGGACGCAGGTGCCGTTTAAAGGCAACGCAGACGCCACGGCGTCGCTGATGGGCGGGCATATCGTTGCGTCGGCGGATTCGTTCGGCTGGGCCGAGCATATTCAGTCGGGCCGGTTTCGCTTGCTGGTGTCGTGGGGCGCGGAACGCACCAAGCGCTGGCCGGACGTGCCCACGCTGAAAGAGCTGGGTTACGGCATTGTGTCCAATTCCCCGTACGGCATCGCCGGGCCAAAAGGTATGGATCCGAAACACGTGAAAATTTTGCACGACGCCATCAAAAAAGCCATAGAAGACCCCGGCTATCAAAAGGTGCTTGATCGCTTGGATCAGGAAAACTTTTATCTCTCAACCGAGGAATACACGCGCCGCATCAAGACTTGGTACGACGAAGAAAAGGTGAACGTGGAGCGGGTCGGTTTGACGCAAAAGCCGTAGCCGAATCGTTTTAAAAAATAGTGAATAAAATCAATTACTTAAGTGTTATTTTGGCTGTGGTTAGTGGCGCAAGTTATGCCGCGCCAGCCGCCGCGCAATGGTGGCCCACACGCCCCGTGCGCATCGTGGTCGCTACGTCACCGCCGGGCGGCGCGGACATGGTGGCGCGCCTGATGGCACCCGCGTTGGCGGAGCGTTTGGGCCAACAAGTGGTGGTGGAAAATCGCGCGGGTGCCAGCACCATGATCGGCCACGAGTACGCGGCCAAATCCGCACCGGACGGCTACACGTTTGCCATGGGCATCAGCACGTTGGCCATCAACCCGGCGACTTTCAAAAAAGTGCCGTACGACGCGCTGCGCGATTTTGCGCCGGTAACACAGGCGGTCAAACAGGCTTTGTTGCTGGTGGTGCATCCGTCGTTTCCCGCAAAGACGGTGAAGGAATTCGTGGCCATCGCGAAGCAGCAGCCCGGTGCCATCAATTATTCGTCGCCCGGCTTTGGCACCAATCCGCAGATGGGTGGAACTGCTGCTCTACATGACCGGCACGCGCGCCTATCACGTGCCGTATCGCGGCGGAGGCGAATCGATTATCGCCGTGGTGTCGGGGCACGTGCCGGTGACGGTGGCTTCCGTGTTGGGGACCATCTCCAATGCGCGCGCTGGGCGTGACTTCGGTTGCGCGCGTGCAAGGCGTGCCGGAAATTCCGACCATCGCCGAGGCGGGCGTGCCGGGATACGAATCCGCGCAATGGTACGGCTTGATCGCACCGGCGGGCACACCACGCGACATTATTCTGCGCATGAATAAAGAGGCCGTCGCAATCCTGCGCACGCCAGAAATCGCCGAGCGATTGGCGAATGACGGTAGCCAAGTGATCGCCGGCACGCCCGAAGCCTTCGGCGTATTCATGCGTGCAGAAACCGAGAAATGGGCCAAAGTGGCGAAGGCGGCGGGGATTAAGCCGGAGTAAGCAGCGGGGAAATAAAGTCTTTTTAATTCAATGACTTACTTCGCTCTTACTTCGCTCTTACTTCTCTCTTACTTTGCTCTTACTTCGCTGTCTGGCGGAGAGAGTGGGATTCGAACCCACGGTACGGCTTTCACCGTACACACGCTTTCCAGGCGTGCGACTTAAACCACTCATCCATCTCTCCGGGAGGCGCGCATTCTATCAGATCAGCCGCCTAGCAGCCGCAACGCCACGCCAAGCCACATGACGCAAAAAAGCCCGGCCACCATCTGGTAGCCGGGCTTTGTAAACGCTGCGTGTGCGCAGCGTTAGTACTACCCGTTCCCTTATTCGTCACGCACTAGCTTCATATCCTTAGTCTCAGGCAAGAACAGGACACCAATAACCAGTGTCATCGACGCGACAATAATGGGATACCACAATCCGCCATAGATGTTGCCATACGAAATAGCAAGGAACGTCGCGGTAAACGGCAGGAAACCACCAAACCAGCCATTGCCGATGTGATAAGGCAGCGACATCGACGTATAGCGTATCTTGGTCGGGAACATTTCGACCAGAAAGGCGGCTATCGGCCCATACACCATTGTCACGTAAATCATCATAATGAAAATGATGAGCACGATCATCGGCTTGTTCATCTCTTTGGGATTAGCGGCAGTGGGATAACCCGCTTCCTTTAACGCCGCAGCGATGGCCTTCGCGTCTGTGCCTTTGACAATAGTGTCTTTGACCTTGACCGCAACCGGCGCATCGGCCAAAGGTGTGCCGTAAGTGAAGCTGATACCCGCGCTCGACAATTGCTTCTTGACCGTCACACAATCCTTCTTGTGATCCGGGTGTTGCGGCACCAGCGCAGCAACGAAACTGAAGTCACAAGCGTGGCCCGAAGGGTCGGCCAACACGGTGACGGGTGTAGTCTGCGTGGCCTTGACCAGCGCTGGATTGGCCGCTTCGCTTAACAGGCCGAACAATGGCATGTAAGTCGCTGCACCCAGCAAACAACCGCCCATGATGATCCACTTACGGCCTATCTTGTCGGATAACCAGCCGAACACGATGAAAAACGGTGTAGATAGCAAAAGCGCAATGGCGAGCAAAATATAGGTGGTTTCAAAATCAACCTTAAGTGCATTTTGCAGAAAGAACAGGACTTGAAACTGGCCCGTGTACCACACCACGCCTTGCCCCGCCGTCGCCCCAAACAAAGCCAGCAGGACAAACTTGTTGTTCGGGTAGCGCAGGAAGCTGTCGGTCAACGGTGACTTGGAACCTTTGCCCTCCTCCTTCATTTTCAAGAATAACGGCGATTCATTGAGCTTCAAGCGAATGTAGATCGAGAAGATCAGCAGAATGATCGAGAACCAGAACGGAATGCGCCAACCCCACAGTTTGAATTCATCGGGTGACAGGTTGACGCGACAAGTGTAAATCACGATCAGCGCGAGGAACAGACCGAGTGTTGCCGTGGTTTGTATCCACGCAGTTGAGAGGCCACGCTGCCCTGGCGGCGCATGCTCAGCGACATAGGTCGCCGCACCACCATACTCCCCACCTAAGGCCAAGCCTTGCAGCAAACGCAATACCAACAAAATGATCCACGCCGCATCACCGATCTGCGCATAAGTCGGCAAGAAACCTAGCGCTGCCGTCGAAATGCCCATCAATAAAATAGTCACCAGAAAGGTGTACTTGCGTCCGATCAAATCTCCCAAGCGGCCAAAGAATAATGCGCCAAAGGGACGCACCAGAAAACCCGCGGCCAACGTTGCGAGTGAAGCCAGCAACGCTACCGTAGGATTGCCCGGTGGATAAAACTTATCGGTAAAAAATATCGCCAACACCGCGAACAGATAAAAGTCATACCATTCAAAAACGGTTCCCAATGACGAAGCAAAAATAACCCGCCTCTTCTCTGCCGGGCTGACTTGAATGCCCGACTCACTCGTGGCTGTTGCCATGTTTCCTCCCTTTGTTGATTA
>JAYTWR010000050.1:0-17609 GCA_043743335.1 Burkholderiales bacterium
TGCACAAAGCGGTATGGTTAGTAGCCAGCATACCGAAAATTCGCTTCGGCTGCGGTTAGAATACCCTCCGGTAATGCGTCACAAAAATATCACAGGCACCAAGGCAAAAAGGGTTTTTGGCCTCACTGAGGTGCGTCTCATATGCGTCTAATGGGCGTTTCATGGGCGTCTCATGTGAGCTGACGGCCCGCAGAAAAAATGTCCGTACAAGATAATCACGGCTTCGGTTCAACCAACCAACCGTCCCAGAAAACCCTGCGCACCGATGAGATGACGCTGATCCAGAGCGTCAGCGATCACGGTTTGATGGCGCAAGGGGTGGCTGCGGTGGTTACCGCGATGACCTTTGTGCGTGCCGCCGCCGAGTTCCCCGGCGTCACGCACATTATGGTGTGGCTGTTCTGCATGTTCTGCGCCATTGGCGTGCGCTACATGCTGTATATGGCTTACAAGCGTGCGCAGGCGGATCTCCGGGCCGATCAATACTGGGCCCGTATCATCGCCGTCAGCAATGCCTTGATTGGCATAGGCTGGGGCTGGGCGGGCTACGTTTTTTTCGGCGGGCACCCCATGGGGCCCGAAATCACCCTGATTCTTGCGATTACCGTCGCCGCCGCGTCTGCGCAAACCATTTCGCCAACGCGCGAAACGCTGGCAGCTTTGCTCGTGCCCATGTTGGTGCCCTTGATCGTGAAGCTGTTGCTGATTGATCCCGAAGGTTATGCCGCGCCCGCGGTGCTGGCGGTGGCGTTGATGCTGACGCTGTGGTTTAGCCTCTCGCGTTACCGTGCGTTGCTGGCGGCCAGCATTGATGGCTACGAACAGCGCAGCTCGTCGGACGCCGCCATGATACGCGGCGCCGAAACCGCCAACCGACTGTTCGCCCAAGTGGTGACCGAGCGCGAGCGCGCCGAAGCCGAACTCAAAATTGCCAAGCAGGCAGCCGACGATGCCAATCAGGCGAAGGGGGATTTTCTTGCGTACACCAGTCACGAAATCCGCACGCCGCTGACGGCGGTGATCGGCTTTTCCGATGCCTTGCTGGCGACACCGCAGAATTCAACGCACCGCGATTACACCAATCGCATCAAGGGTGCCAGCACGCGACTGATGACGCTGATTAATGATTTGCTGGACCTTTCCAAAATCGAAGCGGGCAAGCTGAACATCGAATATACCGACTTTGAAATGCGTCGCACGGTGGATGAGGTCATGCACGAGCAAGGCGTCAAGGCGCGTGAAAAGCAAGTGACGCTGGAACTGTTGGTAGACGACAACGTGCCGGATGCGCTGATCGGCGATTCGTTGCGCCTGCGGCAGATACTGCTAAACCTGATCGGTAATGCGATCAAATTCACGCCTGCCGAAGGCAAGGTGTCCACGCGGGTGCGGGTGATCGATACGGTGGAAGGCCTGCCCCGCCTCGGGTTTTCAGTGACCGATACCGGGATTGGCATACCTGCCGACAAGCTGTCGGCGATGTTTCAGCGCTATATGCAGGCGGATGACAGCACTGCGCGCAAATATGGCGGTACCGGCTTGGGGTTGTCGATTTGCAAATCGCTGGTGGAACTGATGGAAGGCAAAATCGGCGTCAACAGCGAAGCCGGCAAGGGCTCGGAATTCTGGTTTGAGCTGCCGTTTAAGGTGTCGGAGGCAGCGGACATGTCGGTGCATTTCAATACGCCGCCGGCGATGCTCGCGGCCAAGCCTGCGGCGAGCATCGCGGATGACAAGTCCTTCAAGGGCATGCGCGTGCTGGTGGCGGAAGACAACGATAACAATCAAATGTTGATTGAACTGCTGCTGACGCGGCAGGGCGTGGAAGCCGTGATCGTGGGCGACGGCACCGAGGCCGTGGAGAACCTGCGTCACAATACCTACGATTTGGTGTTCATGGATCTCGAAATGCCGGTCATGGGCGGCATCGAGGCGGTGGCGAAAATCCGCGAGTTTGAGGTGCCGCTGGGCCGTCACACCATGATCGCAGCGTTGTCGGCACATGCCCCCGAGCAGGAACGCGACCACTGCATCGCGGCGGGCATGGACGATTACATGATGAAGCCGATTGATATCAAGGTGTTACACGAGTTGTTACGCAAATACGCGCCGGCGCACCTTGGCAACAAGGATGAGGCAAAGGCCACGACAGCGCCGCAATAGCGCGCACCGACAGGACGTGCGCGTGCAAACTGTTTACAATGCGCCGTTGCGAAATTGCGCTGGCGCTGATGGTTAGGGTTATGAAAGAACAGGTTCCCGTCGAAAAACTCGCCAAAGGCATGTTCGTGGCCGATCTGGATCGGCCATGGGTTGGTACGCCATTTCTGATGCAGGGGTTTGTGGTTGAAACCGACCGCGAAATCGAGCAGCTCAGAAACTGCTGCAAATACGTGATGGTGGATCGCAGCCTGTCGACGGGGAAAGAATTCATCCCCGATCTGGTCGAAAAGCTTGCTGTGTCCCAGCGCATCCGCACCGAACCCAAGGCGCGCATTTATCAGGACAACGATAAAGACAGTTCCGCCGATGTCCGCGCAGGGGAGGCTGGCGACGGACTTTTGGGTAGCTTGGGCAAGATATTCAAGTCCGCCTTTTCTGCGGAAAACGCACCGCCGCCGGAGCAGCGTCCTGCCCAGCCCACGCGGCCACGTGAACCCGTGGTCACGATATATAAAGACAAGCCGGTCCGCCTCACACCGCAAGAGGCCACGGCGCTACGCGAAAAGGGCATCAGTAACGAGGAGCGCCGCTTCCTTGAGCCGGATGCTGACCCGGACATCAATATTCAAGATGGCACCAGCACGCCGACAAAATCCGGCGGCGGCATGTTCGGCCGGATTACCCGCCTGTTCCGCACGAGCGCCGAAGAACAAAAACAGGGTGCCGCCAGTCAGCCGGTGGAAGAAGCGCCAGTGTACGTTGACCAAACCACCATCGAAAACGAATTGCCGATGGCGCAGGAAGCGCATGAGAAAGTCGAGCGCGTGCTGCGCTCGGTCATCGACGATCTGAACAAAAACAAAACTATCGAACTCGACAAGGTCAACGAAGCTGTCGGCTGGGTAGTAGAGTCGGTGGTGCGTAACCCCGACGGCATGATGTGGCTCACGCGGCTAAAAAGTGTGGATGCCTATACCTACGATCACGGTTTGAACACCGCTATTTACCTGATCGCTTTTGGCCGCTATCTCGGCCTGCCGGAAGACCAGTTGCAAACCATCGGCACGGTCGGGCTGATGCAGGACGTGGGCAAAATCAAACTGCCGCGCGCACTGCTGGAAAAAAGCGCGAAGCTCACGCTGGCTGAACTGAAGGTTTTCCAGAGCCATGTCGGTCACAGCCTCAGTGTGATAAGCGGTTCCAAGGAGGCCTCTCCGGTCTTGCTCAATACCATCAGTCAGCATCACGAGCGGTTTGACGGCAGTGGCTATCCGAACGGCTTAGTGGGTGACCAAATTTCACCGCTGGGCGGTATGGCGGGCTTAGTGGATACCTACACCGCGTTGATCAGTGCGCGCGCTTATGCGAAGCCGATTTCCGTGCAGCAGGCCCTGCACCAGTTGTATGCATCACGCGGACAGGCGTTCAAGCCCGAACTGGTCGAACAGTTTATCCAGTGTGTGGGTGTGTTCCCAGTGGGCAGTTTGGTGGAGCTCAATTCGGGAGAAGTAGCAGTGGTGGTATCGCAAAACCGCGCACGGCGCTTGAAGCCGCGGGTGATGTTGGTGCTCGATAAAGACCGCCAGTCGTACCCGTCGCCGGTGATGCTCGATCTGATTCTGGATCCCGCCACACCGGCGGGCGAGCCGTATCGCATTATGCGCGGTCTGCAGGCCGGCATTTACGAGCACGATCCAGAAAAGACGCTGCATGCGCTGATGGAATCGCCGGCTTGAGGAACGCGGATTTCGCCTGAGCGAGTAATCTATAACTAATTGTTTTTATTGATTATTTTGAGGCATTGAGATTCAGCGCTGTGCTAATCTCGGTGGCTTTTTCGGCTTTGACTTCGGCAACGGCTTTACCCACGACGCGCGCGTCCTCCAGCCCCGCGCCGGATTTCATGAACGCCAAAACCGCAGTGCTTCTCTGGGTGGCCAACGTTTGCAGGGCGTCTTTGCTTAACGGCTGTAACTCGATCACCTGATCAAACAGAGCCTCGTAAAATTGCCGGTCGGGACTGCCGCGCCCGACCAGCGCCAACGCGGGGTTCACACGGCTGACCGGTTTGCCGGTGGTTTTTTCGTGCGTGGCCTTGAATTTGTCGATGCTGTCTTTGCCCGCGCGCTCGTCCATCAGGGCTTCTATCGTGCGCTGGGTTTTGGCGTTGTCGAAATTGGCGAGCGCGGGATCGTCTTCGCCACTGAGTTTGATGCCCTGACGCTCGGCCAGCATGCGGCGCGCGGCCATAGTGCGCAGCGCGGCACCGTCGTGGCGCGGGTCGTAACGGCCTTCAACGATCAAACGCAGTTGGGGGCGCTGCTTTAACACGCCCGCCACGCGCGTGAGCTTTTCGCGCTCGGGCGGTGCCAGTAGTGCGCGCCCCGCCTCAAAGCCAATGGCATCCACCTTGTCGCTACCGCTACCAAACAGCGACGCCAGCGCGCGAAACGGCGCTGTCACTATATTCGTCAGCACGGTGCGTATCGCTTGCCACACCAAGTGACTGTAGGCGAAATCGGGGTTGTCGATATTGCCGCGCACCGGCACTGACAAATCAATCTTGCCGCTGGAGTCGGTGAGCAAGGCGATAGCCAAATCGAGCGGCAGATTCACTGCGGTGGGGCTGTCCACGCGCTCGCCGAGGGTGAATTGCTCCAGCAACACCTTGTTCTCGCCCTGTAACTGACTGTTGTTGAGTTTGTATTGCAAATCCAGCGACAGCTTGCCAGAGGCAATGCGCCGTCCGGCAAAGGTGGCGCTATAGGGCGTTAACGGCGACATGGCGACGTTGCGGAAATTCACAGCAATGTCGGTAAATGCCTTCGGTTCAAACGTATTCAACGTGCCGCCGATTTGCGCCGAGCCGAATTCGTCCACACGGCCTTCCAGTTTTAACCCGGCGCGCGTGCCCGGCTGCGTGGAAAGGCCGGTGACGGTGCCGGTGAACTCGCGGATCAATGCGGCGAACGGCAGCACCAGACTTTGATCGGCGAAATCCAGTTCGCCGTTGCTGACATGCACCCTTTCGACACTCACATTAAAGAGCGAATCAGCGGCGGTGTTAGCCGCCGCCGCAGGCTGGGCAGGAGCAGCGGGGGCCGACGCCGATGCGTCCGCTGCCGGTTTACGCATCACACCGCTGAAGTTGGTGGTTTTGTCTTTGGCGATGGCGATTTTGCCGCTGGGCTGCGACAGGCGCACGTCTTCAATGCGCGCGGTACGGGTGCCGGTGTCTACCTGAATGCCTTCGGCGAGCAGGCCTTTCAGCGCCACCAGCCGTTCGTTGCTGCCTTCGGGATCCAGGCGGAAGTCATCGAGAGCGGCGTTGCCGGTGTAGCGTATCCCGGGGCCCTTGTTCGGCCCCGTGCCTTTGCCGTCCCAATCGAGTTGTCCGGCGGCATGTGCCACACCCGACATCAACTTTAAGGTCGTGTGCTGGGCCACCAAGCCGGCCAGCGGCTGCAGCGCAACGTTACGCGCCTCCACTTTGAACGAGGCGCGTTGATCCGCCGTAGAGGCCGCCCCTTGCGCGCGCAGACTGGCCCCCACGGACGGTGGCGTGGCATCGCCTGCGGCGGCGATTTGCAGGTTTTCCAGCGCCGCGTTGCCGGTGTAGCGTATCCCCGCGCTATTGCCTTGCCCGCTCCAATCGACTTGGCCAGCCGCTTGTGCGGTGCCGGCCAGTAGTTTGAATGGACTCAGTTTTTCAATCATCGCCGACAGCGGCATGAGTGCGATGGCGTTGGCTTCGAACTTCACGGTGGCGCGCTGCGTGTCTGGTGACGCACTGCCTTGCGCGCGCAACGTACCGCCTTGCTTGACTTGCAGAGCGGCTTCAAAGGGAATCGCGCCCTTGCCACTGCTACTCAGGTTTTTGGCCGCGAGCTTGATGTTTTGCAAATCAAGCGCAAGCGCCGGTTCAATGCTGCGATCCTGCAGCGCCACCGCGCCATCAACCAGTTCGACGGATTTGATTTCTGCGGTAACGGTAGAAGGCTCGGGTGGCCTGGGTTTGCGGGCGAAGGCGGTCGCGAGATTGATCACCCCTTGCGCATCGCGCACCACCGTGGTCACCGGCTTACTCAGCTTAATTGCATCGGCGGAAAATTTTTGTTGCGCCAGATCAAACGCGCCGCCGGTGAGCGCCGCGGTTGCCAGCGTGACCAAAGTATCCTTCGCGCCCGCTTCGGCGACGCGGATGTTTTCCACATCAAGCGTCAAGTTGTCGATGGTGGCCGTGGTGTCCGCACCCACGGCGGCCTTGACGCGGGTGCGCAAGCCCGCGCGTGCGATGTCTATCGCCAGCGGCCGCACAAAACCCTGATCGACTACTTGCAAGCGCACGTCACTGACACTCACCGCATCGATGGCAAATTGCCATGGTGCGCCTGCGGGCTTGCTGGCATCGGCGTTGGCGGCTTGCGCGACCGATGCTTCAGCCGGTGCGGGCGCTACCAGTTGCGTCCAGTTGGTCTTGCCTGCCGCGTCGATGAGCGTGTTTGCCACCACGTTGCGCAGCGCGAGTTCGGCGAATTGCATCTTTCGTTCGTTCAGATTGAATGCGCCGCCGGTCAGCGTTAGATCTCCTGCGGTCAGCGCTGCGCTGGGTGCGCCTTTTTGTTGCAGCGTGACGTCATTCAGGTTGAACGCCATGGCGCTGATTGACGCGTCGAGTTTGCTCTCAGCGTAGCGCGCGTTGTATTGCAGCGACAGCGCGGCTTGGCCGCCCGGCTCGTCAATGCGCAGCTTGTTCTGCACAAATTGCCACAAGGTGGCGAGCTTCACCGCCTTGAGTTCAATCTGCCCGGTTGAGGCGATGGGTGCCAGCGTTACATCGCCGCGCCAAGCCAGTGTGCCGCCAGCGGGCAGGCGCGCGGACAGCGAGTAGTTGCCGCTTTGATCGGGCAGTGTTGATAGATCGTGCAACTCAAAAGCCACCGGCGCGAGTGTGGCGGTGGCCGGTTGGGCCAGCGCCTTGTCGGTGAAGGTGACTTGGCCGTGCTGAAGCGCCAGCCGGTGTAGCAACAAACGCGGCAAAGTGGCGGGCGATTCGGTTTTGGGCGCAGCGTCTTTGGGCGCGAGCTTTGCCAGATTCAGCGCGCCTTTCGCATCGGCTTCAAGATTGATGCGCGGCTGTTCGAGCGAGATATCAGCAAACACCCAAGCACGGTGGATAAGGCTGCTGGCCTCGAAATCGACAAACAAACGGTCAAACGCGATGGCCGGTTTAACGCCGCCGGATTCCGTGAGCGCAAAGTCGCGCACGTCCACCGTGAACGTGAACGGGTTGATGGCGATTTCACCGACCGTACCGGTGGCGTCCAGTTTGGTCTTGAGCATTTGCGGCAGCTCGCGCTTGATCCACCAAGGCGCAAGCACAAATCCGCCCAGCGCGTACACCGCCAGTGCGACTGCTGCCAACAAAAATGGCAGCGACAGCAAAACCTTAACAAAGCGTTTCATGATGCGGCCATTCTACTGCTGCAACTTACTTTTTGTCGGACTCCAGAATCGCAAAGCCGGCTTGCAGCGCTTTTTCGATGCGCGCCTTTTCCTGCGCGATGGATTCATCCGTCCACGGCCAAAACCCGTGCTTCGCCTTCATGCCGACGTGGCCGCGCTCGACCATGGCTTTGAAGAACGGGGGCGGCGTGGTCTCGTTGTGCAGTTGCGGATAGAGCGAGGTTGCCACCGCAAAGTTAGTGTCCCAGCCGGACATTTCCTTTTGCAAAAACGGCCCACAGGCGACGAAACGGAAACCAAAACCAAAACGCACCGCAGTGTCGATGCCCTCAGCCGTGGTCACGCCATCGTGAATCATCCACATCGCTTCGCGCATCAACGCCTGCTGCAAGCGGTTGCCGACAAAGCCCGGCACGTCTTTGTTGACACGAATCGGCGCCTTGCCGACTTCGGTCATGATTTTTTCCAGCTTGGCTGCGACGGCGGGGTCCGTGCTGTCGGCGCTGACTACTTCCACCAGCGGCACCAGATGCGCCGGCATGAAAAAGTGCAAACCGGCCATGCGCGACGCCGATTTCAGCCCTTGACTAACGGAACCGATCTGAAAATTGGAGGTATTGGTGGTGATGGGCGTATCGGGCCGCGCCAGCGTTTCAAGTTGAGCGAACAATTTTTGCTTGAGCGGCAGGTCTTCGGTGACCGCCTCAACCACCAAATCAATCGCAGGCCACGCGATATCTTCCAACCGCGTGTAGAGCGCCACATGATTGGCGCATGCCGCATCGGCATTGATTTTTTTTAATCCGGCGTTCAGCCGTGCGCCAAGCGCATCCCGTGTTTTTTGCGACGGGCTCATCACATGCACCTGCCAGCCTTTGGCCGCAAACACAGTGGCGATATCGCCGCCCATGATGCCGCCGCCAATGATGACCACTTGTGAAACTTGAGACATGAACTACGCTCCCCTGGAACTTGCTGTTACCCCGGTCATGCAGCGCTACTTTGCGCGCGTGGCGCTCCACTTGCCCGACATACTGCCCTGCACGCTGCCTTCCATGCGGTCGCCGGTGATTTTGCCGCTGTAATCACGGCCATCTACCGAGAACGCAATCGCGTCGCCGCGTAAGCTGGCTTTGGTGATGGCTTTGCCGCCTGCCGTGCCGTCTAGCTTTTGGAAAGTCTGCTTGAGCGTGATATCCCCGCCGCTGCTGTTGCCACTTTCCATGCGCCAATTACCTTCGGCTTTTGCCGGCACGATCCACAAATACGCGGTACGGCCTTCGACCGTTTCTGTTTGATCGGCTTCCCACTCGCCCATGGTAAAAGCGTGCGACACCACGCGCGTGCCCGGCTTCATGTCGAGGATGGTGGGGCGCAATTTCAGATTCAGGCTCGGCAACAAATACAGCGTAAGCACCGTGGCCTTGCTGAAATCATTGAGAAAAATATCGCCGTGGATGAACTTGGCCTTGGCGGTGACGCCTTCGCGCTGCGCGCTGCGATTGGACAACGACACCATATCGGGATTGAACTCCACACCAGTGGAAATCGCGCCGCGCTTGGCACCCGCGATCACGGTGCGGCCATCACCGCTGCCCAGATCAAAGTGAATGTCGCTCGCGGTGAGCTTGGCCATATCGAGCATTTTTGCGATCAGCTCATTGGGCGTTGGTACCCAGATCACGTCTTTGCCTTCCTGCCCGACGCTGGGTTGATAATCTTTATCGCCGTATTGCTGCGCATGGCTGGTAGCCGTGAGCGATACCGCCGCGATCAACGTCATCAACGCGAATGCCGACGAAAACTTTTTCCAATTTAGAACATTTAGAACATTGAGAACATTCAAAAACATGGTGAACCTCTTTGCTGTATGACGTGAATAACGTGAAATAAAACGGGATAAGTATTATGCCTTAATGCTGCCATCGACGGCCCCGCCCGCTTGCACCAACGCCGTAATATCAGTGTCAGACAAACCGGCCTCACGCAGAATTTCCGTGCTGTGCTGCCCGATCTTCGGCGCATGGCGGAAATCGGTGCGCGCGCCGCGCGACAGCTTGTTAGGCAACTTCATGTTGATGATTTTGCCTTCGGTCGGGTGTTCGAGTGTTTCAAAGAAGCCGATATCCTTGAGATGCGGGTTTTCCATAATCTGTTCGAGCGTCTGAAACGGCATTGCGGGCACATCGGCCGCGTCGAAAATGGCGATCCACTCGGCGGTGGTTTTGTGTTTCAAGCCCTCGGCGCGCGTGGCGAAGTAGAGCGCGGTGTTCTGAAAGCGCACCCGCACATTGCACAGGCGCGGATCGGTTTTCAGTTCTGGCTTGCCGATGGCGTCGAACACCGCAAACGCCTGATCGTCAGTGTTGGCCGAGATGCAAATGTAGCCGTCTTTGGTGGGCAAAGGCCGCGACTGCGGATCAACCAAACGCGGGTCGCCTAAATCGCCTGCTTTTTCGTCACCGCGGGGCACAAAGGTTTTCAGATACAGGTGTTCTTCCAGCGTGGCCTTGACGATGTTTTCGAACATCGGCAATTCAATCGACTGCCCGTGCCCGGTTTTCTCGCGGTGATACAGCGCCATCACAATCATTTGCACCGCGATCAAACCCACCGTGCGGTCGGCGAACACCATCGGCAAATAACGCGGCTCGCCGGTGGCCATGTGATACAGCGCCGCCGTACCGCCAGAGCCCTGAATAATCGAATCGTATGCCGGCTTGTTTTTATAGCGTCCGCCCTGGCCAAAACCGTACATGCCGCAAGTGATGATTTTCGGATTCACCTTGACGACGTCTTCATGCGTGAGCTTTAACCGCTTCATCGCCGGCGGCCGCATGTTCCAGACCATGACATCAGCGGTGGCGAGTATTTTCAGCAGCGCAGCGTGCGCGGCGGGCTGCTTCAAATCGAGCGCAATGCTGCGCTTGTTGCGATTCAAATGCAGATACTTGCCCGACATATTGGCGGTGCGCCCCTTGCCGGCGAGATTGCGCACAATGTCGCCGCTGGGCGCTTCCACCTTAATCACATCCGCGCCGTGATCCGCCATGATTTGCGTGGCGAGTGGGCCCACCACCACTGAGGTCAAATCGACGATGCGCACGCCTTCTAATGGGCCGCCGGCCATTATGGGCACTCTTGCGTGGTGGTTTCACGCGCGGCGCTGGCTTTCGTTTGCGCGCGAATGCGTGACTGGACGGTAGATTGATTATTCATGGGCGTATTAAAGTGGTTTAAAAATTCAATAAAATCAATTACTTATGTTTTTTTGCCACTCTCGTTGCGGTTTACTGCCGTGACGATGAATGCTTAGGTTATCACGCCGTGAGCGCGCCTTGCGAGAGGGTAACGTTGAGTGATATCATTGATATCAACGATAGCATGTAATAGGTTGAAAGCCATGGCAGCGCTAACCATCCGAAATATCGATCCCATGATTAAAGACAAACTACGCCGCGCCGCCGCAGCGCACGGGCGTTCGATGGAAGAAGAAGTTCGCACCATTTTGCGCAATGCCTTGGCGCAATCTGCGCCCGCCAGCGGATTGGGCGGCCGCGTCCATGCGCGTTTTGCCGCGCTGGGCGGCGCTGAATTGCCGTTGCCGGAACGCCACGACGCACCACGCGCCACTAATCTCGACGACGCGGCTACCGCGTGATCGTGTTGGACACCAACGTGGTGTCCGAAGTCATGCGCTTAAAGCCCGAACCCGCCGTGCTCGCGTGGCTCGACGCGCAACCCACCGACGAGTTGTGGCTGACCAGCATCGTCGCCGCCGAGCTAATGTTTGGCGTGGCACGTTTGCCCGACGGCGCGCGCAAGCGGCAGTTGGCGCAAGCCGTACAAATCACTCTGGAAGAAGATTTCGCCGGGCGCGTGCTACCGTTTGATCTGGCATCTGCCTCGGTTTACGCGGATGTGTGCGCCCGACGCGAGCGCGTGGGCTTGCCTGTTGCGATGGCCGATGCCCAGATTGCGGCGATTTGCCTTGCACACAACGCCATACTTGCCACCCGCAATCGCGCGCATTTTGACGGGCTGGGGCTGGCGATTGTGGATCCGTGGGTGGGGGTTGGCGGCTAAAGTCTCGTCAGCGAATTAAAAAACATCAATAAAATCAATTACTTGAGTTATTTCATTAAAGGCCATTGAGGCACGCGTGCAGTCAGGCTATTCCGGACGCGCCTTGCGACGTTGAGGGGGCAAAGCGCAGCGTGCCCACGGACAGTGGCGCGTGGGCACGCTGCGCTTTGCCCACCCAGTTGGCTACCCGTCTCCGAGCGACGCGTGCCAGTTCATTGCGGCCATCTCCGCTTCATATGCTTACGCTAAAGTTCCGCAATTTCTTTCACGCACCACCTCACCCCCGCACAAGCGCCATCAATTCCTCAACGCCAGCCAGTTGCTCCAAATTCTCCACCAGCCGAACAATACGCTCCGCTTTGTCGAGCGTAAGCACGCGCCTAGCACACGCGTGAAATTTCTTCATACGCTGCTCGCGGGTAAGCGGTGAACCCACCCAGCCCGACAGTTTATCGACGCGCTGGCTGAGCACGCGGCCATCGGTGAGTGTGACGGTCATGGCGATGTGCATGCGGTCAAAATCGTTGGGGATGTTGTCGTCGAAAATCAGCGTGACTTTCGGCAGCAGCGCCGCCACGTCGGCGGCGAAGCGGCGTTCGTTGTCGAATGAATCGACGGTGATTTCGCCGTCGAGTAGCGCGACCGTCGTGGTGTATTGCACGCTGAATTTGCCGTCGAGACCGGTGTCGGGTTGCGGGCGGTTGACGTATTCAAAGCGCGGGAACACCACGGTTACCTTGGCGATCTGCTCCGGCTTGATGTGGTGCGCCTCGCGCAGCGCGATGGCGGCGTCAATCGGGCGATGGGTAAAATAATTCGACGGGTGCTTTTTGAAACCCACGCCGGGATCAACCATACGAAACGGCGCGCCGAAGTTGTCGGTGAGCCAATGCGGCTCGGCTTTGCCGAATAAAAAAGTGTCGAAAAAACCTTTGGGGCCAAACACATCCACGGCTCCGGTAAAACCCATTTTCGCCAGCACCGCGCACTCCACACCCATGCGTGCAGCGTGGCCAGCGTGCGACGATTTGGTCATGGTGCCGGTGTTGAGCGATAGGCTGCCCGCGCGCGAGCCGGCGATGCCGAAAGCCATCAACGCTTGTGGTTTATCGAGATCGAGCATTTTTGCCGCCGCCGTCACCGCGCCGAATTGCCCGGTGGTGCCGGGCTTGTGAAAGCCAGAGCCGGTTTCCAGCCCCGTAGCGGCCATGCGCATGCGGCCTTGCACTTCAAACGCCGCCACCAGTGCCTCGATGATTTTGCGCCCGCCGAGTTGGTGATGTTCAGCAATCGCCAAAATCGCCGGCAGCGTGGGCGAGGTGGGGTGATTGAGCGGATACCACGTGTTGTCGAAATCCAGCGCGTGCGCCATGGTGCCATTGGCGTAAGCAGCGTTGACCATGGATGTTTTGAAGCCACCGGCAATCACGGTGGCTTGCGGGTTGCCGCCGCAGTCCTTCACATATTGCGTGACAATGCGGCCCAAGCCCAGCGGCTCGGTCGCGCCTGCGAGCATGACGGCGATGCCGTCGAGCGTGCAGGCTTTGGCCATATCGATGGCGGCGGCAGGCAGCGTGTCGTATTTAACCGCGAGGACGTTATCGATGAGTTTTTCGGTAATGGTGGTCATGGGTTTAATCTGCCTTTGCGCCCGATTGCTTCACCATCACGGCGTAGCGCGCGACTTCTTCTTTGATCACCGCCGCAAATTGCGCAGAGGTATTGGGCGTAAATTCCAGCGAGAACGCGTCGAGCTTTTCTTTCACATCCGGCATTTGCAGAATGCGATTGATTTCGCTGTTGAGTTTGGTGACGATGGCGGGCGGCGTGCCCACCGGCGCAAAAAACGAAAACCACGTGTGGTCGTTAAAGCCCGCAAAACCCGATTCCGCCACCGTCGGCACGTTGGGCAATATCGCCGAGCGCTTGGCGGTGGTGACAGCAATCGGCCGCACGCGATGGGCTTTGACATGCGGCACCGCGGGCGGCAACGAGGTGGATGCTATCGGCACCTGATTGCCCACCACCGCGGCCACCGCCTGCGCTGGGCCATACGGCACGTGCGTGATTTTCACTTTCGACAGCGCGCCGAAAATCATTTCTGCATCGAGATGCGTCGTGGTGCCCGTGCCAGACGAGGCATAGCTCGTGGGTGTGCCCTTGGCGTAGGCGATCACCTCCTGCAACGTCGTGGCCTTGAGCGACGGATGTACCGACACCAGGTTCGGCGTGGTCGGCCCCTGAATCACCGGCACAAAATCCGCCGCCGCATAACCGGGCTTGGCATACAAACTCACATTCACCACAAACGCCGAGCTGTTGAGCAAAATCGTGTAGCCGTCTGCATTGGCACGCGCGCCGATTTGCGTGCCCAGATTGCCGCCCGCGCCGGGGCGGTTTTCCACCACCACGTTTTGGCCCCACAGTTCGGTCAGTTTTGCGCCGACGATGCGCCCGACAATATCGGTTGACGCACCCGGCGGGAACGCCACCAAAAAGCGGATGGGCCGGTTCGGGTACGCCGCCGCATCGTTCGCAGGCGCTTGGGCATATGCACCGCTTGCGAGCGCAAGCGGTAGTCCGATAAACAATCGTAAGTAATTGATTTTACGCATATATTTTTGGTGAGTGAAGGGGTGAATCGGGCGGGCACCGGAGCACATTATACTGGCCGGCACACCCGCCCCGCGCGCTGGAAAAGTCATGCTCGCACTCAACACGCTTGCGCCAAAACGACTCGCCTGCTGCTGGTGCGCTGGCCTGCTGCCCGCATTCCCGGCCGGCAACGCCCTTGCGCAGGGCGTACCTTACCCCTCACGCGGCGTGCGTCTGATTACGCCGGTTATCGCTGGCGGCAGTGGCGACACGCTGGCGCGTGCGGTTGGGCAAAAGCTCGCTGAAACGTGGAGACAGCCGGTGGTCGTCGATATTCGCACGCTTTATCCGCGCGGAAATCGCGGTGTGGGAGTAGGTGGTTCAGGTAACCGGGCTGCGCAGCCCGTGAAACTGCGGGTAGTAATCGGCAGACACTACCCCAGCACGCTTTCAGCCACCAGCCGCAACCCGGCGCTGTTGGCTTTCATCAAGATCAAGGTGCCGACGCTGCCGCGTGCCCCGGCCGCTTTCCACACCTGCAGGCGCTCGCGTATGCGCGCGGGCGGGCCGACCAGCGCCACGCTATCGACCAGCTTGTCGGGGACGGCCGCGGCGGCTTCAACCTTTTTGCCGGCAAGAAACAAATCCTGAATCTTCGCAGCTTCGGTAGCGTAGCCGAGGCGCACTGCGTAGTCGTTGTAAAAATTTTTACCGCGCGCGCCCATGCCGCCCACGTAGAGCGCGAGCCATTCCTTCACCGGCTGACGGCATGCGGCCAAATCGTCGCCGACGTGTACCGGCACGAACGGCGCGATGTCGAATTGTTTGAAATCCACCGGCCGCCCGGCGCGTTCTAGCCCTTTGCGCACATGCGGCTCGATCACGTCGTCGCGCTCCGGGTCCATGAATAGCGGCAGCACGCCGTTGCCAATTTCACCGGCGCACGCCAAGCCCGCCGGGCTGATCGCCGCCGTATAAATGGGCATGTCGCGGCGGCCGTGTTGTATGCACTTCAACGGCTTGCCTAGCCCAGTGGCACCCGGCCCTTGGTAGGGGATTTGATAGTGTTCGCCCTGATGCGTGAGCGCGGCTTCACGGGCCAGCACGGCGCGCACAATGGTGACGTATTCGCGCAGACGTGTCAGCGGCTTGCCGTAGGGCACGCCGTACCAACCCTCAACCACCTGCGGGCCAGAGGGGCCAAGGCCGAGTATGAAGCGCCCGTTGGTTAGCGCATCCAGCGTGATCGCCGTCATTGCCGTGAGCGCGGGCGCGCGCGCCGGCACTTGCAATATCGACGAGCCCAGCTTGATGCGTGAAGTCTGCCCGCCCAGCCACGCCAGACGCGTCACCGCATCCACGCCATACGACTCACCGCACCAGGTGGAGTCGAAGCCGAGCCGTTCCGCCTCTTGCACCAGCGCAATCAGCGCGGGGCCGTCGCAGCCGCCAGTGGTTAATCCCAGACGCAAACTCATCATGCTCTCCTCTTGAAGCTGAACGGTGCATTCAGAGCGCCCAGTGTACTACGACCGACACCGCTCGATTCCGCCGCCAAACTCGGATAGAGTCCACCCCCTCATGAATTACTTTATTCAACTACGCGGCCTCATGATTGAAGTCATGCTGCCGCTGGGCATGCTGGTGGCCGCCGGGGCGTTTTGGCCGCGCATCTTTGCCGACGCGCAACCCGATGTGCTGCGCACGCAACTGAACCGCGTGGTGATGTATGTGTTCTACCCGTGCATTCTGTTCGCGGTGGCGGCCACCACGCCCATCACCCCGGCGCTGCTGTCGGTGCCGCTGCTGGTCGGCATCGGCACGCTGGCATCGGGCGCGGTGCTGTATGTGCTGCTGTACCGTTCACCGCTCGGCCGCAATTTGAGCGACCCCACGCGTGCGGTGCTGGTACTCGGCGGCATGTGGGGTAACACGTTCAATATCGGCGCGCCGCTGCTGATTTTCTTTTTTGGCCGCGACGCCACGCGCTACGCGATTTACAACGACGTGCTGATGACCATGCCGCTGGTGTGGAGCCTTGGCGTGTGGGTCGCCACGCGGCTGGGGTCGCACGAGGGCAATGTGTCGTATCCGTCGGTATGGCGCGTGCTCGCCACCATGCCGCCGATCTGGGCATTCGCCTTGGGCTTTGCCTCGCAACAATTCGGCCTGACGTACGCGCCGCTGGTGTCCGCCGCACAGTTTGTCGGGCAGGCAACCATCCCGGTGGTGCTGTTCGTGCTGGGCCTCACCATTCCGTGGCGCAACCTCACACCGCGCCCGGAGATACTCACCGCCGCGCTGGTGAAATTGCTGATGATGCCAGTCATGGTGTGGCTGGCTGCCAAGCAACTGTTCACGCCGATGGGCGAAGCGCAATACGCCGCCGTAGTCGAAGCGGCTACGCCCGCGATGATGACAACGCTACTGCTAGCGGACCGCTTCAAACTCGATTCCGCCACGGCAGGATTGATGGTGGGTTGGAGTACGCTACTGTTTTGGTTGACGCTGCCGCTGATTATGGCGATGGGGTTGATTAAATAATATTTAAAATCAAGCGCTTGCAAAATTGGCTATGCTGGCTTGTTGAGCGCGTGCGTAAGCCTTAGCCATAGCGGACACTTTTTCCCCGTTTCAGCGTCAAAGCGGAAATCTCAATAAAAACAACAAGATATGCGTAAACGGCTTTCTGCATTACTCGGCATCACCGCCTTGACTGCCGCACTGTTCACGGGTTGTGCCCAGCTTCAGGATTTAATTTTGCCCACACCCGGTGTGCCGGGCGAGTGGAATGCGCTGCTGGTTGACGTGCGCGCGTTCGAGCGGCGCATCGGCTTCAAGGAAACCGCCAATTTCAAAACCGTGTTTGCGGAGAAAGGCAGCTATTCCATCTGCGGTTATGCGCCGCGCTTTCAGTTGCCGTATTCGTATGAAGACCCGGTGATTCGCTGGGGTGCCGCGCAGACCGAGCCGGATTGTCGCGCCGCAGCCAACGACGACGATGTTTATTTCACCGAAGTTGAAGCCGTCGGCGAAATCGGCACAGCGGTGACATCCACCATGCTCGAAGGCAAGCTCGACCGGTTTTTATATTTGGTGATACACGAAGATTGCCACGACCAGTTTGATTTGCCCTACGGCATCGAAGAAGCGCTGTGCAATCTGCTGGGTTACAAGGGCATGAGCGCGTTTGCCGCGCAGCGCTACGGTGCCAAGGCGCGCGAGGATCGCGCCATTCGCCGCTATACCGAGAAACAATCGCAACTCACGCGCGCGGTGGTGGGCTATTACCAGCAGGT
>JAYTWR010000051.1:0-4117 GCA_043743335.1 Burkholderiales bacterium
CGAATTCAAAGCGCCGTGGGTGAAAGTCAGTGTCGCCAAACTGGCGGCACTGAAGGGCGTGAAGCAACTGGGTGTGACCATAGAGCGCGGCGCACGATCTTCATAAAAATTAATAAAATCAAATACTTATAAATAATTTTGCCATCAGGAGTGCGCTGGCGCGCCGAGGGATTTTCCGGCTTTGATTTTCTCTAGGGGTCTCTGCGCCCTCTGTGGCAACAAGGGTTTGCGTAGCGCTCAGAACAACGCCATCTGCCCGCCACCCGCTGCCGGCACCTGAAACAACGACGTATCCAGCAACGCATTACGCAGCATGCGATCCCGCGCGTCGTAACCGATGCGGCGCTTGGCCAGCGCGAACCTTTTCGACAACAGCTCGGCAAACTCGCCCTGCCCGCGCATGCGGCTACCGAAGTTGGGATCGTTGTCGCGCCCGCCGCGTAACTCGTGCACCCGGCTCATCACGTGTTTGGCCTTGAGCGGGTAGTGGCGTTCGAGCCAGTCACGAAACAGCGCCTTCACTTCATACGGCAAACGCAGCACCACGTAACACCGACCCGGACAACCCACTCGCCCCGTTACAGGTGGCCTCCGCCACCTGGCGCATCGCCCACGGCCCACGCGCCGGGCAAAAGGTGCTGCGCATCACCGACGGGCAACCGTATCAGCCGCGCCCAACAAAAGACGCGCTGTGCGCCAACGCTCACGGCTTTAGCCTGCACGCGGGCGTGGCCATCGCCGTCAACGACCGGCAGGGGCTAGAACAGATCTGCCACTACATCACGCGCCCTGCCATCAGCAACGAGCGGTTGGCGATAAACGGCAAAGGCCAGATCGTACTCAAACTCAAAACGCCGTGGAAAGACGGCGCCACCCACATCGTGATGGAACCGCTGGAATTCATGCAACGGCTAGCGGCACTGGTGCCGAGGCCACGCTTAAACCTGACGCGATTTCACGGCGTGCTCGCACCCAATGCAAAACTCAGATCGAAAGTCGTGCCGGGCGCGCAGGAGAAAGAAACAGCAGAACCAGCAGCCGAAAAAGAGCACACCTGCGCACACGCGCGCATGCGCTGGGCGCAAATGCTAAAGCGCGTGTTCGACATCGATAGGGAGCGTTGCGCGTGTGGCGGCAAGCTCAAGGTCATCGCCGTCATCGAGCAGCCGGACGTGATTGAGAAAATACTCAAGCACCTGGGTCTTGACCCGCAACCGCCGCCGATAGCTCCGGCGCACCGGGCGGAGATGGGGGAACTGTTTGAGGCGGCGTGACCGTGCAGACAAACAATCGCGAGCGGGTTTTACTAGGGGCGAGGGCGGGCTTGGGTTGTGCCAACGTGGAGGTAAAAAAGTCGAGTTAAAACAGATAGTTAAGTGTGTTCGGCCAAGTGGGATTAGCGGGCTGATTTGGCGTTTCGGGGTAGGCGGGCGGTGGCCGAGAGGATTCGTGGAAATTGACCGCTCGCGTGCGCGCGGATACATTGGTGGTTATGCGAAAACGTGGTTTAAAATTCTAAAATTCCTATACCCCGTCAGTGAGTAGAATGGAACAAATGCACTCAAACTCTTCTCCCGCCGTGCTGTCGCTTTTTTCGGGTGCCGGTGGATTCTCCTACGGGTTCAAATTGGCTGGGTTCGACCTGCTTGGTGGAGCCGAAATAGACCGGGATGCGTGCGAGTCGTATAGCCGTAACCTCGGCTCCCCGTGTCATAACGTCGATTTGAGTACGACCGGACCAGAGTTCTTTTTTGATCTGGCCGATGGCCGCTCACCGTTCGCAATCATTGGTGGCCCGCCCTGCCAAGGGTTCAGCACGGCTGGGCCGCGTCGCGCTGACGATCCAAGAAATCAATTGATTTTCAACTACTTCAGGATCGTCGAAAAGCTGCAACCGCGCTGGTTTTTGTTTGAAAACGTGGAGGGGTTATTGACCTCTGGGCTGGGTGAAGCAGTCGTCAGCCTGGTTTCCGAATTCGTGAAAATCGGCTATTCCGTCCGCGTGCAAAAAGTGAACTTCGCCGGATACGGCGTGCCGCAGACGCGCAAGCGGGTGTTGATCATCGGCAACCGGCTTGGCCTGAACTTTGAATTTCCCGGCGAGACGCACTCGTTTGAATCCGGGAAATCCCACAAGCGCAACGGTCGGCCATTCGCACCTTCGTTTGACGATGCCACCGCTGGACTGGGTACTCCCGCCGCCGCACGGGATTTATCGGTTGAGTACGCGTCAGCACCAATAGCTGGTTCGTTCGATGAAGTCATGCGCGGATCGTCACCTTCTCGTGTGGTATCGCTTCACTTCGATACTACGGTGGCCGATGATGCTCATCGGTTTGGCTTGCTTCAACCCGGCCAGACCATGAAGGATTTACCAGAGGCAATGTGGCACGACAGCTTCCGCAGGCGCGCCTTTCGCCGGGTGATGGATGGGACGCCAACTGAAAAGCGGGGGGGAGCGCCAAGCGGAATCAAGCGGCTTCACGGCAATCTCAATTCGCTGACGATTACCGGCGCTGCGATGCGGGAGTTTATTCATCCGCACCAAAACCGGCCGCTGACGCTTCGCGAGTGCGCAAGGCTGCAATCGTTTCCCGATCACTACTACTTTGCGGGTAACGCTGCGGCTATCGCACAGCAAATTGGCAACGCCGTTCCTCCTCTTGCCGCAAAGGTCCTTGCCTCGCACGTGATGGGGCTCGATGCTGAGTTTTGCAGAAGCAATTTCGCCTCGCGCGTTTCCGTCAGCCCCAGACTGCTCGGTTTTGTTTTGACCGAGGCTTCGGCAATGAGTCCGGCCTTGGGCGAAACGCATCGCAAGTTGACCGGACTCGTTCAACCCGAACTGGCGTTTTGAAAGTACCGGTCTTGAAAGTAAGCATGGCTACCGAACGGAAACTTGATCAAGAGGACTCGGCCCTGCTTACCCGGCTCATGATCTTGGGGGCGCAAACCGCGCTTCCAGTCGAGTTGTCCGGCACTGAATTGATGCGTCTGATTGGCGTGATTTACCGCGACACGCACAACGCTGACAAGCTGCCCCCATCCGTGTCGGCGCTAATTGTTCCGGCTACTGGCTACTACGAGATTAGGGACGACTGGTTTTCAGAACCATTTACGTTCACTGAGACCTCGGCGGTAAACGACCATGTGTCCCTGTTCCTTGCCGCCAAACAGGACATCCCCGACTTTGTGACCTACCTGCGTTGCTTGTCAGAGCTGCATAAGCGGCGGCTGAAGTATTCGCGCATTCTCAAAGCCCAGCCAATGCCCAAAATGATTCAGGTATCGCCACGCGCTTTGCTTGAATATCGCGGTGTTGATATCGAAGCGCTGGCGTCGTGGATAACATGGCGCAAGTGGTTTTTTGATCTCGACAATCGATCCGGACAAGAAAGCGGCTATTTGTTTGAGCCAATTCTCGCGAATGCACTGGGAGGCGAGCCCGCGAGCGCGAAGCGCTCACCTATCCGGCGGGCTGCCGATGCGACGAAGCGCAGGCAAGTCGATTGCGTCATCGTCAAAGCCGATGGAACAAAACTGGCGTACGAATTCAAATTGCGCGTCACCATCGCTGCGAGCGGCCAGGGAAGATTTGCTGAGGAGACAGATTTTGCGATTGACTGTCGCAAATCCGGCTACCAGCCGGTTCTGGTTGTGCTGGACCCGACTCCGAATCAACGATTGACCGATTTGGAAACCGCCTTTCGTGACGCTGGCGGTCGAGCCTATATCGGAGACGCCGCGTGGGAGCACCTGGAGCAAGAAGCCGGCGCCACCATGGCGCGTTTTATCGAAGAATACGTTCGCAAGCCGATCCGGGAAGTAAGCGTATGCGAGGGCAAGCTGCTCGATTTCGCCGCGAAGCAGCGGGTCGATGGCGATATCGAACTCTCGTTCGGCAGTGTGACGAGAGTCATTTCCAGAGACGAAGATTTATCTTTGGAGCAGCGTGGCGAAGACAACGAATAGCCTCACCTGCACGCTGTCGATCCTCAATCAATCTTCGCCCCCGTATCTGCGCGACAATAAAATTCAGTTGCTGGAGAAGCTCGCTGAACACATCGCCCAAATCGTGCGCGGCGAATTCAAAGCGCCGTGGGTGAAAGTCAGTGTC
>JAYTWR010000052.1:0-6878 GCA_043743335.1 Burkholderiales bacterium
CATGCGTCCATGTGATCGAAAATGACAAAGCCCTGCGCCAAAGCCCGCTTGACCAGCAAGTGCCGCTCAACCCGGGGGCCTTGCGGCCATGGATTCCACATCGGAATCGAAGCGGTTCCGCAAATCACCACCCGCGCCCGCAACGCGAGGCGCGGGTAGACGGCATCGCTGATCGCGCCTGCCGTGTTGTCGAAATAAACGTTCACGCCGCCCGGACACGCTGCCGAAATCGCCTCGTCCATGCCAGGTGCCCGGTAGTCGATTGCGCCATCAAAGCCGAACTCGTCAAGGCACTGGCTGACCTTCTCCGGTCCACCCGCGATGCCCACCGAGCGACAGCCAATAATCTTCGCGATCTGACCGACGGCCGATCCGACCGCGCCGGCTGCGGTGGATACCAGCACCGTATCGCCCTCAACCGGGCGACCGATCCCGGTGAGCGCCAGGTGCGCGGTCACCCCGTTGATGCCAAGCACCCCGAGCGCGAGCGACAGCGGCAGGTCGTCTTCGCGCACCCGACGGACCACGGCCGCAGCGTCGGCAACGGCGCGTTCCTGCCAGCCGAACCAGCCGGTAACGCGATCGCCGGGCGAGAATTGCGGTGCCCGGGATTCGATCACTTCGCCCACGGCCAGCGCGCGCATCACGCCGCCGATTGCGACCGGATCAGAATAATTGCCCGCGTCGGCGATCCAGCCGCGCATGGCCGGTTCGACCGAGAGAAAACGGTTGGCGACGCGGACCTGGCCCTCGCCCAGCGGCGCATCGGGCACATCGCGGATGGCAAAGTGCTCGGCTTGTGCGACGCCGGTCGGCCGTGAGGTCAGAATTACCTGGCGGTTCATAAAATCATCCCCATCGCGGCGCGCGCCGCTGCATAGTCTTGTGCGAACGGCGGGATCGATCACACCGGGTCCCAGCTAAACACGTCGATCGAGCGATCGAGCGGGTAGAAATCATTGGCGAATTGGTCGAACACCCGCTCTGCCACCGTTTCGGGGGTCCAGCCTTCGGCGGTGTGCGCGACGCGGATCGGGCGCGGCTGCGAGAACAGGAAGATCTCGTTGTTGCGCACCGCGAAGATCTGCCCGGTCACTTTCGTGCCGGCATCGCCGCACAGCGCCACCGCGAACGGCGCGATCTTGTCGGCATCGAGCTTCTTGAGGCCGTCGACGCGCTTCTGCTGCTCGGGCGTGTCGGTCGGGATCGAATCGATCATCCGCGTCCACGCGAACGGCGCGATCGCGTTCGAGCGCACGTTGAACCGCTGCATGTCGAGCGCGATCGATTTCGACAGGCCGACGATGCCGAGCTTGGCAGCCGCATAATTGGCCTGGCCGAAGTTGCCGATCAGGCCCGAGGTGGAGGTCATGTGTACAAACGCGCCGCTGTTTTGCGCGCGCATGGGGTTAGCGGCGGCGCGGCTCACGTAGAACGCTCCGTTGAGATGTACTGCGATCACCGAGTTCCAGTCGTCCTCCGACATTTTATGAAAAATACGGTCGCGCAAAATGCCAGCGTTGTTGACCACGCCGTCGATGCGGCCGTAGTTATCCAACGCGCACTGGATGATGTGCTCGGCCGACGCCCACGAGGATACCGAGTCGGTATTCGCCACCGCGGTGCCGCCCGCCGCCTTGATTTCGTTCACCACTTTTTGCGCCGCGCCTGCGCTGTCGGCGCTCAGCTCACCGCCAAGCCCCGCGCCAATGTCGTTGACCACCACTTTCGCGCCGTTGGCCGCCATGGCTAAGGCCATTTCACGGCCAATGCCGCCGCCCGCGCCGGTGACGACGACGATTTTGTCTTGTACGCTGTTGCCCATTTTGGTATTCCCCTGTGACGTGTTGTCTGATTCCTGCAATCCCTGTACGGTCGTATCCGCGCAGGCGACGGTTACGAAATAGCGCATAATATTGTCACACAGTTGGTCGATCGGCAGAGGGCGTGTAGGTTAGGCAGGTGGCTACAGCCCAAGGCATCGCCGCATTGCGCCCCATCAACAGCGCCTAACGCTATGAATATTCGCCATCCGCTTGCACCCGCATTTCGTGACAGCCCCCTGCGCGGGAACGGCAACATGGGGGCGGCGCGTTATCGGCTGTTGCTGGTAAATTCTCGTAACCTATTGATTTTGTACGGTATTTTATTGGTTGTCGCGTGCACCTTCGCGCTGCCTCCGGCCTTCGCGCAGGTGCTGCCCGACTACGCCCGCGAAAAACGCTGGGCCGACGAAATCACCCCCGCCATCTTGGTGGGAGACCCGGTTTATCTGGCGCTACCCGCTGGCCACAAATTCCTCGCCTTGCACGCCACGCACCCCAAGCCGCGCGCGGGCGTGATTGTGGTGCACGGCATGGGCGTACATCCCGACTGGAACTTGATCAACGCGCTGCGCAGCCAATTGGCGGAACAGGAATACACCACCCTGTCCGTACAAATGCCGGTGCTGGCGGCAGATGCCAAAGGCGAAGCGTATCCGGCGCTATTCCCAGAGGCCGCCACGCGCCTGCAGGCGGCGGTGGATTTTCTCAAAGCCAAAGGCCATCGCAAAATCGCCCTCGTGTCGCACAGCATGGGCGCGCGCATGGCGAATCATTTTCTGGCGAGCGGCGGCGTGGTGGATGCGTGGGTGGCAGTGGGCATCAGCAGCGGCATTTACGACCAACCGCAGCGGCTGACGATGCCGGTGTTTGATGTCTACGGCGAAAAGGATTTTCCGGCGGTGCTAAAGCTCGCGCCCGCGCGAGCGGCGGCGATTCAGCGCGTGCGCGGCTCAGGCCAAATGTCCGTGGCGGGTGCGGATCACTATTTCAACGGCTCTGAGGCGCAACTGGTGCGTCAGATTAAGCGCTTTTTGGATAGCGCCACGCGGTAGGGCTGCGTGACACAGGGTGCGTCAGAGCGACGCCACAAAAATGAATAAAACAAAAATAGGTAACTGTTCAGCTTCGTCGTAGGATGCCGGTGAGCGTAGCGAACCGCATCGTTCGCGTGACGGGCTTACGCAAGGCCATATCACGATGTAAGCACCACGATTGATGCGGTTCGCTGCGCTCACCGACATCCTACGGTCGCTTTGTCGGCTAAGAACCTGAACATCCACCTGCACTTGGCGGCGCTCTACGGCACGAGCACCAAGCGGCTCAATGAGCAGGTGCGCCGCAACGCGGAGCGCTTCCCGGCGGATTTTATGTTTCAGCTTACCAATCAAGAACTTGGCGTTTTGAGGTCGCAATTTGCGACCTCAAACGTGCGGCCTGGACGGGGTGGGCGGCGTTACTTGCCCTTTGTGTTCACGGAGCACGGGGCGTTGATGGCGGCCAATATGGTGAATACGCCACGTGCAATTGCCGCGAGTGTGTTCGTGGTGCGCGCCTTTGTGCGGCTGCGCGAGGTGCTGGCGACACAAAAGGAGTTGGCGAGCCGGTTGGATGTGCTGGAGAAGCAAACCGCAGCGCTCGCCTTCAAGCACGATGCACTTGCCAGCAACACGCGCGCGCAGTTCAAGCAAGTGATTGAGGCGCTGCGTGAACTCATGACTACGCCGGAACCGAAGCGCCGGCCTATCGGGTTTGTGCATCCGAAGGAGCCGTAGCCTTCATCACCACGGCGGCGGCTATGAAAGAACTACGCCCGCAGTTGCGGGCGTGAGGTGGAAAGTGTAGACCTGACACCTTCGTTGCTGCGCGGGTGTACGGCAAACAGGCTGCGCAACGGAATGGGGAACGACAGCACCCATTGCCTCACCGGCACGCGCACGTAATGGTGGCGCGCGTCAGTGTTGGCGCATCCTACACGCGCTCTTTTACATGCGCCCCAAATCCTGTATCGCGTCGATTACCATGCCTGTGCCGATCGCGATGAGTAGCACATCGGATGCGACGCGTACGTAACGGTATCCGGCAGGCGGTATACCAATCTGCACCACCAGCCTCTGCGGCACTTCGTAGAAGATCACATCGCGCGGCAGCGGCCTGCCATATTCCCATTTCTTTGCCTGACCGGGCGGCATGCAACCGTTGTTCTTCTTGGCGAGGCCGGGAGGACAAAATCCACGGCGATGCTCTTCCCCGTAGTAGTCGCGGACGTAAACCTGATGCTGATCGACGAAATGCGCACCGGGTTTGGGGGCCAACACGACTCTTTCGCGACGCCCACGATCATCCTCGCGCGCGTTGTCCTGCCGGTGTTCGGCTCTTTCCGACCGCTCGTTACCCTTACCTTTGCCTTCTGGCTTGTCCGCCATTGCCGGGCTGAAAGCCAATGTCGAAGCGACCAGCAGAGCCAGCAGTTTTCCGGTCCAATTCAGTGTTTTGTTCATGATTTATCCTTTAATCAATCGAGGTAGCTGCGAAACTCGCGACTTGACGGGAATTTATGTCCGAACCCGCGATGCCGCCCGGCTTCACCACCGCCTTATCGCGGCACCACGCGGGCGTTCTCGCCGCTGCCCTCAACGCGCACACGCATGCCTTGCCGCAGGCGGGCATCCACCGGCTGCGTAATCGTTACGCGCCCCCCCGTCACCATGTTAACGGTGATCCGCTGCGCATCATTTTTGGCGATTTTGCTCTCGGCATAGGTGCCCGCCACGCCGCCCAGTACCGCACCTGCCACCGTGGCCGAGGTGCTGTCGCCCACCCGCGCGCCGAGAAGGCCGCCCGCCACCGCGCCCACGGCCGTCCCCACCCCTAGCTTGTACTTATCATCCACCCGGATGTTTTCCAGCTGGGCAATGGTGCCGTCACGTTCCAACTGACTTGCCGCTGTCGTGCCCGTCTCGCCATATTTCGTTCCACCCAAGCTGCCCATGTCCGCGCAGCCCCCTACAAAGGCCACCACCAACAACAGGAATGGCAATGCAATCCGCTGGTTCATGATCAAACTCCTCTTGGTTTTGGACTGTTCAGGGCACCTCTAATTATTACGCCATGCGACATGCGTCGGCTTGATCTATATCAATCGTTGATCGGGGGTATAGGAAATTTAAACCACCTTTTTGCATAACCGCCACTGTATCCGCGCGTCGGCATACGGTCAATTGCACGCCGCCACGCAGATTTGCCGAGGCAGCACGGATTTGCCGAGGCAGCACGCCAACCCCGATCAAACGACCGCACTTAAGTATCTGTTTTAACTAGACTTTTCCACCATCACGTCCGCACAACCCAAGCACCACCCTCGCCCCCGGTAAAACCCGCTCGCGCTTGATTGTCTGCACGGTAATTTCCCTCACGCCGCCTCAAACAACTCCCCCATCTCCGCCCGCCGCGCTCGCGCTATCGGCGGCGGTTGCGGGTCAAGACCCAGGTGCTTGAGTATTTTCTCAATCACGTCCGGCTGCTCGATGACGGCGATTAATTTGAGTTTGCCGCCGCACGTACAGCGCTCCATGTCGATGTCGAACACGCGCTTTAACATCTGCGCCCAGCGCGTGTGCGCAGGTGTGCTCTTTTTCGGCTGCTGGTTCTGGTGTTTTTCTCTCCTGCGCGCCCGGCACGACTTTTGATCTGAGTTTTGCATTCGGCGCGAGCACGCCGTGAAACCGCGTCAGGTGCAGCCGTGGCCTTGGCACAAGTGCGGCCAGCCGCTGCATGAATTCCATCGGCTCCATGACGATATGCGTGGCGCCATCTTTCCACGGCGTCTTGAGTTTGAGAACAATCTGGCCCTTGCCGTTTATCGCCAGCCGCTCGTTGCTGATGGCCGGACGCGTGATGTAGCGGCATAGCTGTTCAAGCCCCTGCCGGTCGTTGGCGGCAAGCGCTACACCGGCGTGCAGGCTAAAGCCATGGGCGTTGACGCACAGCGCGTCTTTCGTGGGGCGTGGTTGATACGGCTGCCCGTCGGTGATACGCAGCACCTTTTGCCCGGCGCGCGGGCCGTGGGCGATGCGCCACGTCGCCGAGGCTGCTTGCAGCGGGGCGAGGGCGTTGTCCGGGTCGGTGTTGGCGAGATACACCTCGCCTTGCTCCTCGATGAGGTGGCCGGTTTTGGTGAGCAGTTTGATGAGGCGATGGATGATTTTGTTGAGCAGCGTGGGAGCTGTTCTCGCGTGGGCGCTGCCGCTTCGCGGAACACCGGTTCACCATTTGCGCCTTCGGTGGTGGTGTTTTCGTAAACCCCATCGAGCCATAGCCCGTGCAGGTGGATGTTCAGGTTCTTAGCCGACAAAGTGACCGTAGGATGTCGGTGAGCGCAGCGAACCGCATCAATCGCGTATGCAAACTAGCGCAGCGTCCTCAACAAAAAGCAGCATGCCACCCCGAGCGATGCGGTTCACATTCGTTCACCACATCCTACGCACCGCTGCACCACCGCCAGCACCGGGGTGATGAGTTCGGGGTGTACCGCAATGAGGCTTCGCAGCGGTATCGGGAACGACAGCACCCATTGGCGCACGGGGACGCGCGGGAGGATTTCCTCTGCGAGATACGCCGCCGCCTCGTTCATGCGCCGGGTGCCGCATGAGGGGCAGATGCCGTAGTATGCTTTTTATGTATAGTGATTTTATTTCATAAGTAATTGTTTTTATTGACTTTTATTTCATGCCCTCACCTGCCCTCCCCGCCTTGCCCGCCATCCCCCACTACTGCGAGCTGCACTGCCTGAGCAATTTCACTTTCCTGCGTGGGGCTTCGCATGCGGCAGAACTGGTCGAGCGCGCTGTGGCGCTGGGTTATTCGGCGCTGGCTATCACTGATGAATGCTCGCTGGCGGGTGTGGTGCGCGCGCATGTGGCTGCCAAGGCGCAGGGGTTAAAGCTCATCGTCGGTGCCGAGGTGCAGGTCGAGGATGGGCCGAAGCTGGTGTTGCTCGCCACCAATCGTGAAAGCTATGGGCACCTCTCGGCGCTGATCACGCGTGCGCGCGGG
>JAYTWR010000053.1:0-4330 GCA_043743335.1 Burkholderiales bacterium
AAGCCCTTCTCCCCTCGGGATAAGGGAACACTTAGAGCGAAGCAGAAGGGTTGGGATGAGGGAAGCTTTTGACTTTTTACAGCGACTGAATAGAGACGAAAATTCATGACGCAATTCAAGACCCGGCTTACCCCAGAACTCATCGCCCAATACACAGCGAGCGGTGCTTGGCCCAATCGTCTGTTAACCGATTTTCTCGATGATGCCGTTAAAGCCACGCCGCACAAGACCGCCATCATCGATAGCCGTGGCACCATCACGTATGCAGACCTAGCGCGTGAGGCGGAGCGTTGCGCGCATGCGCTGCTAACACTCGGGCTGCGCAGCGGCGATGGGGTGGCCCTGCAATTGCCCAACTGGAAAGAGTTTTTAATCATGCACTTGGCTGCCACACGCATCGGCGTGGTGAGCAGCCTGATCACGCCCATGAGCCGTGATCGTGAGCTCGCGCATATGCTCAATCTGTCCGACGCGCGCGTGCTGGTGATACCCGATACCTTTCGTGGCCATGATTACCGTGCCATGGCCGTGCGGGTGCGAGCCGAAGCGCCATTGCTGCAACACGTGATCGTTGTCGGTGAAACGGCGAACAAAGGTGAAGTTCGATGGGATGATTTTCTTAAGTCCGCACAGACCAACGCAGCACTTGAGCCGCTGCGGCCCCACGCGAATGATGTCACTGAAATCGTGTTTACCTCCGGCGCCACGGGCGAACCGAAGGGGGTCATGCACACCAGCAACACCATCGTCGCACCGCAGTTGGCGCTGGCAGCGTCGCTGCAACTCAAGCATGACGATGTGATTCACATTGCTTCGACCATCGCGCATCAAACGGGGTTTTTGAATGGCGTGCGTTTGCCCATCCAACTGGGCGCCACGGTGGTGTTGCAGGATATGTGGTCGCCGGAGCAAATGGTGGCTTGGATCGCCGAACATCGCATCACGGTGTCCAGCGGCAGCGCCACCTTCTTGCTGGATTTGCTGCGCGCGAAAAATCTAAACGCATGTGATCTGTCGTCATTTCGCATTTTCCGCTGCGGTGGCGGGCCCATACCGCGCCCATTGCTCAAGGAAGCGCGTGACAAGCTGCCGCACACGGGCATCCATTGCGGCTGGGGGCAAACTGAAAACGCGGTGGTCACGCTGACGCGCATCGGCGTACCGGATGAAAAGCTGCTCAACACCGATGGTTGCGCGCAGCCGGGCATGGAAGTGCGCGTGGTCGATGCCAGCAATCATGCGTTGCCGCCGGGCACGGAGGGCCGGTTGCAATGCCGGGGCCCCTTCATGTTTGTCGGTTACATCAAGCAAACGGCGATGACGGAGGAGAATTTCGACAGCGAATGGTTCGACACCGGCGACCTTGCCACGCTGGATGCCGAGGGTTATGTGCGCATCACCGGGCGCTTGAAGGACATTATTATTCGCGGCGGTGAAAACATTCCCGTGAAGTACGTGGAAGACATCCTCTACGAAGACCCGCGCGTGCAGGACGCCGCCATCGTCGCCATGCCCGACCCGCGCCTGGGCGAGCGCGCATGCGCCTTCGTGATCTGCCGTGACGGGCAATCACTCGATATGAAGGCCATGCAGGACTTTCTCGCTGCGCGTGGCGTGGCCAAAGTCTACTGGCCTGAGCGACTAGAGATCGTGCGCGAACTCCCGCGCACCGCCAACGGCAAGATACGCAAGGCGGATTTGCGCGTGCAGTTGGCGGGCGGGCTTGGTATCAAATAGCGCCCTGCGCCTTGTAACTCGCCACCTCATCCGCCGAGTGCCCCAGCCACTCACCCAACACGGCCTCGTTACTCGCCCCCAGTGTCAGGCTGGGTTCGATGGCGCAACGCGGCGTGCCCTCGAACATCAACGGTGAATGCGGCAGCACCACGCGCCCCATCACCGGGTGGTCTATCCATTGCAGGCTGCCGCGTGCGTGCATGTTTTCGTCGTGCATCACTTCGTGCAAGGTGCGCACCGCCGCGCAGGGTATTTTTTTTGCGAGCATGCGTTTGGCTACATCATGCTTCATCTGGGTTTTGCTCCAGCCTTCAATCAACGCGTCTACGGCATCCATATTCGCCACGCGCGTTGAGCGTGTGATAAAGCGCGGATCGTCTTTGAGATCAGCACGGTCGATCACATCGAGTATGGCGCGGAAGTGATGGTCGGCGGGGGCATTGAGTACCACAAAACCGTCTTGGGTCGCGTAAGCGTTATACGGCGAGATGCCGAGTCCCGCGTGCTGGTTGCCGGTGCGGGCGGGCGCACTATCGCCGCGCGCGTGCAACATGCCGTAGTTGGAAGCGAGCGAGGCATAGATGGCATCCTGCATGCACACCTCAACCACGCGCCCCTTGCCGGTGCGTTCGCGCTCGTACAGCGCCGTGGTGATGGCCGCGTACAGATGCACGCCCGCACCAAAGTCACACACCGCCGCACCCGCTTTTACCGGCGGCAAATCCGCGTAACCGGTGGAATCCATCACGCCGCACATGGCCTGCATCACCAGGTCCATCGCCGGGTAGTCGCGGTAGGGGCCGCTCTTGCCATAACCAGTGCTGGAGCCGTAAATCAAACGCGGGTTAATTTTTAACAACGCATCGGCACCCAGACCTAAGCGATCCATCACCCCCGGCGCGAAGTTCTCCACCACGATGTCGGCGCGCGCCGCCATTTCACGGAACAGCGCGCAGCCTTCAGCGGATTTCAGATTCAAGGTCACCGACTGCTTGTTGGAATTCAACATGGCAAACGGCAGATCAGCGCCGCCCATGTCGCCACGGCTGCGCAGATTCTCACCTTCACGCGGCTCGATCTTGATGACGCGCGCGCCGGCCATGGCCATCAAAAACGTCGCATACGGGCCGGCATAGATGTGCGAAAGGTCGAGGACGGTGATGCCCGCTAGAGGTTGTATTGCGATAGTCATGCGTAAGTATTTGTTTTAAAAGAGATTTTAGTTAGAAATTATTCATGCCCAAAAAGCCATCACGCGGGAAATCGCTCAGCACTTTTTTGCCGATCAACTCTTTCAGGGTCTCGGTGGTGCCGCCGCCCAGCGTGCCGTAGCGCGCGCCTCGATAAAAGCGCGACACTGGAAACTCATCCGTAAAGCCATAACCACCGTGTATTTGTATGGCATCACTGGTCACACGCAACGACATTTCGTTCACGGTGATCTTGGCCGCTGCCGCGAGATACGGATCCGGAAACGGGTTGGCGCTTGCGGCCGCGCGATAGAGGATGGAGCGGCTCGCTTCAATGTCACGGTACATCTCGGCGAGCTTGTGGCGTATCGCCTGAAACTCGCCGATGGGCCGGCCAAACGCACTACGGTCACGCGCGTATTTCACGGCTTCTTCAAATGCGCCTTCCGCCAAGCCCAGCGACACGCTGGGGTTCAAGCAACGCTGCGTGTTAAACGCATTGATGAGTTTCTTGAAGCCGCCCTGCTGCAGCACCAGGTGATCCAGCGGCAGTTCACAGTCATTAAAGCGAATCTCCGCAAGATCTTCGCCGCCCATGGTGTGATAACGCGCAGTGATTTCAAAGCCCGGCGTGTCAGCGGGCAGCAGCACGCAGCCGATGCCATCGCGCCCCGGCAGCTTGTTGACCCGTGTGAACACCACATACAAATGGGCGTCGCCCACGCGGCTGATCAGCGTTTTTACGCCATTCAAAATGACTTTGTCGCCTTTGATATCGCAGTTGGTGCGGTAGTTGCCCACGTCCGTGCCCGCATGCGGCTCGGTCATGCAGATGGCGAGGATGGTGTCCGCCGTGCACACGCCCGGCAGCCACTTGCGTTTCAAGTGCTCCGGCGCAAAGCCGGACACCACGCGCACCTGCGTGCCCACTTCGCCCATCACGTCCATGGCGGTGACATAACAGCCCTTGGCGATTTCTTCGAGCACGATCACGGTGTCGAGCACCGGCAGCCCCAGGCCGCCGTATTCCTCTGGCACGGCCATGCCGAGCACGCCTATCTTGGCGAGATCGCGCATGTTGTCCCACGGGAATGTGCCGTCCATGTATTTGAGCCCATTGGGCTTGAATTTATCCTGCACCAGTTCGCGCACGGTGTTGACCATGGCGCGTTGGTCTTGCGTCAGTTCGAAGTGCATAACAACTCCTCTGAAAAATACCTAGGAAATACCTAGGCAATAACTAGGCAATCGCGCGGCCGGGCCGCTCGATTACGCTGGTGGGGTGTTTTAACAAATGCTGATAGCGGCTGCGCACGAGGTTTTCCAGTGCGCCGACATGGGCGCCCATCTCGGCGGCGGCGGCGGCGCCATCGCGGCGGCGGCACGCGGCGAGTATACGTTGA
>JAYTWR010000054.1:0-36624 GCA_043743335.1 Burkholderiales bacterium
CTACACTTCTTGTCTATCTTCGTGGTCGCTTTCGCATTCGAACATACCCCCGCTGCGAGGGGAAATCGGCTCTTGATAGGGTTTTCGGTCAAGCACTAAGTAGACGTATACGTCAACAACCAAAGAAAATCCCTCGCCTCGCCTGCGGGAAGAGGGGCAGGGTAAGGGTAAGGGGTCAGAAAAATCATGAAGCCATTTGTTATCGCACTCGCTGCAACTATCACTACGTTGCCATTCTCTGTAGCGGCAACTGCACAAGAGTACCCGACGAAATCGATACGCGCGTTGGTGTCCTTTGCGCCCGGTGGTGTGGTGGATACATCCACCCGCATTGTTACCAATAAAATCACCGAGTCGCTCGGCTGGCACTTTGTGGTGGACAACCGTCCGGGCGCGAATGGTTTTATCGGCGCGGCGGCGGCTGCGAAGGCAAACCCGGACGGCTATACCTTGTTGTCCGCGCACACCGGCGAGTTCGCAGTGAACCCGGTGATGTTCAAAAGCCTGCCGTACGATCCTGAAAATACTTTCACGCCGGTCATTATGTTGAGTGATGCGCCGATGCTGATTGTGGTGAACAGTCAGTCGCCGATCAACAGCGTTAAAGAGTTGATTGCGGCGGCGCGCAACAAGCCCGGCTCGGTGACCTTCGGATCGCCCGGTACGGGTTCGGTGAATCACATGGCGAGCGAATGGCTGGCAGCGGCGGCGGGCGTGAAAATGGTGCACGTGCCCTACAAGGGCGGTGCGCCGGCAGTGGTGGCTGTGGCGACCAATGACGTAACCTTTACGGTGGCGGGCATGCCCGGCGTGTCGCCGCATTTGCAGAGTAAGCGCGTCAAGGTGTTGGGCATTACCACGGCCAAGCGCTCGCCGCTGGTGCCGGATTACGCTACGGCGCAAGAGATGGGCGTGCCTGGCGTGGATGCGTCGATTTGGGTGGGATTCTTTGTACCGAAAGGTGTGCCTGCGCCCATCATTAGCAAACTTTATGCGGCAGCGGCGGATGCGCTCAAGCGTCCCGATGTGAAGGATCGTCTCGCTGTGGTGGGCGGTGCAGAGGCGGTAGCCACCGCCGGCGCTGCGTTTGATGCACGCATCAAGAGCGATCTCGAACGCTACAAAAAGGTGGCGGCTCAAGTGGGCATCAAGCCTGAGTAATTTTTTGTCCACGACATGACTAAGATTATTTGTTTGACCGGCGGAATGGCGTCGGGCAAATCTACTGCGGCGCGTTTTTTGAAAGCACACGGCGCGCATGTGATCGATGCTGATGTGCTCGGACATCGCGCTTATGAACCTGGCAGGCCCGCGTATGCGCCCGTGGTTGCCGCGTTCGGCGGCGATGTGCTCGCCGCTGACGGCACAATCGACCGCAAGACGCTGGGGGCTAAAGTGTTCGGCAAGCCGGCGGCGTTAAAGCAATTGACCGACATCGTGTGGCCGGCGATACAACAACTCGCGCTGGACGAGATTGCTCAGGTGCGCGCCGCCGGCACGCCGCCGATTATTGTGCTGGAAGCCGCGGTGTTGTTTGAGGCCGACTGGCAGCACGTGGGTGACGAAGTGTGGGTGTGTATTGTGGACCGGCCGGTGGCTATTGCGCGCGCGATGCAGCGCGACCGCATGCCGCAGGCGACCGCCGAAAGCCGGCTTGATGCGCAACTCAGCAACGCCGAACGCATCGCCCGTGCGGATGTGGTTATCGACAACAATGGCGCGCCGGAAGTGATGCTGGCAGCGCTACGCGACCACTGGCGTCGCATTAGTACGGCGGCGATGTAACGGGTGCCTTACCCGACCGGTTACTTTAACCGCGGATTCAGTACATCACGCAATTGATCGCCCACCAGATTGATGGCGACAATGGTGACCAGCAGCGCGATACCGGGGAAAAAGCTGATCCAGTATTTGCCGGATAGCAAATGCGTGAAGCCGTTGGAAATCAGCAGGCCCAGCGATGGCGAAGTGATGGGCATGCCCAAACCCAGAAACGATAGCGTGGCTTCCAGTGAAATAGCGTGCGCGACCTGCACGGTGGCCACCACAATCAGCGGCGGCAGCACGTTGGGCATGATGTGGCGCAGCACAATGCGCACGGGGCTATAGCCTAGGCACGCGGCAGCATCGACGTATTCCTTGCGTCTTTCGACCAGCGCGGCACCGCGCACCGTGCGTGCGTAGTAGGCCCATTGCACCGTAATCAGCGCGATGACGATTTTATCCACGCCCTGTCCGGTGACGGCCAGCAAGATCAACGCAATCAGGATGGCCGGAAACGATAATTGCAAATCGACAATGCGCATGATGATGGCGTCAGTCCAGCCACCCGCGTACGCGGCGATGAGGCCGATCACAATCCCGAGGGCGAGTGCCGCCACGGTAGAGAACACGCCGACGCCTAGGCTGATGCGCAAGCCGTAAAAAATGGCCGATAGCATGTCGCGGCCTTGATCGTCGGTGCCAAGCAGAAAGGTCGAGCCTGCACCACTCTTGGCTCCGGGCGCGAGCTTGCTGTCCATGATGTCGAGCTGGGCAAGATCATATGGGTTTTGCGGCGAGATCAGCGGCGCGCAAGTCGCCACCCCCAGAATGAGCACGAGTAAGACTAAGGCAACGACAGCGATGCGGCTGCGCGCGTAGCCCGCAGCAAACTCGCGCAGCGGCGATGCGGGCACCGGCGCACGGTTGACAGTGGCAACGCTCATGCGCGGGCTCCGCTCACGCGCACTCGCGGATCCAGCGCGGTATACAGAATATCCACCGCCAAGTTAATGAGTATAAAGAGAACAACAATCATCATCAGGTAAGCCACAATGACCGGGCGGTCGAGCACATTGATGGAATCAATCAATAGCTTGCCCATGCCCGGCCACGCAAATACCGATTCGGTGATGATGGCAAACGCTATCAGCGAGCCGAATTCCAAGCCCACGACAGTGACAATGGGGATCAAAATATTTTTTAGCACGTGTACCGACACCACGCGCTGTTCCGGCACGCCCTTGGCGCGCGCGAAGCGCACGTAATCCTGCACCATCGCCTCACGGGTGCCGGCGCGGGTGAGGCGTATCAGCAGCGACAGCTTGAATAGCGCTAGGTTGACGGCCGGCATGAGCACGTGTTTCAGGCCGTCCCACGTAAAAATGCTCAATTGCAGGCCCAACACCTCGATGGTCTCGCCGCGTCCGGTGGACGGCAGCCAACCCAGCCACACTGAGAAAATCATGATCAGCATTAGTCCCACCCAAAAGGTCGGCAACGAAAAGCCAAGGATGGAGCCCGCCATGATGCTTTTTGCCGCGAAGGAATCGGGTTTTAGTCCGGCCCACAGTCCCAAGGGCAGGCCGATGACGATGGCGATCATCATCGCGACCAACGCTAACTCAACCGTCGCCGGCATGCGCTGCAATATCAGTTGCACAGCGGGAACGTTGGAGGCAAATGACTTGCCCAAGTCGCCGGACGCCGCTGCGCTGAGGAAGCGCCAGTACTGCGCCCACAGCGGCTGATCGAGACCCAGCGCCGCAGTCACGCGTGCGATTTCTGCCTGATCGGCCTGCGGGTTAATCAAAATGTCCACCGGATTACCGATGGCGTACACCCCGGAAAACACCAAGGCCGACATGACAAACAGTGCCAGCAGGCTTTGTGCGAGTCGGCGGAAGATGAAGGCAAGCATGGCGACGTATTTTACCCGCCGTGGCGAGAGAGGATCAGCGCGGCTTGAACAAATGCGCGAAGGTAAATTCGTCAGTGCGCGGCGTATAGGTAATGTCGCTGCGCATCGCCCACGTGACGATTTGATGGTGTAGCGGGATCAGCGACACATCTGCCATCGCCAGTGCAACGGCGTCACGCGCGAGGGCTTCGCGGGCTTTGGCATCGACCGACGCCAGCGATTGGCCGATCATCTGATCCAGCTTGGCATTGCTGGAACGACCCCAGTTCCATGCGCCCCAGGCGCGTTCCGGGTTGGGTGTGGCCAGCAGTGAGCGCAGTGCAAGATCGCCCGCGAACGAGCCCCAGCCCAGTAGTGCGAAACTGGTTTCTTCTTTGCGCACTTTGCCCAAAAAGGCATTCAGCGGCAGCGCTTCCACTTTGGTTTGAATGCCGATGCGTGTGAGCATTTGCGCGACGGCCTGAAGCACCTGCTCGTCGTTGATATAACGGTTGTTCGGGCCGCTCAAGGTGACGGTGAAGCCGTTGGGGTAACCGGCCTCGGCCAGCAGCTTTTTTGCACCGTCTGGGTCAAAAGCGTCGGGCTTGAGTTGCGCGTTATGACCGAACACGCCTGGCGAGACGATGTTGGCCGCGGGCACGGCAAGCTTTTCCATGACGCGCTCGACGATGGCCGGGCGATTGATCGCCATGGACATGGCACGGCGCACGCGTACATCCATGAACGGGTTTTTCGCCAGCGGCTTGCCGCTGCTGTCGGTGACCAGCGGCGGCTGATTGCGGTATTGATCCAGATGCAAAAAGATAGTGCGCCATGAAATCGTGTGCTCTATACGTAACTTGTTGTTTTTTAACAGTTTTTCTCTATCGGCTGGTGGCACGTGCTCGATGACGTCGAGTTCACCGGAGAGCAAAGCCGCCGTGCGTACCGGATCGGTGGGCAAGATGCGCAGCGTGAGTTTTTCCCACGCGGGACGACCGCCCCAGTAGTTGTCGTTGCGCACATATTCAACGCGTTCGCCGCGCGCGAAGCGCACCAGTTTGTACGGCCCGGTGCCAATGGCGGCGCGCCCCGATTCAAAATCTTCCGGTGCGGCATGGGCTGCGTGTTTTTTGGAAACGATCATGATGGAATTCAAGTCTTCCGGCAAAGCACCGTAGGGCACAGCGGTCTTTAAGCGGATAGTGAGCTTGTCGACGATTTCCTTGCGGACCACGGTGCGCACATACGCCGCAAATCCGCCCGGGCTGCCCTTAATATTGAGTGGGCGTTCCAGCGAAAACAGCACATCCTCTGCAGTGAGGTCAGTGCCGTCGTGAAATTTGACGTCGGGGCGCAATTTGAATTCCCACGTGGTCGCGTCCACCGCACGCCACGACACGGCGAGGCCCGGTATCAATCGGGCTTTTTCATCGACATGCGTCAGCGCATCGAACACGTGATACCCGACGGTGAGATTCGGTTGCGACGCGAGAAAATGCGGGTCCATGGTAGTCACGTCGGCGGACAGGCCGATGCGCAACTCGGCAGCGCGCACTGTTGGGCTCGCGTTTACCCATAAGCAGGCGCAAGTGATCACGGCGGTAATGATTTTAAATCGGAGGATGTGTTTCATGATTTGAGAATGCTATCACGCGCAACGTCTGCGGTAACGGGCTGCTGGGCCGCCGGACAGCAATGGCGTGATCGTGCGTATGGGTTTCGCAGTGTAGCGGTGCACGGCTTTTCATGGTTGAATGCGATTTTGGGTCTGTACAATTGGGTAGCGATGGCTATCAAGCTGCGTTGGCGTGTGGCGGGACATCGAGACTCTTGTTACGCTTGCCGCCTGACGGTCATGGATTCTGCACATCGCAGCAATGTTGTGGATGCCAAACCCACGGTGCGGCGAAGTATTGACGCCCTACCTGCACCCTACTCAACAGTCACCATTTTTCTCAAGCCACCGCAATGCCGCAAACCACACCACCACTCGCCCGCAAACGCCGCGGCCCACTAGATGGCGTGCGTGTGCTGGATTTGTCGCGTGTGCTGGCGGGGCCGTTTTGTTCGTTGATACTGGCCGACCTCGGTGCTGAGGTGATCAAGATCGAGGAACTCGGCACCGGCGATCAAACGCGTACCATTCCGCCGTTCGTCCATGGCGAGAGCCATTATTTTCTCGCGATAAACCGCAACAAAAGTAGCGTCGCCATTGATGCGCGTACCGACGCAGGCCGCGAGCTGTTGCTCAAGCTGGCGAAGCAGTGCGATGTAGTGCTGGAGAATTTTCGCCCCGGCGTGATGGATCGTTTGGGCTTGAGTTACGCCACGTTGAAGGCGCAAAAGCCTGAAATCATTATGTGTTCGATCAGCGGGTTTGGCGCGACGGGTGCGATGCGTGACAAGCCGTCGTTTGATCTGGTGACGCAGGCGCTGAGCGGTGTAATGAGTATCAACGGTTACGCCGACGGCACGCCCACCAAACTGGGTTTGCCGCTGGGTGACATCGGCGGCGGGCTGTGGGCGGCGCTGGGCGTGATGGCGGCGTTGAACGAGCGCCATGCGACGGGTGAAGGCTCGCATGTGGATTTGAGTCTGCTCGAAGGTTTGATGGGGTTGCTGGGATATCTCGCGGAAATTTATTGGGTCACGGGCGAAAGCCCCGGCCGCATGGGCAACAGCCATCACAACATCGTGCCCTATGGTCTGATGCCGGTGAAAGACGGGCACATCGTGCTGGCGCTGCATGTGGGTGAATTCTGGCGCAAATTCTGCCGTGCCATTGGGCGCGAGGATTTGATAGCCGACGCGCGCTTTCGCACGGTGAAAGACCGTCACAACAACCGCGTTGAACTGGAAAAGCAAGTTACAGAAATCATGCTCACCAAAACCGTGGTGGAATGGCAGCAGATACTCGATGCCGCCGACGTGCCGCACGGGCCGGTGAACACCATTGGTCAGGCGTTGAATCAAGCCATCGTGCGCGAGCGCGGGTTTGTGAAAGACGTGCAGCACCCCACGGCCGGCACGGTCAAGGTGATCGGCAGTCCGCTGCGCTTTGAGGGGAAGTATGAAGACAGCCGCCTTGAGCCGCCGCCGCTGCTGGGCGAGCAGACACGCGAAGTTTTGGGGGCGCTGATTGGTTTGAGTGATGGTGAGATCGAAAGACTAATTCGTGACAAAGTGATCGCTGCCGCAGCAAGCCCGTCCAACACACAGTAGCAAACGACAGAGAGAACATCATGCCCGCACACGGTAAAGCCACTGACGAAGAGCTCGCGCGCATCCGCGCCAAAATCGGGCAGAAGGTTACGATCAACGAACCGCCGTATCTCACGGAAGTCACGCGAGATTCGGTACGGCAGTGGGCGCAAGCCACGGGCGACCGCAATCGCTTGTTCATCGACGAGCCGTACGCGCGCGCATCGCGGCATGGCAGCCTGCTGGCACCGCCGTGTCAGCTTTACGCCTACAGCCGTATTTCAATCGGCTATCGCGGCGGCTTGCCGGGCGTGCATTCTTTTTTTGCTGGATCGCATTGGCGTTGGCACGAGCCGATCAAGATGGGTGAGCGCATTACGCCGGAAGTGACGCTCACCGGAATGGACGAATTGCCCAGCCGCTTTGCTGGGCGCATGTTCAAACAGATTTCGCTGATCCGTTATTTGAACGGTGACGGGCGTGAGCTGGCGCAGGCGGATTCGTGGGGCATGCGCGTTGAGCGCGTGGCGGCGCAGGAAAAAGGTAAATACAAAAAGCTTGAACTTGCCGAGCCGTATACCAAAGCACGCCTTGAAGAAATTGCCGCGCTTTATGCGCAGGAAAAGCCGCGCGGCAGCGAACCGCAGTACTTTGACGACGTGAAGGTCGGTGACGCGATTCCGCAAATCATTCGTGGGCCGTACACCGCGACGATAGCGGTTTCATTTGAGCAGGCGTGGGGCGGCCTCTACATCAAGGCGCACGGTTATTGGTTCGATTATTTGCGGCGCCACCCGGCGGCGGGTATCCCTAACAGTTATAACATTCCTGAGCCGCCGGAGGCCGTGCACTGGGATTCGCCGCTCGCGCGCTCTGTGGGCGTGCCCGAGGCCTACGACTATGGCCCCGAGCGCGTGGCTTGGGTGGCGACGATGTTGACGAACTGGATCGGTGACGCTGGTTTTCTCAAAGAGCTTTACTGCGAAGTGCGGCGCTTCAACATGATCGGCGATTTGACCACGTGCAAAGGCAAGGTGGTGTCGATGGAAGTGATCGATGCTGGCCGGGGGCGGGTCAAGCTGGCGATTGAAGCGGTGGATCAGCGCGGCGATACCACGGCAACAGGGTGGGCGGTGGTTGAACTGCCACGCAAAGCGCCGGGCCGATAATCCAGCGGGTCGTTACTTCAGCGCGGCGATATAAGCCAACGCACGCTGGTAGCGCGCGATGCGATCGTGGTCTTTGGCGGTGGGATTGCGGATGCGCGTGAGGTCGCAATTGTCGGTGATGATATTCTTATATAACTAATTGATTTTAAAGGGAAATTATCTTAACGCTCGTGCTATTCCACTGGCGCAAGCACGGCTAGCACGTAGTCTGGCAGCGCATGCGATTTACCGGTGGCGCGCGTTACCCAAACCATGACGGCTTGGCCGTCGGCGTATTTGATGGATGGATTCGCTTTCGATATCAGCTCGTAGTAAGTGGTGAAACTGGTGCGACCCGGCACGCCGGCGTATAAATTCACTACGACGGTTTCGGGATACGGTATCGAGCGGCGGTAGTTGCAGGCGGATTGTGCGACAACCGCGCCCAGCCCGTTGCGTTCGCTGCGGGCGCGCACGGATTCAAACCAAGCCAGCCGCGCGGATTCGAAATAGGTGAAGAAGCGGGTGTTGTTGACGTGGCCGTTGACATCCATGTCGGCCCAGCGTACGGGCATGGTGAGTTGGTAGGCGAGAATTTTTTTGGGTTCAGTTTTGATTTCAGACATGATGCAATGCGGTTATCGTTGCGAATTGCAGTGATGATAATTCATCGCTGCCGCCGATGGTTAAAAGACTGGTAAAAAACTCGCGAACGACCAGTGAAAGAGAAACGTCTCTATTCAGCGTAAGGGAAATGATTGTACTTTGATGGTGCTGTGTGATTAATGTTTAGATTTTCGTGCAAACGACGTTGCGCTGCACGGACATACCGGCAGACATCGTGCGATGGCTCGTCCCAGCCGATAGCGCGCTGTAGCGATGGACTAAGCGCGATCTGAGTTGTGTGTAGGTGCCTTCGCGCTGGTGCTGCACACCTGGACGCAAGATTTACGGCGCCACATCCATCTGCATGCGGTAATGGCCCGCGGCGCGTTGGATCGTAAGGGGCAATGGCATTCTCCCGCACGCAAGCCCGACTTTCTGTTTCCGGTACACGCGCTATCGCAGGTGTTTCGCGGCAAGTTCATGGCGGCGTTACAGGTGGCACGGCAGGACGGGCAACTCGAACGTGATCCGCAGCAGCAGGATGTGGCGTGGGCAGAACGGCAAAAGCAACTCTATCGCCACCCTTGGGTGGTTTATGCCAAGACGCCGTTGGGTGGCCCGGCGCAGGTGCTGGAATACCTGAGCCGTTACACCCACCGCACAGCGATTTCCAATGAGCGGATAGTGGCGCTCACCCAGCAAGCGGTGGTGCTGTCGGTGCGCGCAGATGAAGCGGGGAATAAGCGCTGCGTCAGGCTGGCGAGCGAGGAGTTCATACGTCGCTTTATGCTGCATGTGTTGCCCGCAGGCATCAAACGGATTCGCCATTACGGGCTGTTGGCGTCGGCGTGCAAAACAACGCGCCTGGCGCAAGCGCGGCAGGCGTTGGGCATGCCGATTGCACAAGCCAGGGCTGTGGAATCGGCGGCAGATTTTATGCGCCGGGTGGTGAGCGTAGAGATGTCGCAGTGCCCGCGTTGCAAGGTGGGGCGGCTGGGTGTTGTGCAGACGTTGGCGGGCATGGCAAGGCTGCCTGCGCCTGAGGCGGGTATGCGCCAGCGTGCGTGCCGGGGGCCGCCTTGAGAAAAGCAGCGTGCTCTGAACGAACGCGATGCCTGATCTTGATGGGCAGGAGAACGCGCGGGCGCTACGCGGCGGCAGCGCTTGTCATCACCCGCACCTGTGCAGTAACGCGCGTCCAGTCAGCCGCATCCGCGCTCCAGCGGCCATCACGCGGTTCCATAGGCGTGCACATGGGCCATGACATGTGCCACAATTCGCCTAATCCTGCGGGTGAGCAAAACAAACCCCCTATAGCACGAGCCGTGCAAGCGCTTTAGTCCAACAAGGTTTATCTGTCGCGGAGGCAGTCTTGGTTAATTTCGGTTTGGTTGCGCGACAGATAAACGCTATTCGTTAGGCGTCATTAAATCCCTCTCTCGAACCCGAACCTTTCAATGAATTGGTACTTCCTCACCGCAGGACTGCTGTCGTTCGCCATCGGGCTCGTTCATTCAGTGCTTGGCGAATCACTGATTTTTCGTCGCATGCGAGCCGGCAGGTTCATTCCCACGAATGGCGGGCAGGTTCTACGAGAACCTCACGTTCGTATCTTGTGGGCGAGCTGGCATGTCGTCACGGTTCTAGGCTGGTGTCTGGCTGCCTTGCTCATTTGGCTTGCCCTTCCAACATCGAGTGCCGTGGCTCAGTTGCCGGTCGCTCGCGCAGTCAGCGGTTCAATGCTGGCCAGTTCTATCCTGGTTCTTGTTGCCACGAAGGGCAAGCATCCTGGCTGGCTCGGCCTGCTCGGAGTGGCAATCCTCACCGCAATTGGGTCGTGTGCGTAGCTCCCACAATGACGCCTAACCCTTCCATCGAGCGGACTCGCTCCGGCAGCGCAGGCTCGGCCCTCATTTCATTCTGGGCCAAGCCTGCGCCGCCTCCGCGAGCCTCTCATGTCAAACGTTAGACCTCTATCCACCTGCGCCCACTTTGCGAACTCGATGTCAAGTCAAGGCCGCTGAAGGGTAAACTGTCGCTTTGCGACCATACGGCAATACTCAAAATGGACGATTTCGAGAAGTACACAAACCTAGACGCCACCATTTACTACGGTGACTGCTTAACGGCATTGCCTGATGTGCCGGATGGATCGGTTGATTTGGTATTTGCCGATCCGCCTTACAACATCGGAAAACGGTTCGGTGAGTTCAAGGACGTTTGGCCGTCTGACAACGCCTATGCCGAATGGTGTTATCGCTGGCTTGAACTGTGCATTAGAAAGCTCAAGCCAAGCGGCAGCCTCTACGTCATGACCAGCACACAGGCAATGCCTTACTTAGACCTGTGGCTCCGAGAGCGCCTGAGCATCCTTTCCCGGATTGTTTGGCATTACGACAGTTCCGGTGTCCAAGCCAAAAAGTACTTCGGTTCTCTGTACGAACCAATCCTTTTTTGCGTCAAAGACCCGAAGGCATACACATTCAACGCAGATGATATTGAAGTTGAGGCCAAGACCGGCGCGGTGAGAAAACTGATCGACTATCGCAAAGAAGTTCCCACCCCATACAAGACGACAAAAATTCCCGGTAATACCTGGTATATCCCGCGCGTCCGCTACCGCATGGCCGAATACGAAGAGCATCCGAGTCAAAAACCCGAGGCACTTTTAGAGCGCATCATTAAGGCCAGCACAAACGTCAACGATCTCGTACTTGATCCCTTTGGTGGCACATTTACTACGTGCGCAGTCGCCCAGCGACTGGGCCGAAAATCAATCGGGATTGAATTTCAAGCGGACTACGTAAAAGTTGGCCTGCGTCGACTTGGTATTGCCAGTCAATTCAATGGTGAAGAGCTTCGCGCTCTCGACAAGACGTATGTCCGTAAGAATGGAAACGGCGTTCACGGCGGCGCCATCGAGGAAAAACAGACAGGACTCTTTGATGTCCAAATTTGAAATCGCACAACACTCCTTCACCTCGGCAATCATCGAGGTACTGCAACGCCATTTCGGCGAATACGCCGAAGACATTTTTCAGGCGAGTCCAATTCTTGGCTACCTGAACAACAAGACTAAATCAGCAAACAGGGGCTCCAAGGCCCGTGGCGCTTTCGCCAATCACTACGCGCTATACGTTGTAGTCGAGGATTACATCAAGAACGGGTTTGCCGATAGCAAAGCGGCAGTGCCATATTCCAAGTATCAAGGCGCTCGTTTTTCGGACTTATTCAAACGGCAACGCGAACTTCCATTCGGAGCAAAGCTACAAAACCACGCGCTCAATTCTCGCTTGAACGATGAGTTCAAGAAGTTCTACCCAACGGTGGGGAAGCCGCCAATCGTGCGTGACGTAGAATCACAACGCTACTGGATTCAGGAAGACCTGCTGCAAGTCGCCATTCGTCGAAAGAACGGTAAGGACTACACCTACAACATCGCTCGCGCAATCGTCGATGTTATTGACGCATACGCCGCAACGAAAAAAGCTGCGTTCGAGGGATTCCTTGAGGCGTGCCGACAAATTGCCGAACTCGGAAAGAGTGACCCCAAGAAGGCCGTCGATTTTGTTGTGCAGCAGTTGAAGCCGAACGTTGATGCTCGCGTATTTGAGATCGTGAGCTATGCGGTTCTCAAGGCCAAGTATCATCAGGAAACTGTGTGGATCGGCGAAACCAAGGATACCTTATCCGAGGAGTTCCTAATCCTCTACAAAACTGGGCGAACGAATGCTAACGACGGCGGCATAGATTTTGTCATGAAGCCCTTGGGACGGTTCTTCCAAGTAACGGAAACCATCGACGTCAACAAGTATTTTCTCGACATTGATAAGGTGCAGCGGTTTCCAATTACCTTCGTCGTCAAGTCTGACGAAACCTCAGATCAAATTCGTGCTGCCATTCGTGCGCAGGCCGTTGCGAAATACAAGATCGAGGCTGTTGTTGATTCCTACATGAAGGCCATCGAAGAGATCATCAATGCCGAGGATCTCGTTGCCGCCTTCGATGCGGTAGTGAAGTCCGGCCAATTGCAAACGGTGATGGACGAAATCGTCATTCAGAGCAAGGTTGAGTTCAACTATAGCGACGACTATGAAGACGAGAACGGCGGTACAGAGGAAGTATCGCTCCATGATCTGTAGGCGTGGTCATCGAGGTCTAACGACTAAGGTTAGATCGCGCAAGCGAAGCGCAGCCGCGATCTGAACCGTTTGTTGGACAGGCCCGGCCCTTGGGCGCAAATCACGCCCTACAGCAAATATCTTTTTGAGAAGCGCCCTGATTAAGCGTGGCACACACGAGGAAGTGGTGTGTCCACGGCCTTGGTTCACACGGTTGAGGTGGATCGAAGGCCGATTCAGGGGCTGACCGGTGAAGTTGGAGGCGAAGCGCGCCCTCAGCTTACGGGCGCTGATGCCCGAATCCGGCCTAGATGGGTAACGACTACACCGTCAACAAACTCCCTGCGTTGTCGGGGGTTGTGGCGTTGGTGGTGGGCGCGATGGTTTGATACGCGTGCTCACAATCATCATCGCCGCCCCGCAACAAGGGCGCAGCATGGGCGGGCGTGGCCTGGGGGCGAACGGCACGGGCACAAACTTGAGCAGCACATGCAGCAACGCAATCAGGCGCTTGCAGTTCGGATGCAAAAACCCGAAGTTGCGCGCCCGACGCAACCCCTTGGGCAACACATGCTGCAACACCAGCCACAGGAAATGCGCCCCGCTCACGGTTCTGGATAACATCGCCTTCGTCTTCGCGTCCCGATAACGCAAACTCACCTGGCCCTTGTCACAGGCCACGATATCCCGCTCACGGATCACGCCCCGGTATAGATAACACCCCAGGTAGATCAAGGCCTTGTTACCATTACCCACGGATTTGCAATCCACCACCCACTGCCTAGGGTATAACAAAGGCAACCTCAGGCCAGCCGCCTCGATGCCCGCCAGCATCTTCGCCCGGAACACCTTGGCTAGGGCTTTGTGGCTGAACAGATAGCCCCCTTTGCCTCCTTTGCCCCCTTTGCTGACGAAGGAACCGCATCAGTCGTGGTGCTTACATCGTGATATGGCCTTGCGTACGCACGTCACGCGAACGATGCGGTTCGCTACGCTCACCGGCATCCTACGACGAAGCTGAACAGTTACCTAAATTAGATCAATTGCTTACCGCAAAACCTGACTCAAGTCCGCACCAGCAATTAATGCCGCCGCATCATTCTCTAGCAAAAACCCGGTCGCCACCGCTGTAGCCGCAGCCTTGCGCACAGCCGCCACGTAGCCAGCGTGATCGCCGTAACGTTCTTCCAGCGACAGGCGCGAATCGTTATTGGCTACGCGCTCGGCTTTGGTTTTGGCGAACGGAATCATGCCGCCGTTGTAGTTGCAAATTTGATCCTTGTGAAACGGACGTGCGCCGCCGGCAGTGATGTTCCAGCCGAGGTACGTGCCCAGCGGTGCGTCGAGCAGCACCACGGGCACACCGCCGATTTCATTGCCGTCGGCGTTGACGCGCGGCACCAGTGATTTCACCACACGCTTGATTTTGGGCGGGGCCAGCGTGGGCACGCCGGTGGCGTCGTTCGGATCAAAGTCAGGCCCAAAATCATAGTCGAGCACGGGGTTGATAAAATGGGCTTCCGGCGCGCTAGGGCGCAAGCCGGGGATGGTGGGAAAGCCCATCGCGGTTTTGTTAGGCTCGACCAGTTGTTTGTCGCGCAGCGTCGGATAGCGGCTGGCGGGCGGCAATATACCGCGCATCACCCAGTGGCGAAAATGCTCGCGCAGGGCATTGACGGTTTCGGTGTGCGGTAGCGGATTGGCGGGCAAAACGGCGGTGCCGTAATTATTGCCGGTGCAGTTCGCGCCAGTGGTGGGTAGGCCCACGCCGGGCAAGCTGGTGTCGAAGCCGCCCGCGCCGCCGCCGTGCATGCTGCTGCCGATGTAATAGCGCCGCACATTGACGGGCAGGGGGATGTCTTCGTTAGCGCTGGTGCCCACCCATTCGGGGCCGAGTTTGAGGCCCCAGATTTCCGCAGCACCAAAGTGTTCGATAATTTTCGGGCAGGTTTTACTCGCCATGCAACGATCCTGAATGCTGCGCGCGGGCAGATTACGTACGGGGTCGGGGTAGGGCGTCCACCACTGCGGCCCTTCGCTGCCGGCTTGATAAAGCTCCAGCACACCGTCGGGCTGCGCCCAGCGAAAATTTAGCGCGATGCGCCGCCCGGCGATGATGGGCCACAGGCCGTCATGCACCATGCGCTTGGCCTCGTCCTGGTTAAACCCCATGTGTAGCCAGCCGCGCAGATAGTTGCCCGACTGCGAGCGTCCGCGTGCAATGCTGTGTTTGATGCGGCCTGCCAGCGGGTTCGGCGTGCCCGCGTCGTCGCGCGTGGCGTGTTTGAAAAACGCCCCCACATCGCGCCATGCCGCAAAGCCGATGCCGAGCACATACGGATCACGCGCGGTGTACACCACCTGATACAGCTTGGCGGGATTAAAGCCGCCTTTGAGGCAAATCTGCACGGGCAGTGTTTGCAGCGGCTGCGGCTCGTCAAATGTGCCACCACCGCAGAATTTCCAGTCGGTAGCGGGTAGGGTGACTTCGCCGGTGACCACACCCGCCATGGATTCGTGCTCGCGTGACACCAGCGTTGCCTTGGCACTGTCGAGATCGGCGGGCAGATAGGGCACCGGGTTGGTCTGCACAATCAGCGGCTGCGCACGCTCGCCCGAACGGTTGATGATGCGGCCCAGCACCAGGCCTGTGATGGCGGACCCATCCGCGTTTTTGGCCATGGGCAATTGCAGCCAATGGCGGCCATTCACATTCATGCTAGCGCGCACGGCGGTGCCGTTTTGGGCATCGATGCTCGCGTTGTCACCCTGCCACGCGCTGGCTAGACCCACGTCGCCGAGGCTGCGTTCCGCCGGCTCAATCACAATCGGCGTGCCGCGATTGGGCACGTTGTGCCACAACAGACCGCTAGCGCGGTTCATGTCCACCGGCTTGGTGATGACGAACGAGGCGATGTAACGCACTTTGCCATCGGCGACTTTGGCGAGTTGAATATCCTGAATCACGCGGTTGAGCGGATCCGCAGGATCGAGCTCGCCGAATGCGCGACCCGAGATTTGTTCGTACTGGCCGGCGTTGCCGAAGCTGGTGCAAGCAACGCCTTTGCAAAACGCCGGAGAGACTTTTTCGTCGATGACGATTTTGGTGACGCGGGCGTGCGCCGCGAAGGACGCGACAGCAGTGGCTACCAGTAAAGCAGGTAGCAGGGCAGGGCGTAGACTGGACATAGATGTTCCTGAAAAGTCAATAAAATCAATTAGTTAACGATGTTCTCGAAAGCGGGTGCCGCCACAACTGATGTGCCGGGCACCCTGCCGATACGCGCAGAGGATTGGCGTTGTGGTTGGCGTTGTGGTTGGTCTGGTACAGGCGAGCCCGACCGCGAAATTTTATACCGGCGCGTCGATAGATGAGGTACACGCACGGATTACAATCCAGACCATCGATGTTTAACCAGAAACTCATGAGGAGTAGCGCGATGCAGCGTATGAGGATTTCGGCTCAAGCCTTCATCTTGGCGGTGTGCGCCGCCGGTGTCACCACGAACGTCGCCGCGCAAGCGTGGCCCAACAAAGCGGTGCGTCTGGTGTTGCCGGCGCCACCCGGCAGCGCGCCGGATTTTTTGTCGCGCTTGATGGGGCCGAAGTTGAGCGAACTGTGGGGCCAGCCGGTGGTGATCGACAACGTGGTTGGCGCATCCGGCCATATCGGTACTGAGCGCGTGGCGCGGGCCGCGCCTGACGGCTATACCCTTTTGTTCAATACCATTGGTCCCATTGCCATCAACACCACGCTGTTCGGTAAGCTGCCGTTCGATCCGGTAAAAGATTTTGCGCCGATCACGCTGCTCGTCAAAACGCCCAACATCGTGTGCCTGCATCCCAGCCTGCCGGTGAAAAGCGTGAAGGAATTTGTCGCGCTCGCCAAAGCTAACCCCGGCAAGCTGACGTTCGGCTCTGGCGGTCCCGGCACCACGCAGCATCTTTCGGGTGAGCTGTTTAATGTACTGGCGGGCGTCAAGACCATGCACGTGCCGTATAAATCCAGTGCGCAAATGACCATTGATGTCATCGGCGGTCAACTGGATTACGTCATGCACAACGCACCGGTGGTGCAGGGCTATGTGCAATCGGGCAAGCTGCGCGGCATTGCGGTCACCAGCGCCAACCGGCTGGCGGGTGTGCCCAACTTGCCGACGATGATCGAAGCCGGCTTGCCGGGATTTGAAGTCACTGCGTGGTTTGGTTTGCTGGCACCCGCTGGCACGCCGCCGACAGTGATCGCCAAAATTAACGCAGACGCCCTGCGTGTGCTTAACATGGCGGATGTCAAAGAGCGTTTTCAGTCGCAGGCCGCCGAGGCGGTGGGCAACAAGCCGGAGGAATTTGCCGCCTTCATCCAAAGCGAAATTGCCAAATGGGCGAAGGTAATCAAGGCCTCAGGGGCAAAAGCGGAATAGGTGCGCACGCAGATACGCTGAACGCTTGTAATAATTATCAACAAAATCAATTCGTGATGTCGCTGTCGTTTCCGCTGCGCGGCGCGGGCAGGTGGCGCGCCGCACGGCGCAGGTCACCGCCTTAATCGAGTAGCTGCATTTTCGAATCAATAATGATTTTGCGATAACGCTCAGCATCCCGCTTGACCACCGCACCGAATTCTTCTGGCGTGCCCGGCATCATCAAATAGCCCAGCCCGGTAAGGCGGTCGCGCACTTCAGGCAGCGACGTGATGCGATTGATTTCACGTGAATACGCCTGCACGATTTTGGCCGGCGTTTGCGCGGGCAGAAACACGCCGGTCCAAAAATCCACGGTGAAATCCATGCCGCTTTCCTGCAACGTGGGCACGTTCGGCAGCGAAGTTTCGCGCCGTGCGCCGGTAACCGCCAAGGCACGCAAGCGCCCGGAGTCGATCTGCGGCTGCACGCCCGACGGGTTGGTAAGCACCATGTGCGATTCGCCCGCTGCCACCGCGATTACCGCCGGAATGCCACCCTTATAGGGCACGTTGTTCATGCTGGCACCGGTCATCATTTTGACGGCGTTGGTGGCGATTTCGCCAGTGGCACCGGCGATGGCCGCGTTGATTTTGCCCGACTGCGCCTTGGTGTGTGCGACGAATTCTTTGAAGTTTTGCACCGGCAGTTTGGCGTGAATGGCAAACACCAGACCGCCGGTCATCACCGGCGCAACCGCGACAAAGTCGCGCACCGGATCGTACAGCGGCTTTTTGTAGAGCGAGCCGTTGATGGAATGCGTGCCGGTGTTGCCCACCGACAGAAACGTACCGTTGGGCGTGGCCTTCGCGACAAAATCAGTGCCAGTCAAGCCATTGGCGCTGGCACGGTTATCGACGATGAAATTTTGTTTGACCGCCTCGGCCAGGCGCGGCGCGATCAAGCGCGCGGCAATGTCGTTGGGCCCGCCGGCAGCGTTAGGCACCACCACCAACACCGGGCGCTGCGGCAGCAATTGTTGCAGCTCGGAGGCGGGTTGGGCTTGCGCGAGTGTTGCGGCGCTGACAGCGGCGAGTGTTAAAAAACCATTTAAAATCAAATACTTATTGTTCATTCTGCTATTGCGCCTCGATGGAATTTTGTTTGCATGATGTTACGCCGCCAGCGATTCTACAAAAGGCCGCACGTCTGGCAACGCGGCGATGTTCCAGCTTGCGTCGGCCAAGCGTTTGGCTTTGGATTTGTCGAAGGCAATTTCCATTTGCAGGCGGGTTTTCTCGGCGATGTGTTTGTCGGTCATCGGGTTTTCCGGCGTGCTTAACGCGTGTGCGCAATGGGCTTCAAAGGTGCGGCCATCATTCATCGTTACCTTGACGTGTGCGGCTTCGCGTCCTGTTTTGTCATCCGCCTTGGCGACCACTTTGGCACGCAACGCAGCGACATCGGCGTTGTGCACCATGGCATCGGTGACTTGCGGCAGACCAGCTTCTTTATACAGTAGCGTGGTGGCCGTCCAGTGCGGGAAACTCACCATGGCTTGCGCGCGGATTTTCGGCGCGGGGCGATTGCACAATTGGATGGTTAGCGGGTTCACGGTGAGTTCCACCCGTGCGATGTCACGGCCATCGAATTGATGTTTGGCGGTGACATCGAGACACGCATCAATCACCGAGTGGATCACCACGCCGCAGGGGTAGGGCTTGTAAGCCAGCTCCAGCAACTCCCATGTGTTGCCGAGGCCGTCCAGCGCAGCGCCCATGTTCGGGTTAGAGGCGAACGACACGGCAAAGCCCTTGACGCCTTCGATCATGGTGTCGGGGCAGGTGTAGCCCTTCTCCGCCATCAAAGCCGCCCACAGCCCGCTGCGCCCGGCGTTGCCTGGTGTGAACCAGCTCGACATCGAGGCATGCGCCTCGCGAATGCCGGCGGATTGGTTGGCGGCGATGCCGATGGCGGTAGTCATCTGATCTTCGTTAAACCCCATCACCTTGCCCGCCGCAATGGCAGCGCCGATGCAGCCCAACAAGCCGGTAGTGGACAAGCCCACGTTGCACTCGGCAGGCGGCGTGCACAAAATATTGCCGATGCGACAGCACAGTTCATCGCCCAGCACCACGGCCTCGATTAATTGCTTGCCGCTGATTTTGCGCCGCATGGCCATCGATACCAGCGCGGCACCCACCGGGCTGGTGGGGTGGATCACCGTCTGGTAATGCGTGTCGTTAAAAGACAGCGCGGCAGAGCTCAGTGAATTAAGCAGCGCGGCATTCAGCGCATCGAGCCTCACGCGCGAGCCGATCACCACGCAATCGGATTTGCCGTTGAATTCGCTAATAGTCTCCAGCATTTTGAGGCACACCGGCTCGCCCGCGCCGCCCGCCGCGCAGCCCAGATAATTGACGAACGCCCGCAGGCCTTCGTGCCGGACTTTATCCGGCAGCGTATCGAAAGTGGCGTTGACGGCAAAGCGGGCGAGTTCGCGGGTAATGGGCGGCATGATATGAATGGGTAAAAGTGAAACGAGTAAAAGTGAAACGGGTTGAACCAATCGAGCCATCTGACGAGGCCGCAATATACCGCGATTGGCGCGCCGCTATAATGCCTCATCTAAAAAGGAGCGCATTATGAAAATTGTCTTCGGCCCCGACATCGCCCCCGCCGCTTGGGAGATCGGCGTAGCGCTGTTACCCAAGGGTTATACGCTGGAGCGGCTGTCCGACAGCCCGGATCAACGTATTGAGCAACTCGAAACCGCCGATTTTTGCTTGGGCTTTCGCAGCGGCTACATCACACGCGACTACGATCACATGAGTCATATCAAGCTCATTCAGTTTTTAAGCGCGGGCTACGACGGCATGGATTTGGATCGTTTGCGCAAGCTCGGTATTCCGCTGTGCAACAACGGCGGCGCGAATTCGTATGCCGTCGCTGAGCACGCCATTATGTTGATGCTGGCGGTGTCGCGTCAGTTGCCCGATTTGGACCGTCTGCTGCGCGAAGGCAAGTGGAAGTCCAGTAAATTCGGCCAAGAAGAAGAGCACGAAGTCGCAGGCAAAACCATCGGCATCGTCGGGCTGGGCATGATCGGCAAAACGCTGGCGCGGCGCTTAGCGGGCTTTGAGGTGAAACTGATTTATACCGACCCCGTGCGCCCGTCGGCAGAAGAGGCCGCACGGATCAAGGTTGAGTATCGTGCGCCAGATGATTTGTTCCGTGAAGCCGATATTGTGACCCTGCACGCGCCATTCGATAAAACCACGCATCACATGATTTGCGAGCGCACCCTAAACCTGATGAAGCGCGAGGCGATTTTGATTAACTGCGCGCGCGGCGAGCTGGTGAATGAGGCTGATCTTTACCACGCGTTGAAAGCGAAGCGCATTTGGGCAGCGGGGCTGGATGTGTTTGAAAAAGAACCCCCCGATCCGAAGAACCCGTTGTTTACGCTGGCGAATACCGTGTTGTCGCCGCACGCCGCCGGGCCCACATGGGAAAGCTGGCCCAAGCGCTGGGGTAACAGTTACGCCAATGTACAGCGCGTAGCGCGCGGCGAAAAACCGCTGTGGGTGGTGCCGGAATTGCGCTGAGCTTTCGTAGTTGGCATCGTTGGCGTAGTTGACATGGGGCGGCGGGCACGCTCTTTGCGATCACGCGGGTTGTATCGTGCGGTTCGTGGCGGGTGGAACCTATTGTAGTGGTTTGAAGTCACAGCAATAAGGTTCAAGGCTGCCTGTTTGGATTTACCATAATTGTGGCGTAACATCACTGCATGATGACGAAGCTGCATCGAATCCTCGCTTGCGTATTGCTGGTTCTCCTGCCGCTGCAAGCCACGGCAGTGGTTACCATTTGCCCGCATTCAAAATTGGCGACGTCTGCGCAGGCATCATCATTTGCGTTGTCCCCCGCACAGGCTGCGGAACACTGCCTGCATGGTCAAAGTTCCGGCAGTGCAGGCCAGCCGCAACAAAATGATCGGAAGCCGTGTTGTGCCGCAGTAGCGGCGTGCGCCCTGTGCAGCGTGGCGGTGAATACACCACAGACTTCCAGCGCCCAGCCTGTTCATCAGCAATCGGCGTTCTTCATTTCCGCGCAATATTCCTCCTTCATTCCTGAAGGCTTGCTGCGTCCGCCGCGTATTCTCGTGTAAATACGCCCATAGGGGCGTATCTGTCCGGCTGGGCCGGGCAGCAACGTTACGCAAAGGATGCGCTATGAAACTTCGTGTATTGAAGTGGCTGGTCTTTGCCATCAGCGGCACAGTCATGGTCTTTTCCGTCCATGCCGGCCCGATGGGCTTCAAGGATTCGTGGATGGCGATGGGCGATCTTGGCCCTAACTGGCGAGAAACGTGGGTGAACTATGCACTCACGGCGCGTGATGCGGTTGGCGTGGGTGGCCTCTACATGCGCTCCGACGACAAGCTCAAACGCCGTGATTTACAGGAAATCACCTATACCCGTCTGCTGCAACGCTGGAACGCAAAGGATGCGCAGGCCAATTTGTGGCTGCTCGGCGGCATCGGCGCTATTGAAGGCAATACCTTTAACGGTGCCAAATTCGTGGTTACGCCGGGTGTGCAGGCCGATTACGAAACCGCGCGGGTTTATGTTTCGGCTATGGCGCGGCTGTATCGCGCGCCGGGTTTGAATCATGACTACGGCTCCGTCAGGGCCGGTTTCTCGTTTTATGAAACCGACTATGAGGAAACGCAGCCGTGGTTCATTGTCGAGGCGCGGCGTATGCGCGGGTTATCTGACAAAATGGAAATCACACCCATGCTGCGCTTGATTAACAAAGGTTATTTCATTGAAGCGGGCGTCAATAACTCACGCCAAATCCGTTTTAACTTCATGTATATTTTTTAAAAGGCACTCAAATGAAAAAATTGATCGCTTTATTGTTTACGGCATTCATGTTGGCCACCACCGCACAGGCGGCAACGCAAACCATCAAAGCCGAAGTCAACGGCATGGTCTGCGCCTTCTGCGCGCAAGGCATCGAGAAAAAAATGCGCTCCCTCACGCAAACCAAAGATGTCTATGTTGATCTTAAAAACCGGCTGGTTGCGGTGGAGTTGAAAGAAGGCCAAACGCTGTCGCACGATACCGTCAAAGATTTGATTAAAGACGCCGGTTACGAGGTGTCCAAAGTCGAAACGGTAGCCGCTACGGCGCAGCAACTCAAAGCCGCCACGCGGGCAAAGAAATAAACGATGGACCGCTTGGATCAAACCAGGCTCGCCTCGGTGCTGTCACTGTTTACCAGTGGCGGCACCCTGGTTTGCTGCGCACTGCCGGCGTTGCTGGTGGCACTGGGCGCCGGGGCGACATTAGCCTCGTTGGTCACTGCGGTACCACAACTGGTGTGGCTGTCGGAGCACAAGGTTGAAGTGTTTTTGTTTGCCGGCGTCATGCTGACAGTCTCCGGTTATTTGCAATGGCGCGCGAGAAGTTTGCCTTGTCCAACCGACCCAGTGTTGGCGGCTGCTTGCACGCGCACGCGAAAAACGTCGATCAAAGTTTATTTTTTGTCGCTGGGAATTTTTGTGCTGGGCGGGTATTTTGCGTTTGTTGCGCCGCTGATCGATTGATGGGGGGCATGCAAAGTCGGATCACCTGTGGTGTTATTGGATTCTGCGTGCGACAACGGCCAGCATGGCGGTGATCAGCATGAGGGCTGCGCCGGTGATATAAAAGCTGATGGCGATGCCGTAAGCCTCGGCGATGACGCCCATTGCCGCCGGCGTGATGATGGAACCCAGCCGCACCACCGCATTGCGCAAGCCGACACTGGCACCGTGCCGGTTGTTCGCGACCTCTTGGCTCAAGATCGAATACATCAACGGCTGGCTCATGCCCTGCACAATGCCGCGTAGCGCGCTGGCGGCGATCAGCACGATCAACAGATGCGCAATCAGCGGCGTGATGGAAATGCAAATCAGCGATACCACAATGCACACAATAACCAGCCGGTTGGCGCGTAGCCGCCGCTCGATGGGGGCAGCCAGCAGAGAGCCGAACACGCCGGAGAGCTCGGCGATAGCCACCAACAGGCCGATCAGTGTGCCGCTCATGCCGCTTTGGTTGAGGTACACCACGTAGAGTGAATTTTGAATCGCGCCGGACGAGTTGCGCAAAAAGCTGGCGGCCAAAATGAACGCCACTGCCGGCACCAGCGCCAGCATCAACGCATCTTTGTGCGGTGCCCAGCGTGGCAGCAGCACGCCGATGCCGTGCGGCACGGCGTGTTCAGGCGCTGTGGTGGCACGGCTGTACGCAGCAGACACGATGGTGCCCGCGCCGCACACCGCGATGGCAGCGAACGCGGCCCACGCGCCGTAACCATCCCACACCGCGCCAACGACCACAGGCCCGACAAAGGTGCCGATGCGCGTGGCGACGCTGTAGCGCGCGAGCATGGCGGTGTCGCCGCGGCTCAGTTGAATACTCCAAGTCTGCGAGGCCGCCATGCCCAAGCCGGACGCCAGTCCCAGCAGCAATTGCAACGCCACCAACATCGTGAACCAGCCTGACAGCGGATACAGCAACGGCAGCGCCACACTCGTCACCGCCACCCACAGCAGCACGCGCCGTGTGCCGAGTTGATCCATCAAAATGCCGCCGTGGATGGACAGTAGCGCCGGCAGCACCGAACGCGCCGCAACCACAAGGCCGATCTCTGCGGCGTTCAGCCCCACCGCCACGCCATACAGCGGCACAATGACGGACAGCATATCCCACACGCCGTTGGTGAACAGGCCCGCGCCGAGGGTGGCGGCGAGTTCACGACGGGCGTGGTGTGGGGGATGGCTCACGGTCAAGGTTGTGTAGGGCGCAATCCCATTGCGCCGCGCGTCGGTTTTGAATGGCGCTGTGAGAAGATATTGTAACTAATTGAATTTAAACAGAATTAGTAACTATTCAGTGCAGAGAAAAAGAGCGAAAAGCTTCCCTCACCCCTACCCTCTGCTGCGCTTCAAGTGTGCCCTTGTCCCAGAGGGAGAGGGGGCAACCCCATGTTCGCGCGAACCAAAATAGTCTCGCGATTTCGAATGCGGTTTGCACCCCTCTCCCTCCGGGAGAGGGGTGGGGGTGAGGGACGATTTTGATGTTACGCCTGCACTGAATAGGCACCAAAATTATTCTGCGCGCAAACCGGCGGCCTTAATCACTTTGCTCATGCGCTCAACCTCGGCGTTGATGACTTTTGAAAAATCTGCCGGCGTGCCGCCGATGAGTTCCATGCCCACGCCGAGAAATTTTTCGCGCATCTCGGCCCGCGCCAGCACGTTATTGGCTTCACGATTGAGTTTGTCGATAACAGCCTGCGGCGTTTTGGCGGGTGTGAAGAGGCCGTTGGTGGAGACGCTTTCAAAGCCCGGCAAGCCCGCTGCGGCCACGGTGGGTACGCCGGGCAAAATCGGCGACGGCTTGGCGGTGGTGACCGCCAGCGCACGCAAACGCCCGGCCTTGATCTGCGGCATCGCGCCGCCCACCGAGGTAAACATGATTTGCACGCGCCCGGCGATGACGTCGTTCACTGCGAGGCCCACGCCTTTGAACGGAATGTGTACGATGTGGGTTCCGGTCATGTATTTGAACAACTCGCCCGACAAATGCGGTGATGCGCCCAGCGGTCCGGAGGCGTAGTTAAGTTCGCCTGGCTTGGCCTTGGCCAGTGCAATTAACTCCTCGGTGGATTTGGCTTGCACCGAAGGATGCACCACCAGGATCAACGGCGATGCGGAGATGTACACCACCGGTGCGAATTGATCCATGCGGTACGGCACCTGCGCGCGCAGATACGGCATCAGCCACAGGCTGCTGCTGTACAGCATCAACGTGTAGCCGTCGGCCTGCGCTTTGGACGCGATGTCGCCGATAATCACACCGCCCGTACGGTTGTCGACCACGATTTGCTGGCCGAGATTTTCGGTGAGCCGTTGCGACAACAGGCGCGCAGTGAAGTCACTGCCGCCGCCGACTTCAGCGGTGAGCAGGCGTATGGGTTTGGTGGGGTAGGGCTGTGCGTGTACCGTGTGGGCGAAAATCACGCCCACGCATACCGCTGTCAATCGCGTCGTTAAACACATCGGTTTTTACTCCGGGGTAATGCCCGCATCCTTCACCACCTTCGCAAAGCGCGCGCGATCCTTGAGGACGAAGGCTTCGAAATCGGCGCGCGTGGTGCCGTGGATGTCGAGGCTGCCGCCGGTGAGGCGTTCTTGTACTTCCGGCGCTTGTAAGGCTTGCCGCAGGTCGGTGTTGAGCTTGTTGATGATGTCCGGTGGTGTACGTTGCGGCACGTGCACGCCGTTCCAGCCGGTGATTTCGTAGCCAGGCACGCCGGATTCGTCCATGGTGGGCAGGTCCGGCGCGAAGCGCGAGCGCTTGGCACTGGTGGCCGCCAGCCCGCGCAATTTGCCGGAACGGATATGCGGCAGACTCGACGGGCCATACTGAAACGACACCTGAATTTGCCCAGCCATCTGGTCGGTAACTGCTGCGGCGACGGTTTTGTACGGCACATGCACGAGATGAATGCCCGCCATACTTTTATACATTTCAGATGCCATGTGTGGCGGCGTGCCCATGCCCGACGTGCCGTAATTGAGTTGCCCCGGTCGCGCTTTGGCCAGCGCCGTGAGTTCCTTGACGGTTTTAACCGGCAGCGACGGGTGCGTCATTAAATAAAACGGCGCACTGGCGAGTAACGACACCGGCTGAAAATCGCGCACCAAATCAAACGGCGGGTTGGCGAGCAGGCTGGCGCTGACGGTGAAGGTGGCGGTGCTCAACAGCCACGTGTAGCCATCGGGCGCTGATTTGGCGACCGTATCGGCGGCCACTGTGCCGCCGCCGCCGGCGCGCGGATCAACCAGCACTTGTTGGCCCCACGTTTGCGACAGGCGCTGTGCCACGATGCGCGGCAGAACTTCCGAGCTGGGGCCAATGATGAAGCGTATGGGTTTGGCGGGGAAAGATCCCGGTGGGGTCGTCTGTGACAATGCCGGAATGGCGGCGAGCCATAGCACATACGCAAAGGCGCTCTTGTGTCGATGCAGTGCGTGCGCAACGTCGAAAGCCTCCCTCACCCCCGCCCTCTCCCGGAGGGAGAGGGGGTAACCCCTTTTCTGTGCAATTTCAATAGCGCTTTGATGCCGAGACGCAGTTACTCCCCTCTCCCACTGGGAGAGGGGCTGGGGGTGAGGGAAGGGTTCACATTTTTCTGCGGTCAGACGGAAAAGAAACTTTTTGTGTGTCGAACAAGTCATGGAATGATCCTCTGTGCCCGGTAATTCTCAAACTGTTGGCGGAACATCTCACGCGAATTCACCGCGTCCGCAAAACCCAGCTTGCACGCTTTTTCCATGCTTGAGGTGACATCCCACTGCGGGCGCAACTGATAATCGCCGTAGGGCCATAACGCCAGTTGCTGCACATCGGTGCCACGCAAGTTGTGCTTTTTGACAATGGCGTTCCACACCGGCGACTTGTCCTTGATCCAGTCTTCGAGGCGGATATTCAGTGACGTACCGCACTGCATGCCGAATGCTGACGCAAAATCACCCCACAGTTCCGACCAGCGCGGCGTGTCGCCGTTGACCACGTTAAACGCTTGGTTGGCGCAGCGCGGCTCAGTGGCCATCCACACCACGCTGCGACCCAGCAGCGCGAGATCGGTAAACTGGGTCAGCGCCTGAAATCCCGCGGTGGTGCCGTAGAAATCCAGCGGCAAACCCAGCTCGCGTTGTAGGGCGGCATAAACGGCAATCACCAGGCCGATCGAGCGCGGGTGGTCAATGGCCGGATCGCAAAACGCGTGCGGGCGCGAGGTGGAGTAATGCCACGTGGCGTTGCGCGAACGTTCAAGCAGAAAATCTTCCTGAGTAAAATAAAAATTTTGATTTTTCGCGCGCGCTTGATGCTCGACCATGGGGTTCGCCACCGGCCCCAACTGATGGCCGTAATACTTGCTGCCGTGTACGGCGTGAATGTGCGCGAGTTTAGCGACAGGCTCCAGCGCGTTCAGCAGATTGACCAGCATCGCCGTGTTGATGTCTACCGGCTCCGGCACGCCTTCTGGGTGATCGTAGCGGCCGGCGTAGAACACGTGCGTCACGTCGTGCAGCGCGCTGAGCTTGCGCCGGCTGTCGGCGGCATCGGTGAGATCTACCGCGATCCAGCGCACACCGTTCATGACCTGCATGCGCCGGCCCAAACCGAAGATGTTCCAGCCGCCCGTGCGTTGCAGTTCAGCGACGATACAGCGGCCCACCAACCCGGCGGCACCGGCCACAATGGCGGTGCGCTTCAGGATGGCGTGCATTTCAGGTTGAAATGGGCAGGTGAATCCGACATGATGGCGCTCTGCATGCGATGGTTGCTCAAACCGTTGTCCAATATATTCCAGTATAGGGTTGCGTGCTTTGAAGGTATTGTTTGATTTTAAAGGATTCCCGTGTCTGCAGACTCCAGCATCGACAAATGCGCACAAGGCTGAGCCGCTGCGGTGCGATGGGCCTCTTTGGCGCGTTGATCCTGCTGAGTGGGTATTCGACCGCGCAGCATGCTTATCCCAACCGTCCCATCCGCGTGGTCATTCAGTTTGCGCCCGGCGGCTCTGACGTGGTGGCGCGCATCCTCACGCACAAAATGACCGAGGCGCTGGGCCAGAGTTTTGTCATCGACAACCGCCCCGGCGCCGCCGGTGTGATCGGTGCCAAAATCGTGGCCAAGGCCGCGCCGGACGGTTACACCACCTTGTTTGCCACGGCGTCGTTTGCGGTGACGGCGGCGTTTAACAAGAACCTGCCGTACGATTCGATCCGCGATTTTGACGCCATCGGCTTTATCGGCTCGCAACCGTTCATGCTAGTGGTACACCCGGCGGTGCCGGCCCACTCGGTGAAAGAATTCATTGCGCTGGCCAAGGCCAAGCCGCTGGTGTATGGCTCCACCGGTGCCGGTGGCATCGGGCACCTGACGCACGAGTTGTTTAACTTCATGACCGGTGTTAAATCCACGCATGTGCCGTACAAAGGCACGGGCCCTATCGTCACCGCGTTGATGGCGGGTGAAGTGCCGGTGAGTATGGTCAATCTGAGCGGCGCTTACGGCCAAGTGCGCACGGGCAAGCTGCGCGCGCTGGCGGTCACCACCTTGAAGCGCACCGCTATCGCGCCGGAATTGCCGACCCTGGTGGAATCGGGCTTGGCCGGGTTTGAGTCAGGCACTTGGTATGGATTGACCGGGCCGCGGGGTTTTCCGCCGACAGCGATCAACACCCTGAACCGCGAAATGACGGCTGCGCTGAAGACCGAGGTCAAGGATAAACTCGCGGTGCTCGGCGTCGATATTGCGCCGTCCACGCCCGCCGAGTTCGCCGATTACTTGCGCCGTGAAGTCGCCAAATGGCGCAAAATTATCCAGGCGGCAGATATACGGCAGGATTGAGTTTTGGGGGTTGAGGACTAAGGCAGCGTTGTGGCGGAGGCAGGTATGTGGATATATAAAAAAATGATTAAAATCAATTACTTACATATTATTTGTCTTTGGGCGTGGTGCGTTGCTGCTGGCGCACAGCCTGCCGCGACAGGCTCGACACAGGCATTCCCCACGCGACCGGTGCGTTTTGTGCTCGGCCCTGCGCCGGAATTACTGCCGCGCTTGGTGAGTCAAAAACTGTCCGAGTTGTGGGGGCAGCAAGTGGTGCTGGATACGCGCCCGGGGGCGGGCGGCATCGTCGCGGGCGATATTGTGTCCAAGGCCGCGCCGGATGGTTACACGTGGCTCGTATCAACGGGTTCGTTTTATGTCATCGACGCCATGAGCCATAAGCACTCGTACCAGATGGTGCGCGATTTTGCACCGGTGACGCTGATGGCGACGATCCCGTTTATTTGCATGGTGCATCCGTCAGTGCCCGTCAAATCGATGGCGGAGCTGGTGCAGCTTGCCCGAGCGCAGCCGGGTAAGCTCAATTACGCATCGGCAGGCACAGGCACCACCACGCAACTCTCAGCCGAGTTGTTAAAGCTGGCGACCAAGATCGACATCGTGCATGTGCCGTACAAGGGTGTGGCACCTGCGGTCACCGATCTGTTGGGTGGCCAAGTGCAAATGATGTTCGTGGTGGCGCAGGCGGCGGTGCCGCATGTGCAAAGCGGCAAAGTGCGCGCGCTGGCGATTACCAGTAAAAAGCGTTCACCCGCGGTGCCGGAGGTGCCGACCATTACCGAGGCCGGGCTACCGGAGATTGATATCGTGGGCTGGAACGGTGTCAGTGTGCCCAAGGGCGTCGCGCCGGCGCTGGTGAATAAAATCAACGCCGACGTGCGCAAAGTATTGAGCCCGAAGGATATGCAAGACCGGTTGATCGCCGCAGGCTTTGATCTGGCAGACACCACCGTAGCGCAGTTTCAGGCGTTCATCCAAAAGGACGTGAAACTCTATGAGCGCATTATTCGTGAATCGAAAATGAAGCTGGATTGACTGTGACCACGCCTGATCCAACTATTACACTACGTGTTGCCGACGCCACGGCGCTGGGGTTGCGCGCGTTGCAACGTATCGGCTTTACGTTGGCAGAAGCGCAAGTGATTACCGCCGGCCAACTCGATGCCGAATTGTGCGGCTATCCCGCATTGGGCCTCGCGCGCGTGCTGACCATTGCCGAACATGTGAATTTCAAACAGCCGCGTACGCCGATTACCATTGAGCATGAAACGCCGGTGTCGGCGCGCATGGACGGCGGCAACTATCCGGGCTTCTATGCCGTTTACCGCGCGGCCGAACTCGCCATTGAAAAGGCCCAAGCCAGCCGCTTCGCACTCGTGGGCATGCGTAACAGTTGGTTGAGCGGGCGCAGCGCCTACTACGTCGAAAAAATTGCCCGCGCCGGATTCGCCTCAATACACTTCGCGTGTAGCGGTGGCGTGGTGGCACCGTTGGGTGGCCGACAGTCTGTGCTCGGCACCAATCCGATGGCGTTCGGCCTGCCCGGCGAGCCGCATCCCTTTGTGCTCGACATGGCCACCTCGGCCACCAATAACGGCGATGTGATCCTCGCCAAGCGGCTGGATCAATTACTGCCCGACGGCGTCGCGATAGACCGCGACGGCAATCCCACGCGCGATCCCGTGGCGGCGCTAGCCGGCAGCATACTCACCTTTGGCGGTGAGAAATTTGGCCACAAAGGGTTCGGTCTTTCGCTGATGACGCAGGCTATGGGCTTGCTCGCCGGCACGGCGCTCACCAACGGCAAGGCTGCCGATTTTGGCTTTTTGTTTATCGTGTTCGATCCCGAACTGCTGATGCCATTGCCGCAGTTCAAACAATATTTGTCGGATTTGATGGCGGCCATTAAAGCCACGCCGCGCAGCCCCGGCGTGGATGAAATCCGCATTCCGTCCGAACGCGCCTATGCCGAGCGTGAGCGGCGGCGGATGGCGGGCTTTGCCATGGATCGGCGGATTTATGAACGGCTGCAGTCGTTGTAGGCGTGCAACGCTGATCTGCCACAGAAATCACGCCCCATCACTATACTTGCGTGGTACATAAAAATTCCAACCGCACCAGCTAACCCGGAGAAGCCCATGGCCATCGATCATGCCAGTTACGAACGCTTGCTGAAGTATCAGATTCCCGAAATCGAACACACGCTGACGCCGCGCGACACCATGCTGTATGCGCTGGGCGTGGGCTTGGGTGCCGACCCGATGGATGAAAAGCAGTTGCGCTTTGTCTATGAAAAAAACCTCGCGGCACTGCCAACGATGGCGGTGGTGCTGGCAGCACCCCATGCGTGGCTGAAACAAACCGGCACGGGTTTCGGCGAGAAAAGTGTGCATGGCGAGCAGACCTTCACCATCCATAAGCCCCTGCCGGTAGAGGGTGTACTGGTGGGCGTGCCCAAGCTTGCGGGCGTGGTGGACAAGGGTATCGAGAACGGCAAGAACCGCGGCGCGGTGATTACCACTGAACGCAAAGTGTATGAAAAAAAATCCGGTGATCTTTTGTGCACAGCAGTGTCGAGCAGCTTTTGCCGGGGCGATGGCGGCTTTGATGGCCCCACCGGGCCATCGCGCGAGCCGCACGCTTTGCCCACGACGCCCGCGCAATCGTATTGCGATTTGCCGACCTTGCCGCAGGCAGCATTGATTTACCGGCTGTCGGGCGATTACAACCCGCTGCATTCCGAACCGGCGCATGCGCAGCGCGTGGGTTTTCCCAAGCCGATTTTGCACGGCCTCGGCACGTTTGGCGTCGCCGGTCATGCGCTGCTGAAAACGCTGTGTGACTACGACACCACGCGATTTAAGAGCATGGAAGCGCGCTTTTCGTCGCCGGTGTATCCGGGCGAAACACTGCGCACGGAAATGTGGAAAAACGGCAACGTGGTGTCGTTCCGTTGCCTCGTGCCGGCACGCGATGTGGTGGTGCTCAACAACGGTCGTGCGGCGGTGGCGTAGTGGTCGTGGGCATGCGAGGCACACGCTACTGGGGCATTGCGCTCGTTGCGCTGGTTTTTGGGGGCGCGCAGGCGCAAGAGTATCCGGTGAAGCCGGTGCGTGTGCTGGTGGGCTTTGCACCGGGCGGCCCGGCGGATTTGGTGGTACGGCCCTACGCGCAGAAGCTGTATGAAATGTTCGGCCAGCCGATGGTGATTGACTATCGGGCGGGTGCCAACGGCGTGATTGCCACGGACGTGGTGGCCAAGTCGCCACCCGACGGCTACACGCTGCTGGCAACTACATCGGGTTTTTCCATGAACCCGGTGACATTCGCCAAGCTGCCGTTCGACACGCTCAAGGACCTCGCACCCGTGAGCCTCACCGCGCAAAGCGATATCGCGTTCATGGTGAATCCGATTGTGCCCGCGCGCACGGTGAAGGAGTTCGTTGCCATCGCAAAATCCAGAAAAACGCCGATGACCTACGCCTCATCGGGCACCGGCGGCACGCTGCATTTGGGCGCGGAAATGTTGAAGCTCGCCACCAGCGTTGATCTTCTGCATGTGCCGTACAAAGGCGCATCGCTGGCGATGGCTGATGTCATCGGTGGCCACGTCGATGTGATGTTCATTTCCGTGCCGCCCGCCATCCCGCAGGTCAAAGCGGGCAAGCTGCGCGCGCTCGGCACGGCCAGCCCCAAACGTGCGCGCGGCCTGCCCGACGTGCCGACATTTAACGAGCTGGGTTACACCGATTTTGAAATCGATTCGAAATACGGCCTGATCGCGCCGGCCGGCACGCCGCGCGAGGTGCTCAACAAGCTCGCGGCAGGCGTGGCCAAGGCCGCACAGAGTGCAGACCTTAAGGAACGCTACGCGGGCCTGGGGCTGGAGCCGCTATCCAGCACGCCGGAGCAATACGCCGAACAGGTGCGCAACGCCATCGTGCGCTGGCGCAAAGTGGTGGCGGCGGCGAAAATAACGCCTCAATAAAAACCATTTAAAATCAATTAGTTATGATATATTTTTGGGCATCTGCCGCAGGCTGGGCAGGCATCACGTTGTGGGTTGCCAGCGCGCCGTTCGCGGTGCAGGCGCAGACGCCGGCGTATCCCGCCAAGCCCGTGCGCATCATCGTGCCATATCCGGCGGGTGGTTTAGGCGATCTCATGCCGCGTGCGCTGGGCGCGAGTTTGGCAGAGCAAATGGGTCAGCCGTTCGTGGCGGAAAATCGCCCCGGCGCAAGCCAGATGATCGGCGCGCAATTCGCGGCCAAGGCTGCGCCAGATGGCTACACCTTGTTTCTCGGCAGCGTGACCAGCCTTGCGATCAATGTGTCTGCGCAAAAAAATTTACCCTACGACCCGCTGCGTGATTTTGCGCCGGTGAGTCTGTGTTTTTCTACACCGCTGTATCTGGTGGTAAACCCCGTGGTGCCTGCGCGTTCGGTGAAAGCGCTCATCACACTCGCGCGCGCGCAGCCCGGCAAGCTCACGTTTGCTTCGGGCGGGCCGGGCTCGTCGAATCATTTGGCGGGCGAGTTGTTCAAAGCGCTGGCAGGTGTGGACTTGGTGCATGTGCCGTACAAGGGCGCGGGCCCGGCGATGATTGATGTGATCGGCGGCCATGTGGATTTGATGTTCGAGGGCGCGGGCATTAACTATGCCAAAGACGGCAAGGTGCGCGTGCTGGCCGTGAGCAGCGCCAAGCGTTCACCAGCAGCCCCCGAGTTGCCGACGATGCAGGAGGCTGGCGTCGCGGGTTATGAATCGACCATTTGGTTCGGCATCGTCGCGCCAGCGGCGACACCGGCCGCCATCGTCAACAAGCTGTCGCAGGAAATCACACGCGCGCTGGCACAGCCGGTGATGCGCGAACGGCTGCCGGCGGTGAATCTCATGGGCAGCACGCCGGACGCGTTTGCGGCGCACATCCGCGCGGAGATTCCCAAGTGGCGCACGGTGATCGAGCGTGCGAAGATCCGCTTTGATTAGCCTTGAGAATGCGGAATTAGGCATTGAGTAAAATCACGGGCCGCGCTGTGTGCGTGCGCCTAAATATAGCCCCCGGTACGATGTAATTTTCTCGCCATGTTGAATAAACCTTTATCCATTGCCATCATTGGCGCCGGCATCGGCGGGCTGGCCGCTGCCGCGCTGATTCGTCGCGCGGGGCATACCGTGCGCGTGTACGAGCAGGCACCGGCCTTTGCGCGCGTGGGCGCGGGCATCCAAATGGCCCCTAACGCGGTGAAGGTGCTGCGTGCGCTGGGGGTTGAAGACTATTTGCGACGCACGGCATTTCGTTCGCCGCGCTTGGTCAGCCGCGTGTGGGATAGCGGCGACATCACCAGCGATTTACCCTTGGGCGATGAGGTCGAGGCCCAGTTTGGCGCGCCGTATTTCTTTTTGCATCGCGCGGATTTGCATGGTGCGATTGCCTCCGTGGTGCCTGCGGAATGGGTAGAACTGAATCGCAAGCTCGCTGGCATTGAACAGCACGCGCAGGGCGTGACGCTCACCTTTGCAGACGGCTCAAAGGCCACTGCCGACGCTGTGATCGCTGCTGACGGCGTGCATTCACGGGTGCGCCAGTGGCTACTGGGCAAGGAGCAAGCGCATTTCACCGGCAAGGTGGCCTATCGCACCACGTTCAAGGCCGAGCGCATGAAGGCAGAGCAGGTGCCGGTGGTGCGCACCAAGTGGCGGGGCAAAGACCGGCACATGGTGATTTACCCGGTGACGGCCGATCGCGACGAAATCTATTTTGTCACCAGCCAGCCGGAGCAAGCCGAGTGGCGCACGACGGAATCATGGTCGGCCAAAGGTGATTTGAGCGAGCTGCGCGAAAGCTTCGCGGGCTTTCACGCCGATGTGCAGGCGGTGCTGAACGCCGCAACCGAGATTCATAAGTGGGCGCTGTTCGAACGCGAGCCGCTGCCGCGTTGGCGCGTGGACGGCGGACGCGTGGTGCTGCTGGGCGATGCGTGCCATCCGATGACGCCGTATATGGCGCAAGGTGCGGCCTCCGCGCTGGAAGACGCGATGGTGTTAAGCCGTTGTCTGGAAAGTGTTGAAAGCGATGGTGTGGCGGCAGCATTCATGCGCTACGAGGCCACGCGCAAGCCGCGCACGTCGCAAATACAAGCGCAGTCGAGCAAGAATACGTGGCTCAAGGGTGAGACCGACCCGGCATGGGTATACGGTTACGATGCGCGTACCGTGGCATTGGCGTCATGAAATTTTTTTCTCTATTCAGCTTCTATGAACAGTCAAAAGCTTTCCTCACCCGGTGTCTGCGCCGCCCTCTGCTCGGCTTCAAGTGTGCCCCAGTCTCGGAGGGCGAGGGCTTGTTCCCCTCTCCCTCCGGGAGAGGGGCTAGGGGTGAGGGAAGATGTTGATGTTTCACAGGGATTGAATCGAGACAAATTCTGTTTAAAACTATTGGAATAAAATTGTTAAAAATCAAATACTTAACTTGTTTTACCGCCATGCTCACCTTGCCGCTGGCCAGTGGGGTTGTTGCCGCGCAAACGCCCGCAGCAGGCGGCGCACAAGGCTACCCCACCAAGCCGATACGGTTGATCGTGGCGCTCGCGCCCGGTGGCGGTGTGGACACGGCCGGACGCATGCTGGGGCAGAAATTCACCGAGGCGTGGGGTCAGCAAGTGGTGGCGGAAAACCGGCCCGGCGCGGGCGGCACGATTGCAACCGAGCTGGTGGCGCGTGCGGCGCCGGATGGTTACACGCTGTTGATGGCGTCGATGGGCTTCACCATCACGCCGGCGTTGTATAAATTGAGCTTCGACAACATCCGTGACTTCGCGCCGGTGTCGCTGTTTGTGCAGTCAGCAACCGTGCTGTCGGTGCATCCTTCACTGCCCATCAAGAACGTGAAAGACTTGATCGCGTTCGCCAAGGGGCGTCCCAACGAGATATTGTTTTCGTCGTCGGGCAACGGCAGCGGTCAGCATCTGGTGATGGAAATGTTGAATCGCATGACTGGCGTGCAATTGGTACACGTGCCGTACAAAGGCACCGCCCCCAGCATTCTGGATTTGGTGGCGGGCCGCGTTTCCGTTACCGCCGCGAGTGCGATATCGACGCTGCCCCACGTGCGCGCCAACCGCTTGCGTGCGCTGGCTGTCACCGGGGCCAAGCGCTCGCCGTCGGCGCCGTCGCTGCCCACCATTGCTGAAGCCGGCGTGCCGGGCTTCGCACTCGATCAGTGGTACAGCGTGTTCGCCCCGGCAGGCACGCCGCGCGATATCGTGTCTAAGCTGTATGGTGAAATCGCCAAAACCGCCAATGATCCCGCCAACCGAGATCGCTTGTTGGCGCTGGGCCTTGACCCTGTGGCCAGCGCGCCGGATGAGTTCACCGCCTATATCAAAACCGAGACAGTCAAGTGGGGCAAGCTCGTGCGCGAAGCAGGCATCCGGGCGAACTAACCTTATCCCGCTGTGCAATTGAGGCACATGACGGCGGCGCGGCTGTGAACGCATCCGACGCGGCGGGCGTGTTGATCGTGTGGACAGACATCCCGGCAGCCATCGAAGCAGAGTTCAATCAGTGGTACAACCACGAGCACCTGCCCGATCGCATCTTGCACATGCCGGGCTTTTTGCGCGGACGGCGCTACGAGGTGGTCGGTCAACGAGGCGGTCGGTCAATCAGCGGGCGCGCCGAAATACCTCACCTTTTACGATCTGCAAGACACCGCCGTGATGCTGTCTGACGCGCACACTGCCTTGCGCAAACAGCGCAGCGAACGCGACCGCTTTTTTGTGCCGCAGTTTCGCAACACCATCAAAGGCCTATGTGACGTGGTCTGTCGCCACGCGGGGCTATCGCAACGCCGCAGCAGCCATCTCGTGTTGCTGCCGGTAGCCGCCGCCGCGATGCTTTGATTTTTTGTCTCTATTCAGCCTCTATGAAAGTTCAACATCTTCCCTCACCCCTAACCCCTCTCCCGAAGGGAGAGGGGAACAAACCCTCGCCCTCCGG
>JAYTWR010000055.1:0-8406 GCA_043743335.1 Burkholderiales bacterium
GCGGTGCCGGGTCTGCTGACATGCCGCCAATATTGAACTACACTTTATTTTTGTACAAGCACTTTCTTTGCTTTTTAGCCAGCGACGTGAACGATTACAAAGAATTCGTGGCGTTGGCGAAATCCAAACCGGGCCAGCTCAATTACGGCGCGTCCTCCAACGCCACTGCGCTGCCGATGGAATTGTTCAAGCAGATCGCGGGCTTCGAAATGAAAGGCATCCCCTACAAGGGCACGGCGCCGAGCGCGATTGCGGTGATGAGCGGCGAAGTCAGCGCCATGTTCGGCGGTGCCATTGCCACCGTGCCGCATGTGCGCAGCGGCAAATTGCGCGCGGTGGCAGTCGCCGGCAACTCGCGTGCACAAGCCTTGCCCGACGTGCCCACGGTATCGGAGTCCGGCTACCCCGGTTATGAAGCGAATAGTTGGAATGGCATCGTGGCCCCCGCCGGCACGCCGCGCGCGATAGTCGATAAGCTCAACGTCGCCATCGGCAAAGTACTGCTCTCGCCAGAGGTGCGCAACTTCATGGTTAGCGACGGTGCCGAGCCCGCACCCGGCACGCCGGAGCAATTCGCCGCACTGCTACGTGCGGATCACGCGAAATGGGCACGGGTGATTAAGGCGGCGGGGTTGCGGGATAGTCAGTGAGTGGGAATAGACAGGGATGTCGCGTAGCGGGATCCGGGCGCAGACGCCAATCCAAGACCCAATTGGTGTAGCATCCTCACCGACCATCATGCAACTGACTTCATCACAATTTAAGCCCCGCGCCACGCAAAAGCTCGCTGATGTTAATTTGCAGCGCGCGCTGAAAAAGCTGCAAGGCAATTTCGTCAAGGGCCGTGCGGATCGTGTAGCGGAATTGGAGAATTTTCCAGCGATACGTGACGCGGGTGCTGCGATACGCGCGCGCGCGTTGCGCGACCTTGATCTTTACCTTGAAGAATTCGAGCGCAATGCCACGGCGCGCGGTGCAGTGGTGCATTGGGCGGAGACGGCGGCGGATGTGAATCGCATTGTGTGCGCGCTGGCTGTTCAGTATGGCGTCAAGAAGGTGGTGAAGTCGAAGTCGATGGTGACGGAGGAGTGCGCGCTCAATGACGCGCTCGAAGCCGCCGGCGTGCAGGTGGTGGAAACCGATCTGGGCGAATACATTTTGCAACTGGCGAAAGAGCCGCCGTCGCACATCGTCGCCCCCGTGGTGCACAAGACCAAAGACGAAGTGTCGGATTTATTCGCCGACAAGCACCAGCGTCCGCGCCTTACCGACATCCCGGATTTGTGCAAAGAGGCGCGCGAAATGCTGCGCCCGCATTTTGTCAGCGCGGACATGGGCATTTCGGGGGCGAATTTTATTGTCGCTGAGACCGGCTCGACGCTGATTGTGACCAACGAAGGCAACGGGCGCATGGCGACCACGTTGCCGCGCGTGCATGTGGCGATTACCGGCATCGAAAAAGTGGTGCCGACGCTGGAAGATATTTCAACCCTGATTCGTTTGTTGCCACGCCACGGCACCGGGCAGACGATCACCAATTACATTTCGGTGACTACCGGGCAGCGCCGTGCGGGCGACACCGATGGCCCGGAACATTTCCACATTATTTTGCTCGACGGCGGGCGCACCCAATTGCTGGGCACGGACCTGCACGACATGCTGCGCTGCATCCGCTGCGGCGCGTGCATGAATCATTGCCCGGTGTATCAAAGCGTCGGCGGGCATGCGTATGGCTGGGTGTATCCGGGGCCGATGGGTTCAATACTCACGCCGACATATGTAGGCTTGGAAAACGCGCTGGATTTGCCGAATGCCTCCACGCTGTGCAATCAATGTGGCGTGGTGTGCCCGGTGAAAATCCCGCTACCGGATTTGATGCGCAAGCTACGCGAAAAACAATTCGAGCGCGGGCTGAAACCCAAGCGTGAAATCTGGGGCTTGGCGGCGTGGCGCTGGGCCGCGCAACGGCCCGCGATTTATGCGATGCTTACCAAAGTGGCAGCGCGCGTGCTGGCCGCGATGGGTAGCAGCGATCACCGCATCCGCAAGCTGCCGTTGGGCGGTGGCTGGACGCAAGGGCGCGACATGCCCGCCCCGCAAGGCAAAACTTTCAGAGAACTTTATCAAGCCAGTCGGAGTAAGTTATGAATAAACCTGTTGAAAATCAATTAGTTACGAATATTCCGTTGTGGATCAACGGGCAACCTGCGCAGGCCACCAGCACGCGCGCTGGCGATGTCACCAACCCGGCCACCGGCGCGGTATCGGGCCGCGTGCCGTTTTGCAACGAGGCGGATGTGGATACGGCGGTGAAGGCCGCGCAGGCGGCGTTCCCCGGCTGGCGCGATACGCCGCCGCTGCGCCGCGCGCGCATTTTGATGAAGTATCGCGAGTTGATTGACGCACATCGCGATGAGCTGGCGCGTCTCATCACGCTGGAGCACGGCAAGACGTTGAGCGATGCCGGCGGCTCGGTGCAGCGTGGTTTGGAGGTGGTGGAGTTTGCGATGGGCATTCCGCATCTCATCAAGGGTGAGCACAGCGAGGAAGTCGGCACCGGTGTCGATTGCCATTCACTGCGCCAGCCCATCGGCGTGTGCGCGGGCATAACGCCGTTTAACTTCCCCGCCATGGTGCCGTTGTGGATGTACCCGGTGGCGATTGCGTGCGGCAACACGTTTGTGTTGAAGCCCTCAGAGAAAGTGCCTTCGACGGCGATGCGCCTTGCGGAATTGTTCAAAGAAGCAGGCTTGCCCGATGGCGTGTTCAACGTGGTGCATGGCGATAAGCAATGCGTGGATGCGATTTTGAATCACCCGGATATCAAGGCGATTTCGTTTGTGGGCTCCACACCGATTGCAAAGTACATTTACGAAAGTTGCGCCAAAACCGGCAAGCGCGTGCAAGCGCTGGGCGGCGCCAAAAATCACGCGGTGGTGTTGCCGGATATGAACAGCGCAGCGGATTTGGATTTTGTGGCAGATTCGCTGATCGGCGCGGGCTACGGCTCGGCAGGCGAGCGCTGCATGGCGATCTCCGCTGTGGTGGCGGTGGGTGACATCGGCGATGCGCTGGTGGCAACGATACTGAAGAAGGCGTCAACACTGAAAATCGGCGCAGGTGACAGCAAAGTCGATGGCAAAGAAATGGACATGGGTCCGCTGGTCACGCAGGCACATCGCGACAAAGTCTCGGGCTATGTGGACAAAGGCGTGGCCGAGGGCGCGAAGCTGGTAATGGATGGGCGCACGCTCAAAGCAGACAAGGGATTTTTCCTAGGCGCGTCGTTGTTCGATCACGTGCAGCCGTCAATGAGCATTTACAAAGATGAAATTTTTGGCCCGGTGTTGTCCGTGGTGCGGGTCAAAACACTGGATGAAGCCATAGCGTTGATCAACGCCAATCCGTACGCCAATGGCACAGCGGTGTTCACCCGCTCCGGCGGCGCGGCGCGCAAATTCGAGCGTGAGATCGAAGTCGGCATGGTCGGCATCAACGTGCCGATACCCGTGCCCGTCGCGTTCTTCTCGTTCGGCGGCTGGCGCTCGTCGTTGTTTGGCGACACGCATGTACACGGCATGGAAGGCGTGCGCTTTTACACGCGCGGTAAGGTGATTTCGACCCGCTGGCCGGATGCGAATGCGGTGCCTACGGGGTTTAATATGCCCACTTTAGGGTGAGGCGTAATGAAGTGAACGGATGATCTTCGGAGAAATCGCCACGTGAGCGCGCGCGAAAACATTTTGAGCCGTGTTCGCACTGCGCTGCGCCGTCAACCTGACGATGCCGCTGCCGCTGCGTTAGCGCAGGTGCGTGCGCACATTAGCGCTCGTGCGATTAGCGCGCGTCCAAGCGTGACGGGCGATCTTGTGGCGCAGTTTCGCGACAAGGCGGTGCGGCTGTTAAGCACCATCGCTGAGGTGTCGCACATGAATGAGGTGCCGGCGACGGCAGCGGCGTATTTGCGCGCGCACCATCTACCCATGCAGGCCGTGTGCTGGAAGGCGCTGCACGCGCTGGATTGGGCGGGCAGCGGGGTTCAGATGGCGCAGCGTCCGGCGCAGGACTCCGATTTGGTGGGCGTGACCGAGGTGTTTTGCGCGATTGCCGAAACCGGCACGCTGATGACGCTATCGGGCGAGCACACGCCGCCGGCGGCCAGTTTGTTGCCGGAAACGCATATCGCGGTTCTGCGAACGTCACAAATTGTGCCGTCGATGGAGGAAGCTTGGCAGCGCTTGCGTTACACTTGCGGGCCTGAACGCTTTATGCCGCGCGCGGTGAACTTTATTTCCGGCCCATCGCGTACGGCGGATATCGAGCAAACACTGACGCTCGGTGCTCACGGGCCGTATCGGGTGCATATTATTGTGGTGGCTGACGTGGATTGATGAGGAGAATGTTTTGCGTAACTATATGATTTTATTGATATTTTTGTTTATTGGTGCGCAGGGTGCATGGGCGCAAAGCGCGTCGGTGCCGATATTGAGCGGTGGTGTGGGGTTGGAGGAAGCCGAAGTGCTGCGTCCGCAACAGGCCAATTTCAATCTCAAGTTTTTGTTCACGTTTCTCGAGGGCGATTACGTTGCCGACGTGACCGTGAAATTGGCCGATTCCGCCGGCAAGGTCGTGTTGGAGCAAACCGTCGATGGCCCGATTCTGCTGGCGCGCCTGCCGGCGGGCAACTACGTGGCTACGCTGACCTATGAAGGCGTGGCGCAAACCCGCAAAATCACTGTGCGCGAAAAAGGTTTGCGCACCGAGCAGGTACGCTGGAAGCGCAGCGCTGCGGATGGGCCGGCAATGTTGTAGGCCGCAGCCTGAGCAATCCTCAATGTCAGCATTTAGACAGTTTTCTTGATTTCGCCTATTCACCGGTATAGCATTTGCCGCCTTGCTGCGGCACAGCGCCGTATTTTAAAAATCCAATAAAAACAATTAGTTATTGTGTGAGTTGCGAACCGGTTTATGTGTTCGGTCTGTCCCGCCCCGTTTTAATTCTGTAGTTTTCTAACACTTCCCCTGGAGGAGCCATGTCGAAACAGTTGAAATCCCCCGCAGTGCCGGCCAAGTCGGTCGCCGATAGCGGCAGTCGTCGTAAATTCCTCACCAAGGCCGTCGCCGCCACCGGCGCAGCAGTCGCCGCTGTGCCGATGATGGCCAAAGCGCAAGCGCCCGCAGTCGGCAGCGGCCCGATCAATCTGCGCTGGCAAAGCACGTGGCCGGCGAAGGACATCTTTCACGAGTATGCGCTGGATTTCGCCAAGAAGGTCAACGACATGACCGGCGGCGAGTTGAGGATCGAGGTGCTGCCGGCGGGCGCGGTGGTGCCCGCATTTGGTCTGCTGGATGCCGTGACCAAGGGCACGCTTGACGGCGGCCACGGCGTGTTGGTGTACCACTATGGCAAACAAAATGCCTTGGCGCTTTGGGGCAGTGGCCCGGCGTTTGGTATGGACGCCAATATGCTGCTCGCCTGGCACAAATTCGGCGGCGGCAAAGAGTTGCTGGCCAAGCTGTATGCGTCCATCGGCGCGAACGTGGTGTCATTCCCCTACGGCCCGATGCCTACGCAACCGCTGGGCTGGTTCAAGAAGCCTATTACCGGGCCTCAGGATTTCAAAGGCCTCAAGTACCGCACCGTGGGTATCTCGATTGACGTGTTTACTGCCATGGGCGCGGCGGTCAATGCGCTGCCCGGCGGCGAAATCGTGCCTGGCATTGATCGCGGCCTGCTCGACGCAGCCGAGTTCAACAATGCCTCGTCCGACCGCATCCTCGGCTTCCCCGACGTGTCCAAGGTGTGCATGCTGCAAAGCTACCATCAGAACGCCGAGCAGTTCGAAATCCTGTTCAACAAGGGCAGGTTCGACGCATTGCCCGCGAAGATGAAGGCGATCATCGAAAATGCCGTCGACGCGGCCTCTGCCGACATGTCGCAGAAAGCACTGCACCGCTATTCGCAGGACTATGTCGAGATGCAGCAGAAGCAGGGCGTCAAGTTCTACAAAACGCCGGAAAGCATACTGCGCCGCCAGCTCTCCGCGTATGACGAAGCCGTCGCCAAGCGCAAGGACAACGTGCTGTTCATGGAAATCATGGAATCGCAGAAGAAATTCGCTGAGCGCGTGGTGAAGTGGGAAATCGATACCGTGGTCAACCGCCGTATGGCTTACGACCATTACTTTGCTGGCCGCAAATAGCCGGCGCTGGGCAATTGGCCGTATAGGCACGATTCAGGCCGCTACCTGAATCGCGCCCGTTTTTTCTCGAGGGCGAACATGGTTCAACGTCTGCTGCGTTTCATCGACCAGTTGAGCAACTGGTCGGGCAAGTGTTTTGCTTGGCTCATCTGTGCGCTGATGCTGCTGGTATGCGTTGAAGTGTTCAAGCGTTATATCCTCAACGCGCCTGCGGCATGGGTGTTCGATGTCAGCGCGATGCTCTACGGCACCCTGTTCATGATGTGCGGTGCCTATACACTGGCACAGGATGGTCATGTGCGCGGCGATTTCCTCTACGGCAGCATGAAACCGCGCACCCAAGCGGCGCTGGATCTCGCCCTGTATTTCCTGTTTTTCCTGCCTGGCATCATGGCCCTCGCCTATGCCGGATGGTCTTTTGCCGGCGTATCGTGGACCATCAACGAGCATTCGAATATCACCGCCGATGGTCCGCCGGTGTATTACTTCAAATCGGTGATTCCCATCGCCGGCCTGCTGGTGCTGTTGCAGGGCGTGGCAGAAGTCGCACGCTGCATCGCCTGCCTGCGTAGCGGCAAGTGGCCAGCGCGCATCAGCGATGTCGAGGAAATCGACGTGGTGGGCGAACAACTGGCGAACAGCCAGTATGTCGATGAGGAATCGCGCAAGGCCGTGATTGCACAGGCACACGACATAGAAGCCGCCGCCAAGCAGCGCAGCACCGAGGTGAAGTCATGAGCGATCCGATGCTCGGCCTGGCCATGCTGGGCCTAATCGTGATCGCGATCATGATGGGCTTTCCCACTGCGTTCACCATGATGGGCCTGGGCATGCTGTTCGGCTACCTCGCGTTCTACCAGGGCGGCGGCCACTGGCTGGACAACCAGGTATTCGACCTGTTCGTGCAACGCACCTACGGCGTGATGAACAACGACGTGCTGCTGTCGATACCGCTGTTCGTGTTCATGGGATATGTCATCGAGCGCGCTGCGCTGGTCGACAAGATGTTCTACAGCGTGCAGCTTGCCTTCCGTCGCCTGCCAGCCTCGCTCGCGGTGACCACGCTGCTGGTATGCGCGTTCTGGGGCATCGCTTCCGGCATCGTCGGCGCGGTGGTGGTGCTGATGGGCGTGATCGCGATGCGCCCCATGCTTAACGCCGGTTACGACGTGCGGCTGGCTGCCGGTGTCATCACCGCTGGCGGCACGCTGGGCATATTGATCCCGCCGTCGGTGATGCTGATCGTATATGCGGCGGTGGCCGGGCAATCCATCGTCAAGCTCTATGCGGCGGCGATGTTGCCGGGGTTCTTCCTCACCTTCCTCTATCTCGTCTACATCATCGGCTGGGCGCTGATCAACCCCAAGATCGCGCCCAAGCTGCCACCCGATCAATTCCGCATAGCGGTGCCGGAGTGGCTGCAGCGCCTCGAACGCGGGCCCGCGCGACGCGTGGCGGTGGGCCTGCTGGCAGTCGCCGTGCGTCCAGCGCTGCTGGATGGTGCAAAGGCACCGGACGGCGGGCCGGTAAGCTACGGCCTGATCGCCCGCAGCGTATTTGTATTGCTGGTACCCGCACTGCTCGCCATCGCCACCTTTATCGGTGCGTGGTGGTATGTGATCATCCACAATGCCCCAGCGCCGGCGGACGCCGCCGCACCCGTGGAGATGTCGGTGCCGCGTGCGTCCACACCGGCCGCACCGGCCATACCCGTCGCCGCCCAGCCGCAGTCTGAGGCGCAACCCGGGGCGCAACCCGATGCCCCTGTTGAACTGGGCGCCGCCAGCAAGGAAACCTCCACTGACAAGCCGACCAGCGAGAACGAGCAGCCGCAGCAGGTGGGCGTGGCCGTCACCGCAGAAAACACCGGCGCGGGCAAGGCACCGGAACACTTCTATGCGTGGTTCATATCGCTGGCCGTGCTGACCGCGCTGATACTGCTGATTTACTACTGGCGCATGGATGGCGAGCAGCTTGAAATCCTGGCGATGCTCGAGTCCTCGGTGGTGCCGCTGGGCATACTGACCTTTGTGGTGCTGGCGGTGATCCTGTTCGGTATCACTACCGCCACCGAATCGGCAGCGGTGGGGGCACTGGGCGCTTTGTACCTGGCCGGTTACGCAAAATATCCGCGGCCGGTGCTGTGGTGGAGCCTCGGTGGCGCCATCGCCTGCGGCATATTGGGGGGCGTGATGCGCAACGG
>JAYTWR010000056.1:0-2084 GCA_043743335.1 Burkholderiales bacterium
GGACGATTTGAGCTAGACCTGCCCGACCGAGCCGCCATGCAGTGGCGTGAGATTGACGCGCTGTAAACGCCGCGCCGCTTCTGCCTTCCCGCCCGGCCCACACGCCCCGCAGGTACCTGTTGGTATCTGCATATTGCTGCATCAGCCTCTCGATCTATGTACCTTCTAGACACCAACGTCGTCTCCGAACTGCGCCGCCCGAAACCGCACGGCGCGGTGTTGGCCTGGTTTGCCGCTACCGGTCAAGCTAAGCTTTACATCAGCGCGGTGACGGTGGGCGAAATGCAAATTGGCGTAGAGCGTACGCGCGAGCAAGACCCACAAAAAGCACAAGACATTGAAGCCTGGCTCAATGCCGTCGTCAGTGGCTACGATGTGTTGGCGATGAACGCCGTGTGCTTTCGGCAGTGGGCCAAGCTGATGCACAAACAGTCCAACACCCGCACCGCCGATGCCATGATTGCCGCCACCGCCCTGGCACATGGCCTGACCATCGTCACCCGCAACGTGGGCGACTTTGCGCATTTTGGATGCCCGCTTGTTAACCCGTTTGGATGATTCCTTCTGGGTGAGGCCGTTCGCTCGAACCTCTGAGAATCTCTCCCAGAGCGGATCTCCTGCGAGTCACAACTTCGCTTGCAAAAACCGCAACAACCGCGGCGCAAGAAATCCCGAATGGCTGTGCGACTCTTCAATCGGATCGGCGCACCAAAAATGCGGCGCACCGAGCACCACCACCGGCCGTGCAAAAAAGCGCGCCTGCTTCAACGCTTCCAAAAACGCTTCACTTTGGCTCGCGCAATCGACGATGTCGTCGTGCGTGCCCCAGACCACGAGGAATGCAGTGCTGTTGTCCCGGCCGGAGATGTACGAGAGCGGCGATGCCTCAAAGTAAGGCCGCTTGTCATCAATCGCACTGACACCGAGGAGCTTTTCGGTGATCGGGTCGCGCGTACGCGCGAGCAGGTCGTGGCGCCACTGCTGATACAGGTCGAACACGCCGTACACCGGCACCGCCACTTTGACTTGCGTCGAAAGCTTGCCGTGCGGATCGCCCGCATTGCCATCCTTGAACAGCGGGTGCTCGCCGGCCAGCGCGACCAGCGATACCAGATGCCCGCCGGCCGAATCGCCCATCATCGCGATGCGGTTCGCATCAACCTTGATCGACGCCGCCGTTCCTTTCATCCACTGCACTGCCGCGCGAATATCCTGCACTGACTCCGGGTACGACTTTTTCTCCGCCGAACACAGGCGGTACACCGGCGCAAACACGACGTAACCGCGCGCCGCCAGCCACGGCCCCCAGTATTGATAGTTGTCGCTCATGCGCAATTGCCAGCCGCCACCGTGCACGCAGATCACTGCCGGGTAAGGGCCAGGGCCGCTCGGCAAATACAAATGGCCGGTGAGTGTTTCGCCACCGTGTACGGCGTATTGGACGTCGCGCCGGATTTCCACTTCGTGGAGGGGAGGGTTTGCCATGTTGACCTTTGTGCGGGAAATGGATTGGTCACGCATTATCGCCCGGCGGCAGGAGGTGTTTCACCTTCCTGCCGACGAGCAAGACCGGGATTGCCGTGTAGTTCGGGCGACGCTGCTAGACTGGCCCATCCGATTTACTTTGCCGTGATGCTCCTCAGCCACAAATTGACCGCCATGACCAGATCGCTTTTCACCTCGCTGTTCGCCCTGATTCTCGCCACCGCTGCGCCGCATGCCTCGGCGCAGTATCCCGACCAGCCGATCCGCATCGTCGTGCCGTTCGCAGCCGGTGGTGGCACCGACGTCATGGCGCGCATGTTCGCGCAGCGGCTTTCCGAGTCGCTCAAGGTGCCGGTGGTGGTGGACAACCGGCCGGGCGCCGGCGGCACGATCGGCTCCACGGCGGTGGCACGCGCGCCAGCCGACGGCTACACGCTCTTGCTCGGCAGTATCAGCACCCACGCGATTTCGCCCAACCTTTACGCGCGGCTGGCCTATGACGCGGTGAAAGACTTTGAACCTTTGGCGCGCGCCGGCACCACGCCATTCGTGATGACGGTGCACCCCGGTGTGGCGGCAGACACGGTTGGTGAGCTGGT
>JAYTWR010000057.1:0-3342 GCA_043743335.1 Burkholderiales bacterium
CAGCGGTGATGCAGCGATGACCACCAATGTGAGTCTCTATTCCAAGCTGGCTTACGAGCCCTTGCGTGATTTTGCGCCGATCATGAACTTTGTTGAGACCCCCAATATTCTGATCGTCCATCCTTCCCTGCCGGTCAAGAGTGTGAAGGAGCTGGTGGCGTTGGCAAAATCGCGTCCGGGCGAGATTACCTATGCTTCCTCCGGTGCCGGGACATCGCAGCATCTCGGTGGCGCATTGCTGGGAAATAGAGCGGGCGTCGAACTCAGCCATGTTCCCTACAAGGACGCGGCTGTGGCCATGTCCGATGTGATCGGTGGGCGCGTGACCCTGTTTTTTGGCGGTTCGCTGTTCACCCTGCCGCAGGTGCGTGCGGGCAAAGTGCGTGCGATTGCGGTGAGTTCGCTCAAGCGCATGCCGGTTGCGCCGGAACTGCCCACCATAGCCGAATCCGGCTACCCGGGCTTCGAGGCCGTCGCGTGGTTTGGCTTGCTGGCACCCGCCGCCACCCCTGCGGCGGTACTCGCCAAGTTGCAGCAAGATGCCGCGCGCGTGATCGCCATGCCGGATGTGCGCAACAAGTACAGCGAGAATGGCGGCATCGTTATCGGCAATACGGCAGCGGAATTCGCCGCGCAGATCAAGGCCGAAATTGTGGCCAAGGGTAATCTGGTTAGGGCGTCGGGTGCCAAAGTCAACTAATCAATCAAAGCAAATACGGCCAATCATAAGCCCCGGCTCTTGTTTATATTGAAAGTGGTAGCCCACAGCGTGTTGTGGTGCATGGCAAGGTAAACGATGGTTTCGCCATTAACGCTGCTTCGTGGTGGCGCGGCACTACAACACGCTCGCCCGCAACACCGTTCTTGGCGGCTTTTGGCATGTATAGACGCCACGGTGCGCACTGCTCTGATGCGTGGTTGCCGCCACTCTGCGGCAACAGGTAAGTTTGCCAGCATGGGTTAATCCATGGTAAATTTTAACCCATGAAAACTACCATAGACGCCGCCGGACGACTGGTCATCCCTAGCGAAGTGCGCCGCGAAGCCAAGCTTACGCCGGGCACTACGCTGGACGTGCGCTGGCGTAACGGCCATATCGAAATCGAGCTTGCCCCGGTGCCAGTTAGCCTAGAGCGCCGGGGCAAGCTCTTGGTTGCGGTGCCAGAGAAAAAACTGCCCGTATTAACGCCGCAAACCGTAGAACACTTACGCCAGACGCTGATCGACGACCGGTCCGTCACGAAATGACGCGCGCAGCGCCCGTATTCTTTGTGGATACGAGTTGCATGGTCGCGTGTGTTTGCAGTTGGCACGCGCATCATGCGCAAGCCACCGCTGAGATTGAACAACGGCTTGCCGCGCACGAAAAGATGGTAACCGCGGCACACGCGCTCGCAGAGGCCTATGCCGTGTTGACTCGGCTCCCGCCACCACACCGGCTATCGCCTTCGGATGCGTCGGCGCTGATTGAGGCTAACTTTTTTGACAATGCCGTTGCGCTCGATGCCAATGGCTACCGCGCGTTGCTACGCCGTGTGGGTAAAGAGCACATCGCGGGCGGGCAAACCTATGATGCGCTGATCGCAGCGTGCGCATTAAAAACCAAAGCGGCAACGCTGCTCACTTTCAACGCGCGCCACTTCATGCAACTGGAAGCGGCTGGTGTGCGGGTGATCGTGCCGGGTGCGCAAATGCAGTAATCACGCTGCCGTCAAACGATCTTGGCAATCGACGCTAGTGCTACAACTTCAATCGTTTCCAGATTGCCGTAGTCAAGCCTGATTGATTCATTGTATAAAAATGCAGCCCCGGCGCGCCGAGTGCCAGCAGGTCTTCGCACAGCTTGGTGACGACATCGAGGCCAAACGCGCGGATGGAATCGGTGTCGTCACCGTAGCCTTCGAGTTTTTTGCGTATCCAGCGCGGTATCTCCGCGCCACACGCATCTGAAAAGCGCGCGAGTTGCGAGAAGCGGCCGATAGGCATGATGCCCGGCACGATGGGAATGTTGATGCCCATTTTTTCGCATTGTTCGATGAAGTGATAGTAGCAATCAGCGTTGTAAAAATATTGCGTGATGGCTGAATCAGCGCCCGCTTCAACCTTGCGCTTGAAGTTGTTGAGATCGTCGCGCGCGCTTTTGGCTTGCGGGTGGTATTCCGGGTAGGCGGCAACTTCGATAAAGAAATGGTTGCCAAACTCTTTGCGGACAAACGCCACCAATTCATTGGCGTAATGGATTTCGCCGGCGGATGCCGTGCCCGAGGGCAAGTCACCGCGCAACGCAACTAAGTGTTTGATTCCATTGTCTTTATACTGTTGCAGCGTATCGCGTAGGCCGGCGTGCGTGGAGCCGATGCACGACACATGGGGTGCAGCAGCGTGACCGGCTGCGCGCAGGTCAAGCACGGCCTTCAGTGTGCGCGCCTGTGTGGAACCGCCCGCGCCGTAGGTGACGGAGAAAAACTTGGGCTTGAGTTCGGCCAATTCACGCGCTGTGATCACAAGCTTTTCCGCGCCTTCATCGGTGTTGGGCGGGAAGAATTCGAAGCTATAAGTGCGCGGATGTTGTTTTTGGGATTGCATGGTATTTGTGTGAAGGGTTAGTTCAGGTTGGCCAGATGCGCGATTGCGGCTTCACCGAGCCGCTTGTCAAAGGTGGCCAGCGGCGCCTTGAGTTCTGCGGCAAGCCACAGGTACGCGGCGTCGTATGCTGTTAGCTGCCATTGGGTGGCGAGTTTGAATACGCTGTCCATGGCTGCGGGCAGACGTTCGATTTCCATATCCGCAAAGGTGAGTAGCGTTGCGCCCGCGTTTTCTGCGGTGGTTTGTCCGCGGCGCAATTTATTGAGCGTCACGTTGGTAATTTCGTAATCGACAATCTGCGGCGCGTAGAGCGCCCGCCCGCGCATCCATTGCAACGCCTGGTCACGATGGGCCTCGGCAAACAAGGTCGCGCACAGCACGCTGGCATCCACCACCAGCGGTGCATGCGCGTGATACACGGCGCGTGGTTCAGCAACGATCAGCGGACGCATAGGTTGAAAGTTAAAGTAAAAGCGAGCGGCTAATCGGGCAGCGCGTGGTTGCCACTGCTCGACCACGCGTCGCCGTAGCGATCGTCGCGCATGGCGCGCAGCGTTTCCACGGAATCGGGGGTGCCTTGCGCGAACAACGCAGAAGCACGTGCCGCAACCGCCTCAACGCTGAGCTTCGCACGCACGCCAGTCACACGGGAGGGCGCGGCCCGTTGTCCGGTGGCTTGCTCCAGTATGGACATGAGTTCTCCCTGCAACGAACGATGGTTGGATTCGGCACGGGTGCGCAGCGCCTCGGCCAGCG
>JAYTWR010000058.1:0-16149 GCA_043743335.1 Burkholderiales bacterium
CTGAGTTGCCAGCAGTTGGTGGCCGTGGCGCAATCCACGTTGACGCTGCGCGATCAGGGTATGAGCCTGACGGCCGTGTTGGCTGAAGTTGAGCGGGCGGACGTTGGTGCGAATCTGGATGCGCAAGAAATCAATCTGCTGCGGCAAATCGTGCGCATCAGCTTTACCAGTGAGTTTTCGCCGCGTGAGGTTCACGAGGCGTGCGTCGATGGCAGCTTGGGCATTCCCAAACCGAAACCCAAACCGTAGGAGTTACCTGTGATGGTGAAATTTGCAGTCATGCGTTTTGTCGCGGCGTTGCTGCTGGGCGCGGGGTTCTGTGCGCCGACGCTGGCCCAAACCAAAGAGATCGAGCGCACCGGCGGCCCCTATGTGCCTACGCCGCAGGTGGTCGTAGATCAAATGTTGCGATTTGGCGGCGTGAACGCGTCTGACTTTGTGATGGATCTCGGCTCTGGCGATGGCGTCATTGTCATTACCGCGGCGCGCCAGTTAAAGGCCTCCGGCGTGGGGCTTGAGATTGATCCCGAGCTCGTGGAACGCGCCAACAATACGGCGAAAAAGTTCGGCGTGGGCGACCGCGTCCGATTTCAGGCGCAAGATGTGTTCAAGGCTGATTTATCCAAAGCCACCGTGGTTACGCTCTATTTACTGCCCGGCATGATGATGAATCTGCGGCAAAAAATTTACGACGAATTGCGTCCCGGCGCGCGGGTGGTGTCGCACGACTATCATTTTGGCGACTGGGTGGCCGACGACCGTTATACCTTCGACGTGCCAGAAAAAGAATTCATCAATGGCGTGCCCAGCGCAACGGTGTATCTGTGGACCATTCCTGCGAAAGTGGGTGGCGTGTGGAACATTAAAGTCGATGGGGTGCCACAGCAGCACACCGTCGAGCTCAGCCAGAATTTCCATGTCGCCAATGGCACGCTGCGCAATGCGCGCGGCGCGGGTATTTCGGATGTAGCGGTCAAGGGCGAGGCGATTACGTTTTCCATCTGGAGCGGTTCGGTGCGGCACCATTATCGCGGTCAGGTCAAAGACAATGCGATGAGTGGTATGGTCAATCTCGATGGACGTGAAGCGAAGTGGCAGGCGGTTCGTAAGTAATAAATTCAATAAAAACAATTACTTACGTATGTTTTTATGCGTCGTGACCTAAGCTTGATTTAACCGTGATCCAACTGAGGGCAGGCAGCGCCGATGATTGATCAGCATTTCAAAAACATCATTGATCAGGTCGCCGTCGGCATCGTGATCCGCGACATGACAGGCCACTGGTTGTACGCCAACCAATCGGTGCGGGATCTGCTCGGTTACGAAGAACACGAAATCATCAATCAGACCGGTCGGCATCTCACCACGCCCGCCGACCGCGCCGATGCCATCGAGTGGACCCGTCTGATTCAGGGCGGTGAAATCGATACCTACACGCGTGAAAAGCAGTACATCCACAAGAAAGGCAAGACGGTACAGGTAGAAATTACCGTGACCACCATACGCGACGATGCTGGCAAGCCCGTGTTGCTGGCGACCGTATTGAAAGACATCACCTTGCGGCGGCAAGCCGAAGAAGCCGTGCGTGGCAGCGAGGAACTGCTGCGCGCGGCGTTTGATCAGGCGGCGGTGGGCATGGCGCTGCGTGATCTTGATGGACGTTGGTTGCAGGTGAATCAGGCCTTGTGCAACATGCTGGGTTACACGCGCAGCGAATTTCTCGAGCGCACCATGGCGGAAATCACGCCGCCAGAAGACCGCGCCGAATTGAGCGCGTCCAACGAAAGCATGCGCGTGCGTGAATGGACGACCCTCACGCGCGACCGGCGTTATGTGCGCAAGGATGGTTCTGTGTTCGACGCCACCGTGACGGTCTCTCGCGTCAACGGTGCGGACGGCAACATCAAGAGTTTGCTCGCGGTGGTGCAGGATATTTCCGCACGCAAGGCGGCTGATGCGGCAGCGCGCGCGAGTGAAGCGCGCTTTCGCGCGGCCTTTGAGCAAGCAGCCGTAGGCATGGCGATACGCGGTTTTGAAGACCATCGCTTCTTGCGCGTCAACCAGAAATTGTGTGAGTTTTTTGGTTACGCAGAGACAGAGTTGTTGGGCATGACGTCGTTCGATGTGACGCCCCCGGAAGACCGCGACGAGGCGACTGCGTTGCAGGTGCGGATCGCGGCGGGCAGCCTAGATCAATATGCGCGTGAAAAGCGTTATGTGCGCAAGGACGGTCACATAGTCTGGGCCAACGTGGCCTTTTCTGTGATGCGCGACACGCAGGGTGTGCCGCTGCATCTGATGGCCGTGATCCAGGACATTACCGCGCGCAAGGCTGCCGAGCAGGAGCTCGATCGACATCGCGAAAACCTCGAAGCGCTGGTGCAGGCGCGCACGGTGGAATTCGAGCGCGCCAAAGAAACCGCGGAGCAGGCGAGCCGTGCCAAATCCATGTTTCTGTCGAATATCAGTCACGAACTGCGCACGCCGCTCAATGCTATTTTGGGGTTTGCACAGTTGATGGATGATCCGGGCAATCGCAGCCTGTCGCCGGAGCATCGCGGCTGGCTTGATCAAATCATGAAGGCGGGCTGGCACCTGTTGGAGCTGGTGGACGACGTGCTCGATTTCGGCAAAATCGAGTCCGGGCGTACGGAAATATCGTTGCAGCCGGTGCCGGTGGCGGACATCGTGCGCGCGGCCATGAGTCTGGTGGCGCTGCAGGCGGTATCTCACGATATCACCTTTGCGGCGGCGGATATCGCCGACGGCGTGGATTGCGTGAGCGCCGATCCGACACGCCTGAAGCAGGTGTTGCTGAATCTCTTGTCGAACGCGGTGAAATACAACGTTCCCAAGGGTAAAGTGTTGGTGTGGGTGCGGGTCGAGTCGAATGAGCGGGTGGCAATCAGCGTCACCGATACCGGCATCGGCATGACCACCGAACAGATGCAGTCGCTGTTTGTGCCGTTTACGCGGCACGTGCCCAAGGGGCGTGTGATCGAAGGCGCGGGCATCGGGCTGGCGCTGACCAAAAGTCTCGTGGAATTAATGGGCGGCACGATTGCCGTGCAAAGCGCCCCGGCTCAGGGCAGCACGTTCACCGTCACGCTGGATGCCGTTGCGCGGCATGTCAAATCCGCCGCCACAGCGCCCGTGCGTGGCGCGTTGGCATCGGCCTCCGGTGCGAGCCGCCTGCTGTGCATCGAAGACAATCCGGCCAATCTGGAAGTAGTGCGTTCGTTCATACGTACCCGCACGCCGTATGAATTCTTCAGCGCGGAAGACGGCGAGCTTGGCATTGCGCTGGCGCGTCTTAAAAATCCTGATTTGATTTTGCTGGACATGCACTTGCCCGACATGTCCGGCTTTGATGTGATGCACGCCCTGCGTGCGAACCCCGAAACCCGCGATATCCCCGTGATCGCACTGAGCGCCAACGTCACCACCGACGACATCGAGCGCGGCAAGCGCGAAGGATGCGTCGATTACTTGACCAAGCCGGTCAAACTCGATCACCTGCTGGGTGCCGTGCGCAAGCATATGCGGGTGAAACACTGAGACGCCGGATTACCTGCGGTATTAAAAATCTTTTGTCTCTATTCAGCCTGAGGGAAATGATTGTACTTTAAGCACGCATGACGGGTTTCGATCAACGCTTCGGTTGTTGGCAGATTCAGCGTCGCCGGCAACGTCATTATGCCGCTTCGGCGGTCGAAACCCGCTCCTCATGCTGCTTTTATTTGCACCGCTAAATTGCACCGCTAAATTCCCGTCGGCTCGGCAATTTTGCAACTGCCTCAGATTTTATAAATAGCCTTATTTCAGGATCTGCACCAGATTATTGAAATCATCGGTCCACAAACGCAAGCCCGGTATCGGTGAAATTTCGCTGGTTTGCGCTTTGACTTTTTTGTCGCCGAGTAGCTTTTTGTTGCGCGTGACTAGCACCCAATCTGTACGCGAGGCGTCGCCGCCGGTATCGTCGTCGCTCACCAGCGCGACTTGCAAATCGTAGGTCTTGGCGATTTGTTCCACCACCGGCGCGAGTTTTAGAAAGCGGTTGGTCACGTGAAACGCCACCACACCGGTGTCGGGCTTGATGTGCTTCAGGTAAATCGCCATTGCTTCACGCGTGATCAAATGCACGGGTATGGCGTCGCTGGAGAATGCGTCAATGGCAAGCACATCGTACTGCTGCGGGGCTTCGCGCTCCATGGTGAGACGCGCATCGCCGAGTACGGTGTCTACCTTGCCCTTGCTGTCGGGGATATAGTGAAAATCGCGGCGCGCAATGTCGATCACGTCCGGGTTGATTTCATAAAACCGCACGGTGTCGCCCGCGCGAGCATAGCCCGCCATCGTTCCCGTACCAAGCCCAACCACGCCGAGGCGCACCGGGTTGCCTGCGTTTTGTTCTTGAAAATATTTCGCGGCCAAGCCCACGCCGCTCGATTCCGTGTAATAGGTGGTGAGCCGATGGCGCTTGTCATTGTGCAGGTATTGCTCGCCGTGCATGATGGCGCCGTGCATCAGGCGCCGCATCGCGGTTTCGCTGGTGTCCGGGCCGGTGTCTTTGATGCGCAGTGTGCCGTAAAAATTGCGGCTCATCAGGCGCGCGTCATTCGAAAGCGCGTGGATATAGTGATAGACGTGAAAGCCGGTAAAGCCGGTGGCCATCAACAGTGCCATCGGCACCAGCCGCACCCCGCTGAGGGTGAGCCACGCCGCCAGCAGCAAGGTGACCACCAGCCCGATGCCGAATTCGTAATAGGTGTTGAAGAACTTGGGCGCGATAAAGCCCACCACCACGCCGCCCAGCGCGCCGCCCAGCGACACCATCAAGAAGAACGTGGTGAGATAACGCGGCGCGGGCTTCATCGCTGCCAGCTCGCCATGAAAAAACATGCACATGATGAAAAGCCCCGCGCTGAACAGCGGCACGGCGACTTTGAAATCCATGATGCCGCCTTCTTCGTGCATGAACCAGGCCAGCGCGCACACCACGACCATCAGCGGGCCGATAAAGTACATGCGCTTGTACCAGCCGCGCCCTTCAAAGCACAGAATGAAGGTGATGAGGTATATCGTCAGCGGCAGCAGCCACAAAAACGGCACCGAGGCCACGTCATGCGTGATGTGATTGGTCACCGCCAGCAGCATGAACGAGCCCATGGCCGACAACAGCAGCCACAGGCCGTAGTGCGCCCACGTGGGTGCGGGGCCGTCATCGGCCTTGGGCGCGTCCGGGTTCGCCTGCGCTTCGGTGTGCGCCCGTAGGCTGTAGACGCCCGCGCAGATGCACACCACGACAAACACGACATAACCCGCGCTCCAGCCCACCGACTGCACGCGCGTGGTGACCCACGGCTCCACCGCGAAGGGGTATGAAATCAGCGCCAGTAGCGAGGCAAAATTCGACAGCGCAAACAAGCGGTAAACCGTGCCCGACGCATGCGCGCGCGCAAACCATGCCTGCACCAGCGGCCCGGTGGTGGAGAGCAGAAAATACGGCAGGCCGATGGTCAATGCCAGTAGGCCGAGGATGCGCCAGGTGGGGTCTTCATTGCCAGCGGGCTTCCAGCTTGCGTCCGGAATAATCGGCAGCGAGATCAGGCTCACCGCCAGCAGCGCCGCGTGCAACATCAACTGGTTGCGCGGCGTCATTTTGCGCGTGGTGAAATCGGTGTAGGCGTAGCCGAACAGCAGCAAAAACTGGAAAAACACCATGCAGGTGGTCCACACCGCTGCGGAACCGCCAAACCACGGCAGCACTTGCTTGGCCATGATGGGCTGCACCAGAAACAGCAAAAAAGCGCTGGTGAAAATCGTCAGTGCGTAAAGAAGCATAATGTATTAACTAATTGATTTTATTGATAATTTTGTAGTTATGGCATGCGGCACTTAGAATCGCCGCGTGTCGCGCCACGAGCCATCGCCATGCGCTCAAACGGCGTCAAGCGGCGCATTGTACCCTCCCGGCCAGTGGATTTGACACGGCGGGCGCGGGCGTAAAATAACGCATCACCCTTTGCAGGCGATTTCATGACACTTACTGCCACCATGCCCCAACCCGAACACTACGCAGTCATTGCCGAAAGTGGCGTCATGATCGCCACGCGCGATGGCGTCAAACTCGCCACCGATATTTACCGCCCGGCGCGCAACGGCAAAGCGGTCGAGGGTCAATTTCCGGTGATTCTCGAGCGCACGCCGTACGGCAAATCCAACGCTTCGCGCTCTGAAGTGGATCGCGGCGAAACCAAACCGCGCCTGCGACCCGATGTAGCGGCGCTGTTTGTGCGCGACGGCTACATCGTGATTTATCAGGATTGCCGCGGACGCCACGGCTCTGAAGGCGAATTCGTCAAATACCTGAGCGACGGCGAAGACGGCTACGACACCGTGCAATGGATCACGCAACAGCCGTGGTGCAACGGCAAGATCGCCACCATGGGCTTGTCGTATGCCGCACACACACAGGTGGCGTTGGCGTGCCTCGCGCCCAAGGCCTTGTCGGCGATGGTGGTGGATTGCGGCGGATTTTCGAACGCGTATCAGTCGGGCATACGCAGCGGCGGCGCGTTTGAAATGAAGCAGGTGACGTGGGCGTTTAATCAAGCACGGGAAAGCACGCTCGCAAAGGCTGATGTGCGGGTGCGCGAGGCGCTGGCGGCCGAGGATTTGATCACCTGGTTCAAACGCATGCCTTGGAAGCCCGGCCATTCGCCGGTGAAGTGGGCACCGGAATACGAAGACTATCTGTTTGAGCAATGGACGCACGGCGAATTCAGTGACTACTGGAAGCAGCTCGGCATTTACACCGAGGGCTGGTACGACTCATTTGCCGACGTGCCGCAGATACACATGTCGAGCTGGTACGACGCCTACATCCGCACCGCCACTGACAATTATGTGGGCCTGAAACAGCGCAAGCGCGGCCCGGTGCGTCTCATCATGGGCCCGTGGACGCATGGCGACCGCTCTAAATCGTGGTCGGGCGATGTCGATTTCGGCGAGGCCTCCACCGTCGACGGCAATCTCGCGGTGAACTGGCGCGATTTGCGCAAGCGCTGGTTCGACCACTGGGTGCGCGGCTTGGCGAACGGTGTGGACAAGGAGCCCGCGGTGCGCCTCTTTCTCATGGGCGGTGGCTCCGGGCGCAAGAATGCGGTAGGGCGCATGCAGCACGGCGGGCGCTGGATCACGGGCGACGATTGGCCGTTGCCGGCAGTGAAATTCACGCCGTACTATTTGCAGGCGACTGGTGCGCTGTCAGCGGTAAAGCCTGCTATGGATGGCGCGCCGGTGTCGTTTGATTACGATCCTTCCCACCCGGTGCCCACCATCGGCGGCCCGCTGACTTCCGGCCAGCCGGTGTTCGCCGGCGGCGCGTTTGATCAGCGCGAGGCCGAGCAGTTCTTCGGCAGCACACATCCCGGTATGCCTTTGTCGGCGCGCGCGGATGTCATGGTGTTTGAGACGCCACCGCTCACGCAAGACATGGCGATAGCCGGGCCGGTCACCGTGAAGCTGCAGGTGTCGTCGAACTGCATGGACACTGATTTCACCGCGAAGTTGGTGGATGTGTATCCGCCGAACGCAGACTACCCGCGCGGCTATGCGATGAATCTTTGCGACGGCATACTGCGCTGCCGCTATCGCAACTCGTGGGAAAAGCCCGAGATGATGACGCCGGGTGAGGTGTACGAAATCACCATTGAACCGTTCGCAACCTGCAACCTGTTCAAGGCTGGGCATCGTATCCGGCTGGATATTTCGTCAAGCAATTTCCCGCGTTACGATTTGAACTGGAACACTGGCGAGCCCGAGGGCCGCGCACGCACACGACGCATTGCCACCAACACCGTGTATGCGGATGGCGCGCGCGCGTCGCATGTGGTGTTGCCGTTGGTGGCGTTGCAGGATTTGACGCCTTTGGCCAAGCTCGCCGGGCTATAATCCGCCGCCGTTCTGCTGACAGTCACGAGATAAAAATATGGTTCCCGATACCTCGCCGCAAGCCGTCGCATCTTCACTCACCGATTCAGCGCCGCTCACCATCAAGCGCGTTGATGCCATCCCCATCGCCATCCCACTGAAGAAGCCCGTCATTATGGCGGGCGTGCGACTGGAGGTGTCATACAATTTGCTGGTGCGCGTAGAGGCCACCAATGGTCTCGTGGGTTGGGGTGAAGCGTCAGTCGCGCCGACGATGACAGGCGATGTGTTGCCCGGCATGGTGGCCGCCGTCAATGAGCACCTCGCCCCTTTGGTTACCGGCAAAGATGCCTTGAAGCGCGCCGAACTCGCGCACCTATGCGCGCATGCGCTGCATCACAACGGCGGGCCGAAGTGCGCGGTGGATGCAGCCATTGCGGATCTTGCCGGGCGGCATCTCAAGGTGTCGATGTCGGATATGTATGGCGGCGCGCTGCGCGATTCGATCACGGCCATGTATTTGCTGGGCAATCCCAAAATCGAAGACGATATCGCCGAGACGCACAAAAAAATCAAAGAAGGCTACAAGTTCTTTAAGCTGAAAGTGGGCATCAAAAATCCGTTCGACGAAGCCGATGCGGCGGTGACCATACGTCAAGCCATAGGCCGCGATGTGGTGCTGTGCGCCGATGCCAATATGGGTATGGATTTGCGCAACGCGCGCATTTTCGTTGAGCGCTCGCGCGAGGCCGACCTGCTGTTTCTCGAACAACCGCTGCGCGACGACGACTACGACGGCATGGCAGAGCTCGCGCGCATCTCGCCGGTGCCGCTGAATGGCGATGAATCGCTGGGCAGCGTAGCGACGATTATTCAAATGGCGCGCGCCGGTTCGATCAAAGGTGCGAATCTTAAAACCATCAAGCTCGGCGGGGTGAGCGCCACGGTGCACGCGATGTCGGTGTGCGCCGCGCTGGGGCTGAATATTAACCTCGCGTGCAAAGTGGCTGAGACCAGCGTGGGTGCGGCAACCATCATCCACTTAGGTTGTGTGGCACCGAACGTGAATTGGGGCGTGTCGATTACCAATCACTACCTTGTCGACGACATCGTTAAAACGCCGATCACCATCGTTAACGGCATGATGGCGCGGCCCACGGGCACCGGGCACGGCGTGGAGGTGGATGAAGCGCAAGTGAAGCGCTATACAATGCGTTGAGCAATCCACTAACAGCCAACCAAACAAAATAATCGTAACTAATTGTTTTTAAAGGAATTTTTGTGATAGACCTGTACACTTGGCCCACCCCCAACGGCCGTAAGATACACATCATGCTGGAAGAAACCGGGCTACCGTATGCCGTGCATGCGGTCAACACGCGCGCGGGCGATCAGTTCAAGCCGGACTTTTTGCAGATCAATCCGAACAACAAAATTCCCGCGATCATTGATCGCAATGGCCCCGGCGACAAACCGTTTGCGCTGTATGAATCCGGCGCGATTTTGATTTATTTGGCCGAAAAATCCGGCAAGTTTTTGCCGTACGAACCGGCGGCGAAATACACCACGCTGCAATGGCTGATGTTTCAAATGAGCGGCGTCGGGCCGATGTTTGGCCAAGCCGGGCATTTTCGCTCGTATACCAAAGAGGTGCAGCACTACGCGATTGACCGCTACACCAATGAGGTGAATCGTCTGCACAAGGTGATGAATCAGCAGCTCGGCAAAACAGCGTATCTCGCCGGCAATAAATACACTATCGCCGACATCGCCACGTGGCCGTGGATTATCAACCCCGAGCGGCGCGGCGTGGACATGGCGCTGTATCCGCACGTGCAGCGCTGGTTCGAGGAAATCCTTGCGCGTCCGGCGGTGCAGCGGGGCTTGGCGCTGCTGGCGGACGAGCGCAAAGCGCACGACCGCGCGCCCACGGATGCCGAGCGCGATATACTTTTCGGATCGGCACAGTATCGGCAGGGCGTGCAGTAACGAGATTGACGAGATAGCAACCCTAAGCGAGGCGCAATATGGCATTCAGAGGCAGCGGCAGTTCCCTCAGTGACGACAGCGGCAAACTGATTCTGCGCCTGACGTTGGGTCTATTTATGTTGTTTCACGGCTACGCCAAAATCACCAAGGGCGTCAGCGGCATTGAAGCCTCGCTGGTGACTATGGGGTTGCCGGCGTGGGTGGCGTATGGGGTTTACGTTGGCGAACTGCTTGCACCGCTATTGATTATCTTCGGCTGCTTTGCGCGCACGGGTGGCGCGCTGATTGCGATTAACATGATTTTTGCCATTACGCTGTCGCACGCCACGCAGTTGTTTGAGTTGGGCCGCAGCGGCGGCTGGGCGTTGGAGCTGCAAGGGTTTTTTCTGTTGACCGGGTTGGTGATTTTGCTCATCGGCCCTGGGCGTTTTTCGGTGAATCGTTGGTGAGGCTTATTCGTAACTAATTGATTTAATACGAAATTTAATCGTCAAAGGAGCGTCGCATGGCTGCTACCGGCAAAGTGAATTATTCCGTGGTTGAAGGCTGGGAACAATTGCCCAAGGGTTTCGCGCATCGCGACGTGGCGGGCGTGGCGGTGGATCAGGAGGATCGTGTTTACCTGATGTGCCGTGGCGAAAACCCGGTGATCATTTACGACCGGCAGGGTAATTACCTGCGCACCTGGGGCAAGGGCGATTTCAGCATGCGCACGCACGGCATTTACGTCGCGCCCAATGGCACCATTTTTGCCACCGACGACGGCAACCACACCGTGCGCCAGTTCACGCCCGAAGGCAAACTGCTGATGACCATGGGCACCATGAATGTGCCCTCTGACACTGGCTACGATGGCAAAACCACCGGCTCGGTCAAGCGCGCCGGCCCGCCGTTTCACCGCCCGACCAATGTGGCCATCGGTGCCAAAGGGCAGATTTATATTTCAGACGGCTACGGCAATGCCCGTGTGCATATCTTTTCGCCGACCGGCCAACTCGTACGCTCGTGGGGCGAGCCCGGCGACGGCCCCGGCCAGTTTCGTCTGCCGCACGGCATCGCCGTGGCCGCTGACGGACGCGTGTTCGTGTGTGACCGCGAGATCGATCGCATCCAGATATTCAGCCCGGACGGTGAGTTCCTTGAGCAATGGACGGACACACAGCGCCCCACGCATGTGGCCTTCGATCCCAAGGGCAATGTCTACGTGACCGAACTGGCGTGGCACGAAGGCGACACGTCCTACAGCTTTGGCCCGGTCACCAAAATGCGTCACGCAAGATTCAGCGTCTTCGACCCCAAAGGCAAACTGCTCGCGCGCTGGGGTACGCCCGACTGCGCCGCGCCCGGCAGCTTTGCCGCACCGCATGGTCTGGCGCTGGATTCCAAAAACGATTTGTACGTGAGCGAAGTCACTTGGACGTTCGGCGTCAGTCGTAACCGTGCGCCAGCCGATTGCCATACGTTTCAGAAGTTTGCGTTGGCGGTTTAAGCTGCTGGTGATACCGGGCAGTTTTGTCGCCAGCGTTACTGCTTCACTGCGCCATGGTTTAGGCGCAATTCGAAAACCCCTCCCTCACCCGCTATCCCTCTTCCGGGGGAAAGGGAGGTTGAAGCCCTTCTCCTAGCGGGAGCCGGGCGGCGAGGAGAGGAGGTTATGGGTCTGCGTCTTTCAATGCCACGTGTGTTTGCCGTCTTGTGTTCGTATCGCCTAGCACAAAGCTTCTTGCGCGCGGCTTTGTGCGTGGGGTGCTGCGCGCTGACGGTGGGGCTGACTGCGGGGCAGGCGGCGGGGCAAAGTCAGGCCGACACCTTTGACCTGCATGCCGATTTTCCGGTCAAGCCGATACGCATTATTGTCGCATCGTCAGTCGGCGCGGCGGATGATTTTTTCGCGCGTTTGCTGGCCGATGAGCTTGAAAGCTATTACCGGCACCGGGTGCTGATCGAGAACCGACCCGGTGCAGGCGGCTTGATCGGCAACACCCGCGTCTCGCGCGCCAGCGCCGACGGTTACACGCTGGGCATGGTGGGCGTGACGCGGCTGATTACCGAGCTCTTACGCGAGCAGCCACCGTATCGCGCACTGGGCGATATTGTGGGCGTGGCGCATGTGGCGTCGATCACCAATGTGCTGGCGGCGACACGCACGCTGCCGGTTTCCACGGCGCGGGAGTTTGTGACTTATGCGCGCGTGCGTCCGGGTGAATTGAATTACGCCTCGCTCGGCATCGGCTCGGCGTCGCATTTGGCGGCCGAAGTGTTCTCGCGCGCACTTGGCATAGACGCGGTGCATGTGCCGTTCAGAATGGCGTCTGACTCGTTTGTGGAAATGGCGCTCGGCCGCGTGCACTACGCCATCTACACCTTGCCGGCGGCGCTGGGGCCGGTGCGCGAAGGCCGCTTGCGTGCGTTGGCGGTGATGACGCCGCAGCGCAGCGCGACCTTACCCAACGTGCCGGCGATTGCCGAGGTGGGCTTGCCCGAAGCGCAGTTCGACAGTTGGTCAGGTATCGTCGCTCCCAAGGGCACGCCGCGCCGCGTGGTGGAGCAACTGCACAGCGACATCGTGCGCGTGCTGCGCAAAACGGCATTGCGCGAGCGCTTTGTGCGGCAGGGCGCGGAATCTACGCCCGACAGCACGCCCGATGGCTTTATGCGCCACATGCAAGAGGAATACCTGCGCTTTCAGTCGATTATCAAGGTCGGCGGCATCAAGCCAGAGTGAAATTAAATGCTTTTAAAATCAATTTGTTAAAGTATTTTTCAAGGCCCCATCTTTTGCCCGAAGGAGGCGCGTCATGACCATCAAGCTTAATCATTTGCACATCAAAACCAAAAATCCGGACAAGACCGCGAAGTTTTACGTGGATACGTTCGGCGCAACCATCACCAGCCAGTCACCCACCGGCGGTTACCGCGTTGATCTCGACGGGCTGTCGCTGAACATTACCGACCTGCATCCCACGCAGCAGCGTGAGCAAAGTTACGGCATGGAGCACATCGCGATGGATACCGATCGGCTTGATGATCTGGTCGCGAAACTCAAGGCGCAGGGCATCGGCATCCTCGAAGAAACCGTGGTGTCCGGCGGACGGCGTGTGTGTTTTTTTGAGGGGCCGGATGGCGTGCAGCTTGAATTCATTGAAATGAAGTAACGCGGCGTAAATAGTCGGCCCTGCAAAACCCCCGCTTAGGCGTCAAGCAAGCGTCGCAAGCGCCGCAAGCGTTACTGCGGCTTAAGACCAATTTGCTTGGTCAGCGTCGCATGCATCACCAATTCGCGCTTGATCAACGCGGTGACTTCTTCAGATGACGAGCCTACGCCGTCGAGGCCTTGGCTGTTCAGGCGTTCTTGTATATCCGGCAGCCTGATAATTCTGACCAATTCTTTGGTCAATTTATCGGTGATGGCCTTCGGCGTGCGCGCGGGTGCCATCACGCTGTGCCACACAATCTGCTCATAGCCGGGCAAGGTCTCGGCAATCGCGGGAATATCCGGCAGGCGCGCGCTGCGTTTGGGACCCGTCACGCCCAGTGCGCGCAGTCTGCCGGCATTGATGTGCGGCAAGCCCACCAGCGGGCTGATCACAAACATTTGCACCTCACCGCCGAGCAGCGCGTTAACAGCTTGCCCGGTTCCCTTGTAGCTGATGCCCACCGTCTTCACGCCCGCCATGTGATTGAACAACTCGGCTGCGAGTAGATTGTTGGTGCCGGTGGTGGCGTAATTGAGTTGCCCGGCGCGAGCTTTGGCGTGCGCAATAAATTCCGGCAGCGATTTGGCGGGCACGCCGGGATGTATCGCCATGACATACGCGCCGGACGTCACTTGTGTGATCGGCTGATAGTCGCGCACCGGATCGTACGGCAGCTTGAGGTACACATACGGGTTGATGGTGAGGCCAGCAGATGTGGCCAGCAGCAGCGTGTAACCGTCGGGCAACGCACGCGCGCCGATTTCGAATCCCACCACACCGCCCGCGCTGCCGCGGTTATCGACGACGATGCTCTGGCCCCAACTTTCGCTCAACTTTTGGCCGAGCAGCCGAGACAACAAATCGCTGGGGCCACCCGCCACAAACGGCGCAATAAAGCGTATCGGGCGATTCGGATAACCAGCAGCCGCGTCCTGCGCATAGGCGTTAGAGACGCTGAATGTGCTGAATGTGCTGAGTGCGCTGAATGCGCAACCCATCAACAGTAAACCCGGTATCAGGCGGAATCGCAGCTTCATCAAGACTCCCTTGCGTGCAGAAAAATACACCATCAACCCCTATGTCAATTCCGCCAGTTTCCCGGCCGGCACCGCCAGCAGCGCGTCGTAAATCTTGCGGTCGATCTCCAACCCTTCGCGCTGCAAACGGGCGCGCTCGCGCGAGGCGCGCTCGCCGGGCAAACGAATTTCGTCTACGCCCGGCTGGCGCGGCGTGGCTTTCACCTTGGCCAGCATGTCGCTCATGTGCCGCCGGAAATCGTCGCCCGGCAGCATGCGTTCAGGGTCGATCGCCATAATCAAATAGCCGTAGGTTTTGTCGTCACCCAAGCCCGCGCCCGCCAACACGCCCAGCGCCTGCATCGCCATCGCCATGTATACGCTAACTAATTGATTTTATTATGTTTTTAACGCATGCCCGCAAGCGATGCGGGCATGGTTGTGACAACGCCGTCGCTACGCGCTCAGGCCGTCTTTTCTTTCTTCGCCGCGTTGGAACTCACGGCATCTTTCATTTTCACCACCGGCACCACCGGCACGATGTCGTTCATCAGCGAGCCGGGCACGTTCTCGATCAACTCCCCCACGCTGAACATGCCGTCATCACCCTTGTGTAGGAATTTGTAATCGTCGCCAAACACGTAGGTGTTGATGCGGCCGCGCTCGATGTGGAACACTTGACCGTTGACGTAATCCGCCTCGTCCGTGGCAAGAAACGCCACAATCGGCGCAATGTATTCTGGGCCGCGCGGGATCAGCGTGAGATCGTATTGCGCTTTGGTCATCAGGCCCGCTTCAAATTTGCGGCGGCGGTTTTCTTTCACCGTGTCGGTGAGCGTCATGCGCGTATCAGCGGACGGGCAAATGGCGTTGGCCGTGATGCCGTTTTTGTACGTTTCTTTGGCAATCGAGCGCGTCAAGCCGATGATGCCGGCCTTCACCGCGCTGTAATTGCACTGCCCGACCGAGCCTTTGAACGCGTCAGACGAGAAATTCACAATGCGACCATGCCCCACTTGACGCATGTACTTCACCGCATGATGGCAGGTATTCCAGTTGCCTTTCAGATGCACTGCAACCACCGAATCAAAATCGTCTTCCGACATATTCCAGATCATGCGCTCGCGCAGATTGCCGGCGACGTTCACCAGAATGTCGATCTTGCCGTAGGCATCCACACACTGCTTGATCATCAAGCCCGCTTTGAGGTAATCCGCCACCGAATCGTAATTGGCCTGCGCCTTGCCGCCGGCTTTAACGATCTCGGCAACCACTTCATCGGCGGGCCGCTCTTCAGTCGCTTCACCGCCGCGACCCACGCCGGGGTCGACCACAATGACGCTGGCCCCTTCTTTCGCCAACAACAGGGCAATTGCGCGCCCGATACCACGGCCTGCGCCCGTCACTACCGCTGCTTTCCCCTTGAGATGCATTTTGGTTCTCCTTTTTTCAATGGTTAGGAAGACACAATCCGCAGTATACCGGGACTGGACAATCAATACGGTACGGGTAGATTAGCCGTTCCATTCATTGCAACAGGCCACACACCATGAGAACGCCACCCCGCAGCCTGCCCGTCCTGCTACCGATAGTAGCCTTGGCAGTCACTGTGGTCACTACGCTAGCGCTGTCGGCGGGCACGGGTAACGCCCTCGCCCAAACCTACCCTGTCAAGCCTGTGCGCCTGATTGTGCCCTACCCACCCGCCGGCACCACGGATTTTGTCGCGCGCGAAATCGGCCAAAAAATCGGTGACGCCCTCAAGCAGCAATGGGTTATCGACAACCGCCCCGGCGCGGGCACGCTGATCGGCCTTACCCAAGGTGCGCGCTCGCCTGCCGACGGCTACACCATCACCTTTGGCACCTCGGCCGGGCTGTCCATCTTGCCGGCCTTGGGCGCGAAAATGCCATTCGAACCGCTGCGCGATTTTGCACCCGTCGGCCTCATGGTTTATGTACCTTACTTTCTGGTCGTCACCAACGCGCTGCCCGCGAAAAATCTCAAAG
>JAYTWR010000059.1:0-5637 GCA_043743335.1 Burkholderiales bacterium
GCCCTTGTCCCGAAGGGAGAGGGGAACAAACCCTCGCCCTCCGGGACAAGGGCACACTTGAAGCGGAGCAGAGGGTGGCGCGCAGCGCCGGGTGAGGGAGGCTTTTGACTTTCCATAGCGGCTGAATAGAGACGATTTTTCTTTTTGTGCCAAGGCTAGGCTACACAGACCTGCTCACCCTTGGTTTTCCTCGGTGTCCTCTGCGCCCCCTCCGCCCTCTGTGCTTTCTGCGGCTAAGCGTTTTTCTTCACACCTGTTTTTGGCAGAGAGCTTACCCGCCCGGTGACGGCACAAACGTCACCTTGCCGTCGCGCTGGATGACACGCACGCGCACCCAGTTGATAAACGGGTAACCAAATACTTCAAGCCGCGTGAAATTCCGTAGCGCGCCGCGCGCGTTCGGGTCCGACAGGGGTTGATCCACACGGTAGCGGTGCGTGTCGCCGTGAATGAACAGTACTTCGCCGTTGAAATGGGCAGTCTCGCGGCGGATGGTGCGCATCAGGCCCGCATATACGCCGCGCCCACTGTCGCCGCTGATCGAATTGGCTTGTGTGGCAATGACCACAGCGCGATGTGAGCGCGCACGGGCCTCAGCGAAGGCGCTGATGATCCACGCTATATTGGCCTGATCGCGCGCTGCCATTTCTGCAGGCATGCGCTGGTTATTACCGCCAGGCACGTTGACGGTGACAAACGTAATACCTTCATGCTCCCAGCGGGCGTTTTCAGGAAACGCCGCGCGTTGCCGCGCCAGTGGTATCTTGTTTTGCCCCAGCGACTGATGGTCAGCAAAAAAGAGTTCGCGCAGCTTTTGCAGGCGTTCCAGCGGATCGGTGGCCGCGCCGAATGCGCGATGGCAATCCGCCCATTCGTTATCACCCGGCGTGTAAATCAGCGGCTGATGAAACAGCGCAAACCATTCGCGACGCTGCAAAAACAGCGCATCGGTGCAAGGCGACCAGCCGCTTTTGAAATCGCCGACGTGTATGGAAAACGCCAGCGGTGCGCGATTGATTTCCGCGATCATGCTGACGAAGCGCGGTTCCTCGTCTTCGGTATACGGCGTATCGCCGAACGCGGCAAAGGTGAAATCCGCGCCTGCGCCGCGCGCGGACATGCCGAGGCTAAGGCTTGCAACGGCCAACATTAGGGCCAGCATTTTGGTGAACAAGCGTGGTTGGTTTACAGCGGATGGCATGACGTAACTAATTGATTTTATTGGTTTATTTATCGAGTTGCTTGCGTAATTGATACAGCAGCTCCAGCGCGCCGCGCGGCGTGAGCGCATCGGGGTCTACCGCGCGCAGTTCGCTCACAATGCGATGCTCTTGCGGCGCTTCGGGTTCCCTAGCGGCATTCACGGCGTCCAATTGATTGGCGGCAGAAAACAAGTCGCGCTGGGGGCCGGTGGCTGCGCCTTTCTCTTCCAGCGCCAGCAGATTGCGCCGCGCCGCGCGGATCACACTCGACGGCACGCCAGCCAATTGCGCCACCTGCAAGCCGTAGCTCTGATTGGCCGGGCCTTCTTCGACGCTGTGCAGAAAAACAATGTGATCCTTGTGCTCCACCGCATCAAAGTGCACGTTGGCGACTTCACGAAAGCGCACCGCCAGCGCGGTCAATTCAAAATAGTGCGTGGCGAACAGTGTGTAGCAGCGGCTTTTCTCCACCAGATGGCGCGCAATGGCACCGGCGAGCGCGAGGCCATCGTAGGTGGACGTGCCGCGACCGATTTCATCCATCAGCACTAGGCTCTTAGGTGTGGCGTGATGCAAAATGTAAGCCGCTTCAGTCATTTCCACCATAAACGTGGAGCGCCCGCCGGCCAGATCATCCGCCGCGCCGATGCGCGTAAAAATTTGATCTACTGGGCCGATGCGCGCACGCGCCGCCGGCACAAACGAGCCGCAATGCGCCAGCAGCACAATAATCGCCACCTGCCGCATATAGGTAGATTTACCGCCCATGTTCGGCCCGGTAATCAGCAGCATTTGTCGCGCAGGCGTGATGCTTGCGTCGTTGGGAATGTATTGATCGACCTGCGCCTGCACCACCGGGTGGCGGCCGGCTTCGATGTCGATACGATTGTCGTCGCAGAACTCAGGTGCGTTCCAGTCGAGTGCGGCGGCGCGTTCGGCGAATGTCGCCAGCAAATCCAGCTCGGCCAGCGCGCCGGACGTGCGTTGCAAGGCCGGTATGTGCGGTGCCAGATCATTCAGCAGTTTTTCGTAGAGCAATTTTTCGCGCGCCAGCGCACGATCTTGCGCCGACAACGCCTTGTCTTCGAACGTTTTAAGCTCTGGCGTGATATAGCGCTCAGCGTTTTTCAGCGTCTGGCGACGACGGTAATCATCCGGCACGCTGTCACTTTGCGCGCGCGAGACCTCAATGTAAAAGCCGTGCACACGGTTGTATTCGACCTTGAGCGTGCTGATGCCGGTGCGCGCTTTTTCACGTGTTTCCAGCGCCAGCAAAAATTCACCACAGTGGGTTTGAATCCCGCGCAGTTCATCGAGTTCGGCGTCGAAACCGTCGGCAATCACGCCGCCTTCGCGCAGCACACTCGACGGCTCAGGCTGTATCGCCGCACTGAGTGTTGCTGCGATGTCTGCGCGCAGCGCCAGCGCTTGCGCAACGTCGGCAAGAAGCGTACTCGCACTGCCGGCGACGATGGCCTGCAGCGCAGGCAATTGCAGTAAGGTGTCACGCAGCCCCGACAAATCGCGTGGCCGCGCCGTTTTCAACGCCAAGCGTGAGGTGATGCGCTCCACATCCACAAAGGTGCGCAGCAGCGCGTGCAGCCGATCGTGATCGCGCGTTTGCAACAGCTCACCCACGGCGCTGTGGCGCGCGCGTAGCACGCTGCGATTGGTCAGCGGGTGATGTATTGCGTGACGCAGCCGGCGGCTGCCCATGCTGGTGGCGCAATGGTCGAGCAGCGACAGCAGCGTCGGCGCTGGTTCGCCGCGCAGGGTTTCGGTGAGTTCAAGATTGCGCCGCGTGGCCGGGTCCATGCGCACCCATTCACTGGATTGCTCCACGGTCAACGCGCTCAAATGCGCGACCGCTGCACCTTGCGTGGTTTTGACATAATCGAGCAGCGCATTGGCCGCACCCAGCGCCACCGTCAGTTGCTCCGCGCCGAAGCCGCTCAGATCATGCGTGCCGAATTGCGTGCATAGATTGCGCCGCGCGGCATCGACATCAAAGTGCCAAGGCTGCACGCGCCGCACCGGGATTTTGCTGCGTTCGCTAAGTTCGCTAAGTTCATTGCTCTTGCTTTGCGCATTGTTCAGGCTTTCAGGTGCGAGTATTTCAGCAGGACGCAGCCGCTCCAGCTCACCTTCCAGATTGCCCCACGCGGTTTCAATCACCGCAAAGCGCCCCGATGCCAGCGACAGCCAAGCCACGCCCAAGGTGTCACGCACGCGATTGATGCACAACAAAATGTTGTCGCGCTTGTCGTCGAGCAGCGCGGCATCAGTCAATGTGCCGGGGGTTACCACGCGCATGACCTTGCGTTCGACCGGCCCTTTGCTCGTGGCCGGATCGCCGATTTGCTCGCAAATCGCTACCGATTCACCGAGCTTCACCAGCTTGGCAAGATAAGACTCAACCGCGTGATACGGCACACCGGCCATTTTGATCGGCACACCCGCCGACGCGCCACGGCTGGTGAGCGTGATGTCGAGCAGCTTGGCGGCGCGCTCCGCGTCGGCGTAAAACAACTCGTAAAAATCGCCCATCCGGTAAAACAATAACTTGTCGGGATGATCCGCTTTCAGACGCAGGTATTGCTGCATCATGGGCGTATGGGGGCTGGCGGCAGCGTCGTTCAAAAGGCGGCTTTCGGGATAATATTCGTAACTTATTGTTTTTAAATGACTATTGTGTGATGACAAGAAAGCGCCTTCAACCAAGCCAGCAGTTTGAATTATCGCCGACCTGCGGCCCGGTGACGAGTGCAGCGAGCCAGACTACCTTCGTTAGACGGGTTCGCAGGCGATTGCGTGCGATTGCGCGCGATTGCGCTGGGCGAATAGAGGCGCGCACCACCAACGATCATCCAAGATGCTCGCAGATTAACAAGGAGACGCTATGGACAAATTCGACCGCATCTACAAACTGCACGACGTACTGCGCGACCGCCGCACACCCATCAGCCGTGCGGACTTGGCGCTGGCAGTGGAGTGCGCCGTACCTACGATATACCGCCTGATACGCTTCTTGCGTGACAATCTTCATGCGCCGCTGAAATTCAGCAAAGACCTTGACGGCTATTTTTACGAACGCACCGCCAATGGCGGCACCTATGAACTGCCGGGCTTGTGGTTCAACGCGCGCGAACTGCAAGCGCTGCTGGTATTTGAACACCTGTTTGAAAACCTAGAACCCGGCTTGCTCAGAGAACACCTGCAACCGCTGTCCAAACGCATTGGTGACTTGCTCAGCAGCAAACGGCTGGGCTTAAGCGAAGCCGCCACCCGCGTGCGCGTGCTCGGCATGGCCGCACGGCCCGCAGGCGAATGGTTTCACGTCATCGCCAGCGCAACCCTGCAACGGCGCAAGCTGCGCCTGACCTACCACGGGCGCGGGCGCGACACAGTGACCGAGCGCACCGTATCGCCGCAGCACATCGTGCATTACCGCGACAATTGGTACCTAGATGCGTGGTGCGAACTGCGCAAAGGGCTGCGCAGTTTTTCTATCGACAAAGTAAAAAGCGCTATGGAATCAACAGATAAGGCGCAAGACGTTGCAGCGGAGAAACTCAATGAACACTACGCCAGCAGCTACGGCATCTTTGCCGGCAAAGCCAACAAAACGGCAGTGCTGCGATTTTCAAAAGAGCGCGCGCGGTGGGTGGCGGATGAGCGCTGGCATCCGCAGCAGGCAGGGCAATATCTGACGGACGGGCGGTATGAGTTGAAGATACCTTATCGGGATGAGCGGGAGTTGGTGATGGATATCTTGCGGCATGGGGCGGATGTGGAGGTTGTATCTCCCAATGCCCTTCGCCTCTCGGTGCAAGAACAACTGCAACGCGCGATTGCACAATATCGGTAGTTATCCGAGAGCTAATCCGCTAATCGCCAACATCCAATATCCAGTGCAGTGATTTATGCTCCTTACGCAAAAAGCAGAAAAACAATTTAAAAACAAATAGTTATACTACTTCTTGGGTGTGGAATTAGCACCATTACCTATTCCTTCACCCACTATCATGAAATGCGAGTGGGCACGTATAGACTGCTATTGCAGTAAAAAAGTGGAAACAAAATAGGCGGGCCGACAATGCCATCAATAGGAATTACCGCAGTCGATCGATACTATGCCCACAGTGAGAATGCGGCTGGCGTAGAGCACACGTTAAAGGATCATCTTCAAGCGGTCGGATATTTTGCAAGCTACTTTGCAGGGAAAAGCTGCCCTGCCTTAGTTGAGGCCGCTAAATGGGCTGGCCTGTTGCATGACTTTGGCAAGTATCGCGATGAATTTCAGCAATATTTGCACGGCGAGCGAGAGAGCAGCGCCGAAACTCATCATGCGGTATATGGCGCGGCGCTCGCTTATCGGCAGGAATGGCTTGGCCCCTCATTCGCGATTGCTGGACATCATGCCGGATTGCATGAC
>JAYTWR010000060.1:0-41963 GCA_043743335.1 Burkholderiales bacterium
CCGGGAACAGGCCCATCTCGAACTCGAAGGCCAGCACGTCGACGCGCGAGGCGCCACGCTTGCGGCATTCGGTGATGACTTCTTCAACGAACAGCCGACCGATCGGCAGGTTGATCGGCCCGATGACGACGAGGCGCCCGTTTGTCTTGCCGTGGAAGAAGGCTTCACCGTCGAGCGCCTGCGCCTTGTAGGCGCGCAGGATGAGCGCGCGGAACTCGGCCTCTTTGGCGGCGAGGGCCTGCGCCTTCTTGCTCGCCGTCAAACGCCCGCCGACATTCAGATAGGCCTGGCGCTCGTAGCGGCCGAGGTTCAGCACCTCGAAGGCACGGAAGTTTTTTTCTTCGGCCTTCATCTGGCGCTGCACGCCGATCAGCCGCTTGCGTGTGGTGTGGATACCGAACTTGCCCAGGTCGGTCGCGATCCACTTGCGGCCGAGTTTTTCCGCAACGGCGGCGGTGGTGCCGGAGCCGCAGAAGAAGTCGGCGACGAGGTCGCCTTCGTTGCTGCTGGCTTTGATGATGCGTTCGACGAGGGTCTCAGGCTTCTGCGTGGGATAGCCGTGCCGCTCAGCGCCCAAGTTGTGAATCGGAGTGATGTCGTCCCAAACGTCTTGGAGTGGCACGCCTACTTGTTCGTCGAGGTAGCGCTTGAGCATTGGCATCCCGCCGTCCTTGGCAGGCCAATGAATCTTCCCTTGAGCATCGAGAGCATCCAACTCAGCCGGTGCAGTAAACCAATGCCGCCCTTTCGCAGTCACATTGGTTCCGCGCCAAGGATCGCCCGTAGCTCCGCGTCGTACGCCGGCACCCGTTAGATCGGAGCGCCGCCACCGTCTGCCATCGGTGTCAACGTGCGTGTAAAACTCGTTGATGTAGTGCGGGTCGTACTCTTGAAAGACTTGATTCCAGCAATAGGAGTCCGTCTTTGCGAAGAACAGCAACGCGTCGTGAACGGGGCCGTACCGCTTTGCACTGCTGTGCGCGCTCGTCCGTTTCCAGACGAGCTGGTTCATGAAGCGTTCAGAGCCGAAGATCTCGTCCATGACTAGTCGAACGTGGTGCAGCATGCGGTAGTCGAGGTGCACATAAATCGACCCGTCCTCCGCCAGCAAATCCCGCATCAAGATCAGCCGCTCGTAAATCATCGCGATGAACGAATCTGCCCCGCGCCCCCAAGTGTCGCGGTAGGCGATCTGCTCCAGCAGGTTCGGCTCCTTGTGGAAGGTCTCGCCGCCGATCTCGATGTCCATCGAGAAATCGGCGCCCACGTCGAACGGCGGGTCGATGTAGATCAACTTCAGGCCGCCGGCCGCTTCGATCTGCTGGCGCAGCGCGCCGCTTTTCAGCGACGACAAGATCAGCTTGTTGTCGCCCCAAATCAGCTTGTTGGTCCAGCCGCGCAGTTGCCGGCCACGTGGGTCGAACAGGTCTTCTTGGCTCTTGGTCTCGGTGCGCGGCTCGTCAATGTGCTCCAGCGTCTGGAACGGCAGGATGGTGGTGCACACATTACGCGTCTTGCCGTTCCACACCAGCTCGACCTCGCGCTTGTCTTCGAACAGCACAAAGCGGTATTTCTCCGGCAGCGCGCGGCCTTCCTGGATCAATTGCGTGAGGTCGCGCTTTTCGGCGTCGGTGATTTCGTAGGTTTGTTTGGGTGATTTGGCCATGGTTCAGGCAGCCATGCCGATGCGCTCAAGAATGGTTTTCGCCAGCGCGTCAAAATGAGTGCGCGCCTCTGTGACCGCATTGGAGTGGCTACCAATTGCGCCATCTGCTGACGTGAGTTGAAAGATCGGTTTACGCACTTCCTGTGCCATGGGAACCAGACTGCGGTAGTGCTTCAGGCGGGCAAGGCAGAGGGTATCTGCCTCCGGCTTAACATTCTCCGGAGGCGCGGCGAGTACACTCGAACGATAGATCGAGGGAATACGCGCGGCCCACTTATCATAGGCTTTGACAGGACGCGACAAGCGTTCTGTGTGTTGCTGGACGATGTATCCGGCGGGTTGCATTCGTCCAGCGGGAAGTTCAAATGACGGATTATTCCAATTCCCGACACGTTTTTGCCAATCCGACCGCCACGCACGCAAGGTTGGCCCTAAATTGCGGAGACCTTGCAAGGAAAAAAGATCCGCTGCAAGAGGAATAACGACGTGATCCGATCCGATCAATGCAGAGCGGTTAATAGCGCCGAGATTTGGGCCGACATCTGCAAGGATCAGGTCAGCATTTTGTTGCTTGGCAGCCATTTGGGACACCTGCCACAGCGCAGTTTGAACCCTGAACGGGCGAAAGAGATTTTCAGCCCCCAAACTTCTTGGCCATTCCTGCGACAGATAATCTTCGAAACCAGCCAGTCCTAGATCGCCAGGCACCAGGCTGAGACGTGAGTTGATTATTTTTACTTCGGGTGCGCGAATGTCACCTACTTCGATCAAAGGTTTTACACATTGATAAATCGTGCGCGCGCTGTGAACCGGGGTGTCGTTGTCCCACAGGGATTCGAGCTGTTCCTCCGACAAGAATGCAGATGTCAGATTCGCCTGCGGATCAAGGTCAATCGTGACGACTCGCTTGCCCATCTCGGAAAACATCCACGCGAGATGATAGACCAGCGAAGTTTTTCCGACCCCGCCTTTATTATTAAAAAACGTGAGTACGGGAACACTCATGCGGCACGCCTCACTGTAACCAGCACCGTGTTCGGCTCAACCGTGAACTGGGCTGGAGGATTGCCGTTCTTTGCCAATTCCCGCTGTGCGGTTGCAATGCCAACACCAAAGCGCTGCACGTAGCCGAGTACTCGCATGGCGTCGGCGATATGGGGATTACGGTAATCCGACACGCCCGGCTGGCCGAAATTCTCGATGGTTACGATGCCGAAGGGGCCGCCCGGACTGTGAATTTCAATACGATCGTCAAACCAGTACACCCGTATGGGCGCGTTGGTATTCTCATAGGTGCGGTGCATGACTGCATTGCGCGTCAATTGCTGTAACGCAGCCAACGGATACGTGCTATCACGCTGCTCCTTTTCACCCGACGTGATGTCCACGGACGTGAAAATATGCGCCTTCAGTTTTTCATCCAACTGACGAAGCATGGTTGACAATGTACCCTCTATGCTTTCTTCGTCTGCAATGGGATCACCCCATTCCATGCCGCGAATGCGCAGGAACTGGATATAGGCGCACGGTAGCCAGGTACGGGGACTGTTTCCCAGTGTCAATACACCAAGAACGGTAGGTGTTTTTTCATCCGCCGTCGCGATCATGCGACAGGCAGCCAGTCGCTGCTCATAGGTACGTTCGTTGGCCTCAATGACATCGGAGGCGAAGGCGTTCGGCAAGTACTCACCTTCAAAAACATTGCGATTCAAGTCCCCGAACGGACAGGCGGGCAAGGGACATGCGTCAAACGGTAGATCACGATATCGGCGCTTCTCATTCAGGATGCGTTCTTCCTGAGCGGTAGCAGTACCCCGGCGCGGCCCCACGCGAACCCAGATGCGACCTTTATATTTAACAGGTGGCGCGTCTGCGGGCCTAACAGTAACCACAGCAACATCCGCACCCTTGAGCTTGCGCTTCTCAACCACCAGTGCGGGCGGCGGCAGAATGTTGCCGTTCGAGCGCAAATCCGCGAGGGTAGTCAACAACTGATCGGTGATGGGAAGCGCTGAAGGTTGCCCATTGTTTTTCACGCCAACAAAGAGAACGCCCGGCTTTTGATGGTTCGGGAGATCATTTGCGAAAGCACAAATGGCTTGAGGGCCTTTTTCAGGCGCATCTCCCGACCAGGACTCTTTGCGTTCAGTACGGTCGGATTCAATATCGTCGAGCAGGGCTAGAAGCTCAATGTCTGTAAGCGTTGTCATGGACTCAATGATAGCGGTTAATTTGACCCAACAAAATCATTTCGTGTCGCTGCAAGAACTGGATGAGATCGCGCTTTTCGGCGTCGGTCAGTGCGTAGGCGGTTTTAGCGTTGCGGGCCATAATCGTGGTCAACTCTTCTTCGTATTTTTCAGCTTGGGCGGAAGTGTGGGTCTGGGTTTGTCGCTCAGGTAGTTTTCGGAAGTAATGACTTTCCGGGCAAACCTGGCTTCAAGCTGGGCGACGGGCGTTGCCCGCGACGGAGCCGCCTTCCTTTGCTGCGCGCTTGTTTCTCAGAAAGCCCTGTGCATCTTTGTTGCGGGCGATTTCGGTGGTGGCGGCTTCGCCGAGCATGGTGAAGATAAGTTCCAGATCGTTCATGTGATCGCGCAGGTTTTCGCGCTGCAAGCCCGTGAGCTTTTTGTATTGCGTGGGCGTAACGCCGAAGGTGGCTTGGGCACCTTTCTACACAATGTAGAAAGGTCAACACCCGCGCCCGCTTGCTCTCGCCGCTTCATGGCGTCCCAATACTTGGGTGGACTGGCGCTGTCTGTCAAAGCACCAACGATGTCGATCACCGAGAAGTACCACTGCTCATCAACCCAAGTGCGGCGAATCTGGCTTGCACCAAAAACAATGATCTTGCCCTGCGAATCTACCGGGACTTCTTCACTTATGGCATCCGCACTTAGATCTGTTGTTGTAGTGGCCTATTTTTTGCACTGTCGTAAATTTCGCAACATTTGGCGCGCGCATATGGGCATCCTCGTCGGATGGTTGAATTGTCAAAGATTCAATGGGCAGGCAAGGCGCGATTGGCGACCTCAAGAATGCTATCAAGCATGGTTGAGACTTCCGGCGCGATTTCATCAATAGGTATGGCATCGGCCAAACCATGGTAATCGCGTTTGAAAGTCTGTTGCGGCGTGCCCAGCCGCGCGTAATAAAGCTTGAACAGAGGATCAAGAAATTCGTCCGTAACTTTGATGTTCGGTCCCCATGGATCATGTTCGGTCGTTAGCCGCAACGCGTTGATAAGTTCGGTCATGCAGGTTTCCAGCGTTTCCAGCCTAGTTGCACGTTCAGCCTGCGAGACCAAATCGTCACCGAGGTCAAGCTGAACGAATGCGCGCAGGCTGGCGGGTGTCACGAGGTAGTTTTCGATTTCACGGCGCGACCACATACGCTCGGTCAGTTGGGAGCCGGTATGCAATTCTTTATCCAGCCGGTCAAACAGCGCAATGCCCACCAAGTCAGGCTTGGCCTCTCTGAGACCGTGAAAATGATCGCGGGCTTCCTGTGGCTTGTTGCTGCCGAGGTAAATTACCGGCACGGTATCGTGTAGTACCGCCTGCGCCGGATGGTTGAGACGTTCCGCGAGCCGGCGCAGGATAGCCAAGTCAGTGGAGCCTTCCAGATAGAGCATCCAGCCCTTTTGTTCGGCCATGTAGTAATCGGCCATACGGATATCTTCGAGAGATTTCTTGACCTGGCTGCTGCGCGAGCGGGTATCGATGCGGTGTGGCTTGCCGACGAATGCCATAACCACGTCGCGCTCGGCAGCCTCCTGCAAAACGACTTCTGAGTGACTGGCAGCCACAATTTGGGAGCCATTGGCGGCGGCTATTTCGGTTAACAAATTATAGACATCCCGCTGACGCAGGATTTCGAGGTGCGCATCCGGCTCGTCCAGCAGTAACACTGATCCCGGATTAGCGAGCAAAACACTCAACAGCAAAAGTACCTGCTGGCAACCACGCCCGGAGGAAGAAAGATCAAATTCAACACCGGATTGTTCTTTGTAGGTTAGCGTCAGTTCGCTGCGCACATTGACGTAGACGGGTTCCTGTAGCGTGATAAAAAACAGCATTTCGATGCGCTTCACAAGCTCATTCCACGCGCCTTTGTCAGCGCGGGAAAAGAGTTGCCAGCAGAGATTGCGCAGCACCTGGGCAGTCTGGCCTTCACCGATCAGAACGCTTATTTCACCAGGTTCCTTGCGATGCTCCCGCTCAGCCAAGCCGGACATGGGTGGCAGGAACACCACGGAATGCTGACGCGCCCCCGCCGGAACAATGCCGTCGTCGCTGTCTTTCAGGCGGCAGTAGAGCGATTCTTCGTTGGCGTAGTAAAACTCCAGCGCGCACGACCAAGGCTTGTCCTCATGTATACCTTCGGCCGTGAGGGTGATCAGTACATTGCTTGTCTTGGGTTTTTCACCTGCCCGGTCCAGCTCGCGGGTACACAGATCGTGCCACAGTAGTTTTGCGCTGGGCATAGGGATCGAGTAAAGATCGCGACGGTTAATCGTGACGCCCACGCGTTCGGCGGGCGAACTCTTATCGCGCTTCTCGGCCCAGCGCTTCCAGCCTATTTCCCATAGCGCCATGGCTTGCAAAGCGGTCGTCTTACCCGAATTGTTGGGGCCGATAAATACCACAGCGCTGCCGAGTTCGAGTTCAGCCGATTCCAGACGTTTAAAGTTGGAAATGCGAAAGCGCGTAATCATTATGCAACCTCTTGGTATTCGGTAAAGCTGGCTGCGAGCGCGGCGAATGTCTGCGGCGTATGCTGATCGAAACCCTTCTCGTCAACGTAAACAAAGCGGTAGGTCGCGCCGCCGTCAGGCTTGCCCGCGCTTGTGGCATCGTCACACCACTGCCGCAAGCGCGCCATTTTTTTGGGCAAATCGAGTTCTTCGCGGCCCTTGGTTTCGACGATCCAAACCGTGCCGTCTGCGGTGCGTATCAGAAAGTCTGGCGTGTAGGTGGAGAGGTCGCCGTCTTGTTTGACGTAATCAATCTTGAAGCCCACGGCGAGATAGTTCTTGGCGAATGCGGTGACATCCGGCGCATCGTCCAGAAATTTGGCGAACCGCAGTTCAAAACCACCTGCGCGCGGCTCGCCCACGATTTTGGAGAAAATGGATTTCTTCGCGCTCAGGTACGGCCGATGCTCGGTACGAAACGGACGTGTGTGCCGCAACCGAATGTAATCTTCAATACGCGTGGAGCCGCTATCGGTCACGGTCAGCGCGTTGATGGCGGACTTGAACGAATCGAAAAGGATTTTCCCGGCTTCGGGTTCCGACAGATTGCGCAGCACGACTGCGTCTTCAAGATTTGCCGGAGAATCCGTAAATAATTGATTTTGAAGGAAATTTTTAACTTTTCCGTAGAGGACATCATAGCCGCCCACCAACCGCAGTTCTTTCAACAACTGGCGTGCAAAGAACCCCACCACGGAGCGGTAATCCGCCGGTCCCGCGCCGTCAAGCTGGATGGTGTGGTGCACCGCCGCGTCAAGCATGGTCTTGAATACGATTTCGCGCGTTTCTTCGGGGGTGAAAGACTTTAACGCCAACTTCGGATTGCCGAATGCGGCGGGGTCAAGTGCGTCGAGTTCCTTGTAATCGCGGTTGAAGCGACGCGCCAATTTGGGCAAGGCTATGTCGAGCGCGTCGATATCCTTTTGCTTGTTTTCGTTGTCGACTTCGACAATCAGCGAATCCTCCTTCTCGCGCGCGCTGCCACCCATCGGCCGGTATTCGAGTTCGACGCCTTCACTTTGTATCGATTCGACAAATTCCATAAAGGCGGGGGTGCCCATCACCGAGACGGTTTCCTCGGTATTGCTGCCAAAGTACATGCGGCGCAATCCGCGACCGAGCGTTTGCTCAGGGAGTATGTTGCTTTTTGATGTGTAGGCACGCAGCCCAACGATGGTAGTGACGTTGCGCACGTCCCAGCCTTCCTTGAGCATCAGCACGGATACGATGGCTTTGTAGGGGCTTTGCCAACTGTCGATGGCATTGGAGGCGGCTCGCAGCTTTTCGAGTTCTTCTTTATTCTTGCCTGATGCAGCCTCGGAGATTTCGCCATTGTTCTTGGTGTGAATCACCAGCACCGCGTCTTGCAGTTCAGGGCAAATTTTCTGCAGATGCGCGCCCACGTCATCGCAGTTGCGGGTGTCGTCCACCATCACGAATAGCACGGCCTTTTTGCCGAGCATTTCGTGTTCCACGTACGCCTTGCGCCATTCTTCAATGCCGAGCGCAAGGTAGTCCGCGTGCTTTTCGCAGAACAGCGCGCTTTTGTGCTCCTGCAATTTGGCGCGGCTGGCGGCATCGGGCAGCACGGGATGTTTGACGACGTTCTGGTGGATGGCCTCAACCAGCGGGTAATCGCAGACCGTCTGAACGAAGATCTCGCCATTCTCTCGGCGCGGCGTCGCCGTCACATCCACCTGCAAGGTGAGACGGCAGTCCTTTTGCAGCATACGGTGATGGATATCTTGAATGCTTTTAAACCACGCCATTTTTTCGTTGTGTATATGATGGGCTTCATCATTAAACACGGCGAGTTCTTTAATCTCACGAACGACTTCGCCCAAATCTGTTTTGCTGTCGGTGGTTTTGCCCACGGGCTTCGAGCCAAACGGCGACAGAAAGTAATCGCGCAAATCATCGTCTTCGAGCGAGGGGGCAATCACATCACCCAGATAAACGCGGTGTATGTTGGTGAGAAATAAATTGCCCGTGTCGCGCACGATGCGCACATCGTCCTGGATATGCAAAGTCAACTGAAACTCGTCGCGCCAGTTGCGGCCTTCGTGCCCGTTATCCGGCAACACGGGATCATTGAAAAAGATGCGCAGGCCATCAAAATCCGCGCGCAGACGGTCCAGCACGATGATGTTCGGCGCAATCAGCAGAAAATTTCTGGCAAGCGCGGAATCCGATTCATACAACTTATGAAAAAAGCTCCACGCAATCAGCAGCGACAGCACCTTGGTTTTGCCAGCGCCCGTGGCCATCTTGACGACGTAGCGCGGCCAATCTTCCGGGAACATGCCCGCCGACACAGCGCCGGATGCGTCAAAGCGCATTAAGTCGAATTTATCCCGCGCTTGGCGCACGTCATGCAACCAGATCACCGTTTCAACGGCTTCGCGCTGGGCGTAGTAGTAGCGAAATGATTCGAGTGAGCCGTCGGCTTGCTCGATCAGATGATCGGTGTCGAACCACCAGTGCAACAGCGCGCGCGAAGTCTCCGATGCGCCTTTGTAACCCGTATCCCGCCACGCCTTGACCGCTTCACGAATTTTGGCCACTAGCGGTGGTAGCAGTTTTTCGTATGACTTTTCACGCAGCGCTTCGGCAGCAGGGAACCAGCGATGTTCCGGTAAGAGAACGTCGTAAGGTGATTCGGATAGCTTTGGGTGTATGGCCATGCGCGCTTTACAGTAGGTAACTTCTTGTTTTTATTGTATCTTGTGTGCGTGGTTTTATTGATCGCTACTTGACGCAACCCAGACTACTTGAAACCATGCCCATCTTCAATCACCTTATTGGCCTGCGCATTGGGTTGATCTGCCTTGCGACGGCAACGGTAAACGCCAATTCAATCGCCGCCGATCCCTACCCCACCCGCCCCATTCGCCTGATCAGCCCCTTCGCCCCCGGCGGTGGCAACGACATCATTTCGCGCACCTTGGGCGCAGCCATTTCCAAAGGCTTGGGCCAATCGGTGGTGGTGGATAACCGCCCCGGCGCGAATACGATACTGGCGATGGAAATTCTCGCGCGCGCTACGCCTGACGGTTACACGCTGCTGACCACCAGCAGTTCGCAGGCGACCAACGCCACTTTGTATACGAAGCTGCCGTACGATTCGATCCGCGATTTTGCACCGGTGTCGATGGTGGGGGTTAGCCCGCTGGTGGTGGCGGTGAATGCGGCGCTGCCGATCAAGACCATCAGCGAACTCATTGCTGCGGCAAAGGCTAAGCCGGGCGCGATTTTATATCCCTCGGCGGGCACGGGTAACTCCACGCATTTGGGTGGGGCCTTGTTTGCGGTGATGGCGGATGTCACGCTCACCCATGTGCCGTACAAGGGCTTGGGGCCGGGGCTGGTGGATTTGATCGCTGGGCGTTTACAGGTGGTGTTCAGCACAGCGCCGTCGGCGATTCCACACATCAAGACGGGCCGCTTGCGAGGCTTGGCGGTGACCACGGCGGCGCGCTCGAATTTGATTCCGCAGTTGCCGACAGTGGCGGAGTCGGGCGTGCCCGGTTACGAAGCCGGCTCGTGGTACGGCATCACCGCACCTGCTGGCACGCCACGTGCGGTCGTCATGCGGCTGAACAAGGAAATCACCACGGTGCTCGGCACGGCAGATTTTCGCGAGCAGTTAATGGCGGCGGGCGCAGACCCCGCGCCGAACACGCCCGATGAATTTGCCGCCTACATCAAAGCTGAAGTTGCCAAGTGGGCGAAGGTGATTAAGCTATCCGGCGCGAAAGCCGATGCGTTGTAATGGCGATGGATGCGAACGCCACTACCGCGCCGACGCATGCGGACTGGTGAGGTAGTGTTGCCGTAGCAGATCTTTGCCGTAGTCGTTGCCGTTGGGCGTGCGCACTACGGTGTGGATGTGATCGATGCGCGGCTGTTTGGGGTCGGCATACAAAAAGCGCAAGCTGGCGGGCGTTTGATGGTCGAACTCAATCATGATGACCGGGCTGTGTATGCGGTAATAAAACACATTACCCGTATCGGTGCCGCCGATCCACGCAAACCAAGTGCGATCCAATTGCGCCCGCACGTCGGTCATTTTCACGCGCGCGTGGCCGTCAGCCATGTTATTCACGTACAGGGCCATCAGTTGCAGCAGTTGCTCGCGCTGCGCATTGGACAGATCCTTGGCACTGATGCCGGCGTAGTCCAGCGTCACATTGTCGTGCCATGCTTCGGTGAGCGCTTCGTTGCCGGTCTTGGAAACTTTGATGATCGCCTTCTTGCGCTGCTCGGCATTCAGCGCATGGATCATGGCCAAGCCTTGGTGCTGCTCGTCCTGCAGGACGACGGTGCCTTTGTATTTGCCGGCGTTTGCAATAACCGGCTCTGAACCGGCAAACGTGGGCGTCATCACCACTTGATCGCCCAGCACGAAATAATTGATCACGGCGTGATGGCCGTCCAATTGCCAGCCCCAGGGCTGCGTGGCAGAAGGTTCACCCATAACGGTGATGTGGTAACGCCGCTCGCCATGCTCTTCGTGGTGGTTGGTCATTTCAGCCAGCGTTTCATTCAGCCGCATGATGTCGCGCGTGAGCTGCAGCCCTTTGGCGCTCAACCCGGCACGCAGCAGATTGAAGGCAGCCTCGCGCTGCTGCTCGTTCATCTCATGGAAGCTGACGCCCTGGCGGACATAGAAACTCTGGTTCATCCATTTGCGCCACTCGTCGTCGTCCACCGCGAACTTGGTTTTAACGCGCTGTGCGTTATCAAGGCTCGCGAGGAAAGCGACGGCTGCAGCACGCACCGGCTCGGTCGATACGCCCGTTGCACGCACGGGAAACAGCCCCGGCTCTACCTTGCCGTTGGTGGTGATGCCGCGAAACGGATCCGCAAGGCCGGGCTTTTCTGCCGCAAGTGACATGCGCAACATTTCCGCTGCGGAGCGCGGCGGCGGCGGTTTGGGGATTGCCGGCGACTGGGAATAACCCAAAGGCTGTTGCACGAGGATGAATCCGATGGCTGCGACCAGCCAGCTTGCAATCAATGTAATACGGGACATGGGGTCTCCACAGATACGGTTATTGCGCGGTGTGCGGTTGCGTCCGACTCTGAGCATACTACGCCTATATTGACCCAACTGACTGGTAAACCTGCACTACGGCAAGCGGATAATCACCTTGCCCAGCAATTGATCGGTTTCCACATACGCCTTCGCCGCAGGCAGATCATCAAACGCAAACACACGGTCGATCACCGGCTGGATTTTCTTCTCGGTGAATGCGGGATACAGCACCTGCATGAAGCCCCGCATCGCCCGTGCACGCTGCGCCGTCGTGAGTGGCGCGTTGGACACGCCCATCACATGCAGGCGCTTGCCGTGCAGCGCTTCAAGGTCAAGCTCGGCCTTCATCTGCCCGTCTACATAACCCACCACCACTTGCCGCCCGAAATCGGCGAGCGCGTTCATGCACTCGCCAAACACACTGCCGCCCACAAGGTTAATCGCAAGGTTCACGCCGCGCCCGTCGTTCGCTTGCAGCACTTTGGCAGCAAAGGTGCCGCCCTGCGCACGGATCACTGCATCTGCGCCAAGCTTCTGAATTAATTTAAGTTTTTCAGCACTGCGCGATACCGCAATCACTGTAGCGTCCAGAAATTCCGCCGCCTGCACCGCCGCCACACCCACGCCCGACGACGCGCCCACAATCAGCACCGTCTCACCCGCCTGCAAGCCGCCAAACTGCACCAGCGCTTCATACGCGGTGATGTAGGCAATGGGTATCGCCGCCGCTTCCTCCCACGACAAATGCGCCGGCACACGCGCCGCCAATGCCGGATCGACGATCACCTGCTCGGCGAAACAACCGCGCGCCCGAAACAGCACATGGTCGCCCACCGCAAAGTCCGTCACCGCCGCACCCAGCGCCTCCACCACGCCCGCCCCATCCACACCCGCCGGGCGCGGCTCTCCCGCGCCGTGGCGATGGATGCGCGCCAGCATGTCGCCGCGATTGATCGAAGTCGCGCGCAGGCTCACGCGCATTTCGTTTGCGGCGGGCTGCGGCTCTGACACATTGCGCAATTCAAGCGCGGTGCTGTCAGCCGATTTTTTTAGCCACCAAGATTTCATTAGAAACTCGTCACTGTTCAGCTTCGTCGTAGGATGCCGGTGAGCGTAGCGAACCGCATCGTTCGCGTGACGTGCGTGCGTAAGGCCCTATCACGATGCAAGCACCACGACTGATGCGGTTCCTTCGTCACCGACATCCTACGGTTAAGTTGAATAGTTGCAAAAACGTTTATAACCAATTGATTTTATTGTGTTTTTAAACATCGTATGCTTGCATTGCTGCACCATCATTCGCCAGATTTGCCGGTGTTACTGTCGTAATACCCGAACGTGCCGTGTCTAACCGGAAGGTTTCCACCGTTTGCAATCCGCCATTTTGCACCGAATCACCATGATATCCGCAACCACGCTCAAACTACCCGAAAAGCTCAAAACCCGCATCGCGCGCCTCGCCACACTGACCGATCGCACGCCACACAGCCCCCTTGACTCGCACGGCTCAGTGTTTGCCGCAGATAGACGGATTAAGCCAGGTTACAAATTACCAATTCAGGATCTGCGTTAATCCGAACGGGCACATTGCTGCAACCGATGCCTCGACTGACAATTAGCGTCCCGTTTCCAGCAATATCAAAAAATCCGAAATGGTATTTGCGCGCGAGTGGGCCATGGGGCAGCACGATGGGCCGCCCGTTGCTGAGCGCAATCTGCCCCCCGTGTGTGTGACCGGCAAAAGCAATATCAAATTTTTCGTCACCGAGCAGCAGTAGTCCATCTGGCGCATGCATTAAAAGTATTCGTATTTCCCCGGCACCGAGAAAGGCTTGCCTTGCGTTCGCCTCGCCTGTCCATGGATCGTCGATGCCGCAAATCGACACATTGTCGAACGGCGGCGGCAAAGTAACATTTTTATTCGTCAAGAGTTGCACGTCTGCTTCGGCCAACCTGTCACTCAAATACGCGTCGTTTGTCCACAAATCATGATTGCCAAAGACGGCGAATTTGCCCAGAGGCGGGGAGCAACTAGCCAGAAAAGGCGTGAGTTGAGTGATATATCGTGCTTTGCACGAAACGAAATCGCCGCCCAACAAAAGTAGATCGGGTTTTGCGGCTTCAATTGCGGCAAAGGCTTTTTCAAATATCGCCGTATGCGTAGTCGGGCCTGCGTGAAAGTCGGTGAGACAGGCAATCTTTAACGCCCGAGGCAAACGCTTTGCTGCATCCACTGTCGTTTTGTATTCTGAAATGGATAACCTACCGTGCAAGCCGTACTGGTAGCTCCATTTTGCAACGCGACCATCGAGTAGCAAGGCGTCCATTGCGATCTCACAAGCGCGCCGCCAAAAATGGTTATGCTTTCCACGAAATTTGGGCATGGGTGTCGGTAGCCGCAGCCAAGCATAGTTTGGCTATTTGTTTTAAACGAGATTTGAAGTGACTTTGTCAGTCTGGATCAAGAATTTCAAACCACTTTTTCGCATACTCGCCAATGTATCCACGCGCCAGCGAGCGGTCAAATTTCGCCATTCCTCCCGACAACGCCGAAACGTCGCATCAGCCTGCCCCACCCAACACGCTTACGGAGCGAGGGGATTGTCCGCGCCGGTGTTGGCTCCCGCTACTCCACTTTAATCCCCACATCTTTGATGATCTTCGCCCACGTCGTAAATTCGCGCTTGATAAACGCGCCGAATTCATCGGGCGTGTTCACCACCGGGTCGGCACCCAAGGTGATGATGCGCTCGCGCACTTCGGGTATCGCCGCCGACTTGGCTGCTGCCTGATACAAGCGGTCGATGTTCGCGCGCGGCGTGCCCGCAGACACCAGCGCGCCATTCCATTCATTGGCCTCGAAGCCCGGCACCCCGGCTTCGGCCACGCTTGGCACTTCGGGCAACGCCACGCTGCGTTTCAAACTGCTCACGCCCAGCGGCCGCAGTTTGCCGGTTTTGAAATGTTGAATCGAGGACGGAATCGTGGCAAACAGCAGCGCAGTCTCGCCCGACAGGAGCGCAATCACCGCTGGCCCGCCGCCTTTATACGGCACGTGCGTCATCTTGATGCCGGTGGCCGTGCTGAAACGTTCCGTCGCCAAATGGTTGGCGCTGACGTTACCCGCCGAGGCGTAGTTCATCGCTCCCGGCGACGCCTTGGCGAGTGCGACCAAATCCTTGACGGTTTTCGCCGGCACCGAAGGATGCACCGACAGCACCAGCGTGACAAACGAAAACAGCGACACCGGCAACAAATCTTTTTCCGAATCAAAAGGCATTTTGCGAATGAGGCTGGGATTCGCGCAAAACGTGATGTTGGCGATGCCCATGGTGTAACCATCGGGCGGCGCTTTGGCCGCCAAATCCAGACCGATGGTCGATGAGCCGCCTGGGCGATTTTCCACAATGACTTGCTGACCGAGAATTTCGCTCATGCGCGGCGCAAGGATGCGCATCACCACGTCGGTGGACCCGCCCGGCGCGTAAGGCACAATGGCGCGGATGGGCCGCGTGGGATACGACTGCGCGCAAGCGATGCTCACGCTAATCCCCCATCCCAAACTAACCATAACTAATTGTTTTAATTGCATTTTTTACCCTAACTATCGAATTACCTGCCGACACCACACACTGTGGCGCGCTGCATATTACCGCACTTGCTCCGCGCCGCTGTCGACAGTCGCCCTGACAAGAGCGTGCAAATTCATCAGGTAAAATCGCAGCTCTTGTTAGTGCAGTGGCTGCACATCAGCCGATTTATTAACCAACCTCGTTTCAGGAGTTCGTAGCCATGAGCAGTCCCGTCAAAATGGGCATTGTCGGCTTGGGCCGCTGGGCCAAAGTGCTGACCCGCGCCGTCTCCGGTAAATCCGATAAATTGCAAATCGTAGCGGGTTACAGCCGCTCGCAAGCCAAGCGCGATGAATTCGCCAAAGAATTTGGTGTGCCCGGCGTGCCGGATATGCAAACCATGCTGTCCAACCCGGACATCAAAGGCGTGATTCTCACCGTGCCTAACGAGCAGCATTTGCCGATGGCAGAAATGGTGGCCAAGGCCGGTAAGCATGTTTACACCGAGAAGCCCATCGCGCACACGCTCGAAGACGGCCTCAAAATCGAGGCGCTGGAAAAGCAATATGGCATCACCGTCACCGTCGGCCACAGCGCGCGGCTGATGGCCGGCGTGCGCATCATCAAGGAACATATCGACCGTGGCGAACTGGGCCGCGTGGCGTTTATGGAAGCGAATTTCTCCAACGAGCGCGCATTGGAACTCACACCGCAGACCTGGCGCTGGTATAAAGATCGCGCGCCCGGTGGCAATTTGTCGCAGCTTTGCATCCACCAATTCGACGTGCTACACATGCTGGGCGGGCCGGTCGATGAGTTGAGCTCTATGTCGTCCAAGCTCTCGCCGGTGGGCGCCGAGGTGGACGATCAATCGATGACTACCATCCGCTTCGCTGACGGCAAGCTAGGTTACGTCGGCTCAAGCTGGACGTCACCCGGCATTTTCAGTGTACGCGTGTTCGGTGCCAAAGGCTTGATGCACTACGAAATTGATTTCGGCACTTGGGATACGCCGCACCTCTTGCACAACGCATCAGTGCTCTACATCCAGCGCGGCAAAGACGGCTGGGCCAAGCGTCAGGAAATCAAGATTCCCGAAAGCGATATGTTCCGCGCCGAACTCGACATGTTCGCGGATAGCTGCGTCAGCGGCGAAGCCGGCGAACTCACGGCACACAACGGCAACGTCGCTGTGGCGATGGTCAACGCCGCGCTGCGCTCGATGGAAAAGAACGGGCAGTACGTGAAAGTCGCCGAGATATTGACCGAAACCCGCACGCGAGCCGGAGTCTGACATGCTGCCCACACGTTACTTTATCAACCTCACCCAACCCGAAATCGCCGCGCAGTTCAAGAAGAATCCGCTGGTGATCTTGCCCGCCGGCAGCGTTGAACAGCACGGTCCGCACCTGCCCACCGGCACCGACATTTACGCCGCCAACGTCATCAGCCACGCCGTGGCCGAGCGCATGGACGGCTTGGTGTTGCCCGGCGGCCCGCTCGGCGTGACGCCCATGCACATGCCGTTTGAAGGCACCATCACGCTGTCGCCCGAAACCTACCAAAGCGTCGTTGTCGAAACCGGCGCATCGACCGCCAAGCATGGTGCAAAGCGGCTGCTGATTTTGAATTGGCACGAAGGCAATATTCCATCGCTGGCGATTGCGTCGGAAAAACTGCATCGCGATGTGGGCATGAGCGTTATTGTGGTGCAAGCCTGTTACGTCGCCGCCGAACTCTACGGCCACGACTGCGGCGGCTTGACGCACGGCGGCGAAATCGAAGCGTTGGCGGTGCTGGCGTATCAACCCGATTTGGTACATTTGGATCGCATTGATTATTCGTCTGACCACTCGCATGGCCGCCAGTGGGACAAACTGCGCCGCACGCGCAGCTATCAACCGGTGTTGCGCGACATCAAAACCATCGCCGACACCGGCTGGTACGGCTCACCCGAGCACGCCACCGCCGCCAAGGGCTTGAAAATGCTCAACGACATTGCGGATGCGATTGCAAAAGAGTGCACCGATATTTTTGGCCTACTGGATCAAGCGCAAGGCGGTACGGCAGAGATCAAGCATTTGAAATTGGCGTAGCGCAGGCCACACAGCACTGTCGTTCCCGCGCAGGCGGGCATGACAAAGTAGCGTTACCCCGGCGTCAGCAACATCGATCGTCCAGACCTTCATTCAGGCAAATTTACAGGAGCACCACGTGGCAAAAAACGGACTAGGCATCGCCGTCATCGGCTCAGGCCGCATCGGCACCCTGCGCGCACGGCTGGCGGGCATGCACCCTTCGGTCAAATTTCTCGCCGTGTCAGACGCTGATCCTGCCAAAGCGGCAGCGCTGGCCAAGTTGTCGGGCGCGCACTTTCACACCAGCGACAACAACGCCGCTATCGATCACCCGGAAGTCGATGCGGTGTTCGTCTCCACGCCGGAGCAGGAACACGCCGAGCCGATCAAGCGCGCGCTGCTCGCAGGCAAACCCGTGCTGTGCGAAAAGCCCATCGGCCTCACGCTGCAAACCGCCGACGACATTCTCGACACGCTGGCACAAACCAACGGCAAACTCAACTTCGGCTACAGCCGCCGCTACAAAGAATGTTTTCTGCGCGCCAAAGAGCAAATGGTGCAAGGGCGTTTGGGCACGGTGGTGAGCGGCCTAGCGCGCGTCTACAACTCGCGCGCGCAAACGTTTCAGATTCTGAAGCGCGATCCGCACGCCACACCGGTGCTGGATGTGCTCACCTATTACGTGGATTTAATGTGCTGGTTTCTCGAAGGCAACAAGCCCATCGAGGTCATCGCACGCGCGCAACACGGCATTTTCAAAGCCGCCGGGCACAATTGCCACGACGCGACTTGGGCCATCGTCACCTTCGCCGACGGCGCGGTACTCAACTTCGGCATCAGCTACGCGCTACCGGCGAACTTCCCCACGCAGGGTCAATCCGATCGCGTGGAATTGCTCGGCACCGAGGGCACCATGTTGATCGACGACGATCACAAAGAACATCTGCTGTATACCGAAAAAGGCGTGCCGCATCCCTATGTGCCCGGCCACAGCCTCAACATGGCGTTCTTGGGCAGCAACACCGCGGGCGATTGGGCGCTGGGTAATTTTTGGGGCTCGCTGGGCAACGAAACGCGCGCTTGGCTCGATCACCTGGTGACCGGCGCACCGATCTCGCACACCACGCCAGCGCAGGCGCGCATCAACCTTGAAACCACCATTGCCATTGAACGCGCAGTGGCCACCGGCAAAACCATACGCCTACCGCTCGAAACATAAAACCCTTTAAAAACAATTAGTTACGATAATACACACTATCACAAACACAGAGAGCCTCGCCATGAGCACCGCCCAATCCATGAAGTTCGGCCACTTCGGCATGAATTGTTTTGACGTCGCCGCGATGGAAAATTTCTATACGCACACCATCGGCATGGTGGTAGCAGATCGCGGCTATATACCGCCGCCCGGCGACCGCAATATTGTCTTCATGACACTCGATCCGGGCGAGCACCATCAACTGATTCTGTGCTCGGGCCGCACTGAGGGCAAAATCGAAAAAGGCCCCTTTCGCGGCGGCGCGCACGGCACGGCTATTAACCAAATTTCGTTTCACTGCGCGAGCCTTGAAGACTTGCGCAAAACGCAGGCGCGCCTTGCCGCCGCCGGGTGCAACGACGGCACGCCCATAGACCACGGCAATGCGTGGTCGATTTACATCCGCGATATCGAAGGCAATCCGATGGAGTTTTACGTCGACAGCCCGTGGTACACGCCGCAACCTTGCGGCGAGCACTTCGATTTATCACTGAGCGATGCTGAAATTTATCGCCGAACCGAGGCCCTGTGCCGCGCACGCCCCCATTTTGAGGATGCCGCCGCTTGGCGCGCGCGGCTCGCCGGCAAAATACAAACCAAGCTCGATGACATCAGCCGCCGCTGAATCACCGCGCATTGATCGCCGTTGCGCCCCCCTACGATGCGGTGCGGCGCGGGGCGCGCTCGCCGCAACGTTAGTCGCATGGCTAGCAACAGCGCCCGCGTATGCACAAGACTATCCGTCGAAAGCCATCACCATCACGCTGGTGCTGGCCGCCGGCACTGGGCTGGACGTGGTTGCACGCACTTGGGGCGAGCCACTGGCGCAAAGCCTAGGCAAGCCTGTGGTCTTTGACAACCGGCCCGGCGCCAACGGCATCGTCGCCGCCGCCGCAGTCAAAAACGCACCAGCGGACGGCCATACCCTGCTGGTGGGCACCAGCGCCGCACTCGCCGTCAACCCAAGCACTTACAAACAATTGCCGTACGATCCACTGAAAGATTTTGTGCCCATTGCGGTGTATCTCAAATCACCGTTTGTGCTGGTGGTACACCCATCACTGCCGGTGCGCTCGGTCAAAGAGCTCGCGGCGTACGTTAAAGCGCGGCCCGGCCAGCTCAGCTACAGCTCCACCGGCCCTGGCGGCGCACCGCGTCTCGCCACTGAAATGTTCATGCAGCACTACGGCCTCAACATCACGCATGTGCCCTACAAAAACAGCCCGCAGGCGATTGTGGATATCGCGGCGGGCCATGTGCAACTCGGCTTTGCCGAGGCCAGCGCATCGCGCTCGTTCATCCGCGATCAACGGTTACGCGCGCTGGCGGTGTCGTCGCTCACGCGCTTTAACTCGCTGCCCGATGTGCCCACGCTGGCCGATGCCACAGGTCGTCCGGATATCGAAGCTGTATCTTGGCATGCGCTCGCCGCGCCAGCGGCCACGCCGCGCGCCGTGGTCAACCGGCTGCACAGTGAAATGGCGCGCATCCTCAGTCTGCCGGAAGTCAACAAATCGATTGCCCATCTCGATTTGATCCCGACGCCGCCGGCCGCCATCGAAGCCCATCAGCAATACCTCGCCGCCGAAGCGCGCAAGTGGGGCGCGCTGGTCACGAAACTCGGACTGGCCGGATCGCAATAGCGTTGGCAGGCGCTTCGCGGTGTACACGCGGAAACTGTTGCAGCGTCTCGCTCAAGCTTGCATACAGCATTGCCACCCAGCTTGGCTCGTACATGATTAACCGTGGGCGTTCGACGCGAAAATCCGTAGGCGCGATCACGACTCGCATAGTGTCTTTGCCCGCGCGCGCGGCAAGGATGAACAACTCCTCCGCAACTTCATCACCCATCGCAAGACAGCCTACCGACAGCGACCCGCCGTGGATCATGATGTCACTGCCAAGATTGCTGCGACCATCCGCTGCCGCCATGCGCCGGTCAAACGCATTGGGATAATTCAGCCGCAGCGACAAATGAAAACGGCTGGCGGGGTTAAGCAATTCAACCTCGTATTCACCTTCGGGCACCTGCCGGTCGCCCTCCGTCAGCTTCGGGCCGGGCTTGCCGCTGGCACCGCACACTGCGTACGTTTTGACATGCCGCCAGCTCTCAGCATCGGCGTGACGCGCATAAAGCGCCAGCGCACGCGTATCCTTGAACGCGAGCAACGCCACTGCCGCTGGCGGATAAGCCACCCCGGCGCTTTGAAACGCAGGTTGTAACCGCGCATCAGCGCGCGCACCATACTGTGCGACACAATCTTCCACGCTAACACGCCGCATCGCACTGGCGCGCGCCCGCAACTCGCGCCCACGCGAATGACGCCACAAATACCCCAGCGCCCCTGCACCGGCGGCGGCCCCACCTGCCAGCAACCACAAAAATCGCAATTTGCTCATCATGCCTCCGAAGTTACGCGCACCCTTGCGCACGGGGCCATTAAAACGGGGTGCGCTGGCGCGTTCGGGGCGGGCTTGTGGCAAGGTTAAGATCAATTGTGGCAAGAAAAAGGGCTGAATGCTCGACCGCAAACATGCCGCCGGACAGGCCGGACAGGCCAAACAACAATGCTGCATGATGGCTTGCGTACAAAAACGTCATTGCTATAATAAATTCTCATCCTCCTCCTGCCACCTTCCCGAAACCCGATACTCACCATGACCGACATTACAGCACCGCTCAACGCCGGCATGACGCGCTGGAAAGCTGCAGCCATCCATTTGCTAATCAGCGCAACCATTGCGGGTATCGTGCTGCTCGGCATGCTCACCCTATGGTACCCGTCGTCATTGTTTTCTGCCGAAGGCGCTCTCGATCTGCTGAAAATATTGGTGCCGGTCGACATCGTGCTCGGCCCATTGATTACATTGATTATTTTCAAGTCTGGCAAACGTGGATTGCGTGCCGATCTTGGTGCCATAGCGCTGGCGCAGACGTGCGCGCTGGTGTACGGGAGTTACGTCATGATGACAACCAGGCCGGTATTTATCGTCTTTGCGATGGACCAATTTGTCACCGTGCGCGCAAACGACCTTGCCGCCGCCGATGTCGCCAAAGCAAAACTCCCCGCCTACCGTAGAATATCCCTTGTCGGACCGGAACTGGTCGCCGTGAAATTGGCCACGGACAAAGGGGATCTCAAGGAACAATTGTTGGCATCTTTGCGGGCCGGCAAAGGGCTACATCTTTTCCCCGAAAACTACATACCCTACGCAGATTATCGTAAAGAAGCGCTTGATCGCAGTAGACCCGTCGAAGGACTTCGCAAACACGACGCCAATCTGGCCGACCGGGTTGAGGCTCAAGTCGTGGCGTTAGGACTTACAGCGAGCAACCTGAATTACCTACCCCTGTTTACCAAGCGTGGGCAGGGTCTTGCCTTGCTCGATGCCAAAACCGGCGATTTAGTCAAGATGCTTCCCTCGATACAATAACCGGGCTTGCGTTATCGGCTGCAGCTTTAACAACCCGTAGTCGATAGCAACCCACTATTCCGCCACGATATTCGCGGCACGCGCCACCGCGCGCCAGCGGCTCACCTCGGTACGAAGGATATGGCCAAATGCCTGCGGTGAGTTACCGACAGCCTCGGAGCCTTCGTGCTGTAGCAGCGCTTTCATTTCCGGCGTTTGCATCGCGCGTGCGGCTTCACTGTGCCAGCGCGCAACAATGGCCGGAGCGGTTTTCGCTGGGGCCAGCAAGCCAATCCACGAGGCGTAGTCGTAGCCGGGCTGGCCGGACTCGGCGATTGTTGGTACGTCGGGCGCTGCGCTCGCACGGCGCGCGGAGGATACGGCCAGCGCCCGCAGCCGGTTGGTCTTAACATGCGGCAGCGCAGTGGACATGGTGGCAAAACACAACTGCACTTCGCTGGAAAGCAGCGCCGTCACCGATGGCGCGCCGCCCTTGTAAGGCACATGCTGAACACGGATGCCCGTCATGTGCTTCAAGAGTTCCATCGACATATGCGTGCCCGTGGCCATGCCGCTGGAACTGTAATTCAGCTTACCGGGATTGGCTTTCGCATGGGCCAGCAAATCCTTAACCGACTTCATCGGCTGCGCGGGATGCACCACCAGTATGTTTGGCAGCGACGACAGCAACGATATCGGCGCGAAGTCATTGAGCGGATCGAACGGGAGTTTTTTATACAAGCTCGGACTCATGCTGAACGACGCCGCCACTGCCAGCAGGGTGTAACCATCAGGCGGTGCTTTGGCAGCAAGATCGGTGCCGATGGTGCTGCCCGCACCCGGACGGTTGTCCACCACCACCGAACCTTTCATCGCTTCGGCAACGCGCTGTGCCAGCGGCCGCGCCACCAGATCAGTCGAGCCGCCCGCGCTTTGCGGAACAATCAGGCGAATGGGGCGCACCGGGTAGCTTTGCACCGAGCTTTGCACTGAGCCTTGAGCCACAGCAAACGTTGAACCACACAGCAGGAACCATGCTAAGTAATTGATTTTAAACAATTTATTTATCTTCGTCCAATGGCGTCTGCTGGGGCCGATAGAACTTCACCGCGTTCTCAAAGAACACTTTACGCACCAGTGACGTGTCGATGTTGTTACGTAACAAGGTGATGTCTGACGGCTCAAACACGCGCAGCGCTTCGTGCATAAAGCCACTATCGAAACCCTGAAACGAGCCCGACACCACGTTGCCGCCAGTGATGCCCAAACCTTGCGTGCGCGCGAGATAATCCGCTGCGGGAAACGACGGCGGAAAAAAGCCCTGGTTCTCCTGCACCGGAAAGCGCATGTCGATGAACTGAAAGTGCGTGTCGAACACCAGCAATTCTCCAATGAAAAGTGGTGTGCATTGTAAGACGAATCAGCGCAATCCGCTTATAATCCGCCCCTCTCAAAAGGCTCTGCTCCCCACGCTTACGCTGACCCATGCTGATCAAATTCACACTCAATGGCGATCCTGCCGAGGTCACGCTCAAGAGCGGCGACCGCTTATTGTCGGACGTGCTGCGCGAAGATTTTCAACTCACCGGTGCAAAAGTCGGCTGTGGCATCGGCGCGTGCGGCATTTGCACCGTCATCGTCAATGGCGAGCCCACGGCTGCCTGCCTGCAACTGGCGGCGCTGTGCGACGGGGCAGATATACGCACCGTTGAAGGCCTCGCCAGTGCGCAAGCGCTGCATCCGGTGCAGCAGGCGTTTGTGAATCAAACCGCTCTGCAATGCGGCATTTGCATACCGGGGCATGTGATGCAGGCTTGCTCGCTGCTGGAAAAGCATCCGAATCCGTCTGAAGCCGACATCAAAGCCAGTGTAGACAGCGTGTATTGCCGTTGCACCGGCTATCACCGAATTTTCGAAGCCTATAAAGAGGCGATTGCATCAGCCAGGAAAGTTCAGGTGCGAGCATGAACGCACCTGATTCCCGCACCGCCGGGCTGCTCGTCATTGGCAAAAACGTACAGCGCACCGATGCGGTACCCAAGGTCACCGGTGCCGCACGCTATGTGGCGGACATACAAATGCCCGGCATGCTGCACGGCGCAGTGCTGCGCAGCCCGCACCCGAATGCGCGCATTGTCGCTATCGACACTACTGCGGCGCGTGCCATGCCCGGCGTCAAAGCTGTGTTGACCGGCGAAGACACGGCGCACAAAAAGTGGGGGGCGTTTCGACCAGACTTGTATCCGCTCGCCATTGGCCGGGTACGTTACGTGGGCGATGAAGTCGCTGCGGTGGCGGCTACCAGCGCGGAAATCGCACGCGCTGCGGTGGACAAAATCACCGTTCAATACGAGGTGCTGCCCGCCGTATTGTCGCTGGACGAAGCGATGGCTCCCAACGCGCCGCTGGTGCATGACGACGCTGTTGGCAATATCGCCCATGAATTCAATTTCACGCGCGGTGATGTGGATGCCGGTTTCAAAGCCAGCGATTGCATTGTCGACGGCACGTGGCAATCGCAGCGGCAGTGGCATACCTCATTGGAAACCATTGGTTGCGTGGCGCAGTTTTCTGAAGGGCGCTATACACTGTGGTGCAATTCGCAAACACCCTACCTGGCACGCGGGCGTTATTGCACCGCGCTCGGCATCCCCGAATCGCAAATGCGCGTCATTCAAACCGAAGTCGGCGGCGGTTTCGGCGGCAAATCAGGTGACGACAACTGCTCGGTGATCTGCGCGATGCTCGCACGCAAGAGCGGCAAGCCGGTCAAACTGATCCACACGCGCGAAGAAGAGTTCCTCGCCAGCCACCCGCGCATGCCCATGCGCTACTGGGTAAAGCTCGGCTTTAGCAAGGCCGGCAAAGTGCTCGCCAAAGAAATTAAAATGTGGGCCGACAACGGTGCCTACACCGGCAAGTCGCAGGCGATTTTGGGTGCGGCCACGGTGCGGCACGACGCGCTTTACAAATACCCGAATGCGCGCGCGCACTCGAAGCTGGTTTATACCAACCTTGTGCCCACCGGTGCGTTTCGCGGCTTCGGCAATCCGTCGGCGGATTGGGCCGTGGAACAGGCGTGGGATTTGGCTGCTGGGAAACTCGGCATTGACGTGATTGATCTGCTGCGCATGAACGCCGTGGAGCCGGGCGATGTGTCGCCGCACAATCACAAAATCACCAGTTGCGAATTAAAACAGTGCATCGACAAGGCTGCGGAACTGATTCACTGGAAAGACAAGCGCAAAAACAAAATGCCCAACCGTGGCTTGGGCTTCGGCTGCAGCCTGCACGTCAACGGGCGCCGCAGCTTCGGCGATTGGGACGGCAGCTCGGCGATTGTGCGCATCAACGACGAAGGCCGCGCCACCGTGATAACCGGTGAAGGCGAAATTGGCCAGGGCACGTTAACCGTGTTGCGCCAGATTGCCGCTGAAGAACTTGGTCTGCCGTTCGAGAGCGTGGATATCACTCGCCCTGACACCGATGTGCATCCCTACGCCTTGGGTGCGCTGGCGAGCCGCGTGACGTATGTCGCTGGCAATGCCGTCAAGCGCGCAGCGGGCGAAGCGGCCAAACAACTCATGGCCGCCGCTGCGGAGCAATTCAAACTACCGGCGGCAGACCTCCATATCGTCGATGGGCAGATTGGCCCCAAGGCCGGGCCAGAGTCCGCTTACAAACCGGTGGCGGTAATTGCCCGCGCGAATATTTACCGGCCCGGCGGCCAGCCGATTATCGGCATTGGCCATTTTGACAATCCTTCGGAGTTTCCCGATCACAGCCGATTCGGCAATGAATCCGGCTCGTATAACTTTGCCGCGCAGGCGGTTGAAGTCGAGGTGGATCGTGGCACTGGCATGGTGGATTTGAAAGAAATAGCCGCGGTGGTGGATTGCGGCACGGTGCTGCACCCGGCAATGGCGCAAGGCCAGGTACACGGCGGTGTGGTGCAGGGCATTGGCTTGGCGATGACCGAGTATTTTGATTTGTGGAATGGTCAGCCAACCGATCCGCAACTGAAAGATTACCCTTTACCCGGTGCGGCCACGCTGCCGCCCATGCACGTGGCGTTTGCCGATTCGTATGAACCCAGCGGCCCGTATGGCGCAAAAGGTCTCGGCGAAATCGGGCTGGATGCCATACCTGCCGCCATTGCCAACGCGATTGCGGATGCGGTGGGCGTGCGCATTTACGATCTGCCAATTACGTCAGAAAAAATTCATCGCGCGCTGCATCCGCATCTCTACGCCAAGGAAACACCCGCAGCACCTGTGGAACCCAAAGGCTCAGCGTGGTCGCGTATTGCAAAAGGCGTGCCCTCAGGCCCACGTCCGGCAGCGCCTGAATTCATCGTCGCAACGTGCGTCGAAGCAGCGGTCGCCCTTTACGCGGCGGGCAACACCGCGCTGGTCTCAGGCGGCATGTCGCATGCGCTGCGCCGCGAACGTACGGGCTATCCGTTTGCGCAGCGGCTACTGTCCCTTGCAAAAATTCCTGAATTAAATCAATTAGTTATAGATTCCACTGGCGCAGTGAGCCTCGGCTCCGCCGTCAATCAACAGCGTATCTACGACGACGCAAAAATCAGGCTGGGCTGGCAGGCTATCGCCGACGCGCTCGAAGCCGTGGGGCATACGCGCCTGCGTCGCATGATTACCGTCGGCGGCAGCATCGGCCCGTTGATCGGCGGTTTCGATTTACCCATCGCGCTGCTGGCGCTGAAGGCGCGCGTCAGCGTGGCGGGTAGCGCAGGCCGGCGCACGGTGAATCTCACAGAAGCCTTCGAAAAACGCTTCGACAAAAATGAAATCGTGGTGAGCGTCGAAGCCGACGCGCTCCCAGCACACACCGGCTCGGCCTTCCACAAATACATGCTGCGCGGGCAACTGGAAATTCCCACCGTAAACGTCGCTGCAGCGGTGACGCTGGACACCCAAGGCCACTGCAGCGCGGCGCGCGTGGTGATCGGCTGCGTGAGCTGGAAGCCCATCGTGCTTGATCTCGCGCAATTCACCGGTAAGCCGCTGTCAGAACCCGTGTTACGCGACGCCGTGCAATGCGTGCGCGACTTGGCGCAACCGGCCTCTGACGTGCGTGGCTCGGCAGCGTACAAACGCGAGATGGCGGTGGAGTGGGCGGCGCGCATACTGATCAAAGCGTGGCAGCGTGCAAAGTAGATTTTTCCTGCGGCATGCCATCGCTCTGGCGCTATGCGCCTGCACGCTGATGGTTGCGCTTACGCAAGTTCAAGCGCAACCGTACCCCACCGCCCCTGTGCGGATTGTTGTGCCGTTCCCTGCGGGCGGTGGCGTAGACAGCTTGGGCCGCCTCACAGCGGCGAAGCTGTCTGAAAACCTGGGTCGCACCTTCGTGGTGGAAAATCGCGGCGGGGCCAACGGCATGATCGGCAGCGAAGTCGTTGCCAAGTCCGCCAAGGATGGCTACACGCTGATGGTCAACGGCGCGAACTTCGTGACTTCGCCGAGTCTGTATCGCAAAGCGCCTTACGATCCGGTGCGTGATTTCGAGGCCGTGAGTCTCATCGCGTTTGGCCCCAATGTGCTGGTGGCGCACCCTTCGTTGCCGGCAAAATCCGTCAACGAATTGATTGCGCTGGCCAAAGCCAAACCCGGCGAAATCGGCTTTGCCGGCTCCGGCAGCGGCAGCACGCCGCATCTGGCGGGCGAGTTGTTCAATGTCATGGCCAGCACAAAGCTGGTACACATACCCTATCGCGGTTCGGGACCGGCCATGATTGGCCTGCTCGGTGGCGAAGCGATGATCATGTTTTTGCCCGCAATCAATGCAGGCCCGCATGTTAAGACGAGTCGCTTGCGCGCGCTGGCCGTCACCAGTCGCGAACGCCTGCCAGCCATGCCCGCGTTGCCCACCATCGCGGAATCCGGATTAAAAGGCTACGAATCCAGCCAGTGGTACGGCTTGTTCGCACCCGCTGGTACGCCCGCAGACGTGCTGAACATACTCAACACCCAAGTCGCTAAATTCATGCAGAGTGCTGATATCAAACAACGGCTCGTTGACGAGGGCGTGGTGCCTGTCGGCAGCACACGCGATGCGTTTGCCGCCCACGTGAAAGCCGAAATCGCCAAGTGGGCGAATGTCATCAAGCTATCGGGCGCACGGGTGGACTGATAAGGTGTGCTGAGCGTTTGGGGGGCGGCGTTGAGTGCGGCGTTGAGCGTGTCGCAGCACGCGCGGCCATTGACCTGCTCCCAACGCCCTCCCCCTCACCTCTCACCCCTCACCGCCTGACGAACTACTGGTTGTACTTCTTCACCACTTCAAGCAACTCGTCGCTGGGCACGAGCGAGGTCGATTCGGTTTTCATGTAGCGCACGAATCCCTGCTTATCGATCACATACCAAGCGCGTTTGGCGCGCAGATAGGTGCCGATACGGGCGCTCTTCACCATCTCGGCATCGTCGAATAGCGCATCGTACGCACGCAACATCGCGCGTGAGCTATCCGAAAGCAACGGGTAAGTCACACCCATCTTTTCAGCCCAATTACGATTTGCATCAAGGAAGTCAACACTGACGCCCAGAACCTGGGCGTTTACGGCTTCGAACTTGGGTAGGTCAAGTTGGAAAGCCAGCGCTTCCTGCGTTCAAGTCTTGGTAAACGCACCGATGTAGGTGAAGATCACCACCGATTGCTTGCCGGCAAAGTCATTGAGCCTGACGTTACCGCCTTTGGTGGATGGCAGCGAAAAATCCGGTGCCTTGTCACCCACTTGCAACGCGTGCGCCCCCTGCGCGGCCAGCGCGAGCGCTGCGCCTGCAATCAGGGATTTCAACAATCGCAAAAACATAAGTGCCTCCTGGGTTGAATTCGCAACGGGGTAGCGCACTGACCCGCACTACTTTGCCACGAGATTTTGAATCAGTTTCCTCACATCGGGCCGTTCCAGATCGAGCGGCCCCATGCCTTGCGCCACTATAGTCTGATTGCGGTCGATAATAAACGTGGAAGGCACGCCGCGCGCGTTAATCGCCCGCCCGAATACCATCCCTTTATCGTGCGCCGAGGGCATGGTGTATTTGTATTCATCGAGAAATTTTTTCACCGCTGCGCCATCACCGCCATCCAGCGAAACCGTCATCACCACCACATCTTTTTCCGGGTAAAGCTTGTGTGCCTTCTGCACGGAAGGCATCTCGCCGAGGCAGATGTCTCACCACGTTGCCCAGAAGCGGATGACGATTACCTTGCCTTTCAACTCCGACGCATTGAGCGTACCGCCGTGCAGATTGGCGAAATTGAAGGTCGGCAATTTTGTTGTCTGCGCCGGTGCCGCCAATACGGTTGCGTGCGGAAACAATCCATCTGCCGCATGTGCGACCGCAAAGCACGCCGTCGCGCACAGCGCGACCACGCCCACCCAAACCAGAACGCAATTTCTCTTTAAAAACATATAGTTACCTATAAAACTCAAGTCGAAAGCCGTTGGTGTTCGTTGGTATTCGTTGGTATTCGCGGGGATTCAATGTTACGCCCTATTGCGCAGCCGGTGCGCAGCCGGTGTGCAACGTAATGCAACGTCTAGTGGTGCGAAAGCGTTCGCAGTACCGCTCTTCTGACAAGCCCAGAAACACAAACACACAAACACACAACACGCGGCGAATATTCCCTGCGACACAGCGTCAGGCGCAAGTCCGCGCCTACGTCCACACATATTGCCTGAATATTGCCTTACTTGTTTTCTGAGTTATCCGGTCGAAACCGTGTCTCCGGCTTCATGCCGCTGCGTTTTTGCTGCTCGCTGATTTTGCCGTTTTCCAGATACTCGCCGCGCACCGCGCGTTGCGCCGCCGCATCCCACTGCGGCAGCCAATCGCCGTCGCCGGGGCTGAACCACGGCGCTTGCGGCCGGCGTTTGGGTAGCCCAAGTTCATCCCAGATTTTGCCGGCGCGCTCCATATACTCGCGGCGCGGCAACGCCAGCGGCGGCAGTTCTTCCTTGCGCGTGGCGTCCATCAACAGCGTCGCATCGACGCGCTCGGCCTCGTGCTCGCGCTCGGGGCCGTGGCCGGGGCTGCGGTAGTTGATGACTTGCAGATCTTCGGCAGGATTCATGCGAAAGGCCATGGCCCAAAAAATCGCGTCGGCGTTTTCAGGATCGATATCTTCATCCACGGCGATGCAAATCTTGCCGCAGTCAGCGCGAAACGCTGCTGCACCTTGAATGGCGCGCCAGACTTCCGTTTTCGGCGTGTTCTTCTCCATCACAACAATGATGATGCGCCGCAGCGCGGTCAGCCGCTCTTGCAGCTTGACGCGCTTAACGCCGCGTATGCCCAGCGTCTTTTTCAGATGCGCCAGAAACATCGGCTCATACGACACCAGCTTGATCGCGCTCGATTCACTGGGCGTCACCTGCGACAGGTACGACACCACCACCGCATCCTTGCGATGGGTGATCGCCGTCACCCGCATGGGCATATTGAATTCTTCGAGCGCCACGTGGCCGTGCGATTCGCCGAACGGGCCTTCGGGTTCGAGATACACCGTATCGATATAGCCCTCAATCACAATCTCGGCTTCGGCAGGTACCAGCAAATCCACCGTGCGCGCTTTTACCACGTTGATCGGCGCACCCACGAGACCGCCCGCCACACCGAGCTCGTCCATATCAATCGGCAACTTCATCGGGGCTACATAAGCCACCGCCGGCGGTGCCCCCAACACAATGGCGCAGGGCATTTCAGTGTCGCCGCGCTGTTGGTGCTTTTGGTAATGGCGATAGCCGCCTGCGCCACCGGTGCGGGTGGCCATGCGCACCACCAGACGATCATTCGACTTCAACGCCGCACGATACGTGCCGTGGTTGTGGATGCCCGTGTCCGGGTCTTTGGTAATCACATTGGTGGCGGTGAGCGTAGGCGCGCTATCAAAACCCGGCGTAGAAATGGGTATCGGCAGGCTGTCAAGGCCGTTGCCTTCGCCTTGCAATGCCGCGCCTTCGATGATGATTTCCTGACACGCCGCTTGTTGCAGCACATTCGGCTTGATGGGGTTGGCGATGGCCTGCGCCCAGCGTTGATCGACTTCTTCAGCGGTGCAACCCATGCCGTGCAAGTACACCGTGGGGTTGGCCGCCAGTGCGCCCACCACCACCGGGAATTTGTATTTGCGCCCGCGCCCATCGACGACATGGTTAAACAAAAACGCCTTGCGCTCCTCTTGCTCAATGCCGCCCACGTACTGCCAGCGCACCAAGGGGTGCATCTCGGCATCTTTGTCGATGGGACGGTCGATGGTGAGCAGCAGCCCGGCTTTTTTCAGTGTGGCGAGGTGATCGTGCAGGTCGGGGTATTTGCGCTTTTGACTCATGAGCGGATCACCACGCTATCGTCCCGCCATCCACTGGCAAGATCACCCCCGTGATGTGGTCGGATGCGCGCGAAGCCAATAGCACCGCTGCGCCTTTGAGATCATCCGGCCCGCCGGTGCGATGCGACGGCACTTCAGCCTCAAGATAGTCACGGTTCTTCAGAAACAACTTTTCATTCAACGGCGTCACAAAAAAGCCTGGTGCGATGCAATTTACCTGAATATTGTGCTGCGCCCATTTCACGGCGAGATCACGCGTGAAGTGCACCAGCGCGCCTTTGCTGGTGCTGTAGGCGATGCTGCTGTACGCCGCCGGGTTACGCCCCACCATGCCCGCGATAGACGCAATGTTGATAATCTTGCCGCGTTTTTGTTTGATGAATTCGCGGCCTATCACCTGCGAGCAAATCAGCGCGGCGTTAATGTTGAGATCCATCACCTGCTGCCAACGATCCAGCGGCATGTCTTCGGGCGGCGCCACCCATGCACGGCCGGCATTGTTCATCAACATATCAACGCGACCGAATTTTTTGAGCGTTGCGTCTTTCATCGCCTCGACTTGATCGGGCTTGGTGACATCGCACGCCACCGCCAGCGTTTTGACGCCGAGCTTTTCCAACTCAGCGCACGCACCTTCGCATACTGCCACTTTGCGTGAGCACAGCACGATACTTGATCCGGCTTCGGCCAAGCCGCTGGCCATTTGAAAACCAATGCCGGTTGCGCCGCCGGTCACCACGCTGACCATGCCGTCGAGACTCAAAAGTTGCTTGACTGATGCCACAAAATATCCTTTTAAATCAATTACTTAGTTAATATCAATCTTTCAACAGCAAACCACCGATGATGTTGCGCTGTATCTCAGACGAGCCTTCGTAAATACGCACAATGCGCGCGTCGCGATAAATGGTTTCGATGCCTGCGTCGCGCATATAGCCCATGCCACCGTGAATTTGCACCGCTGCATCGGCGACCTTGCCCAGCGCTTCGGTGGAATACAGCTTGGCCGCAGAAGCCTCCATGGTGCCGCGCTCGCCGCGCATCAACGTATCAATCGCGCGATAGGTCAGGCCGCGCGCCGCATCGCGCTGCACGCTCATGTCCGCCAGCATCCACTGCAGGCCCTGATGTTGCGCAAGCTTTTTGCCGCCCTGCGTGCGCACCTTCATGTAATCTACACAGCGGTCGATCAAGTGATCCATCATGCCGCAGGCGCGTGCAGACACGGTGACGCGCCCCGCTGTCAGCGTTTTCATCGCCTGCACGTAGCCCAAGCCTTCACCGCCGAGCAGGTTTTCAGCCGGCACTTCGCAATCGTTAAAGGCCAGCGGCGCCGTGGTGCAACCGTGCATGCCCATCTTGAGTTCGTTTTTGCCGATGCTGAACCCTTTGAAATCACGCTCAACCACAAACGCCGAAATGCCTTTAATACCTTTCGAGCGATCAGTAATCGCCATCACGGTGAACACATTCGCGATGGCGGCGTTGGTAATGTAGATTTTTTCGCCGTTCAGCACGTAGCGATCACCCTGCTTCACCGCCATGGTGCGCATGTCCGCCGGCGACGACCCGGCTGACGGCTCCGTCAACGCAAACGTGCCCACCCATTCACCGCTCGCCATACGCGGCAAATACTTTTTCTTTTGCGCCTCATTACCCAACGCAACAAGGCCCGCCGTGCTGATGCCTGTGTGATTACCAATAACCGTAGCAAAACCGTAATTGGTTTTACCCATTTCTTCTTCAATGGCGCACTTGCCCGCGAGGCTCAAGCCGCTGCCGCCGTAGGGCTCGGGAATGGTGATACCGAACAAACCCATCTCGCGCGCGAGCTTCATCAGTTCATCGGGAATGGCATCGTCTTCTTCAATCTGCCGCGAGCGCGGATCGACTTCTTTGCGCAGGAAACGCGCCACTTCGTCGGCGTAGGTGCGTTCGTCAGGGGTGTAGGGACTCATGGGGCGCTCTCAGTAATCAAACAGGCTTCGCATCTAGTGCGGGGCGAAAGAGAAAAAATTTCCCTCACCCCAACCCTCTCCCGCAGGGAGAGGGGGCAACCCCAAGTCTGCGCGAGGCATAAATAGTGTCGCGATGGCGAATCCGCTTTTCTCCCCTCTCCTTTCGGGAGAGGGGCGGGGGTGAGGGTGGGGGTGAGGGCAGCTCTTGATGTTGCACTCGCACTGAATAAACATCATGCTTCAAGGCTTAACCTTCGGTCGAATCAACGCATCCGCCGCCCTCACGCCTTTGCCCTGCGCCATCACGAACAGCGGATTGATATCCAACTCAGCGACCTGATCCTTTAAATCCACCGCCAGCGCAGACAGCTTCACGATCGCATCGGCTAGGGCATCAATGTCGGCATGCGCACGACCTCGCGCACCGGTCAGCAGCGGATAGCCTTTGATCTCGGCAATCATTTCGCGCGCCATCGACAATGTTACCGGTGCGAGACGGAACGACACGTCTTTCATGATCTCGGCAAAAATGCCGCCCAAACCAAACATTACCGCCGGGCCGAACAGCGGATCATTGGTAATGCCGAGTATGGCTTCCGTACCGCCGCGGAGCATTTCCTGCACCAGCACGCCGTCGATGTGCGCCTTGCTGTTGTAGGCTTTGGCGTTGGCGAGCACTTCGTCGTAGGCGACTGCCAACGCGGCGGCGGAATTCAAACCCAGCTTCACCGCCTTGGCTTCTGTCTTGTGCGAGATGTCGGGCGATTGCACTTTGATCGCCACCGGGTAGCCGATTTTTTTCGCCAGCGCCAGCGCTTGCTCGCGCGTGGTGGCAAGCGCTTCCTGCGTTACCGGGATGCCATACTCGGCCAGCACTTGCTTGGCTTCGTGCTCAGCCACATCTGCCGTCCGCCCCGTAAGTAATTGTTTTATTGGAGTTTTTTCTAATACCAACGGCCGTTCGTTACGCTGCGCGTTGATGCGACGCTTGGCTTCGGCGTAGCCGCTCATGGCCGCAAACGCGCGCCCGCAACGCACCGGCGATTTGTAGTGCGGGATGCGCGCTTCGTCGAGCGCCGCATACGCGTCCTGCGCCATCACGTCGCGCGCGCTCCAGGCGCAGGCGATGGGCTTGTGGGTCGTTTTTGCAATCGCGATAATTTCGGCTGCAATTTTGGTGGCCACCTCGCCTTGTAGCGACGCATTGAGCAACGCGATGCAATCCACGCCAGGGTCATCCACAATCGCCCGCAAGGTGCGGCGGATTAACGCGAGGTCATTAAAAATGGATGCCGTCACGTCCACCGGATTGCCCAGTGAGCCATAAGACGGCACAAAGGCCCGTAACTGTTCCACGGTTTCTCGTGCCAATTCGGCCAGCCGCATGCCGCCCGACACGCATTCGTCAGTCATCAAGATGCCCGCGCCACCCGATACGGTAATCATCGCGATGCGATTGCCCGCCGGCAGCTTGCCGCAGCGGAACATGCGACCGTAATCCACCATGTCTTGTATGTCGTCGATCTGGATAATGCCGGTTTGCTTGAACGCAGCTTGATACAGCGCCATCGCACCGCCGAGGTTGGCGGTGTGTGACGCGGCGGCTTTTTGACCTTCGTCGGTGTTACCCACTTTCCACATAAGAATCGGTTTGCCGGCGTCCATGGCCTTGAGGCCAATGTCCATCAAGCGATGCGCGTCTTTGACGCCTTCGATATAGCCAACGATCACGTTGGTGTGCGGATCGCGCACAAAGTAATCGACAAAATCCAGCGTGGACACGCCAATTTCGTTACCCGTGGTCACCATTTGCCGGAACGCCAGCCCGCCATCCAGCGACGACAGCGCCAGCACTGAAAATCCGAAACCGCCCGACTGCGACACCATGCTCACACCACCGGACGGAAACTCACCGGTATAAAACACTGAGCCAAAACCCGCCCACACCTTGTCTGCCACGTTCATCATGCCTTGGCAATTAGGGCCGATCACGCCGATGTTGTATTGCCGCGCGATGTCTGCCAGCCGCTGTTGCAGCGCCACGCCGTCACCGCCGGTTTCCGAAAAGCCGGAACTGAAAATCACCACATACGGCACGCCTTTTTTGCCGCACTGTTCGAGCATGTCCGCCACGCGCGAGGCGTTGATCAAAATCAGCGCAAGGTCGGGCGTCTCCGGCACATCGGCGAGCGACGGGTAACACTTGTGCCCGAGGATGTCCTGATAACGCGGGTTCACGGGATACAGTTTGCCACTATAGCCATGATTCACCAGATGACTCAACGGCTGCCCGCTGATGGTGGTGATCTCTTGCGAAGCGCCGATCAAGGCGATGGATTTGGGGCTGAAGAATCGTTCGAGGTCTGAGCGCATGGCGCGGCTGGAATGGTGTTGAAAGAAGGGCGCGATTATACGATGGCCGATGGCCGATGCCACTTACTGCACCACCACTGCACCACCACTGCACAAGATCGATCAGTCTGCCGGGACGTTCAAAGACTAAACCGCGCAGCCCGGTGCTATGATTGCCGCACCGCTCACCTGACCGCATTATGAATACCACCACTGTCGAAGCCGCCGCCCCTGCGATTCCCCGCGCGCAATACCTCAAAGAAGTCGGCCTGATTTCGTTCGGCCACGGTTTGACGCATTGGTATCCCGCCACGTTTTATTTGCTGCTGCCGTTGATCGGCAAGGAGCTCGGCCTCACTTACACCGAGATCGGCTTCATCCTCACCGTGCAGCATGTCGTCGGCGCTATTGCCAACCTGCCCGGCGGCGCGATTGTGGATGCCTGCGGCAAAAAAGGTTATCTGCTGGTGCTGTCGCTGATCTGGATTGGTGTGCCGTATGCCGTGATGTCACTCACCCACAGCTACGGCGTGCTACTGGTGTGCATGGCGCTGGTGGGCATCGGCAATAACATCTGGCACCCCGCCGCCATCCCCACCCTCGCCTATCGCTTTCCGGAACGCAAAGGCTTTGTGCTGTCGCTGCACGGCATGGCGGGCAACCTCGGCGAAGCGCTGGCGCCACTGGCCATCGGCGCGTTGCTGACGTGGTTCAGTTGGCGCACGGTGGTGGTGTTGAACGTGGTGCCCGGCATTTTGATGGCGGCGATGATTTTGGTCATGCTCGGCGCGTTCAGCGTGACCCGCGCCACCGATCCGAACGCCGCCAACGACATTAACGCCAAGGCCGCACAGCCGTGGTCGGCCAAGCAATACAGGGCGGACTTGGGGTCACTGCTGCGTAACCGGGCCTTGATTATGGTGTCTGTCAGCGCGATGTTTCGCACGCTGACGCAAGTGGGCCTGCTCACATTTTTGCCGCTGTATCTGGCAAACGAGCTGGGCTACAACCTATTCATCGTCGGCGTGTGCATGGCGGTGCTGCAAATCGCCGGCTTCGCTGCCAGCCCAATCGCCGGGCATCTGTCAGACCAATGGGGCCGCCGCCGTGTGGTGATGTCGAGCATGGTACTGACCGGCGTCACCATCGTCGGCATGGTGCTCGCTGGCAAAAGCGTGTGGTTTGTGTTCTTCGTCGCCCTCGTCGGCTCGTTTTTATACGCCATGCGCTCGGTGCTGCAGGCATGGGCGATTGAATCCACGCCCAAACACCTAGCCGGCACCGGTGTAGGGCTGCAATTCGGCATTACCGCCATCGGCGGCGGCATAGCCCCCAGCCTGTTCGGCATGATCTCCGATGCGCACGGCTTGCAGACCGCGTTTTATGGGCTGGCGGTGACTATCGTACTGGGGAATGTGCTGGTGATGTTCGTGCCGGGCGGGGATAAGAAATAATCCGGATGCGCCACCTTACCCCTTCGTAGCGCGCGTAGCCGGTACGCGAAGTTCGCTTAGGGCGGCAATAAGCGCAGCGCATTGGTGCGTCCGTATGTTTAACGTTCCGCGATAGCGGCAGGAAGAGCGGCGGAATTTGATTCGAGCGCGCTTTTAGTTGCATCTACCGAAACATTCAGCGCAGTGCGCTTCGCTTACTGACGCCCTACGGGTTGCGGGTTACGCGCGTTGCCTCGGCAAATCTGCGTGGCGGCGTGCAATTGACCGTATGCCGACGCCCGGATACAGTGGCGGTTATGGTAAAAGGTGGTTTGAAATTCCTATGCCCAACGGAAGTGAGTTGCGCTTGGGTATTTATGGGCGGGGAATGCTATCGCGGGAGAGCGAGAACTTCCGTTGGCGGCAACGCACAGACCGTGGACGTTCATTGTCGGGTAGCAATTTTGAAATGCCGGATTTCGTGACCGGCGAGCGGTGGAGCCAAATGATTTGCTGGTGACCGCCCGCCGGAGCGGGGACATAGTAGCCGTTAGGCAAAATAGACGTTAAAAATTCCCATACCCGTGAAGCTGATAAACTTGTCGGCAGGAAAGAAGCGTATGCCAACTATCTGCCAGTTTTTCGGGATCGTGATTCAAATGTTCTGGCGGGAGCATGCGCCCCCTCACTTTCATGCACTGTATGGCGAATATGAAGCCTTGATCGATATACGTACTTTAGACGTGATCAAGGGTAGTCTACCGAGACGAGCGCAGGCACTGGTACTTGAGTGGGCGGAGCTTCACCGCGCCGAATTAACGGAAGATTGGAATCTATGTCAATCGAAGCAGATGCCCAAGAAAATATCGCCCCTGGACTAAGGGCGACAGCGGCTTGGCGCGTCCGCGCTGTCAATGTGCTGCCTGATTATCGACTCGCCATCACTTGCAACGATGGCACAAACGGCATCGTGGATATGTCGGCACTGGTGAATAGTCCCGCCGCAGGAATATACGCAACGCTCAAAGACGCTCAGTTGTTTCGGAATGTTCACATTGAACTGGGTGCGCTTACTTGGCCGAATGGCGCAGATATTGACCCGTTGTGGGCGCACGAGGAAATCAGTAAAAATAAAATGTGGTCTGTCCCCGTTTAACGCTTTCTTAACACTTTTCTACTTGTAACGCTCGTTGTTTGTTCTAAACGAGAGCAACATTTCTACTTGGGGCTAACTATACGAGGACATGCGTTGCAATTTCCTGCATTCGGGCACTTTTGTGTAGGTGAAACAAGTACGGTCCAGTGATAGCATTCTTGCTTGCTTGGGGAGGGGCCAAAACATCCTATGACGGGGCATACCTTAGCGTGTGGATACCCGTCGTCCCCCGATTTTGCCTTACGTTCGTCGGCAGACGCGGCATTAGCAAGTTGATTGAAAAAAGTCAGGCTAGCGAGACAGCAGAGAGCGGATATTGCGAGTTTCATATATATCCCCATGTATTTGACGTCGCACAAAAAGAACAAAGCTCAAAGGTTCTTGCAATCGCCACTTTACTTTATAGAGTGAAGCGTGGTCACACTAACATCTCGGCGTTAATTCAGTCAATTCTTTCTACGCATACGTGGCGATCTCATCGCGACTGATGCGGCTCGTTGCGATCACCGGTATCCCGCAGGCCGTATGGCAAACTTGACGGTGCTCATTTGGCGACAGGCGCTTCGTTTATCCGGAAAAACAGGGATCGCGCGTCTTGCAATATAGCAAAACTACGCAAAACTACGGGTAGAGTAGAGGACAGGCTCGGGTCCGGCGACGGGATCGGTCCGGCGACGGGGTCAGTTCTAACAACCTAACATTTTCGCAGCGGCGACAGGGTCAGCAAGCGTAGGAGCGCGGGGTCTACACTTTCCACCTCACGCCCGCTGCCGTAGGCGTTGTTTGCATATTCTGGGCTTACTCAATCGACACGGATAATTGCCAGCGCCTCGCCAGCCGCAACAATGGGCATGCCGTGATAACGCGCGTAATCCGCACTGAGTAGCACTGAGGGCGTCAATAAGCGACGCACCACTTTCACTACTCAAACCGCCTCCAACCCACTTCCGGCAATCACGTCCCTAACCTCTGCCGACGCCAAAAACTGAATCACGCGACGCGCCATGGCAACATCCGGGCAGCTTACCGCCACGCCTGCGGAAAATACCGAAGGCTTTTGCGCTTCTGCCGGCAGCGGCGTGATGTGTGCAATGCCGGTGATGGGCAACAGCTCGCTCATTTGCTGAAAGCCGATTTCCACGTCGCCGCGCGCGATGACGTCACCTACGCGTTCGCCACCGGTCATTTGCCGACATTTGCTCAGCACTTGATCGGCGATGCCCAAGCGCTGCACCAGCTCGGTGGTGAGGTATTGCCCGCTCACGCTGGGCGAGTAACCGATGGATTTTGCCTGTAGCAGCGTTTGCTTTAACGCATCCAGCGTGCTGATGTCTGGCTTGGGTGCGCCTGCGCGCACGGCCATGCCGATCACTGAGCGCGCCAGCGGTCGCTGGCCCTCGGCCTGCACCAGCCCGTCGCTGATGAATTGCTTGAGCAGCGCATCCGCGACGATCACGATGTCCACAACCTCGCCGCGCTTCAAGCGACTGGGCATCGAAGTCTCGCCGGAGCCAATGTAGGTCATCGCAGTGACGACGGTTTTGTTCGTCAGCCGCGCCACTTGCGGAATCAATGCCAAGTGTGCGGCAGTGAAGGCACCCGAGGTCATTACGCTGAAATTGTTGGCCATTGTGCTTACTTTCCGCTTACTTTCCGCTTCGGTTCCGGTTCGTCGATTTGAATTAACGTACACTATAATCGATCTAATCCGGCGCAACGGCTTACGCCATGACTGGTGGTCATCCCGAATGAAAACAGATACGGCATCGCATCACCGAAAGCGCGCGCGGTTTGTGCGCACCTTGTTGCTGCTATTGGCGATACCCGCAGCCGCGCAGGATTACCCGGCCAAACCCGTACGCGTGATCTCGCCTTACCCGCCTGGCTCCAGCGCCGATATCATCGGGCGCATTTATGCCCCCAAGCTGACCGATGCCCTCGGCAAGCAGTTCGTCGTGGACAATCGCGCAGGGGCTTCAGGCAACATCGCCGCAGAAATCGTCGCGCGCGCAGCACCTGACGGCTATACGCTGCTGCTGCTCAATACCTCTATCATCGCCAGCCAGCCGCTCTACAAAAGCCTGCCGTTTGATTTGTCGCGTGATTTTCAAGCGGTGGCGATGCTCGGCCTTGCGGCCTATGTGTTGGCGGTCAACGTGACAGTGCCGGCGAAATCCACCGCTGAGCTCGTCGCGCTGGCCAAGGCGCGTGAAGCACGCGGCAACAAAATGGTGTACGCGTCCACTGGCATCGGCGGCGGGCTGCATCTGACGATGGAATTGTTCAAGATGCAAACCGGCACGCAAATGCTGCACGTGCCCTACAAAGGCACGTCCACCGCAGTGCCCGATTTGATCGGCGGGCAAATTGAAGCCATGTTCGGTTCAGCACCCGCACTCTCGCCGCACGTGCGCTCCAGCCGCATTCGCGCGCTGGGTATTTCGAGTTTGAAACGCAGCGGCGCGCTGCCGGAAATTCCCACCATCGCAGAGTCTGGCGTTGCGGGGTTGGCAGGCTTTGAGTCGATGTCAGTGACCACGCTGGCCACGCCCACCGGCACGCCGCGCAGCGTGGTGACCCAACTGAACGCCGTGGTGAACAAGAGCGCACAATCGCCGGAGACCATTGCCGCACTCGCGCACCAAAGCACCGAGCCCGCGCCGATGACGCCGCAACAAACCACGGCTTACATCCGCGACGAGATGGTGAAGTGGAAAAAAGTAATCGCCGTTGCCGGCGTAAAATCAGAATAAAATCAATAGGTTACATATGCTGATTCAAGACAAAGTCTTGTGGGACGCCGATGTCGAAAAGCATCTCGCGTTGATGAGCACGCTGGGCGTGGATTGCGTGTCGATGGAGCTGCCCGACGGGCCGCGCGCGAACCCGGCGATGGATTTATCAACGCTTGAACTTGCTACAGCCTTTTTCACCAAGGCCAAGGCCGCTGTCGCTGCACATGGCATGGATTTACGCACCGTGCTCGCCACCAGCGGCTTTGCGGAAATCAAGCGCGGCATCGCGGGCCGCGATGAAAAAATTGCCTACGTGCAGAACGTGCTGCGCGCGATGGGCGCGGCGGGCATCCCCATCATGGCGTACAACTTCAAGCTGATTGTATCGAAGTATTTGCGCTCGGCACCCACGCCGGGGCGCGGCGCGTCGACCTACATTTCGTTCGACTACGACGATTATTTAAAGCACCCAGCGCCCGCCATCGACCCGCCAATATCTGAAACGCAGATGTGGGCCAACATCAGCTATTTTCTCAAAGCGGTGATCCCCGTCGCCGAGCAAAACGGCGTGCGCCTGGCGCTGCACCCCGACGATCCGCCCATGCCCCACGGTCTGCCACCGCTGGCGGGTGCTGCGCACATCGTGTCTAGTTTCGATCAATATCAAAAGATTTTTGATCTTGTGCCGTCGCGTTCCAACGGCATGCTGTTCTGCCAAGGCTGCGTGACTGAAATGCAGGGTGTCGATGTCTACGACGCGATACGCCACATGGGGTCCATCGACAAAATCGTGATGGTGCATTTTCGCAATGTGCGCGGCGAGTTTCCGAAATTTCAAGAAACCTTCGTCGATAACGGCGACGTGGATATGCTGCGCGCCATGCAGGCTTATCGCGACATCGGCTTCAAGGGGCCTTTTTCACTGGATCACTCGCCAATGTTTCCCGGCTCGGCCGTGGCGAATCAGGCGTTTGTGGTCGGCTACATGCGCGCGCTGATGCAGGCTGTGTATCGATAATTAAAAACCCGTATCTACTCAGTGCGGGGCAAAAAGAGAGAAAAATCATCCCTCACCCCAACCCTCTCCCGGAGGGCTAATCTATGCACACATCTTTCTGCGGGGGTCATGAGGAGATAAGTTGTACAAATCTGCGCTATTGGGTAATCTCCGGCCAATGATAACCACAAGC
>JAYTWR010000061.1:0-12935 GCA_043743335.1 Burkholderiales bacterium
ATGCTTTGGCGTAAAGAACATCGGAAAGCCGTGTGCGGGAAAACCGCATGCACGGTTTGATGAGGGAGGGCAGGCGAGAGCCTGTCCTCTACTCTACCCTTTTTGTTCTTTGGAGCGCCGAGAATAATGAATCCTTTGTATCGTTTTGTGCTGACATCGCTGGTACTCGGCGCGTACGCAACGGCAGCGGGCGCGGCGCAGTTTCCCGCCAAACCCGTGCGCATGATCACGCCTTATCCGCCGGGCGGTGGCACCGATGCCGTGGCGCGCCCGCTGGCGAATCATTTTTCCAAAGTGTGGGGACAGCCCGTGGTGGTGGACAACCGCGGCAGCGGCGGCGGCGTTATTGCCTCCACTATGGTGGCCGCTGCGCCGCCCGATGGCTACACCCTGTTTCTATCCACCGGCGCCGTGATGGTGAGCGCACCGTTGATGATGGGCAAGGTAGGCTTTGATGCCAACAAAGACTTTAGCCCCGTGGGCCTCGCCACCGTGCTGCCCGCATTTTTGATTGCGCTGAACACCCTGCCCGCAAACACCTTGCAAGAGATCATCACACTGGAGCGTGCCAACCCCGGCAAGTTCACCTCCGGCTCCAGCGGCTCCGGCGGCGGCCACCACTTCGCTGTGGAAATGCTAAACGCCATGACCGGCGTCAAAGTCACGCACGTGCCGTACAAAGGCGGGGGCCCGGCTGTGGTGGCGCTGCTAAGCAACGAAGTCACGTTGAACTTCGGCAACTATCCGGCCGCACGCTCGCACGTGCAAAGCGGCCGCATCAAAGTGCTGGCCACCGCAAGCCCCACGCGCTCGGCGCTGTTGCCCCATGTGCCGACGATGATGGAGTCTGGCTTGCCCGAATTTGAATACCAAACGTGGTACGGCTACTTCGTGCCGGCCCGCACGCCCCGCGCGATTGTTGAACTCATCAACGCTGAAATGCGCCGTGCGCTGGCAGATAAAACCATCAGCGAACCCCTGTTGATACAAGGCGCAGAGGCATCACCTTCGACGCCCGAAGAACTAAGCCGTATCATGCGCGAGGAATACGGGCGCTGGGCCAAGCTGATCAAGTCGCAGAATTTGAAGTTTTGATGGGGTGGCGACAGGCCGATGTTCAGCTTTCCGCGCGAATAATGGGAAGGTCGGGGAATGCTTCCAGTCGTTCGCGCACTTGCTTAAATTGCAATGGGCTGCTGATGCCGGACAGTAGTTCTTGTCGAATAGGGCCAGCGATTAGGGCTTCGCCTATATCGATCAGTCGAGCGAGTTCAGTGGCGACCCCATCGACAGCGGGCTGTTTTCGGCGCAGCGCCAGCGACCACACCGATGTGTCGACGATCACCATGCGGGCAGTTTATTCGCTTTCTATGGCTTAACGCGGCGCTTGGTACCCTGCGCTGCAGCGCGCTGGCGCTTCATGGCGGCTTCGGGCAGCAAGTCAATTTTGCCAAACAAGTCGAGTATGGCTTTTTGCTTGCGGCGCTGTATGAATTCCTCCAATGCGTGAGTAACGGCCGCCTTCTTGGTGCGATGTCCACTGACCCGTAAGGCTTCATGAATCAGCTTATCGTCTAGTGCGAGGTTGGTAGCCATTGGTGTTCTCCTGTCTACACATTGCAATGTGTGGATTCTAACGTTACGCCGTAAGTATCGTAAAGGGTATGAGGTTACGCCATGCCCTGTCTGCGAAACATCGCGCAGGCCTGCAACTAATTGTTTTTATTGAACTTTTAGACTTTCCGCGAAGCGAACCTACTGCCCATAGAAACCGCCAACCTTGCACCGTGGTGTGTCATATCAAAGCCCTGTGATGTAGCAGTGGAGCACAGGTGGAGGCGAGCTTTTGCAGTTGGCACTGGGCGCACAATGCTACTAAGGGATGAGCAAATTTAAAGATAGTATTTTCTATTAAATTAAATAAGTTTTTGTAAATAAACAATTTTTTATATATTATTGCAGATAATCCATAACAGAATTCCAATATTTTTTGGCCATGGCGCAATTTTCTCACCACGACCTGCGGGTGCTGAATCCGGCGTTTTCGTCGCCGTTGCTGGACGTGCTGACCGATCTGGAATACCTGCGCCGGCTGGAGATGCGCGGCACCACGCCGCTGCCGGTGTTTCTGCAATTGAAGCAGGTGTTTCATTTGCTGGAGAGTCTGGCGTCGGCGCGCATCGAAGGCAATCACACGACGTTGGCGGATTACGTCGAAACCAAGGTCGCTGCGCCGTCGCCGACCGCTAAGCCGAGCGACACGCTGCGCGAGATCGAAAACATCGAAGCCGCCATGGCGTATGTCGAAGAAGCGGTGCAGCCGGGCGAGCCGATCCGTGAGCTTTTGATTCGTGAACTGCACGCGAAGACGGTTGGGGGCCTCGTACGCGAGGGCGACCGCACGCCCGGCGCGTATCGCAGTGGCGCGGTGCAGATTGCGCAGGCCGATCACCAACCGCCGGAGGCGATACAGGTGCCGGGCTATATGCAGGCGCTGGTGGCGTTTATCAATCGGGCTGACGCGCCCAAGTATGACTTGATGAAGGTGGCGCTGGCCCATCATCGCTTTGCGTGGGTACATCCGTTTGGCAACGGCAATGGCCGCGTGGTGCGCTTGCTCACCTATGCGTTGCTGGTTAAATATGGCTTTCGCGTGACCGCCATGGGGCGCTTGTTGAATCCGGCGGCGGTGTTCTGTGCTGATCGCGAACGCTATTACACCATGCTGGCGCAAGCAGACAGCGGTACCGATGAAGCGCTGGAGGCCTGGTGCATTTACGTATTGAGCGGCGTGCGTGATGAGTTGAATAAGGTGGATCGTCTGGCTGATTATCAGCACTTGCAGGCTCGGGTGTTGTTGCCCGCAGTGGCACACGCACGTCAGCGGCAATGGGTCACGGCGCAGGAAGAGGCCATACTCAACGTCACTATCAGGGTTGGTGTAGCGAAAGCGAGCGCCTTGGCTTCTGCGATGCCGAGGCTGAATGCCACGCAGCGCACTTATCAGATACGCAAGCTGGTGGAGAGTGGCATGTTGCAGCCGATCAAACCGGGCGCGCGGCAATACACCATCGGCTTCAGTCACAACATGCTGTTGCGCGGGGTGATACGGGCACTAGAGGACGAAGGGTTCATTTCGTCGGCGCTTACTGCGCCTGCCACCGCGGCGAACGCAGCGTGAGGGCAGCGGGTGCTATTGGCCAACCTGAACGCGCGACGCAAAAACGCGTCATTGCGTTGTTCCGCGATGAGTTGGGTTACCGCTTTCTGGGCGACTGGAGCGACCGTGAAGGCAACAGCAACATCGAGAAGGACTGCTGACGGCATGGCTGTTGTGGTACGGCTACACGCAGGCGCAGATTACGGTGGCGCTGCACACGCTGCGCAAATGGATACTGGAAAACAACCCCAATGCTCACGTCGCCATCGTCACCGTCCGTGACGAACTGGATAAGCAGATCGAGCGCGTGTTCAACGAAGCGGGAGAACCGATCAAGCGCACGCGCAGCGGGCTTGACCTGATGGGCCAGTTGGCGCAGGTGCCGCCGCGCGCGCTGTGCCCGCTGGTGCACAAGCAAGCGTAGGGTGGGCAAAGCGCAGCGTGCCCACGCGAACAAGCGTGCGTGATAACGTTGCTTCGAAGGAACATTAAGGTGTCTTGCAAAATAGCACAAGAGCGGGCTGGCGTTCGGCGCATGCCCCAGTATGAAGAACATCGGAAAGCCGTGTGCGGGAAAACTGCATGCACGGTTTGATGAGGGAGGGCAGGCGCGAGCCTGTTCTCTACTCTACCCTAGCGTCGCGCCCGCAGCAGCGGGCGTGAAGGGGAATTTCTTCCTTTTACTTTAGTGGCTATGACATTCGTTCGTGGGCACGCTTCGCTTTGCCCACGCTACGCTTGCTTCCTTTTACTTTAGCGGCTATGACATGCGTTCGTGGGCACGCTACGCTTGCTGTTCTCTAGTCTACCCGTTATGCCGCGACGGTAGATCATTTTATAGATGTTGGCGGCGCTACGCGGGTGCGGCGCAACCCAGCAGCGTTGATCGCCTGAAGAATTGTGCCGTCGGCTCTCGCCTTCTCAATGAACGACCCTACGTATTGGGATGCAGCCGTTTTCCCTTTAGGTGTAGCGATGGCGTGTTGGATTATTGCGTAACGATCGTCAAGAACTTGAGATCCCGGTAGTTTTTCGGCGTAAAGGGAAAGCATGTGAGCGTTCTCTGCATAAGCATCCGCCTTCCCCGACTTGAGTGCCTCTATTGCCGCGGTTTCACCACCCGGAACGCGAATGAGTTTCGCTGCTTTTAAAGTGCGACTCAAAATCAGATCAGGGGCGCTTCCTTGCGGGACAGCGATGGTCGAGGTTGATTGATCGGCAAGTTCAACCGCTGTAATCCTGGACTTTGCCATCACCAAGTACGTGTTGTCGACTTCCATATAGGCAGGCGAAAAATCCACTTGTTGAGCTCGGGCAGGATCAAAGGCGAGAAATGCAATATCCCATTCATTTGCGCCAAAGCTCATAACAAGCGCCGCAGGATTTGGATAACCGACAGGTTCAAATGGCACACCCAACCGATTTGCAAGAGCCTTTCCGACGCTTACCGTTACTCCACGCAAGTCCCCGCTGGCAGTGTCTTTTGTAACTAACACTTGGTTGGACAATATAAGTCCCACACGCAGCTTTCCTGTCGGCGCGAGTTCGGCGCGCGCAGCCGGCGGAACAGTTGGCGTTGACACGCAACCCGCGACAAAAAGGAGCCCCAGAACGATACCGATCTGAAGACATGCCCCCGCCAATAACTTTAAATCTCCGAGAATCACAATGATCTCCTGCTGAAAGGGTTGTACCCGAATTGCTGGCTTTCTACTGATTAACGCGACTCACCAAGCGTTAGCAAGGGTAGCCAAAGCGCAGCGTGCCCACGCGAACAAGCGTGCGTGATAACGTTGCTTCGAAGGAACATGAAGGCGTCTTACAAAACAGCGTCAACGGTTCGCCCGATTGAGGTATTGATCGAGCGCACTAGCCGCTGCCGCGCAGACGATGCAGGTCGCCACGGTGGTCACACCAGCCGCAACAACTTCGCCGCATTCCCGCCAATAATCTGTGCTTGCTCACCAGAAGACAAATCCTTGAGCCGCTCCACCACATCCACTGGCCGTGTGTAGCTCATGTCCGCCGGGCAATCGCTGCCCATGACCACGCGATCCACGCCGACGAGTTGAATCAGGTTCATCAAGATGGGGTCGCTGTGGGTGATGGTGTCGTAGTGAAAACGCCGCAGGTAAGTGGAGGGTGGCTTGGTCATGTGTTTGCATTCGGCGCGCACGGTGGTGCCGTGATCCATGCGCCCGCTTAGCCACGGGAAGGTGCCGCCGGCGTGCGGCAACATCACGTCGAGTTTGGGGAAGGCGTCCATCACGCCGCCGAAGACCAGTGATGCGGCGGCGATGCCGCTTTCGTACGGGTTGCCGAGGAAGTTGCCGAGGTGGTATTTTTGCATGCGCTCTTTGCCCACGGGTGCTACCGGGTGCAGGAATATCGGCAGGCCGAGCTTTTCGCATTGCTCATACACCGGCCAGAATTCTTTTTCGTCGAGGTTTTTGCCGTTGACGTGGGTGGCCATGTATACGCCGCGTATGCCGGGCAGCGCGGCGGCGCGTTTGACTTCGGCCACGGCGAGATCGGGCGCTTGCATCGGCAGCATGGCCATGCCAATGAAACGACTGGGATGCTTGGCATGCGCCGCGGCGCAGCCATCGTTGAACACCTGCGAGAGTTTGAGACCGAACTCGGGCGGTGCCCAGTAGACCATCGGGCTGGTGAGCGACAGCGCGTGCATATCTACACGCGCGTCATCCATGATTTTGAGGCGCGTAGCGATATCCACGTACGGCGGCGTGAAGGTGGGGCGCAGGCGTATGCCGGGTGCCACCATCAGCAGACGGCCTTGCTCGTTGCGCGAAATTTCTGCGCCGTTTTTGCCGCCTTCGCTTTCGAGCAGTTCGCACCATTCGGGTGGAAACCAGTGGGCGTGGGTGTCGAGTTTCAGCATGTCACAGCCTTTTTTATTGTAAGTAATTGATTTTATTGAATTATATTTAATGCCACTTAATTCAGTTGCATCTTCGCGGCCAGAATAATTTTGCGGAATTTTTCTACATCGAGCCGCACCTTTTCCGCGAACACTTCAGGCGCGCTGTTGGTGACCGTGTGGCCGGTGGATTCGAGTTTCTCACGAACTTCCGGCAATTCGACGATGCGTGCGGTTTCCCGATACACCGCTTGCGCTATGGCGGGCGGCGTTTTGGCGGGCATGAATAAGCCGTACCACATATCCACGGCGTAACCTTCCAGTCCACCTTCGGCGATGGTGGGCACGTGGGGAATGCGCGGGCTGCGCTTGGCGCTGGTGACGCCGAGAATACGCAAACGCCCGGCGTTGACATGGTTGGCGACCGCGACGTAATTGGTCAGCGTCATGTCCGATTCACCGGACAGCGCGGCAATGGTCGCAGGCGCACCGCCTTTGTAGGGAATGTTTTTGAAATCGATGTTTGCCGCCAAGCGAATGGCATTACCGGCAACTTCACCCGTGGCACCGGCCACCGCCATCTTGAGTTTGCCCGGCGAGTTTTTGGCGATGGAGATCAGATCTTTCAAGGTGCGCGCGGGCACCGAGGGGTGTGACACCAGCACCAGCGCGGGCGCGGCGATTTCGCTCACCGGCAAAAAATCGCGCAGCGGGTCGTACGGCAATTTGCGATAGAGCGTGGCGTTGATGGCGTGCGTGCCGGAGTTGCCGATAATCATCGATGTGCCGTCAGGCGCGCCGCGCGCGGCGGCTTCGGCACCGGTGATGCCGTTGTTGCTGGCGCGATTGTCCACCACCACGTTTTGTTTGGCGGCTTCTGCTAACTTTGGTGCGATCAGGCGCGCGATGAAATCGGGGCCGCCGCCGGGCGGGTTTGGCACAATGATTTGCACCGGGCGCGCAGGCTGCCATTGGGCGTGTGCCGCAACAGCGAGCACTAATCCCGCGAAAGCAAATGCTGCATGTGAGAGCGCAGACATGGATTCTTCTCGATACTTTTTTGTGCGCGAAGTCTACCGTACGCCGTTTGCCCCACGCGCCAGCTTGCACTAAGATGCGGATATCCGAGCAGCAAGCCAAGGCCTGTAGGTCGGGGCGTTGCGAGTTGTGGGGCCATAAAATAAAATAATACAATAAAAACAATTCGTTAAATTACTTCCATCCACGAGAGGCGCTGTCATGAAAATACTGTATTTCAATGATTTCCGTTTGGGCGTGCTCAAAGGCACCGATGTGGTCGATGTGACCAGCGTGGTGCAAAACGTGCCGCACACCCATCCCGGCAATATGATCATCGGCGTCATCGAGCGCTGGGCCGATTTGCGCAGCCGCATTCAGAGTGCGGTGGATTCAGGCAAGGGCTTGCCGGTGAGCCAAGTCAAAATTCGTCCGCCGCTGCCCAAGCCTGTCAATGTGGATTGCATGGCCGTGAACTACATGGAGAACGGCACGTTGCCCAAGCCAGCGGAGATCAATGCCTTTCACAAGTCCCCCGGTTGCATCGTTGGCCATGGTGATGCGATGGTGATGCCGGATATTCCGCTCACCATCTTCGAGGGCGAAGCGGAACTGGCGCTGGTCATGGGCAAGCGTGCGCGCAATGTGCCCGCCTCGCGCGCCATGGAACATATCTTCGGCTACACCAATTTTATCGACGGCTCCGCGCGTGATGCCACGCGGCTCGGCAACTCGTTTTATCAGGTGAAGTCGCGCGATACTTTCGCACCGATAGGCCCATACATCGTCACCGCCGACGAGATCAAAGACCCGCAAAAAATGGCGGTCAAGTTGTGGGTGAACGGTGAGATCAAGCAGGATTTCAACACCGATGACATGGCGCACAAAATACCGCGATGCATTGAGTGGATTTCAGGCATACATGATCTGGAGCCGGGCGACATACTCGCCACTGGCACCAATCACCGCGGGCTCTCGGCGTTTCAGGGCGGCGACAAAATCGAACTGGAATGCGAAGGCTTGGGTCGTCTCACGGTGATGGTGAAGGACGAACATTCGCGCACCTGGGCGCGCGAGACACGGCTGGATCGCCAGCAAAAAGGATTGAAAGGCACCACGCCGCAATTGACCGGCAAATACGCGAAAGCGTGATGTAACGGCGACGGCTGATTCGCGATGCACGGATTACGGGCGATGATGTTATTGGGTTTGCTGGTTGCAGCAACGCCGATGACAACGTCGCCTGTTTTTGCACAGTCCAACCCGGCCAATCCAACGTACCCCACCAAGCCCATCCGCGTATTGGTGCCGTTTAGCGCAGGCAGCGCAACCGATATTTTGATACGCGCCATCGGCCCCAAGTTGTATGAAGCGTGGGGCCAGCAGGTGGTGGCGGATAACCGCCCCAGCGCAGGTGGCACAGTGGCCGGCAGCATCGTTGCTGGTGCGGTGCCTGATGGGTACACGCTGATGATCACCTCGTCCGCCTTTGCGGGCAGCGCCGCGCTCTACGACAAGCTGCCGTACGACACGGTTCGCGATTTTGCCGGCATCACGCAAGTGGCCAGTACGCCGCTGATTATTGTGGTGGCCCCATCGCTGGGGCTTAAGTCGCTCAAAGACTTTATTGCGCTGGCCAGGCAAAAGCCCAAGCAGATGAATTTTGCTTCGTCGGGCATAGGCAGCGGCACGCATTACGGTGCTGAGTTGTTCAATTACAAGGCGGAAATCGTTGGCACGCATGTGCCGTACAAGGGCGTGCCGGAGGCGATGAACGACACCATCTCCGGACGCACGCAGTATTTTGTAGCGCCCACATTGGCGGCGATACCGCTGATCAAAAACGGGCGCTTGCAGGCGCTGGCGGTCACCCCCACGCAGCGCATCGCGCAACTGCCCGACGTGCCCACGGTGGCTGAGGCGGGCGTGCCGGGGTTTGAGTATGACGGTTGGTACGGTTTTGTTGCACCGGCAAAAACGCCGCGCGCCGTCATCAACAAACTCAATGCGGAAATCGCGCGTATCCTCGATGCCGCTGAAATGCGCGACCGCCTTACTGCGCAAGGTGCAGCGGTGCGCACCAGCACGCCGGAAGCCTTTGAAAAACTGATACGCGATGAGATCGTGACGCGCCGCAAGATTTTTCAGGCGGCGGGTGCGCGGGCGAATTAAATCATTTTAAGTAAAAAACCATTTCACAACAGGAGAAATTTTCTATGCGGTATTTAACCTTCGCAACTGCGGTGGCATTGACGTTGGCGTTGGCCACAACACAACTGCTGGCGCAATCAGCGCAAGATTTAATCAAGGGCAGCGCCAACACCGACAACGTGGTGAACTATGGCATGAGCTATAGCATGCACCGCTACAGCACACTGACGCAAATCAACAAGGGCAATGCGAAACGTCTTGTGCCGGTGTGGAGCCAATCGCTGGAGAATGAACTGGGCGAGCAAGGCCAGCCCATGGTTTACAACGGCGTGATGTTTGTGACCAACGCCAAGTTCACCAGTGCGTATGAGGCCGCCACCGGCAAGCAGTTGTGGCGCACGCCGGTGAACTTTGCGCCGGAAACGCCACGCGTGGTGTGTTGCGGGCAATCGTATCGCGGCCCGGCGCTGTATAACGGCAAATTGTTTCGCGGTACGCTGGACGCGCACCTCGTTGCACTCGATCAAAAGACCGGCAAGGAAATCTGGAAAACCAAAGTCGCCGAATGGCAAGAGGGCTTTTCCATTATCGGCGCGCCGCAGTTGGCGAATGGTGTGTTGATGACGGGCATCTCCGGTGCGGAGTTTGGCGTGCGCGGCTTTATCGATGGTTATGACCCGGAGACGGGTAAACGTTTGTGGCGGCGTTACACCATACCTGCTGCGGGCGAAAAGGGCAGCGATACTTGGCCCAATGCCACTGCCGCATCGCGTGGCGGCGGCTCGACGTGGATTACCGGTTCATACGATCCGAAACTCGATTTGGTTTACTGGGGCACGGGCAATGCCGCGCCATGGAATCCCGATTCACGCATGGGCGACAATCTTTACACCGCCTCGGTGTTAGCGATAAAACCCAAGACTGGCGAAGTCGTTTGGCACTATCAGTTGGTGCCGAATGAATTGTTCGACCTCGATGCGAACTGGGAATGGATCATCGCGGATATTCCGCACAACGGCGCCACACGCAAGGTCATTATGCACATGAGCCGCGGTGGATTTTTGTATGTGATCGACCGCACCAATGGCCAGTTGATTGCTGCGCCTGCGTTTGAGAAAACAAGCTGGGCCAGTCATGTGGATATGAAGACGGGCCGCCCGGTGGAAACGCCGCTCACGCAAGAATTCCGCGCGGGCAAGCAAATTGAATTGTGGCCCGGCCAATGGGGCGCAAAGAACTGGGCGCACGCAGCGTTTAACCCGGAGACCGGTTTGCTCTACGCCAACACCATGCACAACTCACGCTTGGTGAAAAAAGATGATCCGGGCCCGTACAAAACCGGCGCGCGCTATGTCGGCTTTGAAAACTTGCCCGCGCCGCGTGAAGCGGGGCGGCCCATCGGCCATCTGGATGCGATTGAACCCCTCACTGGCAAGACACGATGGCGTCAGGCCGAGCAGCACGCGCCCAGCTACAGTTCCGTGCTCGCGACCAAGGGTGGTTTGCTGTTCAGCGGAAAAGCCACCGGTGAATTCGCTGCGTTCGACATGGATAGCGGCGCGCAACTGTGGCAATTCAAAACGCCATCGGGCATTAACGCGCAGCCGATTACGTTCACGCAAAACGGCAAGCAGTATGTGGCGATACAGTCGGGGCTAGGCGGTACCGGTGTGTTGCGGCAAGGCGATATTTTCGCTGGCCAATCGCGTAATGGTACGGTGTGGGTGTTTGCGCTGGCAGACGAATAAGGGAGTATAAAAAATCGTGAAAAATCAATTACTTACGTTATTTTCAGCATTAACGCTTGCGCTATTCGTCGCCGCCTGTGCTACGGATAATTTCGGCCCCGTACCCGAGGCCACCAAAACAGGTGTAGGCCCTACCGATGCGGAGTTAGTTGGCGACAAGGCCAGCACGGATAACGTGCTGACCTATGGCATGGGTTATGACCAAAACCGTTACAGCCCGCTCAGTCAAATCAACAAATCCAACATCAAGAAACTCACGCCCTTGTGGACGGCGGGTCTGGATAATGATTTTGGCGAGCAAGCGCAGCCGATGTTGTACGACGGCGTGTTGTACATCAGCAATGCGAAGTGGACGTTTGCCATTGATGCGCTCACCGGCAAACAAATCTGGCGCACGGCAACCAACTTCACGCCGGATACGCCGCGCGTGGTGTGCTGTGGCGTCTCGAACAAGGGTGTGGCGCTGTACAAGGGCAAGGTGTTTCGCACCACGCTGGATGCGCATGTGATTGCGCTGGATCAAAAAACCGGCAAGGAAGTGTGGCGGCAAAAAGCAGCCGAGTGGAAAGAGGGTTACTCGCAAACCGTCGCACCGCAAATTGCCAATGGCGTGTTGATTACCGGCATCTCCGGTGCGGAGTTCGGCATACGCGGCTTTCTCGATGGCTGGGATCCGGAGACCGGCAAAAAATTGTGGCGGCGTTACACCACGGCAGGCCCCGGTGAAAAAGGCCATGACACATGGGAGCCGCGTGACGCGTACAAGACCGGTGGTGCCAGCACCTGGATCACCGGCTCGTATGACCCGGAGCTGGATCTCGCTTACTGGGGCACCGGCAACGCAGGGCCGTGGAACCCGAAGTACCGTCAGGGTGACAATCTCTACGCTGCAGCAGTGATCGCGATACGGCCCAAGACCGGCGAGATTGTTTGGCACTATCAGTTTGTGCCGAATGATTCCTTCGATTGGGATTCACTGTGGGAGCTGATTCTCACCGACATGGTTGTCGACGGGCAAAAACGCAAGGTGTTGATGCAGATGAACCGCAATGGCTTCCTCTATGTCATTGACCGCAGCAACGGCAAACTGCTGTCGGCCAAGCCGTTCGGCAAAGTGAACTGGGCGACGCATGTGGACATGGCAACCGGGCGGCCGGTGGAATCCGATCTGGTCACCAAGGAACTGCGCGCGGGCAAAACCATCGAAATGTGGCCCAGCGTGCGTGGCGCCAAAAATTGGCCGCACGCGGCGTACAACCCTAATACCGGCTTGCTGTATGCCAACACCAATCATCAAGGTTCGCATTTTCGGTTTGTGGATGTGGATTACAAACCCGGCCAGCGCTATGTGGGCATGGAAAATCGACTGACCGATGTTGCGCTGGGCGAACCGTACGGGCATGTGGAAGCCATTGAACCGCTCACCGGCAAAGCGCGCTGGCGTGTGCCGCAGACCGATAACCAAACTTGGACGGCCATGCTCGCCACCGCTGGCGGCCTGTTATTCAACGGCAAACACACGGGCGAGTTCTACGCCATGGATGCTGACACTGGCGCAACCCTGTGGGAATATCGTTTGGCATCCGGCGTAAATTCACAACCGATCACTTGGACGCGCGACGGCAAACAATACATCACCGTGCTATCAGGCTTGGGTGGGCTGTATGGACAGGCGCATCGCGCGCGCTTGCCGAATGTGCCGCTGGGTGGGACGGTTTGGACGTTTGCGTTGCGGGATTAAAAACTAAAGGGCATTCACCGCAGAGACGCGGAGGTTACGCAGAGAAAAGCAAAACAATTTGTCTCTATTCAGTCGCCATGAAAAGTCAAAAGCTTCCCTCATCCCAACCCTTCTCCCGAGGGGAGAAGGGCTTTAAACCCAGCCCTTTCAAGGTGATAAGTCATTGTTTTTATTGCCTTCATAGAGGAAGACCTTAATTTTTCCGTGTTCTTTTGAAGCGTTACAGAATCAAAAAAT
>JAYTWR010000062.1:0-1508 GCA_043743335.1 Burkholderiales bacterium
GCCGCATCGCACCCCATTTATCTATACCTGTGTTCCGCCCGGCTTCCATCACCGCTATGGCTCGCAATATCAACTCAAGTCCGACAGGCTGCTAGGCCACCCAGCCAGGCCATGGTTTAGCCACGAACCGCAGATCTCCTCGAACGCGGCGTCGAAATTGTTATTGTGAATTTTTAAGATACCAAGAGGGGCGTATTTTTTTTCCAGCACGTTGCCGGTGCTGTTCAGCACGTAGGCGCGTAGTGAAGTCGTGCCCCAGTCGAGGGCAATGAGCGCCGGATCCGTCTTGTCGATATTGCTCATAAGCGATGAGTTAATACGTTGCAAGCGCGCGTTTCCTCCTCTTGAAGGGGAAGCCGTCCGGGTTAGATACGACCAAACTCCGCGAGCAATTGCGCAACGGTTTTTCCTGTTGCAATTTCACGCCGCGTAAATTCCTCGCGCTCGGCTTGCTCGCGCGCCAGTTTGAGCACGTCGTCGAGCTTGGCATTCGGCACAACGGTTACGCCAATTTCGTCGGCAACAATCATATCGCCCGGCTCGACAATCACGCCGCCGCAGGTGATCGGCACATTCATGGCAACATCGCTTTTGCGGCCGGAGAACATTGTGTGCGTTCCACGTGCGGTGATGGCGCGGGTGTAGATTTGAAATTTGAGATCGCGTAATTCGTCGATGTCACGTCCGGCGCCGTCGATGATTGCGCCTGCCACGCCACGCTGCATGCACAGCGCGCCCATCAGACCGCCCCACACGGAGGTTTCCGTTTCACCGAACGCATCGACCACGATCACATCACCCGGCTGCGCAATTTCCAGTGCCGCGAGTGGGTCTTGTAAATCACCGGCGGACAAACGCACGGGTAGCGCGACGCCGACCAGCTTGCCGGGAAAAATCGGCTTGATCGCGCTATGCATCACATTTCCGCGGCTTTGCACATCGGCAAAAACGCACGAGGCGCTGTAGCATTTTGCAACCTCGCGAAAGGCTTGAATGGTGGCTTGGCTGGGGCGATTCATCGGGGCACTTTCTCCGTATTTTTGGATGCGCAATGTTAGCATGGGCGAGGTGGTTTTTTTAAGAGGAGAAAATATGGCAAACAATTTTGTGCATCCAGAATTTATCGTCGAAACCGATTGGCTTGCGGATCATCTAGACGATCCAAAAGTTCGCGTGCTCGACTGCACCACACACTTGATGCCGCCGACCAAGGGCGGCGCCTACGATGTGGTTTCTGGCCGGGCCGATTTCGAAAAATCGCACCTTCCCGGTGCGGGGTTTGCGGACATCGACAACGATCTTTCCGACAAAAATCAGCGCTTGCATTTCATGCTGCCGACGCCGGAATTTTTCGCTGCGGCGATCGGCAAGCTCGGTGTCGGCGACGATACAAAAGTGATTCTCTATTCCACCGCGAATCATTGGTGGGCAACGCGTTTGTGGTGGATGTTGCGCGTGTTTGGTCATGACGATGCGGCGGTATTAAATGGTGGATTCCACAAGTGGAC
>JAYTWR010000063.1:0-15802 GCA_043743335.1 Burkholderiales bacterium
GCCTCATCTGGCCGCAAATCCCCTGGCCCTATCTGGCCGCAAATCGGGTGGCCCTATCTGGCCGCAACTGCATTGGCTCTATGGGCCCGCAAATTAACATCAAGGCCACGGAAAAATCCGCGACCCCGACCGCTGTTCATCCGGAAGCTGATATCAAGCACATCGTGCGAGGCGTCGTTCGCCGCGGCCTCAAGCCGTTGCCGTCGAAGGCATCCATTTCGCTTCGAGTCGATCAGGACGTTTTGGAATGGTTCAAGGATCAGGGCCCCGGCTACCAAACGCGGATTAATACCGTATTACGTGCGTTTCGTGATGCCTCGGTCTAACTCCGCGCTCGTTTGGAGCCGCGTTCAGCGGCCCGCACAGCTTGAACGTTAGACACTCATTGGAAGCAAGGGTGGGCACGCCCATTGTGCCCACGCGGACAGCGACAGCCTGATCTACTGCAGCATTGGCTATCGCGTCAAACATTCAAGCAATCTGGAATCGCGTTTTCCGGCTCGTGGGCACGCTGCGCTTTGCCCACGCTACGTGACTTTAACGTCGGCCCTACGCCAGCAATCGCACTATCTCCGTCACATCCGCTTGGCTTTCCAAATCCCGCACCAACTCAATTACGCGATCGACATGCTTCGCCGGCACGGGCTTCGCCGCGAACGACACGCAATCGCGGAACTTGGTTGCAATCACATCCCAGCCTACGCGCTGTTTCGGATCGCCGGGCACGCTGTCCGGTTTGCTGGTGAGCACGCGGCCATCGCGGGTTTTGATTTCTACCGCGACCATGCCGATGGAGCCGCCTGAGCCACCGCGGTTCATTTTTGCGCCGGGGTCGGCGCGGTAGCTCACCTTGTCGGCCATGGCCAGCGCGGCCGGGTCGTTCAAACCTTCGTTGGTGTAATCGCGCAGCGTGACATTGCCGCGCGCCATCATCACACCGGTGGTAAAGGGGATGCTGAATTTGCCGTCGATGGCTACTTGAGGGCGGCGTTTTTTCTCGATGGGTTCGCACAGCAACTGTGTGCCGCCGGTGCCGCCGATGATGGTGATGGCTTCCACGTCAGCGGGTTTGAGTTGGTAGGTGTTGCGCAGTATCAGTGTGGCGGCATTGGTCGGGCGCGTGTACGCGCACGCGGGCCACACTTTGAAACCGTGGGTGTCGAGCAGTGGAAAGCGTTTGCCTAAATCGCCGATGACTGCATCCCAATTGGGTGTGCCGGTGCGCACGTAGTTGTGAAAGAAACCGTAGCGGCCTTCGAGAAATTCTTTGTCGCCGATGATGCCGCGCCGCGCCATCTCGGCGCCCGCCGTGGCGGCCTGCCCGGCGAAGCCTGCCTGCATGGCGCGCATATGCGTGGCCGCACCCACGGCCATTTGGCGGCTGCCGCTCATCTGGTTGTAGCCGATGCCCAGCGCGTTTTCCATCTTGTCTTCGTCGAGGCCCAGCAAACGCCCCGCCGTGGCGGAGCCGGAGATAAAGCCAAACAGTTGCGTGGCAAACCAGCCCTCGGCCATGGTCCAATCGGGGATGTCGATGGCGAGCGACAGGCGCGTGTGGATGTCGGTGCCTGCAACGACGGCGGTGATGAAATCTTTGCCGCTGATGGGTTTGCCACTTGCAGTGAGTTTTTCTGCAATGGCAAAACCTGGCGGTATGGTGGAGATGCTGACATGCCCGCCGTCGCTCACATCATCGTAATCAAGCATGTGGCCCAAGCCGCCATTCACAAACGCGGCCCACGGTGCCGGGGCCTTGCCGCCGAAGCCCCAGATCGTTGCTTCTTCCTTGCCGCCAAGATCACGCACGTAGTCGTGTACGAGACGCGCTTCGTCGTTCACACCCGATGCGCCGATGGCGACGCCTAGTGTGTCGAGCACGCATTGCTTGGTGAGCTCCACCATCGTGGGCGGAATTGCTTCATATTGCAACGTCGCTGCGTGGCGTGCGAGTTTGCGCGATGCGTCTTTGCCGTCGGTCATAGCGTTTCTCCAAAAAATCAATTAAAACAAATATTTAAAACACTTTCACTCTATGCGTATGCCCGACGTGCGCACAAATTTCTCCCACATCGCAATCTCGCGCGTGAGCAATGCGCCGAAATCTTTGGGGGTATTGGGTGATGCGATTTCGGCGGCGTCGGCTGCAATTTTGTCGCGCATTTCGGGCGTGTTGATAGCGGCGGTGACATCGCGGTTGATGATTTGTATCACGGCACTGGGTGTGCCTTGCGGCGCGAAGATGCCGTTCCAACTGCCTATGTCGTAACCCGGCACGCCGGATTCAGCAATGGAGGGCAGATCGGGAAACGCGGCTGCGCGCTTTGCGGTGGTGATAGCCAGCGCGCGCAATTTGCCGTTGCGCACCAGCGGCACTGCGGTGAGCGCATTGGTGAGCGAGGTGTGCACGCGCCCCCCCATCACATCCACCATCGATTGGCCGCTGCCTTTATACGGGATATGCGTCATGCGCACGCCTGTCATGCCGTGCAGCATCTCCATGGCCAAATGCACTACGGAACCAGCGCCACTGGAGGCATAGACCAAGGGTTTTGCTTTGGCAAGGGCTATCCACTCCTTGACATTGTTCACCGGCAGCGTCGGTGTTACCACCAGCAGATAGGGCAGGGTCACCATGCGCACAGCGGGTGTAAAAGTCTTCGTCAAATCGGTGGAGCCGGGCCGGGATACCATGCCTGCGACGTTCTGCGCGCTCAGCGCAAGCAACGTATATCCATCGGGCGCGGCCTGCGCGGCGATATCAATGGCAATGGCCCCGAGCGCACCCGCGCGGTTGTCGATCACTACTGAACGATTCCACTTCTCCCCCAATCTAACGGCGGCGATGCGCATCATCACGTCAGAGCCGCTACCCGGTGGCGTGCCCACCAGCACACGCACGGGCTTGGTGGGATAGGCGTCTACCGCATGCGCCATCGGTCCCCCACAGGCCATCGATACAGCCACGAACAGCCATGCTGCTGCTGTTTCGTCCGTTGCAGAGTGCCGCGCTTTCATTCGATGCTCATTCGATTTTTATGCCCGCAGCTTTCACCACACGCTGCCATTTGGCAATCTCGGCAACGAGGTGCTTGCGCAGGTCATCGGGTGACCCACCGGCAGGCTCTGCGCCGTCGGCGGAAAAGCGCTGATGCACCTCGCCCTGCGTCACGATTTTTTGTAGATCGGCATTGAGCCGAGTCACGATGGCGGGGGGCGTGCCTGCGGGTGCCAGCACGGCGTACCATGAAGTGGTGATGTAGGGATGCACGCCTGATTGTTCAACGGTGGGCAAATCCGGCAACACCGGTGAGCGTTTGCCGCCCGTGACCGCCAGCGCGCGCACACGACCGGAGCGCACATGTTGCAGTGACGAGATCATGCTGGCAAACGTGAGATCAACCTGCCCGGCAATGGTGTCGGTGAGTGCAGGCCCGGCGCCCTTGTGCGGCACATGCACCATGCTGATGTGCGCGGCGCTCTTGAAGAGTTCGCCCGCCAGGTGCCCGGAACTGCCGGTGCCACCCGACGCGTAGTTCAGCGCGTCTGGTTTTGTGCGCGCGAGCTTCACCAATTCCATCACCGTGCGTGCCGGCAACGAAGGGTGCGCCACCAGCAGAAACGGCGCTTCGGCCAGCAGTATCACCGGTGCAAGGTCTTTGAGTGGATCAAACGGCAGCTTGGCATACAGGCCGGGGTTGATGGCGTAGCTGCTGGATACCGCCAGCAGCGTGTAACCATCCGGCGCGCTTTTGGCCACGATGCCCGCGCCGATGGAACCTGCCGCGCCGGTGCGGTTGTCCACAATCACTGCGTGTCCCAGTGCTTCCGTTAACCTGCCGGTCAGTCCGCGTGCGATCAGGTCTGTCGCTCCGCCCGGCGCCTGCCCCACTACCACGCGTATGGGCTTGGCGGGGTAGGTGGGCTGCGCCAACGCGGTTTCTATCGTCACAGGAAATACTAAAAATATATTTAAAATCAAATAGTTAACATATTTATTGCGATGTGTGTGCGCACCCATTTTCATCATGTGCTCTATCGTGCCTGCGCCTTGCAAATTTAGTTTCACTGTCCCGTTGGACATGCCGAATTCACATGTATACATTAGAATACCGTTGCGTGCCGCGGGGGTCAAACCCTGCTTGGTTGTAATTTGTTATACGTTGACCTTGAGAATTTACCCCACCATGACGTCTCCCCTGACAACGTTGCGCAGCACCCGCACGGCCAAGCGCGACGTGCCGCGCCACGGTGCGCGCGGTCAGCATGTTTACCGCAAACTGCGTGATGCCATCCAGAGCGGTGAACTCAAGCCGGGGCAACGCGTGATGGAAATCGAGGTCGCGGACTGGCTGCATGTCAGCCGCACGCCGGTGCGTGATGCGATGCGGCGGCTTGAATCCGAAGGCATGATGCAGCACGAACCGCGCAACGGGCTGGTGGTGGCACGACTCGACCGTCAGGCGGTGATGGAATTGTATGTAATGCGCGAAACACTGGAAGGCACGGCTGCGCAGTTGTGCGCCCGCCACGCGTCCGACATGGAAGTGCTGGAATTGCTTGATCTGGTCGAACGCGAGCGTGCGTTGCAAGGTGACTACGATGCGCTGGCGCGCCACAACCGGCTGTTTCACGAGGCGGTGCATCGCGGCGCGCACAACCGCTACCTGGAAAAAAGCCTGATCACGGTGAGTGATTCCATGGGCCTGCTGGGCGAATCACAGATGCGGCTACCCCAGCGCGCGCAGGAAGCCCTGAACGAACACACTGAAATTGCGCACGCCATACAACGACACGATGCCGAAGCAGCAGCCGAAGCAGCGCGCAAGCATGTGCGTGCCGCACAGCGTGAGCGGATGACACGCCTGTTTCCCGACGGCAGCCGCTAAGCAAACAACACACCGAGTAACACTCAGGAGAACAGGAGTCTGGGCATGGCATTAACAATGGCGGAAAAGCTGCTGACGCGGCATAACCTCGCGGGCATTGAAGTGCGCGCGGGCGATTTTCTGGAAGCGCGCATCGACGGCGCGATGTGTCACTACCACGCGGCCGAGCCCATGGTGGACATGGCGCGCGAAGCCGGATTCAAGGATGGGTTGCCACGGGTGTGGGACCAGGATCGCGTGTTTGTGCTGCTCGATCATCATCAACCGACGCTCACGCAAAAGCTGGCCGATGAAAACGCGCTGGTACGGCGCGAAGTGGAGCGCCTTGGCATACGCTGTTTTCACGATTCCGAACCCGGCATCGCACACCAGATGATGCTCGATTACGGGCTGGTGCGCCCCGGTGAGCTGGTGGTGGGCAATGATTCACATACGCTGGGTTATGGTGCCATCAACAGCGGCAGCACCGGCATCACGCGCGCGGACATGTTTTACGTGCTGCTGCATGGCGAGTTGTGGTTCCAGGTGCCGGCGTCGGTGCGCGTGGTGTTGAATGGCCGGCAGCCGCGTTATCCCATCGCCAAGGACATCGTGCTGTATCTCGCGGGCCAGTACGGCGATGATTTTGCGCAAAACATGTCGGTGGAGTTTGCGGGATCGCTTGTGCCCCAACTTTCCATCGACAGTCGCATGTGTTTATCAACGCATGGTGTGGAAATCGGCGCGAAGTTCGCGATGTTTCCCACAGATGACACCACCCGTGACTTTCTCAAAACGCGCACGGACAAGCCCTTTGAGGCACTGGTGCCTGACGCGAGCGCCGAGTACGAAAAAACCATTGAACTCAACGTCGATGACATGCCATTCATGGTGGCTAAGCCGCACCAGTTCGGCAACGTGGTGCCCGTCGGCGATGCCGTGGGCACGCGCATACATCAGGCGCAAATCGGCTCTTGTGCCAATGGCCGCTTCGAGGACATTGAAATAGCCGCACGCGTGCTGCAAGGGCGCAAGGTGGCCAAGGGCGTGCGCTTCCTGATTTCACCGGCGTCACAGCAGGTGTATTTGCAATGCCTGAAAGCCGGGCTGGTTGAAACGCTTGTGGCGGCAGGTGCGCAAGTGATCACGCCGGGTTGCGGCATCTGCCAGCCACGCGTGGGGTTTTTGTCCGACGGTGAAGTGTGCATTACCGCGACCACGCGCAACTTCAAGGGGCGCAAGGGCAGCCTGAATGCGGAAATTTATCTGGGCGGGCCGCTCACCGTAGCGGCGGCGGCGCTGGCGGGTGAAATCGTCGATCCGAAGGAGTTTTGTCATGGGCTTTGATCTCACGCGTCCGATCCAAGGCCGGGTGTGGAAATTCGGCGACTCCATTGAGACCGATGCCATCAACCCCTATTACCGCTATCCCACGATGGCGGAACTCAAGCAGCACACCATGGAGGTGTATCGCCCGGAGTTCCCGCGCGAGGTACGCGCCGGTGATGTGATGGTGGCGGGCAAGAACTTCGGCTGTGGCTCCAGTCGGCCGGGGCTGGTGCTGCGCGAGGTGGGCATCGCCGCCATCGTGGCGGAATCGGTGGCACGATTATTTTTGCGCAACAGCATCGGACGCGCGATACCGATCTTCGTGGCGCCCGGTGTTAGCGGCATTGTTGAAGACGGCGAAACACTGGAAGTCAATTACAGCAGCGGCCTTGTGCGCAACCCCGGCAACGGCAAAACGATTGCCCTGCGCAAATACCCGCCACTGATCGAGCGCATTTTCGAGTGCGGCGGCATGCCCGAATTCGCCTATCAGCGTTACCAATCAGAAATTTCTGTTGCAGATAAAAAACATGGATAACACAGTGTACGATGTGATCGTGGTGGGCGGTGGCAACGCCGCCATGTGTGCCGCGCTGTCGGCGCGTGAACACGGTGCGCGCGTGCTGATGCTGGAACGTGCCGCCGAAGAACAGCGCGGCGGCAACAGCGCGTTCACCGGCGGCGGTTTTCGCATGGTGCATGAGGGCCTGCAAACCGTGCTCAGCGTGGTGCCCGACTTGACGCCGGGCGAGATCGAGAACACCGATTTCGGCGCGTACTCCACCGAAGAATATCTTGATGATATGGGGCGCGTTACGCAGTACTACTGTGACCCCGATCTGACGGAAACGCTGGTGAAGAACAGCACAAATACTGTGCAATGGCTGTATGGGTGCGGTGTACGTTTTTTGCCGCGCTTCGGGCGTTACGCCTTCAAGCATGAAGGCCGCTTCAAATTTTTTGGCGGTACCGTGGTGGAGGCAGTGGGCGGCGGGCGCGGCCTGGTCGAAGCCGAATACAAGGCGGTGGTGAAACAGGGCGTGGAAATCCGCTATCGCACCCAGGCGCGCTCACTGGCGTGTGGCGCACGCGGTGTGATCGAAGGCGTGCGCGTGGTGACCGATGGCGAGGAAACGTTGCTGCGCGCGCGCGCGGTGGTGCTGGCCTGTGGTGGTTTTGAAGCCAACCGCGAATGGCGCACGCGCTACCTCGGGCCGGGCTGGGACATGGCAAAGGTGCGCGGCACGCGTTACAACACCGGTGATGGCATACGCATGGCGCTGGATGCGGGTGCGCAGGCGCACGGTCAATGGTCGGGTTGCCACTCGGTGTCGTGGGAACGGTACGCACCTGATTTTGGCGATGTCGATACGCGCACGGCGTTCAGCCGAAATGGTTATCCGTTCAGTATCATGGTGAATGCCGAGGGCAACCGCTTTGTTGACGAAGGCGCTGATTTCCGCAATTACACCTATGCCAAATATGGCCGCGTGGTATTGCAACAACCGGGCAGTTTTGCATGGCACGTGTTCGACTCCCAAGTCGCCCCCCTGCTGCACGACGAATACAAGTCACGCGGCGCGACCAAGGTGCAGGCCGATACGGTGGAAGAGCTTGCGGCGCGGATGGAAGACGTGCACGCGCCGCAGTTTCTGCAAACCGTGCGCGAATTCAATGCCGCTGTGAAACGCGATGTGGCATTCAACCCCAACATCAAGGATGGCCGCGGTACCGAAGGCCTTGCCGTTAACAAATCCAACTGGGCGAACGCACTCGAAAAACCGCCGTTCATGGCCTATGCCGTGACCTGCGGTATTACGTTTACCTTCGGCGGACTCAAGATCAATCCGGCAACGCAGGTACTCGACATCAACGATGCACCGCTCAGTGGGCTGTATGCTGCGGGCGAATTGGTGGGCGGACTTTTTTACTACAATTATCCGGGTAGTTCCGGGCTGATGGCGGGTGCCGTGTATGGCCGCATAGCAGGCCGCGAAGCCGCCAAGCATGCACTAAACCCAAAGCAGTAAATCCTGCCACATAGACAGTCAATCAAGGAATCCCCGTGAGCCTCATCACCCCCCGCGACAAAACCAAACGACTGCAAGAGCTGATTCAACGCAAAAGCAAGGTGCTGGCCGTGCTGCACACGCCCACCGCGCAACAGGCGCGCATCATGGAGCAGGCGGGTTGCGAAGCGGCTTTTGTCGGCACCAGTGGCGTGGTCGGCAACTACACCGGCATGTCGGATGTAGGCACTGCCACCATGACAGAGTGCGTGCAGATTGCGGGGTGGATCGCCAACAGCGTGAATTTCCCCATCATCATCGACGGCGACACTGGCCACGGCGGCATCATGGCGGTGCGGCGCTTGGTGCGTGAGTCGATACACGCAGGTATAGCGGGCATACGCATCGACGATCAGCCGATAGAAGGCAAGCGCAAAACGCAGACGGCTGGTATGGAAGTAGTGCCCATCGAGCAGGCCATTGCACGCTACCGTGCAGCGGTGGATATGAAAAACGAACTCGACCCCAACTTTGTGATCATGTCGCAGTGTTATGCGCGCGATGCGGCCAACAGCAGCCTCGACGACACCATGGTTCGCCTCAAAGCCTATCGCGAAGACGCGGGCGTGGATTGGGTGCAACTGGAGTCGCCGCACTCGCAGGACGAAATCAAGCGCGCACGCGCCACCGTGAGTTGTCCGCTGAGTTTTATGAAGGGCAAGCTCGGGCGTTATCTCTCGCTGGAAGAACACATGGCGTTGGGCGTGACCATTGCGTGGTACCCGGGCTTTACGCATCACGTGTTGTGGGCGGCGATGTGGGATTTCATGCAGGATTTCAATACACGCGGGATTGCCGCATGGGACGATTTTGTGGCGAGTCGCAAAGACAAGCCCTATCCGCGCCCTGATGTCGGACCGGAGGGTGAGGGTGCGGACAAGCAACGCATGCTGGAGGAGAAGTATTTTCCGGCGGCGATGTTGAATAAATACAAGAAATAGTTTCGCTTTTCTCCCTTTCAAGAAGCGACAAGCGCACGTTTACTTTCAGGAGAAACGCATGGCAAAAGACGGTTACAAAATATTCGATTCCGACACGCATGTTGGTCCATTGATGAATGTGCTGGATCAGTTCATGACGGACGCCGAACGCAAAAAGCTCGACGGCTGGTCGGAATTCAAAGTTACGAACAACAAGGGCGATATCACGTACAACCGAGGGCAGCGCCGTTATCGCCGCAAGCTGGGCACCGCTAGCGCTGAGGCGACGCCGGGCGGTTATATGGCAGGCTTCACGGGCGTAGCGAAAAAACGAGAAGTTTCGCCGCTGGTGGATGTGGATGCCGCTGAGCGCATCAAGGACATGGATTTCGAGGGCGTAGATGTCAATCTCACGCTGCCCTCGGGCTGGTGGGGCACGTGGACATCGACCGAAGACGTGGCGCTGGAGGCCGGCATGTTCCGCGCCTATCACCGCTGGATGGAGGCGTATTGCGGGCAATTCCCCGATCGTTTGGGCGGGGTGATTTGCGCCAGCGGGCGCGACATCAAAAGCGCAGTTGAGGAAATCAAGCGCTGGGGCAAATCGCGCTGGGCGTGGGGTGTGCTGCCGTATGCGCCGTACGGCATGCCGCTCGATCACCCGGATTTCGAGCCGGTGTATGCGGCGGCAGCGGAACATGATCTGGCAATCACGCTGCACACCTTCACCGTGATGCCGCCGTATGCGCCGGGCGGCACCGACAACTGGGAAAATCTCTTTCTGCAACGCTCGGCCTCGCACCCGTGGTGCGGCATGCGCAATATGGCGTCGCTGATTGGCTCCGGTTTGATGGATCGATATCCCGAGCTGCGTATCGGCACGCTCGAAGCGGGGCACGGCTGGTTGCCGTTTTGGATGGCACGTCTTGATGAACACGCACGTACGATTCGTTCGGAAATTCCTGATCTTAAAATGATGCCCAGTGAGTATGTGTTGTCGGGGCGTTATTTCCAGAGTATCGAGATTCCCGAAGGTTTGAAGCTGACCAACGCGGTGACGGATCTCGTCGGCGAAGATGTGCTGATGTATGCCTCCGACTATCCGCACGGTGAAAGCCATTTTCCGGAGTCGGTCGATAAAGTGCTGGAGTGGGACATGCCGCGCGTGCGCAAGAACAAATTGTTCTGGGACAACGCGTTAAAGCTCTATGCCCGCTGCGGGATCAAGTGAAGCACGCCAGAAAATTGTATAAGTATCTGATTTTATTGATATATTTATGCTGTGCGTGGACGGAGGCTGCGTTCGCGCAGAGTGCCGCCTACCCCACCAAACCTGTGCGCGTGCTGCTGGGTTTTGCGCCCGGCGGCGCCACCGACATCGTGGCGCGCATTTTTGCGGCAAAGCTGTCGGAGAGCCTAGGCCGCTCGTTTGTGGTTGAAAACCGGCCCGGCGGCGGTGGCGTTACCGCGACCATGCTGGTGATCAAATCACCAGCGGACGGGTACACCTTGCTGGCGGTGTCCGGCACCTACACCATTACCCCGGCGATTTCCAAAACGCTGCCGTACGATCCGCTGAAAGATCTCATGCCGATATCGCTGGTGAATCAATCGCCGTTTTTGGTGGTGGTGCATCCGGCATTGCCGGTGCGCAATATGCGCGATCTGGTGAATCTGGCGAAAGCGCAGCCGGGCAAACTGGATTACGGCTCGGCGGGGCAAGGCAGCAATGTGCAACTCGCAGTCGAGCTCATGAACACGATGGCCGGCATCAAAATGAACCATGTGCCGTACAAAGGCACCGGTCAGGCGCTGATTGATTTGATGGCAGGTCAGGTGCAGTTGACGGTGGCGAATATTTTGTCGGGCCTGCCGTATGCGAAATCGGGCCGCATGCGCGGGCTGGCGGTCACCAGTGAGCGCCGCGTCAGCGCCGCGCCTGACACGCCCACCGTCAGTGAATCCGGTGTGCCGGGCTATGTGGTGACCAGTTGGAACGGCTGGCTTGCGCCTGCGGCCACGCCAGCCGACATACTCGCCAAGCTCAACGCAGAATTGGTGAAAGCCGCCAGGCTGCCGGATATCGGCGAGCGCATGGCCGGCGACGGCGGCGAGCCGCTGGGCACCACACCTGAACAGTTCCGCCAGCATCTCATGCACGAAATAGCGCGCTGGCGCAAAGTGGTGCAGGCGGCGGGCATACGCGTGGAGTAACCCGCGCTACCAGTCGGGTGCCGTCGTGACGCAAGCGCTACTCCACTTTCGCGCCAGACGAGGCGACGATTTTTCCCCACTTCGCTAGATCGTCACGCACGCGCTGCGCCAGCGCTTCGGGTGTGCTGCTCATCACCTCTGCGCCCTGCACAGACAGACGCTCCCTTACGTCGGCTTGATCGGCCAGTTTGCGTATCTCTTGATGGAGCCGCGCGATGATGGGCCGGGGTGTGGCCGCGGGTGCGAACACGCCGTACCACACGATGACCTCAAAGCCCGTCAATCCGGGAATGGCGGCTTCGGCAATCGTCGGCAATTCGGGCATCAACGGCGACCGTTGCAGTGAAGTGACCGCCAGCGCGCGCAGCCGATTCGCTTTTACCATGGGCAGCACCGAGGGCATATTGGTGATGAACATCGCTACTTGCCCGCTCACCAAATCGGTCACAGCCGGGCCGGTGCCTTTGTAGGGCACATGCAGAATGTCGATGCCCGCCGCCTGCTTGAAGAGTTCGCCGCCCAAGTGCGCCGACGAGCCACTGCCCGGCGAGGCAAAGTGCATTTGCCCCGGTTTGGCTTTGGCGAGTGCGATCAGCTCTTTGACGGATTTGGCGGGCACAGCGCTGCCGACTACCAGCAAGCTGGGCGTGGAGGCCACCAGACTGATCGGCGTCAAATCTTTCGCAGTGTCGAACGGCAGATTTTTGTGTAACGCGGCGTTGATGCAAATGGTGCTGACCGAACCGATCATCATGGTGTAACCGTCGGGGCTTGCTTTGGCGGTGAGGCCGGTGCCGATAATGCCGCCGGCACCGCCACGATTGTCGACGACCACTTGCACGCCAAAGGCGTCGTTCAGGCGTTGCGATACCAGCCGCGCCATGATGTCGGTGCCGCCGCCGGGTGGAAACGGCACAATGAGGCGCAACGGGCGCGAGGGATATTGCTCTGCTGCCCACAGCGGCGGCGCGCTCATGACTGCGACTAGCGCGGCAGGCGCAAACGCGCAGAGCCGCATTGATTTCATGGCAAAGTTCTCCGCGCGCATCAGGCCTTTAATGCCTCCGCCCACCACGGGTAATCCGCTGGCTTGCCGGTTTCTACGGCGCGTATCCACGGGTAATCGCCTGCCGTGCCAAATCCATGCACGGGGTGGCTGCCGGATCGCAGCGCTTCGAGAAAGCCGAGTTCTTCAAGGCGTACATTACCGAGATTGACTTCAGTGCCGAACAGCGACACCAGCCAGAATTGCAGCGTGCGGCGCGGCACCATTTCACGCAGCGGCGACACTTCAAAAATGATGCGTTGCTGGCCGACCTCTTTGGCCACGCGCAGCACCTGCTGCGTGCCGGTTTCGCGGCTTTCGAGCAAATCCTCGGCGGTCTCGCCCATCACACGGCGCAGCAGATGGCCTTCCCAGTAAACGTACGATGCGCCGGCATTCAGCAGCGCAAGCATTTCCTTGACGGTGATTTCTTCATCTACCACTTTCTCGCTGCGTCGCGTGGTGTCGCCTTCGATGAATTTTTTGCCCACTTCGCCAAACACCGTGAAATCAAGGTCTTTCGCTTGTTTGACGAAATCCATTTCCTGCTGCATGTCACGCGCGGCGGTGGTGGCGGTGCTCGACACTTCAATCACGGAAAAGCCGAGATCAGCCATTTTCTTCATCACCTGCTTTTCGCGGCCCTGGATGCGTGCGATTTCCATGAAAATGCCGCCGGGCTGCACCTTCACGTCGTAATGGTTGTAGACCTCAATTTTTTTGCGAATCTCGGATTCCGGCGCACGCAGGTGCGGGTCCCACAGCTTCACCACGTCGAGATATTCGCCGTACTGTGCCAGCATGCTTTCGCAGAACGTGGTGGGCCAGCCGGTATCCATCACCATGGTGACGCCTTCGGTGCGCGGCTTTTTTGAGCGCGCGGGCCAGTTGATACCGAGAAATTCCTGCAGGGTTTGCTCCATGTGAAGGCTCCAATAGGAGTTGTTAAGTGGGGGGAGGCTGCGACAGACCAGCCTCAAGCATAGTGGCCGCGCCTCGCGCAGGCAAGGCAGACGCAGTTGTGAAAATTATGTAAATAAATCAAGCGTTTGTAGTGTCAACCGTATTCTGTCAAACACATTGTAGTGTAGACTCCACCGGTTTATTCAAGCCGCATTCAAGATGCGGACTACTCTCCCCCAACTTTACAAACTACAAGCTACGAATTCCGATGATTGCCCGCCTATCCGCATTTAGAACGTATGGCTTGCCTGCACTGGTTGTGTTGGCTTTTGTGTTTACGCCGCTTGCTCATGCGCAAGCCCCTGCCGGTCAGCCTGCCGCCAAGCCTACTGCCGCTGCCGCTGTAGCTGCGGATGCACGCCTGACCGCGACTGCGCAAATACTCGCCGGCATAGCCCCCGCGCCGGGCGATGCGGTGATAGACAAACTGGTTGCCACTGACAGTTGGAAAAAGCACAAAGACGTCATGCAAAGCCAGTGGAAGCCGGTGCGTGAACGCATCAGCAGCATCGAGAAATGGCGCGAGCAAGAGGTCAAAGTCAAAGACGTCGCTGGCCGCACGCTGCTGTATCCCTTTAGCGGCCCGGATTTTCTGAATGCTTGGGCGTTTTACCCGAATCACGCCAAGTACGTGTTTTTCAGTCTTGAGAATCCCGGCTCGTTGCCCGATCTCGAAAAAATGGGCCCGAAAGAGTTTGAAACATTGCTGGGTTCCGTGCGCAACGCCTTTACCGAGATCTTCCAGCGCAATTACTTTATCACTTCGTACATGGGCCGGCAACTGACGACCTCGCAGTTAAAGGGCACGATCCCGGTGATCGCGACCATGATGGCGCTCAACGGCCTGCGTATCGCCAAGGTGGAATCGGTAGATCCGTTCCCGGCGTTGACCAAGGCTTTTGAAGAACCCAAAGCCAAGCGGCCGGCGAAAATCCTGCGCGGCGGCAAGATCACCTTTCTTACGGCTGACAACAAGTCGCACGAGTTGAGCTACTTCTCGCTCGACGCCACCGACAAAGCGCTGATGCACTACCCGGATTTTCTTGACTGGGTGGGCCGCAACAAACCGGCTTCCGCGTTGGTGAAGTCCGCGTCATACCTGCTGCACGACAACCAGTTCTCCAAAACGCGCGACATGGTGCTGGCCACAGCCGACATCCTGGTGCAGGACGACACTGGCGTGCCGTACCGTTACATCAAGCAGGCCAACTGGAGCACCAAGCTCTACGGCAAGTACCACACGCCCATAGCGCCCATGCAATGGGGCTACCAAAAAGACCTCGACACCGCATTCAAGGAACTGAAGGGCTCACCGCTTCCATTCCCGTTTGGTTACCACTGGAAAGGGCAGGAGTCGGGGTTGATCCTCGCCACGCGGCCCTGACAGTCACCAGACTCTCGTGGCCAGTACTACCGTGCCTACCGTGCCTACCGTGCCTACCGTGCAACGCCGTCGCTTTCAAACCAGCGACGGCGTTTTTCTTTCTACGCTCTGGGCCGGCGAACCGCAGGGGCCGCTCACCGTCGCGCTGATTCCCGGCTGGTGCATGCCCGCGTGGCTGTGGCAACCGCAGCTTGATGCATTAAGCGAGTGCTATCCGGTGATAGCGCTCGATCCGCGCGGACAAGGAGAGTCGGATGCGCCCGCACACGGCTACAACTTCGAGCGACGCGCTACCGATATTCATGAGTTTCTGCGGCCTTATCGAAACGTGTTGCTGGTCGGCTGGTCGCTGGGCGCATTGGAAATTCTCGAATACACACACCGCTACGGCGATGCCAAGCTGGCGGGCATGGTGCTGGTCGATAGTTCCGTGGGCGAGTTGCCCGTGCCGCCGCCGGGCGGCGAATTTTTGGACGACCTGCGCCGCGACCGCGACGGCGTGCTGGATGGTTTTGTGCGTGAGATGTACGCCAAGCCCAGACCGGAAGCCGAAGTCACGCGCCTGCTACGCGATGTGAAACGCATGTCATTAGACAACAGCATTGCGCTGCTGTCGTCAGGCATCCCGCGTGAGCACTGGAAAGCATGCGCACAGGCGTTCAGCAAGCCGCTGCTCTACGTCGTAACGCCGCAGTTCGAGGCGCAAGCGTTCAATTTGCAAAAGAACCGCGCCGGGACACGCATTGAGGTATTCAAGGACGCGGGGCACGCGTTGTTTGTGGATGACGCAGCGCGCTTTAATGCGCTAATGCTCGATTTCGCGGGCGGCATCGCGCCCTAACAAGGGCGCGATGGCCGGGATAACCGGAGTTGCAGGATGTTGTGACTCCTACAATCCTGTAGCTTAAAAAATCGTCTCTATTCAGCCTCTATGGAAAGTCAAAAGCTTCCCTCACCCGGCGCTGCGCGCCACCCTCTCCCGGAGGGCGAGGGTTTGTTCCCCTCTCCCTTCG
>JAYTWR010000064.1:0-68942 GCA_043743335.1 Burkholderiales bacterium
GCGCGGCTGGCGGCGGCAACGGGCGCGCCCAAGGAGGGACTGTGATCGACATCAATGCAACTGACGGCATTGCCACTCTCACGCTATCGGATTGTGCGCCCTTGTCGCTGCACGATTGCGAATTTGCGCTTGCGCTGCGCGATGCCGTGCGCGATAGCGCAGATGACGACAACATCAAAGCCATCGTGATACGCGCCAGCGGCGCGGATTTCAGCCCTGCCGTTACCTATCAGTCCGGTGCGCATGCGGGCGGGCCGGCGTGGCATGAGGCCTATGCCGCCGCATCGGGTTTGTATCAAAACCTCAGTTTTTGCAAAAAGGTCGTGATTACGGCGGTGCATGGACTGTGCGCCGGGGCTGGGAGTCTGCTGGTGTTGTGTTCCGATCTGACAGTGGCCGCCGCCGATGCCCGGTTTGCGTCGCCGTTTCAGACCCTGCCCGAATCTAATCTGGTGCTGGCGGCATTGACGATGCGACTCAATCGCGCGAAATCGTGGATGCTCGGCGGCAACGCGTGGCGCGCGGATGAGGCGCTGCACGCGGGGCTGATAAATCGCATCGCTGTAAACGGCGCGCTGGACAGCGAGGCGCAAAAGATGGCCCGCGCAGTGACGCGCATGCCGCTCGATGGCATCGCCATGTCGAAGATCAATGTCGAAACGAGTCTCGATGCGCAGGGCGTGGGCCGTGAATTCGATATGGCGGGTTTCTACGCCACGAGCCTGCAACGCGCGTGGCACGACGCGCAAACGGAGAAGTAACCGTGACCGGACCTATTCTGTGTGAACGCAATGCCGCGCCGCATGTCGGGCGAATTACGATAGCGCGCGCGGAGCACGCCAACGCCATCACCATGGCCATGGTCGATGACCTGTGCAAAGCCCTGACCGAGTTGGAGAATGATGACGCGATCAAGGTCATCATCATAGGGGCCGAGGGCGAACATCTCACTAGCGGTTTTGACCCGGCCGAAGTCGAAAAAATGTATACCGCCGCGCCCGGCGGCGCCAACCGCAAGGTGCCGAGCCAGCGCGCGCGGCTGCTTGCGCTCGATGGCTTGTGGTGGGGGCCGCGCGGTCTTTATGGGCGATTGCTGCATTGCCCCAAGATCACCATGCTGGCGGCGAGGGGCTTGTGTCACGAAGTGGGTTTGTATCTGGCTTTGTATTGCGATCTGGTCTTTGCGGCTGACACCGCGCGTTTTGCCAACCCGCGCTGGCGGCACGTGGGCGTGGACGGTGATATCTCCATGTTGATCGCGGCGGTGGGATTAAAGCGCGCGAAGGAGTTGATGTATTTGGGCAGCGAGTGGACGGCGCAGGAAGCGTTGTCGCACGGCTTGATCGATGGCGTGGTCAGCGCGGCGGAGCTTGACGCCACGGTGCAGAACACCGCAGCGTTTTGCACGCAAATCATGCGCGACGGCATCGTCACCGAGAAGCACGTGGTGTTCGCGTCGCTCGCAAAAATGCATATCAACACCGGCTTCGCTACGGCGAGCGCCGTGGGCGCATGGGCCAGCAATGTGCATTTCCGGCCGGGGGAATTCAACTTTTTGCGCGAAGCGCGACATTCGGGGATTGATGCCGCGCTCAAGGCGAGCGCAGCGTATTTCAACGACAACAGCGAATGATGACCGTGCAAGCACCGCTAGCGGGTTTGCGCATCGTTGAAGTATCCGCGTTTATCGCAGCACCCTTGGGTGCCATGACACTGGCGCAGCTCGGCGCTGAAGTCATCCGCATCGACCCCATTGGCGGGAATATCGATTTCAAGCGCTGGCCGCTGGCGCCCAATGGCAACAGCATTTATTGGGCGAGCCTCAATAAAGGCAAAAAGTCCGTCACGCTGGCGCTGGATACGCCCGAAGGCCAGGATTTGGCTAGCGCCATTATCAGCGCGCCCGGCGCGGATGCGGGCATCGTGATTACCAATCTGCCCGCGAAAGGCTGGATGAGCTACGACGCCTTGTCGAAGCGCCGGTCCGATCTCATCATGATGCGGCTAACCGGCAACTTCGACGGCTCGGCGGCGATGGACTACACCATCAATTGTTCGAGCGGGTTTCCCATCGCGACGGGTGCAACCCGCGAGCCGGTCAACCATGTGTTGCCGGCGTGGGATGTGTGTGCGGGCATTTATCTGTCTACCGGCTTGCTGGCGGCCGAGCGCGTGCGCCGCAACGAAGGTAAAGGGCAGGAGGTGGTGCTGGCGCTGTCCGATGTGATGATGGCGACCATCGCCAATTTGGGCTATGTGGCCGATGTGCAAATCAACGGCAGCTCGCGTGAGCCGATGGGCAATGATTTGTATGGCGCGTTCGGACGTAACTTCGCCACTGCGGATCAGCGTGAAATCATGCTGGTGGCGATTTCCAATCGCCAATGGCGCGCCATCGGTAAAGCCACCGGCCTCGCGCAGCAATTTGAAATGATAGGCCCCCTGATGAATGTTGATTTGTCCAGCGAAGGCGGGCGTTTCGCCGCGCGTAAGGTGATCTGCGCCGTGCTGGAACCGTGGTTCGCGGCGCGAACGCTGGAACAAATCAAAGCGGCATTCGATGGCACGGGCGTGCTGTGGGGCATTTATCAGGATTTCAAACAGTTGGTGACTGAAGACCCACGCTGTTCGCTGACCAATCCATTATTCGGCGAAGTCGAGCAGCAGGGATTGGGGCGCGTGCTATCTGCACGGGGGCCTTTGGCTTTTACACACAGTGCGACCTTGCCGCCGACTGCCGCGCCCCTACTTGGAGCTGATTCAGCAGCTGTTCTGCAAGACATGGTGGGGCTTTCCACTCATGAGATCGACCGTTTACGCCAGCGGCGGATTATCGACAGGGTACCGAGTTCATAAGCGTTTGCCATACTTTTCGGGAGCGGAACGGGATCACGCCACCGCCAGGACAGAGGCGGCGGACTCGTAGTCAAGCCCCAACATGAAAGTGCGCCAGACGTTGGAATAAACAATCAACAATCAACAATCTGAACAAATCTGCTGCAAGACGTTTGCAAGGTAATGTTGTACACAGTATTTTTCGCACGCCCCAAGACATCGCCATGCCACGAAAGCGCCCCACGCAATGTCTCACATGGGCAGTCGCGCGCTGTCTCGTACGGGCAGGTGGATTGATAGCGCTGGCTTGCGCCGCCACGCCACGCCACGCCCAAAAATACCCCGAGAAAACCATCCGCTTCATTTCGCCGTATCCCACGGGCGCTTCACAGATACTCGCATTGCGGATTTCCGTCCCGGCGCAGGCGGCAACATCGGCTCAGAGCGGATGCCCCTCAAACTGAAAACAGCGACAACCGCAGTCCCTAAAGGGCTAGCAACGACTTTTGGTGCGCCCTTGCCGCTCTGGGTCAATGATAGAGAGCGCGTGCAAGGTGTGGTTTTCAAAATGCTGATAAATCAAACGCATCATGTAACTATTCAGCTTCGTCGTCGGATGTCGGCACCACGACCGATGCGGTTCCTTCGTCACCGACATCCTACGACGAAGCTGAACAATTCCGACTTGTTTTTAAATGACTTTTTCTATCTCAGTTGATTGATTGAGATATTACCCCTGCCCCCCTCCCGAACACCTGCCCCAGCACACCGGCCGCCGTGGCAACGTCCACGCTACCGGGGTAAGTGCCAGCAACGATGCCGTGTTCCTTGGCGATGGCCTGGGTAGCGTGCAGGTCGCTCGCACTATTAAGGGTGCCGACGTAGTCTGTGGTGAGGTCGTTGGGCCGACGTAGATGATGTCGAAGCCCGGTGTAGCGGCAATGGCGCGCCTGTTTTGCACGCCCGTCATGGTTTCGATAAGGGCGATTTTGACGATCTGTTTTTCGTACTGCCAAAAATAATCCGGCCCACCGTAGACCAAGCCACGCATCGAGCACAAAGCTGATGTCGATCCACAGGCAGGAGGCGACTTCGCCGCGCGCCCAGCGCTCACGCAAGGGCTTAGTGCGCTTGCGTATTTGCCAAATAAGGCGCGCTGCGGAATTCAAAAATAGAGGTGCGATAAAACTTGCGCAATTGGTTCTTGGGGTAATCCGCGCGGCCGGTGTGCCAAGCGCAGCGGTTTTCCCAGATGATGGTGTCGCCCACTTGCCACGTCTGCTCCCACTGAAACTCGGGGCGTTCGCACCACGCAAAAATTTCTTCCAGCAGAGCGTCGCTGGCTTCGCGGCTCATGCCTTCGATTTGCAGCGTGTGATGCGGGTTGACGAACACGGCCTTCTTGCCGGTTTCCGGGTGTACGCGCACCACCGGGTGGCGCACGGTGCCCATGCGTTTCATCTCTTCGTCGCTGACGATGCCCTGTGAGTTGGCCTTGCGCCCACGCAGGCGGTGCACCGCCGTGAGGCCATCGATGCGGCGCTTCAAGGCTGCGGGCATGGTGTCCCACGCTAGGTACATGTTGGCGAACGCGGTGTTGCCGCCGTGGTCGGGTAGAGCGACTGAGTGCAGTATCGTGGCCTTGGTCGGATCCTGCTGGAAGGTGCCATCGACATGCCAACCCACGCCGCGCTCGGCACCGACTTTGTCGTAGTTGCCGGTGGCATCGAGGTTGGTCATGATGACCACTTCGGGCACGTCCTTGTCGTGGTAGGCCTTCGCCGCGTGCGGGCGCAGCACGCCAAAGTAGCGGCTGAAATCCCGCAACTGGGGCACGGTGAGCGGTGCCCCGCGCACGCGCAATACCAGGTGCTCCAGAAACGCGTCGTGTACGGCCTTGGCTTCTTCGGCGGTGAGGGGCGCGCGCGGATCAATGCCGCGAATTTCTGCGCCCAATGGTCCCGATGGGCCGCCCTGCTTGATCACTTCAATCATGATGGTCTCCTGTTGCATTGCTGGTTACGCATTTTTTCCCCGTTTGTGCTGCGCGTACTGCATTGGGCGTGGCTGTCGTGACAATGGCCGCTTTTATTGCAGCCATTCGAACGTTAACTGTCACGGCTTCGTCCCCGCAACAGTAACCCGGTGCCCATAGCGCTTCTGCGGATAGTAGTCCCACATCGCCTGATGTAGGGTGCAGCGGTTGTCCCAGAACGCAATCGAGTTGGGCCGCCATTTGAAGCGGCACTTAAAGTCGTCGCGCTCAGAGTGAGCATAGAGCATGTCGAGGATGGCATCACTTTCGAGCCGCGAGACACCGACGATGCATTCGGTAAAGTTGCGGTTGACGAAGAGTGCGCGGCGTCCGGTGACCGGGTGGACGCGCACCACCGGATGCGCCGAGCGCGGCAGTTCGCCCGCGACGATCTTTTGTTGCCGCCCGCGCCACACGCGGTCGCCGTCGTGTATCGCTGTCATGCCATCGACCATTTTGCGTACGGGTTCGGCCAGGGTTTCGTAGGCGCGGTACATGTTGACGAAGAGCGTGTCGCCGCCGCCGTTGGCGGGCGTCTGTTGCAAATACAGGATCGAGCCCATCGGCGGCGTCGGGCTGGCGGTGACGTCGGAGTGCCACACTTCGCCCGCGATGGTTTTGGAGTTTTCATCCGCCTTGATCTCGATAACCTCGGGGTGGCCTGCCATGCGCGAGGTGGGGTGTATGTCGAGTTCGCCAAAGCGCCGACCGAAGGCCTTGTGTTGCTCGATGGTGAGCTGTTGATCGCGAAAGAAAATCACCAAGTGGCGCATCAGCACGGTGTGGATTTCATCGAACTGTAGTTCGCTGAGCGACTGGCTCAGATCGACGCCGGAAATCTCCGCGCCGATGGTGGGGGTGAGCGGTTCGACGCGGATGGATTTATAGATGAGTGGGTCGCTTTCGTTGGCGTCAGGGCGATCATAAGGCATGGCGTGTTTCCTCCGGTAGGCTCGTGCGCGCCGGTGTGTGTCCGGCACGCGCTTCAGTGCATCAGATTGTAGCGAAGTTCTCGCCGACGGGCCGATGCGCGGAAGCCCGCTACTGGGATGGGTCGCGTGCGCCCACAACTCACGCACGCGTCGGGCTCGCCGATGGTGGGCCAGCGCGTGTGGCCGTCGCTGGCGGGGTAAGCTTTGAACCCTCTCCCCCGGGAGAGGGCAGGGTGAGGGAAACGTGAGGGAAGGCGTTTTTACTTACATCAGGCGGCAGCCGGTTTGGGCACCGGCACGCGGTGCAGCTTCATGCCCATAGCCACCGCGCTGTAGTAGCCCAGCAGCCCGACCACTTCGGCAATGCCGTCACGCCCCAGCAGTGTGTCGGCGCGCTCAAATACTTCGTCCGAGCCGCCGCCAGCGGCCATGGAGATGGCGGCAAGGTCGTAGATCGCGCGTTCGCGTTCGTTATCGAATGTCGGCGTTTGGCCGGCACGCATCGCCTCGAACACGGCGGGCTGGTAGCCGAGTTCGAGGCAGCGTTTGACATGGGCCGCCCACACATATTCCCCGCGCCAGTGGTTGGCGATGATGCAAATGATGAGCTCGACTTCGCGCTCGCTGAGTGAGCCTGATTTATTCAAAAACGTGCCGATGGTCTCCATTGCCGCTGCGAATCTGGGCGAATGGATCCAAATTTTGTAGGGCGCAAGCAATTTGCCGCGCCCGGCCACGAGATCCGCAAACACTTTCTTCTGCGCATCCGTCATCTCGTTTTCGGGAATTTCCTTGAGGCGATTCGTTTCAGCCATGATGTTTGTCTTTCAATGTGAGGGATGAGCGCGCAGGCGTAGCGCTCCTGCTGCGCATTGCACCTTGTGTTGCGCGATAGCATAGCGTGAAATGTAGAGCGATGGGCAATGTTGGAGCCAGCGGCGGTGTAGGATTGCGGGTATCCGCATCATCATCTAACCACAGGAGCACACAGAATATGAACCTCGATCTAAAAGGCAAATCAGTACTCGTCACCGGCGGCAATCGCGGCGTGGGCTTGGCCATCGCACTGGCTTTCGCTGAAGAGGGCGCGAACGTCACGGTGTGCGGGCGCGACAAGGCGGCGCTGGCGGAGGCGGAAGCGAAGCTCTTGGCCAAGGGCGTGAAGGCTAAAGCCGTGGCGGTGGATCTGTTCACCGCCGAAGGTTGCATCGGCGCAGTGCAGGCGGCGGTGGATGCGTTTGGTGGGCTCGATATCCTGGTGAACAATGCTTCCACAGCGGTCAGCGGCAACATCGAGACACTGGACGACGAGGGGCTGATGGAACGGCTCACCGGCAAGACGCTGGCGTACATGCGCTGCTGCCGCGCCGCATTGCCGCACTTACGCAAATCATCGCGTGGCCGGGTTATTTGTATCGGCGGCTCCGCTGTGCGTCAGGCCGGTGCCACGGCGCTACCCAGTGCGCTGGGCAATTCGTCCATCGTTGCTTTTGTTAAACAGTTCAGCATGACGGTGGCGGCGCAGGGTATTACGGCAAACACCGTTCACCCGCCCTTCACCAAAACGGATCGCTACCCCAAGCGCCTCGCCGCGCGGGCGAAACAACTCGGTGTGACTGAAGCGCAAGCCGAGGCGAGCTTCATTAAACAGTTTCCGATAGGCCGCCTGGTTGAACCGTCGGATATTGCGCCGATGGTGCTGTTTCTCGCGTCGCCGCATGCCGGCGCGATCACGGGGCAGAGCATTGCGATTGACGGCGGGTCTACGCCGGGCACGTTTTATTAGCCTTTTTCCGCTTGGAGGAGACGGCACCATGCAAATCATGATTAGAGGCCTCACGGGGGTACTCACGCTGGGACTGTTGGCGTGCCAAGGCGCGGCGATGGCGCAGAATAAAAGCGATAAGGCGAGCCAATATCCGAATCGCCCGATTCGCATTATCGTGGCGGTGCTACCCGGTGCCGGTGGCGACGCCATCGCGCGCGTGGTCGGCCAGATGTTGAGTGATCGTTTGGGGCAGAATGCGGTGATCGATAACCGCTCAGGCGGCGGCGGCATTATTGCAACCGAGTTGGTCGCGCGCTCCGCACCCGACGGATACACGTTGCTCAGCCAGGGCGAAACGGTGCTGCTGCAGGGCGCGACCAAGCGCTTGCCCTTTGACGTGCTCAAGGCGCTTGAGCCGATTGTGGCAACGTCGGCGCAGCCGTATATTCTGCTCGCTGGGCCCACGCTGCCGGTGAAGTCGATGAAGGAACTGATCGCTTTTTCGGCCAAGCAAACCGTGTCGTACTCGGGCGGTGCGGGCTTGGGCAGCACGCTGCATCTGGGCATGGAGTGGTGGTCGCAGATCTCCGGCGCGAAATTGCTGTTTGTGCCGTATAAGGGCAGTGCGCCGGCGATCGTCGGCGCGATGGGCAGCGAGATTCATCTGGCGGGCGCGAGCGCCATGGCTGCCAGCGGTGCCATGCGCAGCGGCAAACTGCGCGGCTTGGCGGCGCTGGGGCTGACGCGCATACCGGCGCTGCCGGATTTGCCGACCGTGGCAGAGCAAGGTTACCCGGGGTTCAAGATCACCAATCGCTACATGCTCTATGCCCCGGCAGGCATGCCGCGCCCGATCGTCAATCTCATTCATGACATTGTGACTGAAGGCATGCACACGCCGCAAATGACGCAACGGCTAATGGCCGATGGCAGCCAGCCCGCCGAACGCATGACGCTGGCGGAACTTAAGGCGGCCGTCGCGCGCGAGTATGTCGAGCTCGAACAGCAGGTGAAGCGCGTAAACATCAAGCTGGAGTAAAGCTGCCAGCGGGGATGGGAGAGACGCATCCCGCAGGGCGAAAAGCTAGCGCATCCCGCTCCAAAACTTCTCCAGCCGCTTGTACGAAATGGGATACGGCGTTTTCAATTCCTGCGCGAACATCGACACGCGTAGCTCTTCAATCTGCCAGCGCACTGCATGCACGCGCGGATCAACCGCGCCGGCTTGCGTTTGTTTTTCCAGCAGTTCCTCGTAGCGCTTCCACCACTCGCGGATGGTGCCGGCATGGCGACCATCGCGCTCGGCATCTCGTGGATATTTCTCCAGACGTTTTTGCATGGCTTGCAGATAACGCGGCAAATGGGTGAGTTGCTCCCATGGGGTGGCTGTAAAAAAACCCTTAAAAATCAAATACTTGAGTTGATTTCGGATATCCGTCGCGGGGCGCAACAAGACACCGCCCGCCGCACTCAAGCGCAACGACACTTGATGATATTCCGCCGCCGCGGTCACCAGCAGTCGGCACGCGCCCTCGCTCACTGCTGGCAGGCGCGTGCGCGCGCGTTTTAATTGCACCTCGTAATCCTTCTGCGTGCGCGGTAATTCGTCGTCACCAATGAAGGCGCGGTCGGTGATAGCGGCGACCAGGTCTTCGCGCAAGTCATCCACGCCCGCGACGCTACGCAACTGAATCGCTGCTTGATCAAAACCGCGCAGGTTTTTTTCCAATTGCTTCATTTGCTCTTTGAGCGCGAGGCGCATCAGGCGCGTCACGCCCAAGCGCATGGCGTCGTCCGCCGCCTGCTGCACGTCAAACAAGCGTATGGCCACGCTGTCGCGTTCATCCACCAGCGCGGGATAGCCAGTCAGCTTGCAGCCCTTGCGTGTGAATGAAATTTGCGCGGGCAAATCACCACAATCCCACACTTTGATATTGTCGCGCTCAATACCGGTTTCGTCTTTGCCGACGTTGCCGAAGGTGAGTTGCGCCGCCTGACCCAACTGCGTTTTCAGCGCGGCGAGATCGCGCCCGCTGGCCATTTCGCGCCCGGCGTCGTCGATCACGCGGAAAATCATTTGTAGATGCGCGGGGATGTCCGCGCCGTCCCACACGTCCCCTGACACCGACTGGCCCGCGCGTTGCCGGACAAACTGGGCTAGCGCGTCCCTGAACGGCTGGCCGACATCGCAATCGGTCAGAAACGCCGTCACCTGCTCCGGCAGTGGGAACAAATGGCGCCGCAGGTTTTTGGGCAAGGCTTTGAGATACGCGCCCACTTTGTCGCGGATCATGCCGGGTGCCAGCCAATCAAACGGTGTTTCTTCCAGCGTGTTGAGCAGATGCAGCGGCACGGTCACCGTTACGCCATCGAGCGGGTGGCCGGGTTCAAACCGGTAGCGCAGTTTGTAGCTCGCATCACCCACTTGCAGCGTTTCGGGAAACTGTGCTTCGGTGATATCGGTCGCCGAATGGCGCATCAAATAGTCGCGCGTGAGATACAACAACCGCGGACTCGCTTCCTCGGCCTTAACGCGCCACGCCTCAAACGCCGCACCATTGTGGATGTCGTGCGCCACGCGCTCGTTGTAAAACGCAAACAACGTTTGCTCGTCCACCAGCACGTCGCGCTTGCGCGCCTTGTGCTCCAGCGCTTGCACTTCTTTTATCACTAATTGATTTTGCAGGAAAAATTTTGCACTGGTTTGAAAATCTCCTGCCACCAGCGCGCGCTGGATAAAAATCTCGCGCGCCTCAAACGGATTGATCGGGCCATAGTGCACGCTGCGCTTGGGCACGATGGTGAGGCCATACAAAGTCACTCGCTCGTAGGCAGTGACCATGCCGCGATCTTTTTCCCAGTGCGGATCAAAGTAGTGGCGCTTCACCATGCCGCCCGCGATGCGCTCGATCCAGTCGGGATCGATCTTCGCCACGCAGCGCGCGTATAGCCGCGTGGTCTCCACCAGCTCGGCGGCCATCACCCATTTGGGCTGTGCCTTGCGCAGCACCGAGCCGGGGAAAATCGTGAACTTGATGCCGCGCGCGCCGAGGTATTCGCCTTCGTCGTTTTTGAAACCCAGATTGCCCAACAAGCCGGCCAGCAAGGCGCGATGGATTTGCTCAAACGTCGCGGGAATTTGATTCTCGCGCAGACCCATCTCCGCCGTCAGCGTGGCAAGCTGGCCGTGGATGTCACGCCACTCGCGCAAGCGACGCTGCGACAGAAAACTGTCCGCCAACTGCTCAGCCAGTTTGCGGTTGGATTTTCTGTGCTTGATCGCCTCGTCGAAGAACGCCCAGATTTTCAGGTAACCCATAAAATCCGAGCGTTCGTCCTGAAACGGCTGGTGCGCCCGGTCAGCGGCCTCGGCACGCTCAAACGGGCGATCACGCGGGTCCTGCACGGACAGCGCGGACGCGATAATCAGCACTTCGGAGAGACAATTTTCCTGCTTGGCCGCAACGAGCATGCGCGCGATGCGTGGATCAATAGGGAATTTCGCCAGTTGCCAGCCGGTATCCGTTAACTGGTTTTCGTCGTCCACCGCGCCCAACTCGGCCAGCAACTGGTAGCCGTCGGCAATGGCGCGCGGCGCGGGCGGCTCCAGAAACGGAAAGTCCTCCACGTCGCCGATTTTCAGCGACTTCATGCGCAGAATCACCGAGGCTAGCGAGGAACGCAAAATCTCCGGATCGGTAAACGCATCGCGTGCGGCAAAGTCTTCCTCGTCGTACAGCCGCACGCACACGCCCGCAGCCACACGCCCGCAGCGCCCCGCGCGCTGGTTGGCCGAGGCGCGCGAGATTTTCTCAACTTGCAGCAACGCCACCTTGTTGCGATAGCTGTAGCGATTGACGCGCGCGAGCCCGGGGTCAATCACATAACGGATGCCCGGCACGGTGAGCGAGGTTTCCGCCACATTGGTGGCGAGCACGATGCGGCGATTGCCGTGCGGCTTGAACACGCGGTCCTGCTCTTCAAACGACAGGCGCGCGAACAGCGGCAGGATTTCCGCGCCACTCGGGTGATGCTTGCGCAGCGCCTCGGCGGTATCGCGGATTTCACGCTCGCCAGGAAGGAATATCAGAATGTCGCCGCCCGTTTTGTCGCGCGCGAGATCGTCTACCGCATCGAGGATGGCGGCTTCGACATCTTCATCCTCGTCAGCACGCGGTTCCCCTCTCCCCTTCGGAGAGGGGCCGGGGGTGAGGGAGGCCTTTGTCTTAAGTGGCCGATACCGCACATCCACCGGAAACATGCGCCCGGAAACCTCAATCACCGGCGCCGGTTTATCCCTCTGCGTAAAGTGGGTGGCAAAGCGCTCTGCATCAATTGTCGCCGAGGTCACGATGACCTTCAAATCCGGGCGGCGCGGCAGCAGGCGTTTCAAATAGCCCAGCAGAAAATCAATGTTCAGGCTGCGTTCGTGCGCCTCGTCAATAATAATCGTGTCGTACTGTTTGAGCAGCGGATCGCCCTGCGTTTCGGCAAGCAGTATGCCGTCGGTCATGAGCTTGATGTAGGTGTTGTGCGACACCTGGTCGGAAAAGCGCACCTTGTAACCCACCGCCTGACCCAGCGGGCTTTTCAGTTCCTGCGCAATGCGCGTGGCTACGGTGCGCGCAGCGATGCGGCGCGGCTGCGTGTGGCCGATCAAACCATTCACCCCGCGCTGCAGCTCCAGACAGATTTTCGGCAACTGTGTGGTTTTACCCGAACCGGTTTCGCCACAGATAATCACCACCTGATGCTCGCGGATAGCACGCATGATATCCGCACGACGCGCCACCACCGGCAAATCATCGGCGTACACCGGTTGCGGTAAATTGGCCAGCCGCGTTTCACGGTCAGCCGCTGTACGTGGCGTCGGTGATCTTGGTGGCCTTGGTGAAATTTCTGGCCTCGGCGCCGTCGGTTGCATCGCTTGCGTCATCGTGCCGGTTTATGCGGGGAGTGGCGGTTGAAGGCGCGCATTCTACAGCACAGGTTTTTGCGCACCCGTACTAACCCGCACGACTACGGCACCCGGTCGGCCACCGCAATCTCCGGCGCGTAGCCACGCAGCACCGCATTGCGTGCCACACGATCCTGTTGCGCCAGTGCCTTGACTGCGGCAAAAAAACGCGGCAAATCGTGGCCTTGCTCACGCAGCAGCGCTTCGAACGCCGGCACCTGCTGTGTGTACAGTGCCACTGACGCCAGCAACGCGTTGTTGGGTGTTTGCGCAAACCAGCGGTCGTAGCCCGCGAAACCGCTCCACGACACTTTAAGTTTTGCGTAATCGCGCTGCATGTCGGCGAACAGTTGTTGTTTGGCGGCACGCGTGGCCTCGGGCGCCGAGCGTCGCTGATACAACGCATCGAGTTCTGCGCGGTAGCGTTGCACTAAGGCGATGAAATCCGCGCGCCGCGTCTGCATCAGGTCGAAGGTCTGCTGATCAGACGTGCTGCCGTGTTTGGCGATCCAGCGTCGCACGCCTTCGCGTTCCACTGCGGTGGCGAACGATTCGTTGAACTCGGTATCGTCTTTCACGTACACCACTTGATGCGACAACTCGTGAAAGATAATGCGCGCCAGTTCCACCGGCGGGTAATGCACAAAGGTGTTGAGCACCGGGTCGGCAAACCAGCCCAGCGTGGAATACGCGGCCACGCCGCCGACGTGCACATCGTGCCCGTCAGCCGCAGCGGTCGCGGCAAACGCATCGGCATCCGCCTTGGCGAAGTAGCCGCGATAGTTCACGCACCCTGCCATGACAAAGCACCACTGCACGGGTTGTGTTGAAAACGTCGGCGCAGCGAACACATTCCACACCACAAAGGGGCGCTCCAAGTCAGCGTAACGTTGGTAACTTTGATTGTGCGGCAGGCCCAGTTCGCTGCTGGCAAACGCACGCGCCTTCAACACCAGCGCGAGCTGGTTACGCAGCGCGGGCTTTGACGCCGGGTCGTCCATCACCGTCAGGATCGGCCTTTCGCGCCGCCAGATTTCGATCTGGCCGCGCACGCTTTGCGCGTAGTAGCTCATCAGCGAGCAACCGGAAAAACTCAATAAAATCAATAAGATAGCTAATACAGATAGAGCCCGTATACCGTGAGCCAAGGTCGCCACGGCAGGCACCCCCACGAACCGGCTCATCGTGCGAACTGGCCGCGCCGCAGAAATTCGCATACCTGCTGCACCACGGGCATCGACATCACCATACCGGTGTGGCTGACGCGCAGCACGATGTGATCGCGCGCGCCGGGCACCTGCGTTTCAGCAACGCTGACAGTGCCATCGTGTGGTGCTGGCAAATCGGGCACCACCACCACGCCTAAGCCGATGCCCAAATTACCGGCAATAGCGCCGATTTCGTAGCGCGCCAGATTGTTGGGGCGTGCACCGCGCAGCCACTCCGCAATGGAGGCGCCCACCGCTGCGCGGCCCAGCGACACACTTGAAAAGCGCCGCGCGGCAAAACTGTCCCTGAAGGGCGAACCCATGAACACCACGCGCCCTATGGACAGCCGGTGCGGCTCATCCAGCATGCGCGCGATCAGCAAACCGCCCAGACTGTGCCCCACCAAGTGCAGCGGACGCGCCCCCAGCGCATGACAAAAAGCCGCGAGCCGGTTGGCATTTTCCGCGATGTTCATGCGCACCGACGGATAGGTATAACAATGCACGGTGTAACCGTATCGCGCCATGCGCCGCGCCATCCAAGCCATCACCGCGCCGTGCGTCCATAGCCCATGCACCAGCACCACGTGTTCGTTGGCGGGCATGGCGTTTGCCGGTGTTAAACCGCGCGACCGTCGTAGCGCGTGACGCCTACATCCGCCAAATGCGCCACGTCACCCCAGTCGATTTCGCTCCAGTCCTCGCCGTCGAGGCGAAACGTGTTCAAGCTCGCATTCAACAGCGGCGCTTCACGCTTGGCTTGCAGCGGCATCTTGTGCGCTGCGCGATGCAGCGTATCCAGCACCAGGCCATGTGTGACCACCACGACGCTGGCCCCCAGGTGTGCGCGCGCGATACCGTTTAAGCAGGTGAGGCTGCGCTCGTAAAACTGCCGCGGACTCTCACCACCCGGCACGGCGTAATCCGGATCACGACGCGAAAATTGCGCATGCGCCTCTGGATGGCGCTGCGCCATTTCATCGTATGTCATGCCTTCCAGTATGCCAAAGGTGCGTTCGCGCAACGCTGGCTCGCGGCGGATTGCGCGGCCACTGGCGCGCGATATTGCCGCAGCGGTGTCCCACGCGCGCGATAAGTCGCTGCTGTAAAGCGCCACAAACGGGTGATCGGCCAGCCGCGCGCCGACGGCCTCGGCCTGAGCGCGCCCTATATCCGACAGCGGCGTGTCGGTTTGCCCCTGCATGCGGCGCTCGCGGTTCCACGCGGTTTCACCGTGACGTATCAAAATCAGTTCAGTCATGCTTCCATCGGCTTCTAAAAATAATCGTTTAAAATCAACTAGTTACATCAGAATGGCAATAAGCCGCGCCGGGGCGGATTCTGCTTGTCTTGCTCGCGCTTGGTTTGCGTTTCAGCGCGCTCGATTTCCTGCTGCTCGCGCAGTTTACGCGCCTGTTCGCGCTCGGCAGCGGTTTGTTCTTTTTGCACGGCCTGCGCCGCGCGGGCTTCTTCGCCGCGTGCGGCGGCCGCTGCGCGGTCGGGCGCTTCTGCCCGATTTTTGGCGTCGCGCGCGGCTTGAGCGGCGGATTTCTTTTCCGCGTCTGCGCGCTGCGCCTTGTCCGCCTGCGCTTGCCGCTGCGCGCGTTCTTGATCGCGAACTGCACGCGCCTTAGCCTGCTCGGCGCGTATCGCGTCGCCGCGTGCCTTGGCTGCTGCGGCCTCGGGCGCTTCGAGCTGGGCCAATGATTCCTGATGGGTTTTCACCGCAGCCTGACTGCGAGTCAGATCGCTTTGACTGATGCGCACGCGGCTGCTGGCGTTATCAATTTTGGCTTTGTCACCGCTCTTGCGGATGTCTTCGAGCGCGCGCCGGTCGCGCTTTAACTGAGCGCGATCCTTTTCCACTTGCTGGCGCGCGGCCGCTATTTTCGCCTGCACGTCGGCCTTGCCTGCGGCAGGCACGGGCGTCTGCGCGGCAACGTAGCCGGCCAGCAGCATTCCTGCGAGCCCATAAATAATGAATCGTCGGACCATGGTGTGTCAGATAGAGAAAGCAACACGATTAACGCGCGACCTGCGGTTTGCGTTAACGCGTCATTGTAACGGTTCTGGGTATACTTCCCGCCATGCCCGCCATGCCCTCCATTGAAATTCTGGTTTTCGTCCCGCTGATCCTGCTGATGGCCTATGTGATTTTTGGCATCTCTGGCTTTGGCTCGACCTTGATTGCGGTACCGCTGCTGGCGCATTTGCTGCCGCTGAAATTCGTGATCCCGATGGTGGTGCTGCTGGATTGCGTGGGTGCCACCAGCATGGGACTTAAATTGCGCGCCGACGTGTGGAAGCCCGAGTTCTTACCCCTGCTGCCGTTTTTGCTGATTGGCTTGTTCGCTGGCGCGTTTGTGCTGCTGAACCTTTCTGCGCAATGGCTGCTGCTGGGATTGGGCATTTTCGTGCTGCTGTTCGGTATCAATTACATCCTTAAACGCCAGGCATCGATACACTTGCCGCGCTGGGCCGCAGCGCCGGTTGGCTTGTTCGCGGGTGCCACATCATCGGCGCTGGGCGTAGGTGGCCCGATCTATGTGTTTTATTTCACTGCGCGCGGCGGTACGCCCGAGCAAATACGCGCTACCGTGCCGGTGGTGTTTTCGTTCACCACCGTGGCGCGCATTGCGATTTTCGCCGGCGTCGGGTTAATCAACATGCCAGTGTTGATCGCTGCGGCGGCGTTGTTGCCGGTGATGCTGCTGGGCCTGTGGTGCGGCAACCGGTTGCACGGAAAATTGTCGCGCGACCAAGCGGTGCGCATCGTCGGCGGCTTGCTGCTGGTGAGCGGTACGTCGCTGCTGGTGCGGGCGCTGGCAACGTAGCGCGATCACCAGCACCCGTCTGCGCTAAGTCGTTGCGCCACCCTGTATCAGCACCTGCACAAAGCGGCGAATGCTGACATTGCTTTGCGGGGTAACCGAGGTGAATTCAATACCCGCCAGCCGCTGCCCGTCGCGCTCGATCATGCGCCGCACGCGCGCGTAAAGGTCTGTTGCGGTGCTGCCCACCAACGCTAAATTCACGTCGAGCTTGATATCGGCCTGCGGCGGCACTTCAATGTCCAGCGCAGCCAGCACGCCTTCGTAACTGATATCAAGAATGGTGCCGCCATACGATTGCGGTGCCACGGATTTGCCGCGCAACAACTGAAAGTGAAACGGCAGGTGGGTTTCAACACGCGGGCTCTTGCGGATTTCCTGACGCGGCACGACTTTGTGCGCCGACGGAATGCCGAGCACTTCATATAGATTCACCGGCTGCTTTTTACCCTTGACGTAGACATCCATCGGCGCACCAGCAGTGACGTAATCGCGCACGCCTTGCCACGTCACCTCGCTCATCAAAATCTGTCCGCGCAAGCTGTAGGCTTCAATGCGCGACGCAAGGTTCACTTCTTCGCCGATCACGGTGTACTCGGCATGGATTTCCGAACCCAAGACGCCCGCCATGACAGTACCGGTGTTAATGCCGATGCCCATGTGCAGCTCCGGCAGCCCGGCGGACTTGAACTGCTTGTTCAACTCGAACAGCGCTATCTGCATGTCCACTGCGCAAGCCACCGCGCGGGTGACGTCATCGTCGTGCCCGATCGGCGCACCAAACAGCACCATGATCGCATCGCCGATGAATTTGTCGATGGTGCCGCCGTGTTGATGCGCGACTTCACTCATGCGCACCAGATAACGGTTCAGCGCTTCGAGTAATTCCGGTATCGGGTGCGATTCGAGAATGGCGGTGAACCCGCGCAAATCCGTGAACAAGATCGACACCACACGCGGTGCAAAACCACCGTCGCCGCTGTGCCCCATGGCGTTATACACGGCCGCCGTGAGCGCGGCTTCGAGCCGTTGCCGCACTGCCGGCGGCAACGGCGCGGCATTTTCCCCGTCAAGCAGGGATTGAATGCTTTGCAGCATCTGGGCGGGTGTCGGCGTGTTCATTGTGGGTTTGCGATTGCCGCAGTCAAACGCATGGGGCGGCGTTACGGCGCAGGCAGCAGGCCTCCTGCCGATGTTACACCGGCACGCCGCGCCGCGTATCAAGATACCCGGCGATGCGCCGCACGCCTTCGCGCAGGCGCTCCACTGGCCTTGTGTAGGCAAAACGCACATGCTCACGTGCGCGGTGTGCGCCAAAATCAATGCCGGGCGTGATGGCCACGCCGGCAACTTCCAGCAAATCGAGCGCGAAGACGTGACTGTCTTGAATCAATTTCGAACAATCCGCGTACACATAAAACGCGCCGGGTGGCGTGTGCGGAATGCCAAACCCCAGATCGCGCAAAGCAGGCACAAGGTAATCGCGCCGCCGCCGGAATTCGTCGCGCCGCGCTTCGCACACCGCCAGCGTTTCCGGTTCAAACGCCACCAGCGCCGCCAACTGTGCGGGCGTGGGCGCGGACAGGTAAATATTCTGCGACAGCTTGTCGATTTCGCGCACATAGCGTTGCGGCACGACCATCCAGCCCAAACGCCAACCCGTCATACAAAAATATTTGGAAAAGCTGTTGATTACAAATACGTTGTCGCCAGCGTCCACGGCGGTTTGCGCCGCGCCCTCATACACCAGCCCGTGGTAAATCTCATCGACGATCAAGACGCCGCCACGCGCTTGCGCGCCTGCAGCCATGGCCGCTATGTCTGACGGCGTAATCAGCGTGCCAGTGGGGTTCGACGGTGTAGCCACCAGTGCTGCGACGGTGCGCTCGCCCCAATGCTTTTCAATCAAGCCGGGCGTGAGCTGGTAGTGCGTATCGGGGCCGACGGGGATGCCCACCGCCTCGCCCTCCATCATGCGCACGAAATGCCGGTTGGCAGGGTAGCCGGGGTCGGCCATCAACACTTGGTCGCCGGGATTCACCAGCGTGGATATCGCCAGCAACAAAGCGCCCGACGAGCCCGAAGTAATCACCACGCGCGACGCATCCAGTGTCACACCGTAACGCGTGCGATAAAAGCCGGCGACGGCGGCGCGCAGCTCGGGAATGCCGAGCGCTGGCGTATAGAACAGCTCGCCCTGCGCCAGCGCCTTGATGCCCGCCTCGCAAACGGCGCGCGGCGTCGGAAAATCCGGCTCGCCGATTTCCATGTGCACAATGTCGCGCCCTTGCGCCTCAAGCGCCTGCGCGCGGGCGAGCAACGCCATCACATGAAAAGGTTCAATGCCGCGCATGCGCTGCGCGAGCGGTGTAAGTGGTGCAAGTGGCGGCGTCGGCATCACTGCGGCGAACTGCGAAGCGGAATGGCACCCTGTCGGGTTTCAACGTACACATCGCGCGTGTGCAGGCCACCGGCCAGCGTCGGCAGGGCTTCGCGGATCAGCGCGTTGGTGTTGTTGCCACAGGTGAAACTAGTCATAACTAATTGATTTTATTGAGTTTATTGATTTTTATGAATCATCATCCGCATCGACACTGAGCGCGCCGCTGCCCAAACCCACCACCATGCACAGCGCGCCGATGATCGCCAAGTTTTTGACGAAAGGAACGCCAGCAAAATACGCCCCAGCAGCGGCGCATACGATTTCGACAGGTGATTAAAAAAACGCAAGGGATTCTCCTGTAAGTGGCGGCGACCTCACCATCGCACCCCCAATGACACCGGGTATTGACGCCGCGCCGCGCGGGATAGAGACTTGAAACGGAACGCCGTTAGTTTCTCATATTCTGGAAAACGCTTTGGCATCTTCACCTTGCCAGCGGACAGCACTGAGCGTTTGGCTTGCGGCGGAACGCGGTAATCTGTGCGATTATTCGCAAAAGAAAAGGCCCGTCGCAGGGCAATAAAATAATTCAATAAAATCAATTAGTTAGATTTTCATTCTTTCCCAGCCTTCGCAAAGGAACTGTCATGTCAAACCCGCACGCCTACAGCTATCTCACCTTGCCTGAAATCCGCTTTCTCGACGCTGCAGTATCGCGGCTGATTCCTGCCGATGATCTCGGGCCGGGGGCGAAAGAGGCAGACGTGACGTATTACATCGATCAGCAACTCTCCAGCGTGTGGGGTACGCACGGACGTAACTATCGCCAAGGGCCGTGGCGGGAAGGCACCCCGCAACAGGGCTTTCAATCGAGGCTCATCCCGCAGGAGATTTACCGCGTGGGCATCCGCGACACCAACGACTATTGCATCAATCAATACGGCAAAAATTTTGAATTCCTCAAAGGCGAGCAGCAGGATGAAGTGTTGAAAGCGCTCGAAGTCGGCAAGGTTGATCTCACCCATGTGTCGGCAAAACTCTTTTTTGACATCCTCTGGCGTAACACCGAAGAAGGCTTTTTTGCCGACCCTATGTACGGCGGCAACAAAGACAAAGTGGGCTGGAAGCTGGTGGGCTTTCCCGGCGTGGGCGGCAGCGATTACAACGCGCTGCTCGACAGTGACGCGCCCTATCGTGCCGACCCGGTGAGCATTCTCGACATTCAGCAAGGCAAGGCTAAACTCGATCCGCAAGGCTACGTCAAATACGTGAAGCAGCAAGCCGCGAAGGGCAAATAAGCATGAGCATCACCCGATTGAAACCGGTGGACGCAGTGGTCGTAGGCACCGGCGTCACCGGTTCGATTATCGCGATGGAGCTGGTCAGCGCTGGTCTCAAGGTGGTGAATCTCGAACGCGGCCGCATGATCGACCCGCAGCACGATTTCGCCATGCCGTACGTTCATGACGAGCTCAAGTTTGACCGCCACAGCGATATTTTTCAGGACTTGTCGCGCGAAACTATTACCTTTCGCAACCACGGTAACGAAACCGCGCTACCCATGCGCGAGTTGGGGTCCTTCAAACCCGGTGAAATTGTCGGCGGCACGGCAGCGCACTGGGGTTGTCACGCACGGCGTTTTTTGCCCGACGATTTTGTGTTGCACAGCAAAACCGCGCAGCGCTACGGCAAAAAATTCATGCCGCAAGACAGCACCATTCAGGATTGGGGCGTGACCTACGACGAACTAGAGCCGTACTACGACCAGTTCGAAAACATTTACGGCGTCGGTGGTAGAGCCGGCAATATCGAGGGTGTGAAGCAGGCAGGCGGCAACCCGTTTGAAGGCGCGCGCGCGCGTGAGTTTCCCAACCCGCAAACGCGGCGTACGCCGCAGGGCGAAATGTTCGCCAAGGCCGCCGCATCATTAGGCTATACGCCGTTTCAAAATCCGGCGGCCGCAATGACGCAGCCGTTTGTAAACCTCTACAAACAGCACCTCGGTGCCTGCATGAGTGGCGGCTTTTGCGGCTCGCACGTGTGCTCGCAGGGCGCAAAGGCCAGCCCGCTGTCGGCCGTGATTCCGGCGCTGCTGAAGCAAGAGAACTACGAGCTGCGCCCGCTGTGCAATGTGATCAAAATCAATAAAGATTCTGACGGCAAACGCGCCACCGGCGTTACGTACATTGACTCACGCGGGCGCATGGTCGAGCAGCCCGCGGATATTGTGGTGCTCGCCACCTACACCTTTAACAACAACCGCTTAATGCTGCTGTCGGGCATCGGCAAGCCGTACGATCCGGTTAGCGGAACCGGCGTGATTGGCCGCAACTATTCGTATCAAACCGGTGGCAAGGTGTCGGTGTTTTTCGACGACCAGGAATTCAATCCTTTCATCGGCGGTGGCATGGTCGGCACCTGCATCGATGATTTCAACAGTGACAATTTTGATCACAGCGCGCTGGGCTTTGTCGGCGGCTCGTACATCGCCGTGCAAAGCAATGGTGCTACGCCGATCAAATCCAAGCTGTTGCCGCCGGGCGCGCCGCGCTGGGGTGCCGACTGGAAAGCCGCTGCGGCAAAATACTACCGGCGTTCGTTCCAGATTTCGTATCACGCTTCGTGCATGAGTTACCGACAGCACTATCTTGATCTTGACCCGACGTATCGCGATGCAAACGGCTTGCCGCTGTTGCGTATGACTTTCGACTGGCATCAAAACGAGCAAAAGGTGGCGCACTTTATGCGCGACAAATGCCACGACATCGCCAAGGCGATGAACCCCAGCAAAATCGGCGTCAACACGCCACCCGCCAAATACTCCATCGTGCCGTATCAAAGCACGCACAACATCGGTGGCGTGGTGATGGGCGCTGACCCCGCCACCAGCGCGGTCAACAAGTATTTGCAGTCGTGGGACGCGCACAATGTGTTTGTGGTGGGCGGCAGCGCCTTCCCGCAAAACGCCGCGAACCCGCCCACTGGAACTATCGGCATGCTGGCCTGTTGGGCAGCCGACGGCATCAAGGATATCTACCTCAAGCGGCAGGGGCCGATGGTTTGATGCAATCCCGCGGTTGATGAAACCTGAAATCGTCGTCCTGAAAGCCCTTTACGAACCGACGCTGGCCGCGCTACAGCGTGATTTCACGGTACATCTGGCGTATCAAGCGCCCAACGTTCTCGCCTATCTGCGCCAGCATTGCACCCATGCCCGCGCCGCCATTTCCACCACGACTGCCGAAGTCACCCGCGCGCATTTTGCCGCGTTGCCCAAGCTCGAACTGCTGGCGTGCTACGGGCCATACGTCACGCTGATTGATCTGGCCGCGGCTAACGATCACAAAGTCATCGTCACGAATACACCCGATGCCACCGCCGCGCCGGTGGCGGATTTGACGATGGGCTTGATCGTTGCCGTGATGCGCCGCATCTGCGAAGCCGATCGTTTTGTGCGCACAGGCGCATGGGCGACGCACCTGTTTCCGCCGGGCACGGAGGTGCGCGGCAAAACCTGTGGCATCGTCGGCATGGGCCGCATCGGACGCGAGATTGCCGTGCGCGCCACGAGCTTCGGCATGAAGATTTGTTACTTTGGCCCGCGTCGCAAAGACGATGTGGCTTGGCCGTACTTCGACAACCTTGAAGCCTTGGCGCGTGAAGCCGATTGTCTTGTCGTCACCTGCGCACTCACGCCGCAAACACGCAACCTCATCGACGCGCGCATCCTCGCTGCGCTCGGCGCGAAAGGTTATCTGGTCAACATCGCACGCGGCGCTATCGTTAACGAGCCCGCGTTAATCCAGGCGCTCACCGCTAAGCAAATCGCCGGTGCGGCACTCGATGTTTTTGCCGACGAACCCAACGTGCCCACCGAACTCTTGAGTATGGATAACGTCGTGCTAGCGCCGCACATGGGCACCGGCACGCATGAAGTGCGCGAAGGCCGCAGCGAGACATTGCTGCACGATGTCAGGGCGTATTTTGCCGGGACGCGTTTGCGGCACGCCATCGGCACATAGAATCTAACCATTTGATTTTAAATGGTTATCTATCGAATTCTGCTCGTACGTCGCCAGTTGGGCTGATGGCAAACCGCCTGCGAAGAAAGGGGCTACGGCAGTTACGATTTTTTCAGCTCGGCAACTATCTCGCGCAAGGCCTCCATCTCCAGCACACGCTGCTTGCGCGCCATCGGCATGGCGACCATCTCCGCCAACCGGTAGGCCACCCACGTGCCTTCGTCCAGCTTCACGGGCTGCGGAAAATTATCTACGCCGACTTGATCGATCACGCGCTTGACCAACGCTTGGCACTCGGGATCGGGGGCGCACGGTGCCACCGAGGCCAGCATTTCTACGTCAGCCGACATCAACCTGTTGTCGGCAACCGATGTGTCGATAATGCGAAAACGCTCACCGCCGCGCGCGAGTAAATGAAACATGCCGGGATTGGGCATGTCCCATTGCTCTATCGTGGCGAGGCACCCCACGCCGGACGGCGTGGCCGGTGCGCCGCCCTGAAGCACCTCGTGGCCTTCGCGTATCAGGCACACGCCAAACGGCAGATTGTCGCGGATGCAGGCTTTGGTCATGTCGAGGTAGCGCTGCTCGAAAATCTTAAGCGGTAGCAACCCGCCGGGAAACAACACCGTCCCCAGCGGAAACAAAAAGATGCGGCGGCGTTCGCTCAACCCCGCTGGCGCATCCGGCGGTGCGGAACTCACGATGACAAGCCGCGGTGACGCGCCAGCACTGGGGCGGACGACTGGAACGCTTTTACCAGCGCTTCGACAAAGTACACCGAGCGGTGGCGTCCGCCGGTGCAGCCTATCGCCACCGTGAGGTAACTGCGGTTGTCGCGCATATACGACGGCAGCCAGGTTTCGACAAACCTACGGATGTCTTCCAGTAAGCGCTGCGCCTCAGGTGTGGCGTCCAGAAAGGCCACCACCGCAGCGTCCTTGCCTGTGAGCGGGCGCAATACGGGATCGTAGTGCGGATTAGGCAGGCTGCGCACGTCAAACACCAAATCCGCATCCAGCGGAATGCCATGCTTGAAGCCAAACGATTCGAACAGCAGCATGAGTCCGTCGCGCGGTGCGGCGACAAAGTCTTTCACCCACGTGCGCAGGGCATTGGGGGTGAGGTCGCTGGTATCAATGTGATCCGCCAGATCGGCCGCGCCGGCGAGCAACTCACGGTCGCGAACGATGCATTCGCTCAGGGTCAACTGCCCGTCGGATAGCGGATGCCGACGGCGCGTCTCGGAGAACCGCTTAATCAGCGTGTCGTCCCGCGCGTCAAGGTAAAGCATTCTGGATTTGATGCCGCGTTCACGCAAGCTCGCCACATGCACGGCAAAATTCGCCATGTCGTTGCCCGAACGCGCGTCCATGGTGACCGCCACGCGCGCATGCCCGGCAGCCGCGAGCGTATCCACGAGGCGATTGAACAGCAGGCCCGGAAAATTATCGACGCAGTAATAGCCCGCGTCTTCCAGCACCGCGAGCGCGACGCTCTTGCCTGAACCGGACAGGCCGGTGATGAGTACCATCTCCATCCGCGCGCAATCAGAGGCGGTCATCTTCGTCATGCACGGCCTGCACGGCCTGCCCGTCGTGCATTTGATGCGACTGGCGCTCAATAAACTCGCGGGTGCTGTCCATGCCGCGCAGTTGCAGCACGTAATTGCGCACTGCGGCTTCGGTCAGCACCGCCAGATTGCGCCCGGCGGCCACAGGAATCGACACTTTGCGTATCTGCACGCCCATGATGCTTTCAGCGCCGGGCTTGAGCGGCAGCCGCTCCGCAGGCACGTCACTGCCACCTGGGCGCTCCAAATGCACAATGAGCTTCAACGCCTTACGCGGGCGCAATGCCGACTCGCCAAAAATGGTGCGTATATTGAGCACGCCCAGCCCGCGCACTTCGAGAAAGTCTTTCAATAGCCCCGGGCAACGTCCGTCGATGTTCTCCGGCCCCACCCGATATAGCTCCACCACATCATCGGCGATCAGACCGCTGCCGCGCGAAATCAATTCTAGCGCCAACTCGCTTTTGCCGGCACCGGACACGCCGGTAATCAGTACGCCCATGCCCAGCACGTCGAGCATGACACCATGCACCGTGGCGCACTCGGCCAACGCCCGCGCGAGATACGGCCGTAGCATCCACATGAGCTCGACACTACCCATCGGTGACGTCAGCAGCGGCGTTGCAGTCGCCTGCGCGGCATCCAGCAGCAGTTGCGGCACGCGCGACGCGCCAGCCACGATAAAACACGCGAGATCGCGCGTGGCCACCTCACGCAGCGTTTTGGCGCACAGCGCGGGTTCCATGCCGTCGAGGTGCTGAATTTCCGACGCGCCCAATACCTGAATCAGATTGGGGTGCACGAAATTCAAATGGCCGATCAAGCCCTTGGAAGAATCCCGAGTAAATTCGCTGTCGATTTTTTTTTCCGCGCCATCCTCGCCCGCATGCCAAGCGAGGTGCAGCCGCGACTGATTGTCCTCAAACAGCCGTGCGATGCTAATCTGGGGCATGAGAGGCCCAGTTGGAAATTAACGCATGAATATCGATTGCCGCTTCCACCTGCAGCAACAGTTCGCGAAACGCTGTGTCGCTGAACATTTCTGCCAGCTCGGCCAGAATTTTCAGGTGCGCGTCGGTTGCACGCTCGGGCACCATGAGCAGGAAAATCAGCGAAACACCTTGTCCATCCGGCGCGTCGAACGGTATCGGCGCTTTCATGCGCACCAGCGCGCCGACGGCTTGCTTCAAGCCCTTGACGCGACCATGCGGCATCGCCACGCCATGACCCAACGCCGTGGAGCCAAGTTTCTCGCGCGCGAACAGGCTGTCAAACACCTGTGCGCGCGCGATGCTGTGGTTGTTTTCAAACAACAGCCCGGCTTGTTCAAACACCCGCTTCTTGCTCGACAAATCCACGTCGATCATGACATTAGACAACGGCAAAATTTGTGCAACCTGATTCATGAGACGTAGCCTGATTCCATTGAAGTTTTGCCGTAAAGCCTGAAGCGTATGCCTGTAACGTGTATAGCGTGCGCCCGGATTAAGCCGCCGGCTCGTCCGGCAGCACCTGCTGCTTCATCGGCGTTTCGGCATGGCGGTGTGACAACGCTTTCTCCTTGTGCTTGATGACCGCGCGATCCAGCTTGTCAGCCAGTGAATCGATCGCGGCATACAAGTCGTCTTCGGTACTTTCGCAAAAAATATCGCGGCCCCGTATGTGCACCGTCGCCTCGGCCTTTTGCCGCAGTTTCACCACCGACATAATCACGTTGACGTCGATCACATGATCAAAGTGATGCGTCACGCGTCCCACTTTGGCGCCCACATATTCGCGAATGGCCGGCGTAATTTGAACATGATGTCCAGTGATGTGCAGATTCATGATGCGATCTCCTTTACAGGGTTTTTCTGAGATTACCGGGTAAAATTTGCAGTGACTCACGGTACTTGGCTACCGTGCGGCGGGCCACTACGATACCTTGCTGCCCAAGAAGACTGGCTATCTGTGCGTCGCTTAAGGGTTTGCGGGAGTTTTCGGTGCTGACGAGTTGCTTAATCACCTCGCGAATCGCAGTGCTCGACGCCACACCGCCGGCATCGGTGCTGACGTGACTGCCGAAAAAATATTTGAGCTCAAAAATGCCGCGCGGCGTGCGCATGAATTTGTGGGTGGTCACGCGCGAGACGGTCGATTCATGCAGTTCCAGCACATCAGCGATTTCGCGCAGCACCAGCGGACGCATGGCGATGGCACCGTGCTCCAGAAAATTACGCTGCCGGTCCACGATGGCCTGCGACACGCGCAAAATGGTGTCAAAGCGCTGCTGCACATTTTTGATTAACCATTTGGCCTCCTGCAGTTGGCCGCTTAATTGCTGCGACGTACCCCGCCCGCGCGCCAGAATGTCGGCGTATAGGCGATTCACGCGCAGCTTGGGCATGGCTTCCGGATTTAAGGCAGCCACCCATAAGCCTTTGTTTTTATTGACAATTACGTCAGGGATAATATACCGGATATCTGATTCCGCGTATTCACGCCCAGGCCGCGGCTCGAGGCTAACGATCAGCTTTTGCACTGCACGCAAGGCGTTGTCGTCGCAACGCAACAGGCGTTTCAGTCTGGCGTAGTCCTTCCCCGCCAGCACATCGAGATGCTGCGTCACGACCTCTAGCGCTTTGTCGCAATACGGCGTTGCCGACGGCAGCGCCTCCAGTTGCAAACGCAAACATTCGGCCAGCGAACGCGCGCCGATACCTACTGGCTCTAAATGTTGTACATGCCGCAAAGCGGTCGCTAGCTCCTCCGCGTCTACGCACAATTCGACGGGCAACATGTCCAGCACTTCTTCCAGACTCTGCGTGAGGTAGCCGCCTTCGTCGAGCGAATCGATCAACAATCCCGTCAGCGTGCGGTCGCGATCGGTGAGATTCAGCAAAGCCAATTGCGACAGCAGATGCTCGCGCAGCGTCGGCAGGTCGCACGCCACAGGACGATAATCGCTGTCGTCGCCGTCGTCCTTCTCGCGCGATGCGCCGTAGTTCAACTCAGACAGGACATCGCTTTCCATACGCTCGCGAATGTCGTGACTGTCGCCATCACTGGTGTCATTGCTGTAGCTGTTATCACCGCCGTCGCCTGGCCCAGCCTCAGGCGCGCCATTGCTGACCATGCTGCGCTCCGCGTCATACGATGATGCAGTATCGTCGGCTTGCGACGCCGAGGCAGCGGAACCAGGCGCAGACGCTTCGCCACGTTCCAGCAAGGGATTGTCGCGCAGAAATTGGGCGATTTCCTGATCGAGTTCTTGCGTGGAAAGTTGCAACAGCCGTATCGACAGCTGCAACTGCGGCGTAAGCGTGAGATGCTGTGAAAGCCGGAGTTGTAAGGAGTGCTTCATGATGATCTGTGCGGGCAGAAGCGAGCCCGCTGTGAAAAGTGCGAAGGCCACTCAGGTGCTGTATCTTGCCGTTTAATGATACTACTCCAAATTGCTAGAGGCGGAAATTTTCACCCAAATAAACCCTGCGTACACTCTCATTGTTGACAATTTCAGCCGGCGTTCCGGAGGCCAAAACGGTACCTTCGTTAATAATGTAGGCGCGGTCACAAATGCCCAGTGTTTCGCGTACATTGTGATCGGTAATCACGACGCCAATGCCGCGTTCTTTCAAAAACCCGATGATTTTCTGGATGTCGATTACCGCAATCGGGTCTACACCGGCAAAAGGCTCATCCAGCAAAATAAAGCGCGGCGATGTCGCCAGCGCGCGCGCGATTTCCACCCGCCGCCGTTCGCCGCCCGATAGACTAATCGCGGGGTTGTCGCGCAAATGCGTGATGTGCAGGTCGCGCAGTAAATCATCCAGCCGGTTGACGATATCGACTTCACGCCGGTTCTGCAGCTCGAGGATCGCGCGAATGTTCTCGGCCACCGTCATGCGGCGAAATATGGATGCCTCTTGCGGCAGGTAACTCAGCCCCAGTTGTGCGCGGCGGTGTATCGCCATGTGGGTGAGGCGCTTGCCGTCAAGATAGAGCTCACCACCGTCCATCGGGGTTAGGCCCACCATCATATAAAAACAGGTGGTCTTGCCGGCACCGTTCGGCCCCAACAAACCGATCACCTCGCGGTTATGCACTTCCAGCGACACATCCTGCACCACGGTGCGCGAGCGATAGCGCTTGCGCAGCCGCTCGGCGCGCAGTTCGCTGCGCGGCTCGCTGCGTGGCGGCGCGGACACTGGCGCAGCAACGGGTTTTTGCGGCGGCACGCTGTCAGGCGGCATAGTGGATCACATTGCGAATCACATAGCGGATCACTGACACGTTAGCGGTAGGGCTATTGACCATTAGCGCGGCGTCACCGGCTCATCGCGCGGCGCGGCAATGGTCTCGGCGGCTTTGAGCCGTAGCGCTGACGGCGGTGCAGGCGCAGCAGACGCTTGCGTTTTGGCCTTGGGTTGCAGCACGGTGCGCACGCGCCCATCAGGGTTATTCGCTGTGGCCGCTTTGGCACCGCCGCCTATAACCTGAAAAAACTCCGTGGTGGCGTCGTACGAGATGTAGTCGCCCGCGACATCGTCGTCGCCTTTTTTCATCGCCGCCCGCGTGAACAACTGCACTTTGTCGGCGCGGCTGTCGTACTCAATGCGCTCACCCCAGCCTTCTACATACTCGTTGAGGCCCTCGCGTTTTTGCTTGAAATAAGCCTGATTGCCCCACACGGTACCGTGCTTGAAGCCTTCTTTGTCCTGGCGCACCTCCATGCGGTCGCCGCGAATCAGCATGGTGCCCTGGGTCAAAATCACGCGCCCCTCAAACAGTGTGAGCTGCTTGGCGTCATCCACCGTCACGCGGTCGGACTCCACGTTCACCGGTTTATCGCGGTCTGCTTTTTCAGCGTGCGCCACGGGCAGCAGCAACGCCGCCAGCGCCAGCATGGCGGCGAACGCGGTGAGCGCGGTGAGTGCCTTCTGACTCACGACAATTAATGTCTTTAAAATCAACAACTTATCTCCTGACGCCACTGCCAACCGCAGCGTTGGCATTATTGTAAACGCCGCGCACCGACGCATTCAATTTTAGAACGCGGGTTTCGTTATTGAGTTCCATGCCCACCGCGTGGATGGTCATCGCGGCATCCTGAATCACGACCGGCTGATCGGTTTTGGCAATATTGTCGTCCGGCAGCACGTGCAGATATTCGGTGGTGACCACCAGTGCGCTGTTGTTTGCGGACGGCGCGCGCGACGCCCGCACATCGCCGCGAAAATGAATCTCGCCGCCGTTACTGGAGACCAACGCCTGCTGCGAGGTGATCGTCATTGGCGCACCGTGCGCGTGACTGATAAAGCGCGGGCGCGTCAGCGCGGTGCTGTCGTCATCGGGAAAATGCACCATACGCACCGCGTACAACGAATCGCGCACACGGCCTGTCACGTCCATGCGCGTCGCAAGCAATTTATCGACCGTGTAATCAGGATCATGGCGCAGCAACGTCGGGCGCGGCACCGCCGGGCTTTGCACGGCCTGGTCCAGCCAGTATGTCAGCGCCGCCAGCAGCACCAGCAACGCCAAGGGAAACAAAGTCGCCAAACGCTCAATCATTCAGGAATAGAAATATCGTTATAAAACAATTACTTAAACAACCTTGGCACGGAACAAATCGTGCATGTTCAAAGCCCCCGCCAGCACGCCGTGCGCATCCACCACCAGTAATTGATTGACCTTGTCGCGCTCCATGATCTGCACCGCTTCGACCGCTAAATGATCCGCCGGCAGCGTGCGCGGCCGGCGCGTCATCACTTGCGCGATGGGCGTCACGCGTAAATCTATGCCTTTTTCGAGCGCGCGGCGTAAATCACCGTCGGTAAAAATCGCGATCACTTCGCGCTGGGCGTTGACCACCGCCGTCATGCCCATCATACCGCGCGACATTTCGCGCATGGCATCCATCGCGGTCACGGCGTCGCCCACCGCAGGAACCGCCGCGCCCGTGCGCATCACGTCGCGCACCAGCGTCAGCAAACGACGCCCTAGCGCACCGCCCGGATGCGACAGCGCGAACTCATCGCGCGTAAACCCGCGCGCGCGCATCAACGCCACCGCCAACGCGTCGCCCAGCGCCAGCGCGGCGGTGGTGCTGGCCGTGGGCGCAAGATTTAACGGGCACGCCTCCATTTCCACGCCCGCGTATAAGTGAATATCCGCCTGCATCGCCAGCGACGACGCCGCATTGCCGGTCATCGCAATCAGCACCGCGCCTTGGCGCTTTAACACCGGCACGATGGCCATTAGCTCGCTGCTCTCACCCGAATGCGACAGCGCGAGCAATACATCGTGGCGCGTGACCATGCCGAGATCGCCGTGGCTGGCCTCGGCCGCGTGCACGAAAAAAGCCGGGGTGCCGGTGCTGGCCAAAGTGGAGGCGATTTTGCGCGCGATATGCCCGGTTTTGCCCAAGCCACTGACCACCACGCGGCCCTGGCAAGCGAGAATTTTTTCTACGGCAAGTGGAAATGCAGCATCAAGCCGGGTGATGACATGCTGCAGCGCGCGCGCTTCGATGTCGAGCACTTCCCGCGCGACGGCAAGTGAATCCGCGACGCTGTGGTTTGCCGCTGCGATTACACCGCCGGAAGTCGCTGAATTCATGGGAAAAGTATAGCAGAACGGTGACGCGCCTTCCCATTTACCGGCAGCGGTTCGCGCGTGGCGCCCAATAAAAAAGCCCGCTGAAATTCTCGCGGGCTTTTCGATTGAGGTGGTTAGGCTAGAACAGACTGGCGCCACCACAATTGGTACTGCCGTTAATGGAATTCCATGTAGCAGCGGTAGTGTTGCCGCTGGTGCAGGCTGGCGTCGCCGCTGTCCCCTCTGTGGGCGCAGCCGCTGCATTGCCCTGATAAAGGGAAAACTGAAAACCGCCCGTGTACGGTGCGCCATCATCTATCTTTCTGTCTACTTCAGCAATGATATCCACAGGAATTTGCGCGCCGGTTTTGAGGTTATGTCTTTGCGCACCACCACTTGCAATACCGTACACGCCGTCAAATATCACTTGCTGGCGAACCGCATAAGGATTCACCGGCGTCGTTGTAGTGTCTTCGGTAGTGTTGCACGTATAAGTGCCGTTAATGAAACCCGCTTTGCTAAGGTGTTCCCAAGCCAAAACATCCTCCCTACCCCCTGTGTCGATCCGACCGTTGCCATTGCCATTGCCTGCCGTGCCGCAGGTAGTACCGGTGATGCCGTTGATGTTGGTGACCGCAGCAGTGTAATCGCCCGGCAATGCCCGGAACCGATCCAAAAACCCGAAATAGGCCGCTTTAATGCCATCCTGATTGGAAATCAAATTCCGCACTCGCGCGCTGGTAATCAGCTCTTGCCCCTTCAACACGCCGCCGAGCAGCAGGCCAATAATAACCAGCACAATCGCTATCTCAATCAGTGTAAATCCTTGCTGCTTCTTCATGCTCATTCCCCTAAGGTCATTGTCAAAACAGGCGTTTCGAGCTTTATTATCCGCAAGCTTTGTACCCGCTTGCTGTCGCGCTGCCCATTCGGTTAGTCATTGATACAACTAAACATAACTAATTGATTTTAAAAGAGTATTTAAAAATACCTGAATTCCTTGATTTGACAATGCAGAATTATTTCATGCCATTCTTCATCAAACTAGTCCAAGCGAACTAGCGGGATTTCAACGGAATTGTCGATTTTTCGACACTTTTGAGCTTTTCCAACTGCTCGGTCAGAAAATGCAATTCCTGCGGATCGCTCACCTCTTTATTGGCCAATAGGCCACCGAGCAGCACGGCGGCGCGTTCCACTTCGCCCATGTCTTCCAGCAGAAATATCCGCATCTGCCGCGCCCAGCCGGACGCCTTGCCAGCGTGGCGCGCAATGTCCTCGGCATAGCGCAGCGCGAGCGGCAAGTCTTTCAACCGGTGCCGCGCCATGATGGCGCAGTGCGCCAGCCAGCGCCAGCGTGTGTTGGGGCGCTGCAAAAACGCGCGTTGCACGAATTCACACATGGCGCGCTGACGCGCTTCGTCGGGCACTTGGCCGTAGAGCTGCGAGGCCATCATCAACGGGTATTGCGCCGCAGGGTCCAGCGACAGCGCCGCTTGCAACCAAGCGCTGACGCGCGCGTAGTCGAGCGCCGCAAACGGAATGCTCACGCCGGGCTGGTTGTCGAAGGCTTGCAAATACAGCGTGAGCCATTGCGACAGCGCCTGCGGCTCGCCGAGGCTCAACGCGCGCAGCGCTGTGGTCGGCAACGGCGCTTCCAGTGCCGTGGCCACGGCTGACGGGCGCGGCTCATGCCAGCGCAACGCGGCATGCGCGGCCAGCGCTAACACAAACACCGCCAGCACCCAGTGCGGCACGGCACTGAACGGGCGTTCCGGCTCAAACAAACCGATGTGTTTGATACGGGCGCTGAACATATGGCCCGTCAAAAATTGCGCCGTTGAAAATCCACCATGGCCGCCCCTGCCAATAACGCCACGTACAGCGCCGCCTGCACCAGCCACGCACCAAAGTCCGGCCACAGCGCCGGCGCGTCGATTAGCCATGCGGTTTGCGGCCAACGATCCAGCGCCGGCATCACCAGCGCCAGCGCGTCCACCATCCAGCGGCCCACGGTGTGCGACAGCGTGCCCGCGCCGGTCAATGGATGCGCGCTGATAAGCTGAATGGCGGTCAGACTGCGCGCTAACAGGTAAAACGCCAGCACCAGCGCTGCCGCCGGAATGAATTGGCCAAAGGCGATAACACAAAACAGCGAAAACGCCGCCACCACCGCCAGCTCCAGCACCAAAGCCAGACCCCATTGCGCCACGGCCACTGCGGGAGCCTGCACCAGCAACGGCAGGCAGGTCAGCCCACCAATCAGCCCGGCCAATGCCAGAAACCCGCCCAGTTTGCCGAGGATATAATGCGCACGTGGCAAATCGAGCGCCAACAGGGCATCAATACCCTTATCGTTGAATTCGCGGGTAATGCTGCCGAGCACGTGCGTGGCAACCAGAAACACCGCTGCCAAGCGCGCACCGGCGGCATAAAACCCGGTTTGCAGACGTGCGCCCTCGATCACCGCCAGTTCGGATACAAAAAAAGCCAGCGCCAGCACACCGGCGAGCGCAGCAGCAAGCAGCAACGGCAAGCGGGTGCGGCGCGCCTCAAGCAGGGTGTAGTGTGCGATGGCGAGGATGTGTTGCATGACAGGCGAAGTATAGCGAGATTGCCCGGCAGTTTTTTCAAGGCGTGAGTTTATGAGCGTGGATGCGGTCATCCAGTCCCCCTCGAACCCCAGCGGCTTCGTCGCGCGCCACGCGCACGTGTGGCTGGGGCTGATGCTGCTGACGCTGCACAGCGCCACCGCTTGGGGCATGGGCACGGTGTGGGCGTCGGCCTTGCTGCTCGCGCACTTTGGTCTGTTTCTGATGTGGCAACCGCTGTGGCAGGGCGATGGCGAGTTGCGCCCCCGGCAGGCATTACTGGTAATTGTGCTCGGCATATTATTGGCGACGGTCAGTAGTTGGTGGCTGATCGCGCTGTGGCTGGCGGCGTTGACGGCGCTGATCGGCGGTAACGTACCCAGCATTACGCAGCGCAGTCAACGGGTGGCGTCGATGCTCGCCGCGCTGTATTTGTTGGCGCTGCTGCTGATGTGGGTGGTACCGCAGTTGGCCGGACAACAACCCACCGATGCCTTGCTGTCGGCGCTGGTGCGCTACGGCTTGCCGTTGATCGCACTGGCCATCTTGTTCGTGCGCGCAGGCCGCGCGCGTGCGGTGACCCACATCGCGGTCGATGTGTTTTACAGCATTATGCTGTTTTTGCTGGTGGCGGCTTTGGTGCTGGGCAGCCTGGTGCTGGTTGAAGTCAATCAGGATCGCTATTTCGTGGCGCTGGCGCAGGCACTGATTGTGATCGCTGTGGCGTTGGTGGGGCTATCGTGGCTGATGAGCCCCAGCGCGGGCTTTGCCGGATTCGACCAGTTGCTGTCGCGCTACCTGATGAGCGTGGGTTTGCCGTTTGAGCAATGGGTGCAGCGCCTAGCGGATATCGCCGAGCACGAAAACGAGCCGCGCAAGTTTCTCGATGCAGCGCTCGAACACATGCTGGCGTTGCCGTGGGTCATCGGCTTGCGCTGGGAGACACCGCTCGGTTCGGGCCACTACGGACGGCTCAATGAGCATTACGCGGATTTCGTCTTTGACGAATTGCAACTGCGCATCCACACGCGCTGGGCGCTGTCGCCGGCGATGCTGCTGCACGTGAAGCTGCTGGCGCAGATGATCGGACACTTTCACGCCGCCAAGCTGCGCGAACAAGTGCAGCGCCGCAATGCCTACACGCAAGCCATCCACGAAACCGGCTCGCGCCTCACACATGATGTCAAAAACCTGCTGCAATCGCTGCACGCGCTGTGCGCGGCCACGCAAGACAATACACCCGGACAATCCGCCGCACTGCTGGCATTGATGCAACGCCAATTGCCGCAAATTACACAACGGCTGAGTGCTACGCTCGACAAATTGCGCGCGCCCGATCACATCGAATCGCGGCTAGCTGGTGCCGCAAACTGGTGGAGCCTGCTGCAGCAGCGCTATACCTACCGCAATGTGCGCCTTGCGTTGGAAGGTACGCTAGACAACGCGCAAGTGCCGGTGGAAATGTTCGACAGCATTCTCGACAATCTGATCGAAAACGCGCTGCGCAAAAGTTCGGAAGTCAGTGTCGCGTTTGCGCCCGCGCGCATGGTGATTGCCGTCAGCGACACCGGTGCGGCCATCCCCCTAGCCTTGGCGGAACAGTTGTTTAACGCCCCCGTGGGCTCCCAGGTGGGGCTGGGCGTGGGGCTGTATCACGCGGCGCGCCTTGCGACGCAACAGGGCTACCGGCTAACGCTGGCGAACAACGCACCCGGCCATGTCAGCTTCAGGTTGGCACTGAACGACAAAAAATAATTGTTTAAAAACAATTAGTTACGATTACTTTACGCACTGGCGTCGGGATCGCCGCGACGGCGGCCTCAGCCACCGGCAACCACACCGTGCCCGCCACGTGAGACTTAGGTTTTGTCACGTCGAGCACGAGCGGCGTAATCGTCAATTTGTAGTGGGTAAAGCTATGGGCGAACGGCGGCAGCGTCTGCGTGGTCAGTACGCGCACGCCAAAACGCTGTGCCGCTGTCGGTGCGTGCTTGACATCGCTCACCTCCGGCAACGACCACAAGCCGCCCCAAATGCCGCTGGGTGCGCGCTTTTCCAGCAGAATTTCTCCGCCATGGCGCAGCACCAGCATCACGGTTTCGCGTTGCGGCAGAGCAGCGCGCAGCTTTTTGCCGGGCAACACCGCCGTCAGCCCGCGCGCATGCGCCACGCAATCGGCGCGCAGCGGGCATGGGTCACACTGCGGTTTGCTGCGCGAACACAGGCTCGCACCCAAATCCATCAAGCCTTGTGTGTAGGCAACGATGCCGCGCGAGTTGCGCCCCGGCGGCAGTAACGCTTCGGCCTTGGCCCACAGTTGTTCCTGTACCTTTGCGTCACCCGGATAACCGGGGATGCCGCAATAGCGCGCCAACACGCGCTTGACGTTGCCGTCGAGTATCGCGTGGCGACCGCCAAAGGCAAACACGCCAATAGCGGCGGCAGTGGAGCGCCCGATGCCCGGCAGTGTTTGCACGATCTGCGGATCGTCTGGCAGGCGTCCGTCGTGGCGCTCGACAAGGGCGATGGCGGCTTGGTGTAAATGGCGTGCGCGTGAGTAGTAACCGAGCCCGCTCCATAAAGTCAGCACCGCATCCAGCGGTGCAGCAGCCAACGCGCGCACTGTGGGGAACTGTTTCAGGAACCGCGCGTAGTAGGGAATAACCGTGCCGACCTGCGTTTGCTGCAACATGATCTCGGACAGCCATATCGCGTAGGGATCGCGATTCTGTTGCCACGGTAAATCATGCCGGCCGTGACGCCGGTGCCACGCGATAATGCGCGCGGCGGCGCTGGGAGCCCTGCGGCTAGCGACCAAAAATACCCTTGAGCACGTCCTTCGCGGCATCGCGGCCCGACGGGGCGGGTGCTGGCGTGGCCCCAGGTGTTGCACCGGGTGTTGCACCGGCTGCAGGGGCGGCGGGTTTTTTGCCGAACAGCGATTCTTCGATTTTGCTCTTCACGGTTTCTTCGACTTTTTGCTTCACGGTGTCGGTCAACAAAGCATTAAAGTCGAGTGCGAACGACGGTGTCGCCAGCGGCCCGCTGACGCGTACCGGCACGGTAACGCCCTTTAAGTCACTGACGCTGCGCCCGTCTTGCCCGGTTAGCGTGCCGACGATGGCTGTCTTGACCAGATAGTTCACCGTATCCGCGCCAATGTTGATATCGCCCTCGCCGCCCACGCGCAGCAGCGGCGATTTCAACGACAAATCGTTGTTGTGCGCCACGCCGTTGCTGATGGCGAAGGTGCCGCTCAATTCGGAAAACTCCGTTTTCTTGTTGTTGTCGGCGGCCTGCGTTTGCTGGCCTTTGAGCGTGCCCAACTTGGCTTTGGCGTCGCGAATGGTGGCCGCGATATCAATACCCTTGATCGCGCCGTCACGCAAATTGACCGATGCGCCGCCGTTTAGCGCACGCTTTAAAGCGCCCACCGTGCCGCCGGTGGTTTGCACATCCACCGTCACCGTGCCCTTGCCGTAAAGCATGTCTTTGTTGGCAAGGTCTTTGAGCAGCGGGCCGATGGCGATACCGCTCAGGTTCTGCTTGATGGCGAAAGTGGGCGTGGCCGGCGCGGCATTGACCGTGATCGCGCCGTTCATCGCGCCCTCATACAAATTCGCCGACAGCGGACTAATCGATACCTGCCCGCCCCCTGCCTTGATGTCGAGACGCACATTGCTCGCCTTGATATTAGAGGCCTTGAGCGTGCCGATGCGCAGCTTGCCGTTGGCGCGTAGGCTGCGCAGCGCGGTCACATCAATCGGCGTATCGGCACCGCCACCACTACCTTTGGCCGCCTGGCCGCCACCCTGCGGCGCGTATTTGTCGAGATCAAGCTGGTCGATATCGATGTCGAAGGTCAAGCCCGGCGGCGCGAAACCGTTGACGCCGACAGTGGCCTTAATGGTGCTGTCGGACACCTTGCCCGCCAGATTCGCCTGCACCTGCTGCTTGCTGCCGTTGACGCTGGCGCTGCCCGCGAGATTGCCGCTGATGCTCTTGCCCGGCAGATTGGGGCCCGTCGCGGTAACCGTGACGGCAAGCTGCGGCAAGCTGATTTGTTGTGTCTGGAAATTACCCGACAGCGGCGAGGTAACACGCGCCTTCACCGATTGCTCACCCTGTTTTATGTCCAGATCCAGCGTCATGCCCGCCGCCTTGAACGCCTGCGCCGTGCCTTCAATGCCGGGCAACACGACATTGGCTAACGTGGTGCCCTGCGCATTGGTGATTTTGGCCGCGACCGTCACTTTGTCGCCAGATGCTTTATCCTTTGTAATCAACAACTTAGGGGCGTCTACTTTAATGTCTAGCGTATCCTTGCCGCTTACTGCTGTCAGTGCCACCGCAAAGCCGCTGGTGGTGAATTCACCTTCTTTGAGTTTGGCAGTTACGCTGCCCGAGGCGTTGGCGTTGAGGTTGTGGATATCGGCCGCTTGCCCCTTGGCTTCTAGGCCCAAGCCTTCGAGCGCAAACACGAGGTTATCCAAATCAAAAGTGAGCTTCGTTTTAAGCGCGATATTCAGATTGGTCTTGGGCTTATCGCCTTGCACCGTCACCGATAAATCGATTTTGCCCGGCACGTTGGGGGCGATGCGGCCGGTGACGAGGTTAAGGTTGGCCAGCGAATAATTGGCGCGCTGCGCCTCGTCGCGATACGTCAGCGTGGTGTTGGTGATTTTGACGTGATCGATGTCAAACTCGATTTGCTCTTTTTTCTTGTCGTCATCTTTGGCCAGCAAATCATCGATGTTCATGCGGCCATCTTTGAACTTGATGACGGTGGCGCGCACGCCACTGATTTCCACTTCGTCCACCACCACTTTTTTCGACAGCAGCGGCATCAGCTTCAACGACACGCGCGCACTGTCGATTGCTGCAAACTCTTTGTCACTTTTGAATTCCGACAACGCCAACTTACCCAAATCAGCGCCGATGCTGGGCCAGAATTTGAGTTTGATATCGCCGTCGAGCTTGAGCGTGCGCTGCTTTTTTTCTTTGACCAACTGAATCACCTGCGGCTTGTAGGTATTCGGGTCAAAGGTGGCCGCGACATAGGCCACAACGCCACCGAGCAAAACTGCCACGCCTCCAAACGCCAGCAACAAATATTTGACGATTTTCATGGCCAGTTTCCGTCCTGTAATCGCTATCGGCACGATACGGTGAGTGGAGCGGGAGAAGGGAATCGAACCCTCGTATGCAGCTTGGGAAGCTGCCGTTCTGCCATTGAACTACTCCCGCGCAGACTGGATTCTACCATCGCCCCGCCACCCACAGCAGGCGCGCAGGCACGCGTTCGTCAGGACTCGACGCCGATCACCGTAAAGCGCACGCGCGCGCAGGCATCGGTTTTTTCGGCGACATCGAGTATTTGCAATGTCAAAACATGCTCGCCGATAGCCATGTGCACACTGCCTTCGTCGTACCGCGTGGGGTCGGATATCAGCACGTCAATTTCAGTCTGATTGATCGCATCGGCGGTGAGCACAATACCCTTGTCCAACGGCATGCGCTGGGTGATGCGCATATCGGTGGCGCTGTAGTCCTCGCGCAAAATGCGCGCGGCCTGTGCGTTACGGCACAGCACTTGCATGCCGATCTGCTGCTGGCCGTCGTCGAGCCGCTGCACACGGCGCACGATGCCGACGGACCATTCGCCCGCCACTTCAGATTCGATGCCTGCCACATTGCCCACGCTCACCCAGTCGGCGTTGACCGACGGGATCACCGCGCCAAAGCCGCCGGCGCTGATGTCGTTGGCAACCCAACTTTCGGCACTGGATTTCTCAGTAAAATCAAACGGATCAGCCTCAGCCTGCTCCAGCACATCAATGATCTGCGCGAAGCCCGGCACCACCGTAATGCGCGCATTGCTTTTTTGCCTTTCGTGCTGTCGCGCCGCAGGCTTGCCCGACCAGTCACGGTGTATCTGCTGCAGCACCGGCGTGAGAAATTCCAGATCAATGGGATAGGTAAACCCCAAATCCGGCGGCACTTTTCCGGCGTCTTCGATATACAGCAGCGCCTGACACAGTGTTTCAATCGCGGCACCCGCGCCGATATAGCGCACATCGGCACCGGCGTCCGGCGCGCGCGACAACAAAGCCGGCGGCCGCGGGTGCTTGAGATCAAACCAGTGCGTGCAACCCGCGTCAGGCGTGCGTGAGATCACAAAATGCCGCGAAAAGCGGCTGACCAGAAACGTCGCCAAATCCTGTCCCGGCGGTTGCAGGTTTTCGGTCGACACCGCCGACTGCATCAACACCTTGAGAAACTCGCTTCTGATGGTGGATGTTTCGCCCGGATAAATCAGCATCTCATCGTCGATGTTTTCGGGCTCGATGTAGGTGTATAGATTCGCCAGTCCCTTCCAGATCGATGCCGGCGGCGCGGTGTAGCGCAGGCGTAGCCAATGCAACTGGCGGCGCAACGCACGCATGGCGCGCGCCACCGCAACGCGGGCGGGCTTGCGAAACCCAGCCGTTGCCGCCGGATTGTCCGCATACTGCTGAACGCAAATGGCGTACGCCGTGGCGAGCTCGTTCCAGCAGTTATAAGCGCCGTTCCACACGTCGTTTTCGCGCTGCTTGGTTTGCCGCGAGGTTTGCAGATAATCGCGCAGCAGCAAACGCGTGCGATCCACCGTGGCCGCATCGAGCAGGTAAATATCGTCGTAGCGCTCTTCCAGCGTCAGTGTGTCGGCGCCGTTAATGGCATCGAGCGCCTCGGTGATTTGCACCACCGCCGCCACGGCGTCTTCCGCCGGCAGCGCAGCAATCACCTCGTGCGGGTCGCTCAGCAACGACATGCCATCCGCAGATTTATCCGTGCCCATCCAGTTCAGCATACGCGCTCCGCGTGAACTATCGATTATGCGGAAATTCTATCAAGAAATCAGGCATTTACCTATACAAATCGAGAGTCTTTCTACACTGCGCCAACGTGCAGCAACAACGATCCGGGTCAGACCCGGTAAAATGACAACACTGGCCGGGAATACTAGCTCCGTCCACACGCCACAGGCCACAGGCCACACGCCATTCTCCCAAACGCATTCATTCATCCCCGTGATAACCCTAACCGTTAATGGCGAACCGCGCCATTTTGCGCCACCCTTGAATTGCGCGGGCCTAATCACCGCGCTGGGGCTGGCGGGCAAGAAAGTCGCGCTGGAACGCAACGGCGAAATCGTGCCGCGTGGCAACCATGCCGAGGTGGCATTGGCCGACGGCGACCGCATTGAAATCGTCGTTGCTGTCGGCGGCGGTTAAAACTCTACCTTGAAGGAAAGCACATGACTGCGCACGAACATCTGGATCCACTGGTTATTGGCGGCACAGCCTACGCCTCACGCCTGCTGGTGGGCACGGGCAAGTACAAGGATTTCGCCGAGACGCGCGCAGCGGTTGACGCCAGCGGCGCGCAAATCATTACCGTGGCCATACGCCGCACCAACATCGGCCAGAACCCGAACGAACCCAGCTTGCTGGAAGCGCTACCGCCGTCAAAATTTACCCTGCTGCCGAACACGGCCGGTTGCTACAGCGCCGACGAAGCCGTGCGCACCCTGCGTCTCGCGCGTGAGCTGCTCGACGGGCACGATCTGGTCAAACTCGAAGTGTTGGGCGATCCCCAAACGCTGTATCCCAACGTGGTCGAAACCATCGCTGCCGCCAAAACGCTGGTGAAAGACGGCTTCAAGGTCATGGTTTACACCTCGGATGATCCCATCATCGCGAAACAGCTTGAAGAAATCGGCTGCGTTGCGGTGATGCCGCTGGCGTCGTTGATCGGTTCCGGCATGGGCATTTTGAATCCGTGGAATCTGCAAATCATTATCGAGAACGCCAAAGTGCCGGTGGTGGTTGATGCTGGCGTCGGCACGGCGTCCGACGCTACCATCGCCATGGAACTCGGCTGCGACGCTGTGCTGATGAACACCGCGATCGCCGCCGCCAAAGACCCGGTGTTGATGGCCTCAGCCATGCGCAAGGCCGTCGAAGCCGGGCGCGATGCGTGGCGCGCCGGGCGCATGCCGAAGAAGCTGTATTGCGCGTCGCCCAGCTCGCCTACCGGCGGCATGATCGGCAAGGTATGAAAAATAATCAATAAAATCAATTAGTTACAAAGAATCGCCATTATAGAAGCGCCACGCCACATCCGCAGCTACGTGCTGCGCCAGGGCCGTGTGTCCAACGCGCAGCAGCGTGCGGTTGAGGCACTGCTGCCGCGCTATGGCATCAATTTTTCGGCGGCATCGCTCGATCTCAACCTAGCCTTCGGTCGCGTTGCGCCGAAAATTCTCGAAATCGGTTTTGGCATGGGTGACACCACCGCCGAACTCGCAGCGGCGCATCCACAAAACGATTACCTCGGCATTGAGGTTCACACGCCCGGCGTCGGCAATTTGCTGAAACGCATCGACACGCAGGCGCTGACCAATGTGCGCATCATCCAACACGACGCCGTCGAAGTGCTCAAGCACATGATCGCGGATGCGAGCCTCGACGGCATTCACATTTTTTTCCCTGACCCTTGGCCCAAAAAGCGCCACCACAAGCGACGCCTGATTCAGCCGCCGTTGGTGTCAACACTCGCCGGCAAACTGAACGCGGGGGGTTACCTGCATGCCGCCACGGACTGGCACGAGTACGCCGAACAAATTCTTGCCGTGTTCAACGCCGATCCCTCACTCGGCAACACCGCCACCGGCTATGCGCCGCGCCCCGCCTACCGCCCGCTAACCAAATTCGAGGCGCGCGGCCTGAAGCTCGGCCACGGCGTGTGGGATATTATTTTCAAGCGCCAGTAACGCAGCTAACCGGCGACAGCCCGGCTAGCCGCTGTGCGCGAACGACACATCTGGCGCGTCGCCCTCTGCGCTGGATTGCGCATGCGCCTTCAAAAAGACGCGCAAGGCCACAGGATCAATCGGTCGTGAAAAGTAGTAGCCCTGAATTTCATCGCAGGCGTTTTCGCGCAGAAAATTGAGCTGCTCCACGGTTTCCACACCTTCTGCGATCACGCGTAACTCCATCGCGTGCCCCAACTGAATCACCGCGCGTGCAATCGCCGCGCCGTCGCTGGAAGAATTCACTTCGCGCGTGAACGATTGGTCAATCTTCAAGCGGTCTATCGGAAAACGCCGCAGATAACTCAGGCTCGAATAGCCGGTACCAAAATCGTCGATTGCCATCATCAAACCCAGACTTTTTAGTTCCTTGAGTTTGGCAACGACGGAATCCACGTCCTTCATCGCCAGACCTTCAGTGATTTCCAGTTCGAGATGCTTTGGGTCGAGCCCGGTGCGTGCCAGAATGGCCGCCACTTTCGGTATCAACTGGGCGTCCCGAAACTGGCGCGGCGACAGATTCACCGCCACATGACCGATAGCGAACCCTTCATCCAGCAGCGCCTTGGTTTCGCGGCAGGCTTCTTCCATCACCCAACTGCCGATGCCGACGATCAATTCGCTATCCTCGGCCACCGGAATGAAACGCCCCGGCGACACCATGCCCATTTCGGGATGCTGCCAGCGCACCAGCGCTTCGATGCCGATGCAACGGCCGTCGCGGGCGTCTACCTGCGGTTGATACAACAGCAGCAATTCGCCGTTGTCAACGGCGCGCCGTAGATTCGCCTCCATGTACAAACGTTCTTCGGTGTAACGGTCGCTGTCGGCGGAATAAAAATAATGGCAATCGCCGCCCAGCGTACGTGCGTGACGCATCGCGGTGTCCGCGCGGCGTAGCAGTGTTTCCGGATCCGGCCCGTCGGCGGGAAAGAGTGCGCAACCGACGCTGCACGTCACCACCACCTCTTGCGTGCCGATCATGAACGGCGTGCGCATCGCATACAGCACGCGCCGCATGGCCTGTGCCGCGCCACCCAGACTGTCGATGTCAATCAGCGTCATGGCGAATGAATCCGCGCCCAACCGCGCCACGGAATCGTGATCGCGCAGGGTGCCCCGCAGACGCACAGCAACGCCTTTCAGCAACACATCGCCCGCATCGTGCCCCAGGCTCTGGTTGACGTATTTGAAGTGATCCACGTTGACCACGAAAGTCGCGACCATGCGGTCATAGCGCTGGCCGTAGGCAATGCCGTGCCGCAGATGATCCACCAGCAATGGACGATTCGCCACGCCCGTCAACGCATCGTGCGTCTCGCGGCGCACCATCTCGTCGAGGTAATACCGCGTCTGCGTGAAATCCGTTACCGTGCCCACCAGCGACGTCACTTCGCCTGTAGCGTTGGACAGGGCCACGCCACATTCGGTCACCCAACGCGGCGTAGCGTCTGGCGAAATAATCCGGTACTCCACGTTATAGGCAGCACCGCGCGCCAGTTGGTTTTGCACATCCAGGCGGGCCATTTCACAGTCTTCGGGCGCGATGATCGATGCCCAAGTGCGCACCGCGCTGTCGATAAAATCCGCCGCCAAATACCCCGTCAGCCCAAGGCAGCCATCGCTGACAAACTGCATGCGCCAATGGTCATCCGGCGTACGCTGATACACGGCGAGCGGCAAGTTCGCCATCAGCATCGACAGCCGACGTTCTTTCTCGCGCAGTAGCGCGTGGCGCGCGACTTCCCCGGTGATGTCAACGGCCATCCCCAAGGTGCCCGCCACGCCACTCTCTCCGTCGAGCAGTGCAATGCGATGCGTCGCGTAGTGACGCGACTCGCCTGCCGGATTAAACACAGACAGTTCGCCGCGCTTCCCGCCACGCGAGGCAGTAATCTCGCGGTCTTCCTGCAGTGACTGTTCCGCTAGCTCGAGCGGGAACAAATTGAAGTCGGTGACATCGACAATGTCGATGTCAGCACCGCCGGTCTGAAACGCACACAGCCGGCGAAAGGCGCTGTTCACCACCACATAGCGATGCCCGGCGTCTTTCACCCATGCCGGATCCGGCAGCGCTTCAAGAAAGCTGCCCGAAATGGTCTGCGCAAGGCTATTGATATCCATAACTCGACTGACTGCTGCTCCTGTGCGTACCGGGCGTACCGGGCGTACGCTAGAAACTACTCAACCCGGATGTTGGCTTCCTTGATGAGCTTGCCCCAGCGCGCGGTTTCGCTCGCCATGAACGTAGTGAACTCTTCCGGCGTACTGGTAATGGCGGCCACGCCCAGCTCGCCGAGGCGGGCCTTGACGTTTTGCGTGCCGAGCGCCTTGATCAAATCGGCGTTGACCTTGTCGATAATGGGCCGCGGCACGCCGTTCGGAAACAAAATGCCCCACCAGTTCACCGCAGCAAAGCCTTGCAAGCCGCTTTCTGCGAGCGTGGGCAATTCAGGCGTGAACGGCCAACGCTGTTCGCTGGTAACAGCCAGCGCGCGCAGTTTGTTGGTTTTCATGGCCTGCATGGCGGGCAGCGCGTCGGAAAACATGGTGGTGATTTGACCGCCCATGAGATCGGTAATCGCCAGCGCGTTGCCTTTGTAGGGCACCGTAATCATTTTCACCCCGGCAATGCGCTGGAACATTTCGCCGGCAAAATGCGACATGCTGCCTGGCCCGCTGGTGCCGTAGGTGAGTTCACCGGGGCGCGCTTTGGCCAGCGCCACCAAATCTTTCGCGTTTTTCACCGGCAGGGTCGCGGGCACGACCAAAATATTGGCCGAGATGGTGATGCGTGACACCGGCGCGAAATCTTTACGCCAGTCGTAGTTCACCTTCGCCAGCAGCGGTTTGGCGACCACCGGCCCAAAGTTGCCGAGCAAAAAGGTGTAACCGTCGGCGGGCTGCTTGGAGGCATACTCCATGCCGATGGAACCATCTGCGCCGGGACGTGATTCCACCACGACCTGCTGCCCCCAATACTCGCCCAACTGCTGGCCAATAATGCGCGCCATCACGTCAGAACTACCGCCGGCAGGATACGTCACAATAAAGCGCACCAGCTTGTTGGGATACGACTGCGCGAACGACGCGCCGCCATGGATTAACAATGCCGCAGCCACGCCGCGCAATACGCTATTTTTAATGCCCGCCATCACAGCCCCCCGATTGTTACAAGATGATTACACAATGGTATGAATGATTACAAGTTATTGTATTTATTCACGAATTTTATCATACCCCTTTCGGCTTTTCCGGCAAAAACAGTTGCAACAACTCGTTCAAAAAGCGCCGTCCCAGCAGCGTCGGGGTGACGCGCTGGTGATCGCGCGTGATGAACAGCCGTCGCTCGGCCGCTTCCAGCGGCTTGAGCAAGGCCGTCAACGGCACGCCCGCGCGCTCGGCGATGAGGCTCACATCAAAACCATGACTGAGCCGCAGCGCGTTCATCATGAACTCAAAGCCCACCTCTGCAGCGGTGACCGTGGTAGACGTTTGCACCGCGTTGCCGGCGTGTGCCGCGTCCATGAACTGTGCCGGCTGGCGAAAGCGCGCCTCGCGCGTGATGCCTGCGTGTGAGGTGATTTTGCCGTGCGCACCGGCACCGATACCGATGTAGTCGCCGAACAACCAGTAATTCAAATTGTGCTTGCAGCGCGCACCCGGCTGGGCGAACGCGGACGTCTCGTAATTTTCATAACCGTGCTCAGCCAGACGCGCTTCAATGGCCACCTGCATGTCGGCGGATACATCATCATCCGGCAGGGGCGGCGGATAGCGGTGAAACAGTGTGTTGGGCTCCAGCGTCAGGTGGTACGCCGACAAGTGCGGCGGATCGAACGCCAGCGCCGCGTCGATATCTGCCAGCGCTTCGGCGGGCGTTTGCCGCGGCAAACCGTACATCACGTCTAAATTGAAATTTTCAAAGTGCGCGCGGGCGATGCTGATAGCGCGTTGGGCTTCAGCGTCGTCGTGAATGCGGCCCAGCGCTTTGAGGTGCCGCGGATTGAAACTCTGTATGCCCAGTGACAGCCGGTTGACGCCCGCCGCACGGTAATCACGAAAGCGTTCCGCCTCTACGGTGCCAGGGTTGGCCTCCAGCGTAATTTCCGCATCCGGCGCGAGAGGCATGCGCGCGCGCACCGCCGCCAGAATCTGATCGACCGCCGCGCCCGATAGCAAACTCGGTGTGCCACCGCCGAAAAAAACCGTGCTGATACGGCGCCCCCACACCCGCGGTAAAGTCTGCTCGAAATCCGCGATCAACGCAGCAACGTAGTTCTGCTCCGGAATGGCCGACCCGCTACCTTTTACTTCATGCGAATTGAAATCACAGTACGGGCACTTGCGCACACACCACGGGATGTGGATGTACAGCGACAGCGGCGGCAACGCGGTGAAGCGTAAATCGGCGCGCGACTTGAGCGGTAAAGCGATACTCAAGGGTCAACCTTCGCGCAGCAGTGCCGCAAGACGGGCTATGGCCAGACCGCGGTGGCTGATGTGGTTTTTTTCGTGTGCAGACAGTTCGGCTGCCGTCTTTTTTAACGCGGGTACATAGAAATACGGGTCGTAGCCAAAGCCGCCGTCACCCCGCGGCGTGCTGATGATTTCGCCTTGCCAGCGGCCCTCAGCAATCAGCGGCTCCGGGTCATCCGCATGGCGCACCAGCACGATCACACAGGTGTAGTGCGCGCGGCGGTCAGCGCTGTCGGCCAATGCCGCGATCAATTTTGTGTTGTTGCGCGCATCTTGCGTATCGCGATCTGCGGCCCGCTCGGAGAAGCGCGCGGAATGCACGCCCGGCGCACCGCCCAGTGCCGCCACGCAAATGCCTGAATCGTCCGCGAACGCTGGCAAGGCCGACGCGCGACTGGCGTGCCGCGCCTTGGCCAATGCGTTTTCAACAAAGGTGGCGTGCGGCTCTTCCGCCTCGCTGATGCCCAACTCGGACTGCGAGACGAGGGTCACGCCCAGCGGCTCGCACAGTTGGCGAAATTCGCGCAACTTGCCGGGGTTGCCGGAGGCCAAAACCAGTTGGCGAATGACCACAATGAGTTACAACGCTACACCGCTGCCAGCGCCACACGCTGCGCCGCAATCAACTGGCGTATACCGTTCTGCGCCAATTCAATCAGCACGTCCATTTCCGCGCGCGAAAACGGCGCACCTTCGGCTGTGCCTTGCACTTCAATCATGCCGCCGCTGCCGGTCATCACCACATTCATGTCGGTATCGCAGGTGGAATCTTCGGCGTAATCCAGATCCAGCAGCGGCGTGCCGGCGTGAATGCCTACCGACACTGCCGCCACGTGATCCTTAATGGGCGAGGCGGCAATGAGCTGCTTTGCCAGCAAGCCATTCACCGCGTCTTGCAGCGCAACGAAAGCACCGGTGATGCTGGCGGTGCGCGTGCCGCCGTCGGCCTGCAACACATCGCAATCCAGATGGATCGAGCGCGCACCCAGCGCATGCAAATCCACCACGGCGCGTAGCGAGCGCCCGATCAGGCGTTGGATTTCCTGTGTGCGGCCCGATTGCTTGCCGCGCGCCGCCTCGCGATCCGACCGTGTGTGCGTAGCACGCGGCAGCATGCCGTATTCGGCCGTCACCCAGCCTTGCGTGGTGCCGCGCAAATGCGGTGGCTGCTTTTCTAGCACACTGGCGGTGCACAGCACTTTGGTGTTGCCGCTTTCAATCAGCACCGAGCCTTCGGCGTGACAGGTAAAACGGCGCGTGATGCGAATTTCCCGCAAGGCGTCGGGTTTTCTACCGCTGAGGCGTGTGCTCATGCTATCTTCCCGGTTCAAATTTGACAGCGGATTATACGTGAGCGCCCTGTGAGCAACGCCCCCATCATTTACAGCATGACCGGTTACGCCGCCGTCACCCGTGAGTTACCCAGTGGCACGCTGACGGTGGAAATCCGCGCTGTCAACAACCGCTACCTTGATATCCAGTTCCGCCTGCCGGAAGAATTGCGCGCGATTGAACCGGCGTTGCGCGAGCTGCTCGCGGCAAAATTAACGCGCGGCAAGATCGAATGCCGCATCGGCATTACCGCCGCCGCCGCAGCGCCGGTAGCCGCTGAATTGAATGAAGCGCTGTTGCAACAGCTCGCGGCGCTCAACGCGCAGGTGCTCAAAGCCTTGCCGCAGGCGGGCAGTTTGCGCGCGGCGGACGTGCTGCGCTGGCCCGGCATGCTGGGTGCAGACACGCTGTCTGCCGACTCGGTGCGCACGGCTTGTCGCGAACTCACGGCCCATGCGCTGGATGAATTCATGGCGGCGCGCGCGCGCGAAGGTGCCAAGCTGAAAGACGCCATCCTGCAACACGCCACCACCATTGAAGCGCGTGTCGCTGGCCTCGCGCCACGCATGCCAGCGGCCATTGCTGCATTTCAGGAAAAGCTCAATCAGCGCCTGAAAGACGCGCTGATGAACGCCGACGACGAGCGCATTCGTCAGGAAGTGGTGCTGTACGCGGGTAAAATTGACGTGGACGAGGAACTCACGCGACTGAAAGCCCACATGGGCGAATTGCGGCGTATCCTCAGCAAGGGCGGTGCGGTGGGTAAGCGGCTGGATTTTCTGATGCAGGAACTCAACCGCGAAGCCAACACGCTGGGTTCCAAAGCCGCTGATATCGAAATCACCCAAGCGTCGATGGATTTAAAATTGCTGATCGAGCAAATGCGTGAACAAATTCAGAATCTTGAGTAAATCGTAATCGTGTCCGGCAACCTGCTCATCGTCAGCGCCCCTTCCGGCGCAGGAAAAACCAGCCTCGTCGCGGCTCTGTTGAAGCGCGACGCGCTGGTACGTAAATCGGTATCGTTCACCACACGCGCACCGCGCACGGGCGAGATCAACGGTCGCCACTACAATTTTGTCAGCGTCACTGAATTCGAGCGCATGCGTGCGGCCCACGAGTTTGTCGAAAGCGCACAGGTGCATGGCAACCACTACGGTACGTCACACACGTGGATGAGCGCACAGCTCGCGGGTGGGCAAGATATATTGCTCGAAATCGACTGGCAAGGTGCGGCCCAAGTGCGCCGGGTCAACCCTGCCGCGATCAGCATATTCATCCTGCCGCCGTCCTACGACATCCTGCAGGCGCGACTCACCGAGCGCGGCACCGACGCGCCGGACGTAATCGCCGAGCGGCTGCAAAATGCCCGTGAAGAAATCGCGCATCTCGTTGAATTTGATTATGTTATTATCAACCAAGCGTTTGATCGTGCAGCAGAGGAACTCGCTGCAATTGTGGTGGCCCAACGACTCAGGCGTGCCAACCAGCAGGCGCGCAGCCCAGCGCTCTTTGCTCAATTGCTCCATCCGGCGCGGCAATAGTCACCCGGCGCACGAGCCGAATCACCCGGTCACCTAACTACCTAACTACCTAACCACGTAACCACGTACTCGCACCTACAGGCGGATTTCACCATGGCACGCATCACCGTTGAAGATTGTTTGAAGTATTTCCCCAATCGTTTCGAACTGGCCTTGGCCGCGACCTACCGTGCGCGCCAGATCGCCAACGGCTCGCAGCCGATGATGGAAGCCAATCGCGATAAGCCCACTGTGATCGCGCTGCGTGAAATGGCTGCCGGCAAGTACGGCCCGGAAATCCTAATAAAATCAGCGTCTTAGCTGAAGCAGCCCTCCGGCGCATGATGCCTGCGGCGCAGTTCACTATCGTTTAAGTACGCATCCTGTCATGCCCGATGGCGCGGCACTGTTCCAAGAATGCGCCGGCTACCTGAGGCCGGAAGACGTCGCGCAGCTTCAAACCGCCTATAAATTCAGCGCTTCGGCGCACGAAGGCCAGTTTCGCAATTCCGGCGAGCCTTACATCTCGCACCCGCTGGCCGTGGCCAGCATCCTCGCGCAATGGCATCTTGACCCGCAGGCCCTGACAGCGGCGCTGCTGCATGACGTGATGGAAGACACCGCCGTCACCAAATCCGATCTGCAACTCGCCTTCGGCAAGCCGGTAGCCGATTTGGTGGACGGCGTTTCCAAGCTCGACAAAATCGAATTTGAAACGCAGGAAGAAGCGCAGGCCGAAAACTTCCGCAAAATGTTGCTGGCGATGGCGCGCGACGTGCGCGTCATCCTGATCAAGCTCGCGGACCGCCTGCACAATATGCGCACGCTGGATGCCGTGCCCGCGCACAAGCGCCGCCGCATTGCGCGCGAGACCATGGAAATCTACGCGCCCATCGCCAACCGTCTGGGGTTGAACAGCATTTATCAGGAACTCGACGATCTGTCGTTCAAGCACCTCTACCCCAGCCGCTGCAATGTGCTGACCAAAGCCGTGGCGCATGCGCGCGGCAACCGCCGCGAAGTGGTAGGCAAGGTTCTCGCCAGCATCGAAAAACGCTTGGCGGACAACGGCCTCACGGCGCAAGTGAGTGGCCGTGAGAAGCACCTGTACTCGATCTACACCAAAATGCGCGAAAAACATTTATCGTTCGGGCAAGTGCTCGATATGTTCGGCTTTCGCATCATCGTCAAGGACGTTCACGCCTGCTACACCGCGCTCGGTGTGCTGCATGGGCTGTACAAACCCATCCCCGGCAAATTCAAAGACTACATCGCGATCGCCAAGACAAACGGCTACCAGTCGTTACATACGCATTTGTTCGGCCCTTTCGGCAGTCCGATTGAAATTCAAATCCGCACGCAAGAAATGCACAAAATCGCCGAGGCGGGTGTGGCCTCGCACTGGCTCTACAAAAGCTCGGATCAATCGATCACCGATCTGCAACGCAAAACCCATCAGTGGCTGCAAAGCCTGCTGGAAATGCAATCCGAGTCCGGCGACTCGGTGGAGTTTCTCGAACACCTGAAAGTCGATCTCTTTCCCGACGCAGTGTACGTGTTCACGCCGCGCGGCAAAATCATGTCATTGCCGCGCGGTGCCACCGCCGTAGATTTTGCCTATGCGGTGCACAGTGATGTCGGCAATCGCTGCGTGGCGGTGAAAATCAATCAGGAATTGATGCCGCTGCGGCAAGGCCTTAAAAACGGCGACCGCGTGGAAATCATCACCGCCTCGCATGCCAAGCCCAATCCGCTGTGGCTCAATTTTGTGGCTACGGCCAAGGCGCGCGCGCACATTCGGCACTTCCTCAAGACCATGCACTTTGATGAGTCTGTGCAACTCGGCGAGCGCCTATTGAATCAGGCGCTGGCGGTATTGAAATCCAACATCGGCGCGGTATCCGAATCGCGCTGGGCCAAAGTGCTGCGCGAAAGCAACGGCAAGTCGCGCAACGACATACTGTCCGACATTGGCTTGGGCAAGCGCCACGGCGTGGTGGTGGCGCGGCAACTGCTGGCGCTGCGCGATCCGACACCCGGCGAACAAACGAACATGGGGCCGATTATCATTCGCGGCTCGGAGGGCATGGCGGTGCAGTTTTCCAAATGCTGCCACCCAATACCGGGCGACGGCATTGTTGGCCTGATCGGCAAGGGCCAAGGCATGGCGATTCACACGCACGATTGCCCGGTGCTGGCAAAATCGCGCCATGAGCCAGACCGCGTGCTCGACGTGGCATGGGACGACGAATCCAACAAGCTGCACGATGTTAACGTGCGCGTCATCGTCGCCAATGAGCGCGGCGTGCTGGCGAAGGTGGCCGCTTGCATCGCCGACGAAGAATCGAATATTCAGAACGTCGCAGTCGATCCGCAAGACGGCGGCAAATACGCCAGCATGGATTTCACCCTACAGGTCACCAACCGCCAGCATCTCGCACGCATCATGATCGAAATGCGGCGCATCCCGGAAGTGACGCGCATTACGCGGCTGCGGGCTTAAAAACAACGCGGGGCTGAACATTCAGCCCCGCGTTTTTTTAACACCTTGGGAAGCTACCCTGCGTTCTGCCTGTTCTTCGCTTCCAGCGCCTTAATCAAGCCATCGATGCCAGACTTGGTAATTTCGCTGTTAAACGAGCTGCGGTAGTTGGTCACTAGGCTCAGGTTTTCGACTACCACATCGTAAACCTTCCAGCCGCTCGCTACTTTAGCCAGGCGGTAATCCACCGCAATCGGTTGGCGCGATGGGTCTTTGACGAAGGTTTTGACCACCACATCATCGTCCGCCGGCTTGACGACCGCCGGACGCACGTCCACTGATACCTCAGCCGTGCTCGATTGGCTCAACGCCTGACTGTACGTCGTCACCAACAGCGTGCGAAACGCGCCGGTCAGCGCCTGCTGCTGTGCGGGCGAGGCATCACGCCATGAGCGACCCACCGCCATGCGCGTCATCGCCTGAAAGTCAAAATTGGGCAACACTTTTTTGTCGACCACCTCAGCCAGTGCGCGCCGTTCCTTGGTGGCTTTAATGGCCACCAACACCTCCTCCACCATGCCTTTAACCAGCGCGTCGGGCGCGCCCTGTCCCTGCCCCTGTCCCTGTCCCTGTACCTGTGCCAGCGCCGGGCCCGCTGCCGCCAACAGAACAGTCACCGCACCCAGCAACGCCGCCAATTTCTTGATCATCGAGATTCCTTTGTGCTTGATACCCGCGCGGGATTGCGCGTTTGCGCCTGTCTTCAGGCGCAGTTCCAATAACGCAGTTCTACCCCGGCGGTTACAGCAACGTAACGTCAGGCGAAAATAAAAATATGTTTAAAAACAACTAGTTACATATTAAAGTTGATTGCGCAACGCGGTCAGCAATGGGTTGTTACAAAACTTCACATTTTGCCTACAGCCCGCGCCGCTTACGTGCGTGCCGCCACCGGTGCAATCCCGCTGTGGCCGTTGCGCCGCAGCCACATCAGCCACAGCGTAAAGCCGGACGCCAGCAACAGAAACGGCACCGTGCCGTAGTTCACCGCATGCCAGCCGCTGGCGTTGAGCAGCACGCCCGACGACATCGACGAAACCGCCATGGTGCAAAACACCATCAGATCGTTCGCCGCCTGGGTTTTGGCGCGCTCGGCGGGCGTATGGCATTCGGTGAGCAGCGCCGAGCCGCCGACGTACATAAAATTCCAGCCCACGCCCAGCACAAACAGTGCCAGCCAGAAATTCATCACGCCAGTGCCCGCCAGCGCGCAAAGCACCGCGCCGAACAGCAGCACAATGCCCATCAAAATCACTTTCAGCACGCCGAATTTCTGAATCAGCGAGCCGGTAAAAAACGACGGCCCATACATACCCACCACGTGCCACTCCAGCACAAATGCCGCCGAATTAAAGTGATGATCATGCGCGCGCATCGCCAGCGGCGTGGAAGTCATGAACAAATTCATGATGCCGTACGACAGCGCGCCCGCCAACGCCGCCACAATAAACACCGGCTGGCGCATGATCTCGCGGATCGGGCGTCCGCCGTCTTTGCGCTCCTCTGCCGTCATGCGCGGAATCTCCAGTTGCGACAGCAGCAGCGCGGCTACCAGACACACACCCATCAGCGACAGGTACGACCCCAGAAACATATGGCCGGCGAACATATCTTTGGTACGCTTGGCCATTTCGGGCGCGACAAAACCGCCGATGATGCCGCCCGCCAGCGTGAGCGAAATCGCCTTTGCTTTGAAGCTCGCGTCAGCCACGTCCGCCGCTGCAAAACGGTAGTACTTGCCGAAGGCGGTGTAACACCCCATCACCAGCATGCCCGCGCACAACAACCAAAAACTCGCGAGATAAATCGCCAGCGCACACAAGGCCGCGCCACAAAAGCCAATGGCCGTGCCCGTTTGAAACCCCGCACGACGTCCGACCGATTTCATCAGCAACGAAGCCGGCACCGTAGTCAGCGCCGAGCCCAGCACATAGCCCGTCAGCGGCACCGTCGCAAACGCCGTGTTTGGTGCCAGCGCATAGCCCGCCAAGCCCGTCACCATCACCAGCGTGACGCCGCCGGTCTGCAATGTCGCCTGGCAAGCGGACAGCACAAGTACATTTCGGTGTTGTTTTTGCATTCGTTTTTTTACGCTAATTTCGCAGATTCACGCCACCACCTACCAGCCTCACTCCGGCTTAATCCCCGCCGCCTTAACCACTGGCCCAATGCGCGCGATGTTCGCCTTGATGTAGTCGGCAAACGCCTGCGGCGTGCTGCCGATGAGCGCAAAACCCAGCGCCGACAAACGTTCTTTGGTTTCCGGCAACTGCGTCACGCGCACCACCTCGGCATTCATGCGGCTGACGATCTCCGGCGGCGTGCCTGCCGGCAACAACACGCCGGTCCAGGAATCAAAATCAAAACCTGGCACGCCCGCTTCAGCAATGCTCGGAATATCCGGCGTAGCCGCGATGCGCTTGGCACCCGTGGTGCCGAGGATACGCAGTTTGCCGCCTTTGGCGTGCGGCAGTGCCGTCGCCAAGCCCGGCACCATCATCGGAATTTGCCCCGCCAGCACGTCGTTGAACGCCGCCGCCAGCCCCTTGTACGGCACGTGCAAAATGTTGATGCCGGTCATGGATTTGAGCATTTCCATCGGAATGTGCTGCGCGCTCCCCACGCCACCCGACGCGTAGTTAAGCTGCCCCGGCCGCGCGCGCGCAAACGCCAGCAACTCCTTCACGTTGTTCACCGGCACCGAAGGATGCACCGCTAGGCAGTTGTTGATCTCCGCCGTCAGCGACACTGCGGCGTAATCTTTCACCGGGTCATACGGCAGCTTCACATACAAATGCGGATTGATCGCCAGTGTCGCCACATTGCCCATGCCCATGGTGTAGCCATCCGCCGGCGAGCGCGCAATCGCCTCCATGCCGATAATGCCGTTGGCACCCGTACGGTTATCCACGATCACCTGCTGTTTCCAGTTGTCCGACATTTTTTGTGCGTAGTGTCGGCCAAGAACATCGACTGCGCTGCCGGGAGCGTAGGGAAGGATGAGACGGACGGACTTGATGGGGTAGGTTTGGGCGGCTGCTGGCAGCGCCATTAGTGTTGTTAGAAACAGGGGGGTTAGTGCCAATGATTTCATATTTTGCTCGCCGCCCTTACGACCCGGAAATCGTAACCCCACCATCCACCACAATCATCTGCCCTGTGACAAACGACCCCGCGTCAGTCGCGAGAAACGTGGCCACGCCGCCGATATCCTTAGGCTCGCCCAGACGCCGCATCGGCGTGGAAGCCTCACGCGATTTACGCCGCGCTTCGTCCGACCACAGCGCTTTGGCGAAATCCGTCTTGATCAAACCCGGCGCAATGGTGTTGACACGAATGTTCTTCGGCCCCCATTCCACCGCCAGCGCACGCGCGAGACCCGCTTCGGCAGCCTTGGACGTGCCATACAGCCCCAGCACCTGACTGCCGCGCAGCGCGCCAATGCTAGAAATAATAATCATCGCACCGCCGCCGCGCTCGCCCATTTGCGGCAGCACCATGTTGGCGAGCCAGAACACGCTCTTCACATTGGTTTCCATGATTTTGTCGAACACATCGTCACTCGCCGTGGCCAGCGGGCCAAAATGCGGGTTCGACGCCGCGTTACACACCAGAATATCGATGCCCCCCCACTTCGCGATAATCGTATCGACCGCCGATTGGCACGCTGCTTTGTTGCCCACGTGACACGGCAGCGCCAGCGCCTCTTGCCCACGCGCGGCAAACTCCGCCGCCACTGCATCACACGCATCGGCCTTGCGGCTGGAAATCACCACCTTCGCGCCCGCGTTGGCCATTTCTTCGGCGATGGATTTGCCGATGCCCTTGGTTGAACCCGTGACTAACGCCACTTTGCCTTTAAGACTGAACATGCTTTCTCCCGACCACAACCGTAACTAATTGATTTTAAATGATTATTTTTAACCCACGCCATCCCGGTGAGAAGACGCTCAACGTCAATGGCCGCACACCGAAGGGCGTAACCGCATGCGGGCTACTCACCCAAGTACTATACCGTATCGCGTGCACGCCCATGCGATCAGCGCTATGCGTTGCGGAATTTCGCCGGGCGTTTTTCGATAAACGCCGCCAGCGCTTCTTTCGCGTCCGCGGTGTAGCGCAGTTTGGTGTTCATGGTGTTTTGCATGTCGATAAACTGCTCCGCGCTTAAATCGTGCGCGCGATGCAGCGCCTGCTTGGTCATGCGCACGGCAATGGGCGCTTTGCTGTTGAGCTTACGCGCGAGCGCCATAGCCTCATCCATGAGTGTCTCGTGCGGCACCACCGCGCGCACCAAACCCCAAGCCTTGGCCTGCGCTGCGTCAAACGGCTCGCCTAACATGCAGATTTCGGTGGCGATGGCGCGACCCACCAGGCGCGGCAGGTAATACGCCGAAGCCTCTGCCATCAGGCCGCGTTCAACAAAATTGCAGCCGAAGGTGGCGCGGTCGCTGGCAATGCGAAAATCCGCTGCAAACGCCATATTGTTGCCCGCGCCGCGCGTGACACCATTGACCGCTGCGATCACCGGCTTGGACAGCTCGCCAAACGCAATCGGATAGTAGTACCGCGCATCGAACATGGGCTGCGTCAAAATGCTGTTGCCACCGCCGGTGTTCTCGGCTTGCGCACGCGCCTTCAAATCGGCACCGGAACAAAAGGCGCGCCCCGTGCCGGTGACAATAATGGTCCAGATATCCTGATCGTATTCGGCCTTGTGGATCACCTCGGCAATTTCTTGTCGCATCACCGTGTCTAGCGCGTTCAGACGGTCGGGCCGGTTCAAAGTGAGAATGCCGGTGTGTTCGCGTACTTCCCACACAATGGCTTGATACATATGAAAATCTCCAAGGTTTGCGTTAAACAAGGCCAAACGGCCGGTAGATTAAGTGTAACAAGTCGCAGGACTCGGGTTCGGCTGCGGGGTGCGCAAAACGGCATTTGCCTCAGAAGACACAGCAGACGCCGAGGAAAACCTGAGGCGATGTAATTTTTACTTCATGCCCGACTTAAACTTCGGCGTACGCTCGCGATCACCGAGGTTGTTCCAGCCCATATAGTTGGGTTTGCGTTTCTCCGCGAAGGCCTTGCGCGATTCCATACGATCGGATTGGGCACCGTGGTTGTGCAGCAGCTTGGCGTAGGCTTCGATATCGTCCGGCACGCGCCCGCGCATGGCACGCGTCATCGCCAGTGTGTTCACGCGCGAGGCTGGCGGCAGGCTCAACAAATGTTCCGCCATTTCGCGCGACGCAGGCATGAGCTGGTCTTCATCCACCAGCCGGTTGAGATACCCCAGCTCATACAGACGCTCGGCCTTGAAACGAAACGCGAAAGCCACCTCGGTGGCAATGGCGTGCGCAAAGTTGTTGACGTATCCGTGGTTGTGACCGCCCAGCAGCCAGCGCTTGGCTTCCGACGATTCAAACGTGACACCGCGCACCGCCACACGAAAATCCCCGCGCTCGGTCAGCATGAAACCGCCGCCCATGGCGAACCCGTTGATGGCCACGATCACCGGCTTATCAAGCGTGCCGTCGTTGTACGGATTCTCACGCTTGGCTTCGGGTGCAGCGCCGATGCGGCCTTTTTCCACCGACTCTTTCATGTCTTCGCCGGCGCAGAACGCGCGACCGGTACCGGTGAAAATAGCGACTTCCATATCTTTGCTTTCGCGAAACTCGCACCAGGCATCCGCCAGCAGATTGCGCATTTCGGTGCCCAGCGAATTCATGCGCTCCGGACGATTTAACCGGATCACCATGATGCCGTCGTTGCGTTCCACTTCGACAAAACTCATCTCACTCTCCTCATAGTTGAATTCACATCATACGCCAGCGGCCAATCGCCAATCGTGAATCGCCAATCGTATTAACGATTCTCAGCGCTTGTTACCCGGCGCATCCGCGCGCCAGATGTGCTCGCGCCAGTGCCAGCCGATCAACGCCGTGCATAGCAGCCCCGACACGCAATACAGCGTCGCCGTCACACGATAACCGTAGTTCGCCATCAACGGCCCCGCCATCAGCAGGCCGACGGGCACGCCATAAATCATCAGCGTGCGCGTGCCCATCACATGCCCGCGAAAACCTTCGCGCGTGGTGCGCAACAACATGGCCGACAGCGGCACCATGCTCATGCTTTGCGCGCAGCCCGCCAGCATGATCATCGGTATGCCCGTCGTGAAGCCCGGCATTTGCGCGAACAGCAACGTCATGCTGTACCACACGCCGCAAAAAATCAGCATCATGCGCGCGGGTGGCAGCCGGTAACCAATGCGCGAAAGAATGATGGATCCCATCAACGCGCCAAACGCAAAACTTGCTGCAAGATAGCTCAAGCCGCGCTGGTCGGTATGATAGACATCCTTCGCCACCACCGGCAGCAGGCTGTTGGTCAGCGGAAACGCCGACACATTGACCAGAAACGCTATCGCCATTGCCGCGCGCAAATGCGGCGTCTGCCACACGTACACCAAGCCGTTGCGCAAATCGCCCAACGCCGACGCCGGGCGCGCGTCTTTCGCCGACTGCGACACCGGCTTGCCCGTCACCTGCAAACTCAGCATCAGCGCACAACAATAAAAACTCGCGATGAAAATATAGGTGTACGCCATGCCCACCCACACCGCGAGCGCCGCACCCGTCAGCGCGCCCATCACACGCGCGGAATCTTGCGTGGTGCGCGAAATACTGGTCGCGCCAAAGATGCCGGCAGCGGGCATGGTCTCGCCCACCAGCGCATAGCGCAACACCATGTCGGCAGGACGCAGCACACTCATTGCCGCGCCGATGAAAAACACCTGCAAGGGCATCAGCGCACCGCTTAGCGCCAGCGTCATCGTGGTTGTTGCCAGCAGCGTAGACGCCAACCGTACGCTGCAGTACGTTTTTTTGTTGCCTATGCGCTGACCGGTGACACCCAGCACTGGCGCAGCCAGTGTGCCCAAATATTGCAGCGACGCAAACAAGGTGAGCATGACCACTGAGCGTGTCTCGACGAGGATGTACCAAGCGAGAATAATGTTCTCCATTTCCAGCGCCCACGACGTCATCAAATCCGCCGTCCACTGAAAACGAAAACTCCTTACCGCGAACGGTGCCAGTGCAGAGGGCTTGTGCGACGCGTCACTCATGGGGAAATAACGTAACTAATTAATTTTAAAGCTATTTTTCTCACTGGATTTTGATGCCCATATCCTGTACCACGCCACGCCACAGCGTGACCTCACGGCGGATTTGCTCGTGCAATGCTTCGGGCGTGCCGCCGGACGCCGCTACACCATCGCCGCGCAATCGGTCTTCCATGTCTTTGCTGCGGATAATTTTGTTGACCTCGCTGTTCAACCGCTCAACCACCGCGCGCGGAATACCCTTGGGCCCAATCAGCCCGTGCCAATTCGACACGTCGTAGCCCGGCACGCCCGACTCAGCGATGGTGGGAATACTGGGCTCGGCGCTGATGCGCGTAGCCGTGGTCACCGCCAGCGCGCGGATGCGCCCCGCCTTGGCTTGTGGCAAACCGGTTTGCGGCGTGGCAAATACCATTGAGATTTGCCCGGCAATCAAATCGGTCAGTGCAGGGCCGCCGCCCTTATACGGCACATGCACCATGGTGATGCCCGCCATATGCAAAAACAGCGCGTTGGACAAATGCACAATCGTGCCCTGACCGGCGGTGCCATAGACAATTTGACCGGGCCGCGCCTTCGCCAGCGCAATGACCTCGCGCAGGCTTTTAGCGGGTAGCGACGGATGAATAGCCGCCACCAATGGCCCGCGCGCCACCGGCACAATCGGTGTGTAGTCGTTGACCGCATCAAATTTGAGCGGATACATACTCGGGTTGGCCGAGTAACTCGGCGTCACCAGCACGAACGTGTAGCCGTCCGGCGCGGCGCGTATGCCCGCCTCGATGCCCAGCGTGCTGCCCGCACCTGCGCGATTCTCGACGATCACTTGTTGGCCCAACACATCGGTGAGTTTTTGCGCCAACAACCGCGCGATGAAATCACTGCCGCCGCCCGCCGCGCTGGCGACAATAATGCGCACCGTTTTGACGGGATAACTGACCGGATTGGCTTGCGCGCCGCCCGCTGTTGCAGCCGGTTGGGCACTGGCAGCAGCGCTGAATACTAACGCCTCGGCGCAGGCGACCGCACGCAAAAAAATATCGTAACTAATTGTTTTTATTGATGTTTTCATTATTCCGCTTTGACGCCCGCTGCCTTGATAATCTTGCCGAGCTTGTCCACCTCGCGCGCGAAAAACGCCGCCGCTTCCGCCGGCGTGCTGCCCACCGGATCAGCGCCCTCGCGCGCCATGAACGCCTTCATGTCCGGGTGCTGCATGGCCTTGATGGTGTCCGTGTGCAGCCGCGTCACCACCGCCGGTGGCGTGGCGGCGGGTGTGAACATCACAAACCAGTTGGAAAGATCAAAGCCTGGATAAATCGAATCCAGTGTCGGCACGTCCGGCAGCGCCGACGAGCGCACCTTGGTCGTCACCGCAATACCGCGCACTTTGCCCGCCCGCAAAAACGGCGCAGCGCTGTTCACACCGGGAAAGGCCATTTCGGTTTCACCGCCGATCAGCGCATTCACCGCCGGCGCAGCACCCTTATACGGAATATGCGTCATGGCCGCGCCTGTGACTTGCTGAAACATCACGCCGGATAAATGACTCGATGTGCCCGTGCCGTTCGAACCAAAGTTAAGCCCGCCGCGCGTGGCTTTCGACAACGTCACCAAATCCTGAACACGCTTCACCGGCACCGACGGATGCACCGTCAGCAGCGACGGTGCCGAGCCAATCTGCGACACCGCAATCAAATCGCGGCGCGGATCGAACGCGAGCTTGGGATAGAGCGTCACATTCGCCGCCAGCGCCGACGTGGTGAACAACAACGTGTATCCGTCCGGCGCACTTTTGACAACGATGTCTGCGCCGATATTGCCGCCCGCGCCCGCGCGATTGTCGACTACCACTGTTTGCCCGAATGCTTCCTGCAAGCGCTGCGACATCACACGCGCGAGAATGTCCGTGCCCCCGCCTGGCGGGAAAGGCAACACCACGCGTATCGCGCGCGCGGGATAGGAATGGTCCTGCGCGCCAATGGGCGCTGCCGCACCAACCCCTACGACGGCAATCGCAATCGCATTCGATACGATACGGCGCATGCACGTTCCGATAACCATGGTCATGTCTCCTCCCTCGCAGACCATTCTACTGAATCCGCAGAGGCGCGCACGCGTAAATCCAGATGCTGGCGGCGGCATCTGACGGTGTCGACAAACCGGTTATACTTTTACTGTCTTCCGTTCCTTCCGTTCCAATAGAAAAACGCACACCATCCATGCACCGCCTGCTTCAATTCACGGCCTTGTCGTTGCTGCTGCCCTTAGTGGCCCACGCCGCAGACGTCGCGTACCCCACACGCCCGGTACGCATGCTGGTCGGCTTTACGCCCGGCGGCACCAGCGACGTGGTCGCGCGCATCATCAGCAAAAAACTCACCGAGCTGTGGGGCCAGCAATTTGTGGTGGACAACCGGGCTGGTGCAGCGGGCATGGTGGCTGTCGAACTGACCGCGCGCGCCGTGCCCGATGGCCACACGCTAATTTTTATTTCAGCCGCGTTTTCCATGCAGCCGAGCGCAACGCTGAATCTGCCGTACGACCCGCTGCGGGATTTCACGCCGATTACGCTGGCCGTGTCGTCGCCCTACATTCTGGTGGCGCACCCGTCGGTAGAAGCACGCTCTGTCAAAGAATTGATCGCGCTGGCCAAAGCCAAGCCGGGTTTTTTATCGAGCGCCACCGCTGGCCCCGGCAGTGCGATACACGTCACCGCCGAGCTGTTTAACACCATGGCGGGCGTGAATATTTTGTTGGTGCCGTACAAGGGCGTGGTCGGCATCACCGATCTCATCGCCGGGCACGTGAGCACCGCATTCGCGGGCTTCGCGCAATCGATTGCGCATGTCAAAAGCGGGCGGCTGCGCGTGCTGGGCATTTCAACGCTGACGCGTTCGTCGCTTTTGCCGGACACCGCCACGATCGCAGAATCTGGCGTGCCGGGCTTTGATGTGTCGATCTGGTATGGACTCATAGGCCCGGCAAAAATGCCGCCGCCGCTGTTGGCCAAGCTCCACGGCGGCGCAACGCAAACGCTCAAAGCGCCTGACGTACGGCAAACACTGACCGATTTGAGCCTCGACATCATCGGCAACACACCAGAACAATTCGCCACCCTCATCCGTACGGACATCGATAAATGGATGAAGCTGGCAAAATCGCAGAAGCAGTAGCATAAAAATAATCATTTAAAATCAAATAGTTATACTCAATGGAGTCTCACATGAACTATGGCCGTTTTGAACAACACGGGCGCATCTTCTTCGGCGTCGTGGAAGGCGATCAAGTGGTTGAACTCGAAGGCTCACTCTTCGACAACCCCAACACCACGAGCAAAAAACACGCGCTCGCCGCGCTGAAAACGCTCGCGCCCTGCGTGCCCGCCAACTTTTACTGCGCCGGCATCAACTACCTCGCACACATCGAGTGGGGCAACAAACGCAAGGGCAGCAACACCCAGCCGCCAAAGCAAGCCGACATCGGCTACCGTTCGCCCAGCGCCATCTGCGGCACCGGCGACACCATCGTCATCCCCGCCGATGCACCGGGCCCCATCCAATACGAAGGCGAACTCGTCGCCGTGGTCGGCAAAAAAGCCAAGAACCTCACCGAAGCCAATGCGCTGTCGTGCATCTTGGGCTACACGCTCGGCAACGACGTGAGCGACCGCGGCTGGCAGGGCAGCGACCGCACGCTGTGGCGCGCGAAAAACTGCGACAACTGGAAACCCATGGGCCCCTTCATCACCACCGGCCTCGACCCGCTGGCACTCACCGTCAAAACGCACATCGACGGCAAAGAAGTCGCCAGCTACAGCACCAGCAAAATGATTTTCTCCGCGCAACACTACATCGCCAAAATCACCCAATACACCACGTTGTGGCCGGGCGACGTGCTGTGGCTGGGCGTGGACAACGCCACCATTCCCGATCTGCAAGACGGCATGGTGTGCGACATCATCCAGGACGACATCGGCGTGCTGCGCAACCCCGTAGCGCGCGCGAAAGCCTAAAACACAAGGACAACTCATGAAAAAGCCCGCCCAGAAATCACCCAAGCAACCCGCCCGCAGCAAAGCCTTCCAGGCGGGCATCGCCACGCGCAGCAAAGTGCTGGGCGCAACTTACGTCAAGCGCGCCTTCCAAAACGCCGACGCCTTCAACATGCCGTTTCAGGAAGTCGCCACCGAATTCGCTTGGGGCAGCGTGTGGAACCGCAAGGGTTTATCGCTGCGCGACCGCAGCATGATTACGCTGGCACAGTGCATAGCGCTCAATCGCCCCAACGAAATCCGGGTTCACCTGCGCGGGGCGCTACGCAACGGCATCAGCAAAACCGAGCTTTCCGAAATGTGTTTGCATTCGTTTTTGTACTGCGGCGGGCCGGCGTCACTAGATGCGTTTCATGTGATGAAAGAGGCACTGCCGGGGTTAGAGGCGGAGTTTAAGGCGGAGAAGAAGAGCCGGTAAAAACTTCTGGCGCAATCGTATTGCGCGGGCTTTCCCCGGAATACGGCCATGCAAAACCCGCGCGGCCTCTTTCCGGGCTACGGTGAGGTTGGTTGCGTTGGCGACGTCGGTGCGTGTGGTGAGGTTGCCGTTGTCGTCGTAGGCGATATGATGAGTCGGGATGACGTTCGCGCACTACGCGCGACAGGAGGCGTGCGATGACGACACTGGAATTGACATTGAATCTGCCTGATGATCTGGCCAGCAAGGCGCAAGCGGCAGGGTTACTCAGCGCAGCGGCCGTGGAACGGCTTTTGCGCGAGCAGTTGCGTCGGCAGGCGGGTCAGGCGTTGCGGCAGATGCTGGATGCGGCAGGCGCGCCGGCCGTACCCGCCATGAGCGAGGATGAGATTGAGGCCGAGATCAAGGCTTACCGCAGCGAGCGCCGCGGGGGTGCGGCCTCGTGAGAATGGTGCTCGACACCAATACGGTGGTGTCGGGGTTTTTGTGGGTCAGCCATCGACGCGCCTTGCTCGATGCGGCCTTTGATGGGTTGATCGAGCTCGTTACTTGCGAGGCCTTGCTCACGGAGCTTCATCGGGTGATTACCCCCGAGAAGTTCGACTCCCGCATGGCGCAAAAGCGCTTGTCGGTTCCATTGGTGCTCCAACGCTACCGGGAACTGACCGAGGTGGTATAGCCTGCCGTACTCTCCGGCCCGGTGTCGCCCGATCCAGATGATGATGTGGTGCTCGCCACGGCGCTCGCCGCGCGCGTGGATTTGATCGTTTCTCGCGATGGGCATTTGCGAAACTTGATATATTTCCATCGCATCCCCATCGTGAACGCCACCGAGGCCATCGCGCGCATCAGTCCTGTCGTTTAGGCGGCGCCAGAATGCACAACGCCCGCAGAAGCGAGTGCGCGGGCATGTTGTAAGTAATTGTTTTTATTGAGGATTATTCTTAAGGGCGGACTTTTCGCCGACGGTGCGTTTAACCAGCGCGGCAGGCTTTGAGTCTTTGAATCTTCGCCAGCGGCGGAATTTGATTTGAGCGCGCGGCCATTTCACTGCATCGGTTGCAACGTTCGGCGCAGTGCGCTTCGCTTACTGGCGCCCTACGGAGTACGGGTTACGCGCATTCAATCGCCCCAACGAAATCCGCGTTCACCTGCGTGGGGCGCTACGCAACGGCATCAGCAAAACCGAGCTTTCCGAAATGTGTTTGCATTCGTTTTTGTACTGCGGCGGGCCGGCATCGCTGGATGCATTTCATGTGATGAAAGAAGCGCTACCGGGGTTGGATGCGGAGTTTAAAGCGGAGAAGAAGGGCCGGTAAAATTCCGCGACAGTCAAAAGTGTAGGTCTGGAACCTTACTCCGGCGCAATGCACTTCGTTTATTGACGCCCTACTCAGTGCGGGTTACGCGCGTTGCCCCCGGCGGGATTGAAGTTCTACGTTACCCAACCTTCGACGCAGTAAGGGTTACGTCCTACGAACTAGGGTTCGACCTATGAAGCTGGTCATCGCACATTTTAAACTGGGTACACCACCTAAATGACTCTTCGCTAACGGGAAATGAAGCCTGTGGATTGTGAAGTACAGCAAAATCACCCCCGAGATCAACAGGGTAATTCGCACAATCTACAGCCGAGTGAATGACAGCCGAGCAAAATGTAGCTTCCGAATCCAAAAACGTGCTCGTAGATACCTTGGCACCGTTGGATTTTTCGATATTCGGGCGATACTGGTAAAACGAGTCGACCACGCCACCTGTCTTTGGATCGATTGCCACCGCCAATGGCCCAAAAGGCAAGAATGCTCGAACGAAATAAGGCATTGTATTTTCATAAGGGGCACTTGGAATTCCACGCGAGTTGATGGCTAGTATGTAGGCGTCTTGGCTATCAATGATGCCTTCAGCGACAGCCTCTGTGTAGCGTCTTTTCTTCTCAGCTAGAGCGTTGGTAAAGCGCAATAATATCCGCTCAACTGGCACTTGCCGGCACTCGTTCATAACAAGTTCAGGAACGTGGTCAGGCCCTATACCAGCAGACGGGGCAATTGCTTCAAACCAAACTTTCTTTTCACCAATTTGCACGGAAAACTCTGGGCCGTCGTCTCCATGCTTTGTAAGCGCAAACCCCTTCTTCATTAGTGTCACGCCCAAATACATTTCCCAAAATCGCTGATGAAAATGGTTACGCGCATCATCAAGAAATGAAGAATCTGCGTACGGATGAAACTGTCGCCATAAATTTTCCACGAAGTTTTTACTTTCAACACCGCGTGGATGATCTCGTATATTTACGTATGAGATGTTAGCCACAAGCTCATCAGTAAAGAACGGCGGTGCTTCGCGCGACATTTTCATGGATTGCAATCACTTATCCTCAATCTGAAAATTTCTTCCCGCTCCTCAACCCCGCCATTCTTCCAAGCACCTCGCAAACCGAAGCCGTATCCTGCTGCGCCAAACCCTGCGCCATCGCCGTGGTGTAAATCGGCGCGCAGGCTGTGAACAGCGGCGTCGGGCAATCGACCGACTTCGCCATGTCCCCAATCACCTGCATGTCTTTTTGCCATACCTCGACTTTCATCGTCGCCGGCAAATAGTTTTGCTCAACCATCTGCTTGCCGCGCAGTTTGAACACGCCGTTGCCGAGCACGGGGCTGGATGAAAACAAATCCCACACCTGCTGCGGATCAAGTTTCATTTTGCGCGCGAAGGTCATGCTCTCGCCGATGGCGCAGTTGTAAATCGCCACCAGATGGTTGGCGATGAATTTCATTTTAGTGCCGTTGCCGTACGCGCCGACGTATTGCACGTTTTTGGTGAACACATTCAGCACCGGTTTGATACGTTTGTAATGCACCGGGGCACCGCTGGCGAAAATGGTCCACGCGCCGTCCTTCATGCGCACGGCCGTGCCGCTGATTGGGCAATCGAGCGTGTGCATGCCGGCCAGCGCCAGCGCCATTTGCGCGCGCTCTTTGTCGGCCATGGTAAGTGTGCTGGTTTCAATGACCACCAGCGGCTCGCGATTGTTGTTGCGCTTGGCGGTCGTGATTTCCTTTACCACGTCTTCCAGCACACTGGCTTTGGCCAACGAAGCAATCACCACATCCGCCGTTTGCGCAACAACAGCGGCCGATGCCAGCGCGCGGCCGCCGGCTTTGCGCAAGCGCGCACGTGCCGCCGCCACCGGATCGTAACCCACCACGGTGTAGCCAGCCGCGCAAAGCGCTTCAGCCATCATGCCGCCCATGATGCCTAGACCGACCACACCAATAACGGGTAAGTCTTTGCTTTTATTCATTTTTATTCCTTTAAAAATACAAGTACCCCAAACAGATCACTACCCCCTCACTACTTCATCACCAACGCCGCCCGCCCTATCGTCAATTCCTTGTCCAGCCGCTGATGCAAGGCCTCCGCCTCATGCAACGGCGCTTGATCGGTGACCAAGGCATTGAACTCCCCGCGCGCGACCAACTCCAGCGTGTCCATTACCTCTTGCCGCGTGGCGTAGCGGCTGCCGAGGATTTCAATTTCATTGCGCAACAGCTTGGCTGGATCGACATTAAAGGGTTTGCCGCTGCCACCCAGCGTAACCAACCGCCCACCACGCCCCAGCGCGGCGAGCGCGGGCTCCAGCGTACTGGCGTTGCTGACAAAATCAATGGCGACATCAATGCCGCGCCCGCCGGTGGCTTCCATAATTTGTTCCGCGACGCGCCCTGCCGACGCATCGATGGTGATATCGGCACCGCACTTTACCGCCGTTTCAAACTTGGCCGCCGAGGTATCCACGGCAATAATTTTTTTCGCCCGCGCCCAACGCGCAACCTTGAGCATATGCACGCCCAGTCCGCCGCCTGCACCGAACACCGCCACCGTGTCGTGCGGCGTGACGCGCGCGCGGCCGATCACCTTGACCGGCGTGGCCAGCGCATCGGTGATCACACCGGCCTCGGCGGGGCGTTTGCGCCAGTCAATCCCATCGGGGAATTTCATAAAGGCCTTGGCCGGCAGTTTGATGTACTCGGCGTAGCCGCCATCGGTCTCGCGCCCCACATAGCCGCCAAAATTCTCGCACAACGTTTCGCGATTGATACGGCACCAATGGCAGTGGCCGCAGTTCAAATAAAAATACGCCGTCACGCCGTCGCCGACTTTGACTTCGTTCACACCACGACCAAGCGCCACGATCTCGGCGGCGATTTCATGGCCGATGATGCGCGGGTAGTGATCGAGCTTCAGCCGCCCCGCGCGCGCGTGGTGAATGGTCAAACCCGAACCGCACGCCAACACACGCGCCACCGCTTCGCCGGGGCCGGGCGTAGGATCGGGTACGGTGCTTACCACAAACGGCAGGCCGGGGCCGGGCAGTAATACAGCTTTCATCGCATAACCTCTTTGCTGTTCATCATTGTTGCTGTTCATCATCGGGGAAGACCTCGCGTTGCATTCTAGGCGATGCGCAGCTGCCGCTACAATAGCGCGATGAACAAGCCTAACGCAGAATTTATCCGCATCCGCGGCGCACGCCAGAACAACCTCAAAAACCTGTCTCTGGACTTACCCACCCATGAGTTGATCGTCGTCACCGGCGTATCCGGCAGCGGCAAATCCTCGCTGGTGTTTGACACGCTTTACGCCGAAGGGCAACGGCGCTACGTCGAAACTTTTTCGCCGTATGCGCGGCAGTTTCTTGACCGGCAAGACAGGCCGCAGGTAGACGCCATCGAAGGCATACCGCCCGCCATCGCCATTGACCAAACCAACCCGGTGCGCACCTCACGCTCCGCCGTGGGCACGATGACGGAGCTGAACGATCACCTGAAACTGTTGTATGCGCGCGCAGCGGAATTGTTTTGCAAAGGCTGTGGCGCCAAGGTGGCGCGAG
>JAYTWR010000065.1:0-7623 GCA_043743335.1 Burkholderiales bacterium
TGCTTTGGCGTAAAGAACATCGGAAAGCCGTGTGCGGGAAAACCGCATGCACGGTTTGATGAGGGAGGGCAGGCGAGAGCCTGTCCTCTACTCTACCCAACTTCGGCTGCGGCTCGTCACGCGAAGGCGCGGCTTACGCCATGCTCGATTGGGGCATACGCTCGGTGATCGCACCCTCTTTCGGCGACATCCACTACGCCAACGAAATCCAGAACGGCATGCTGCCCGTGATACTGGCCGAAGCACACTGCGCCGTACTGCGCGCCCAACTCGCCGCGCAACCCGGCGCCAGCATCAGCATTGATCTCGCATCACAAACCGTCATCGGGCCGGACGGCAAAGTGTACCGCTTTGAAATCGATGCTGTGTTTAAAGAGCGTTTGCTTAAAGGGCTGGACGACGTGGGACTGGTGTTGCAGGAATTGCCAGCGATTGAGGCTTTTGAGAAACGGCATTTTGCGCAGAGGCCGTGGTTGGCTTGATTTATGCGATCACCAGCAGTGCCACTTCACTCAATTCGTCATAGCCAATGGTTCGAATTCACCCATAGAACACGGAACAAAGCCTGCTGGCCAAGGCGACACGAGTTTGCACAGCAATCGAAAGTTGCTTGGCGCGTCCTGGTTCACGCGCTCAACGGCAACTACCATCCGCTCCTGGCCGACGCGCCCCATCACCGTAGAAAATTCCGCTGAATAATACCGCGGAACATAGCCCACCATCGACATAGGGTCGTCGGTCCGTAGCAACAGCGCCATTGGGTCGGCTTTATTTTGCACATCCTGCATCAGGAAAAGTCGTTCGGCGACTTCTAACATTGTCGCTCGTTGTTGATCCTTTTCGCTCATATGACGCAATCCGTGCGCAAAGAAATACGAAACGTAATTGTTATCGGGACTTGGCTCAGGGCATGGAACAATCTCAAGCGTGTCAGTAGCGCGCTGGCCGCCGCTGCGCGCCAGTACATCGAGTTGATCCGCTTTGCTTTCGTCTAAACCCAGCCATTTCAAATAGTCGCGATACTCGGGCCGCGACTTTGGCAATAATCTATTTGCGAATAATGGAAACAATTCATTCGATAAATAAACGACCCCCAAATCCATCATGCGGCCAAATGGAACGAATTTTGAAGACATTTTCGCGCCTCGCGTATACGCGAATTCATATGTTCCCTTTTTGTAGGTCAATCGCCCGACGGGATGCCACTGTCGCGTATCCGGGTCTTGCCAAGTAACATAAAGCTTCGTCATGTAAACAACCTATAGTCTTAGCAACCGATCACGGTTAATTTCGATCAGTCTTAACGCAAATTTTCGTGCAGGATCACTCATTGTCGATGCTGGAATATTACTGATTATCGACTGGAGCTTTGCTATTGATAAGCCGTCCAATCGGCTTCTCCAATATTGGGCTGCGTGGGGTGAGATTCTAGCGGCTTCGTCGAAAGCCTCGTGCGTCGTGTACGGTTTGGAGCTAGTCGGCAGCGGGTAGAAAGCAGAACTCGCCCTGCTTGCATAATGCTCCAATGAGCTACCTTTGTCGCGAGTAATCAACCTGCGTTGACGCTCCTCGTCCCTTTCGTTTCGTCCCAAACTCGACGCATGATCAAACGTCGGTGATAGTGTAACACCTTGATTTGGAGCAATAATTAAGCCCCAATTCTCGTGATGCCGATCTTGGTTTGCTACCAAAGCATCCAGTAAAAGGTAGCCCACAAACACATCCGCAGCAGCGCGAAATTCGGCAGGCGCAATGTACCCCAGTGGATATTTGACGGACCTTATGCCCGTTACCGCCATCACAAGTCGAACCGTGTGTTGTCGTGCCCTGAACCGGCGGGTATGCGGGTAGTCCGGGATCATTTTTGCCAATAGTTCGTTCCCGAAGACAAGGCGACCGCCATCGGGGACGAACATCGGAGTCGCGACGCCATTGCGTCCTTTCCATTCTGCTAACTCGTAATGCGCGTGGGGAATGTTCAGCGCCACACAAATCTCGCAGCAAATCTTTTCAGCCCAATGCTCACCCGAATCCGGGCGCCCTTCTTTATAGAGAGTGCGCTGCTTCTTTTCATCAGAGTACCAGAACTTCCGCTTTGTTCCCAAAGCCTCAGGCAACTCTGGGGCACCGGGCGGAACATGGATAATGGGGTAGGTCACGATTTCAATCGCATGAACAGGAGGTGCTGCTGTCGATTCGCTAATTCCGCTATTTAATCAGCAAATTCTCCAGCACCAGCTTGTAAATCTGCTGCAACGGCTCGACTTCATCCACACCAATACACTCGTTGAGTTTGTGGATGGTGGCATTCGTCGGCCCAAACTCCACCACTTGCGGGCAGATGTCGGCGATGAAGCGGCCATCGGAGGTGCCGCCAGTGGTGGACAGTTCCGTGTCTACACCAGTGACGGTCTTGATTGCGCGCGCAATCGCATCCACCAAATCGCCACGCGGTGTGAGGAAAGGCCGACCATCGACGCGCCATTCCAGATCATAGTGAACGCCGTGTTTATCGAGGATGTTGACCACCCGCGTCTCCAGCGACTCCGTGCTGCTGGCGGTGGAGTGCCGAAAGTTAAAGCGCACGTGCGCGGCACCCGGAATGACGTTATTCGCACCCGTGCCGGAATTAAAATTGGAAATCTGCCAGGTCGTCGGCGGAAAATATTCGTTGCCGTTGTCCCATTGGGTTTGCGCGAGTTCTGCGATGGCTCCCGCCACTTCATGAATCGGGTTGCGCGCCATATCGGGATACGCCACGTGGCCTTGTATGCCTTGTACTGTCAGCAGACCAGTGAACGATCCGCGGCGGCCGTTCTTGATCATGTCACCGAGTTTTTTGACGGATGTGGGCTCGCCCACGATGCAGTAGTCAAGCTTTTCGCCGCGTTCGGTCAGCGCCTGCACCACGCGCACGGTGCCATCAATCGCCGGGCCTTCTTCGTCAGAGGTGAACATCACGGCCAGCGAGCCGGGATGATCGGGGTGTTCCTTAACGAACTCACGGATCGCCACCACAAACGCGGCGAGCGAGGTTTTCATGTCCGCCGCCCCGCGCCCGTAAAGCCAGCCATCTTTGATAGTGGGCGTGAACGGATCGCTTTTCCATTGATCGAGCGGGCCGGTCGGCACCACGTCGGTGTGGCCAGCAAAACATACCAGTGGCTTAGCCGTGCCACGCCGCGCCCACAGGTTATCGACGCCGCCCATACTGATTTTTTCGCACTGGAAACCCAGCGGCTCCAAGATCGCGATTAAAACGTCTAAGCAACCGGCGTCTTCGGGCGACACCGAGTTGCGGGCAATGAGTTGTTTGGTGAGTTCGAGGGTGTTGATTTCCACGGCGCGGGTTCTCCTTGATGAGCGGCGAATCTTACCAAAGTGCGGGTAAAATCCGTCGCTATTCGACAGCCCTTTTCGCCCACCCTTTTCGCCCACCCCTTTCGCCCACCCCTTTCGACAACGCTTTCTGACGCTACCGCTTATGCCCGCCAAACCCGCTCTGGTGATATCTCACCGCTGCCACGCCGTATTCGGCGCGGAACTCGCCACCCTCGTTGCCCGCCTGCCACTGCCGCATGAAGTCGTGGCGCTGCCGGAAGACAAAGAGGCACGGCTTTCTGACGCCGATGTTGCGCGTACGGAAATTGCGTTTTTCTCGCAAGATTTAAATCCTTCGCACTCGCGGCAGTTTTTTTCGGCGGTGCGCAAAGCGCCTGCCATCCAGTGGGTGCATGTGTTTAACATCGGCGTCGATCACCCGATTTACACCGAGATGCTCGAACGCGGCGTGCGCGTCACCACGTCGGCAGGCACCACGTTTGAGCCGATCGCGCAAACCGCACTGACCGGCATGTTGATGCTGTCGCGCGGCTTTCCGCATTGGATGAAAGCGCAGGCCGCGCGCCGCTGGGAGCCGGTGCGCCTGCAAGTATCGCCGCCCGATTTGCGCGGGCAAACGGCGCTGGTCTACGGCATGGGTGCCATCGGCGCTGAATTCGCGCGGCTGGCCAAAGCGCTGGGCATGCACGTCATCGGCGTGCGTCGCAGCCCGCGCAAGGCCGGTGATCCGGTGGACGAAATGCACACGCCCGATCAACTTGACACCCTGCTGCCGCGCGCGCAGTGGGTAATGCTCGCCAGCCCGCTCACGCCTGAAACACGCAAGCTGATTAACGCCGAACGGCTAGCGCGTTTGCCCCAGGGTGCTTACATTCTCAACATCGCGCGCGGCGAAGTGATTGACGAGGCTGCGATGATTGCCGCGCTGCAAAGCGGCCACATTGCTGGCGCGTATCTGGATGTGTTTGAGCAGGAGCCGCTGCCCGAACCATCGCCGCTATGGGATTTGCCGAATGTGATTATCACGCCGCATAACGCCAGCAGCTCTATTGGCAACGAGCGGCGCGTGTTCGATTGCTTCACCGGCATCCTCGCGCAATTCAAAAGCGGCGGGCCGATGACCAATGAAGTGTTGCGCGCTACAAAAAATAATTGAATAAAATCAATTACTTACAATGAGAAATGCGTATGCGCTCACTGTAGCCGCGCACCATTCGCCAGTGGCAGTGGAACGGGTTGTCGCGCCATGAGGCAGCCCCTGCGTTGCGGCTCAATTGTAAATTTGATGCTGCGCGCAAGCGCTTGTGTGCTGGCGGCAACCTTGCTGCCAGCCCTTGCTGCCAAAACGCGCTCCACAAAACTAACGCGCTGCATTCGCAGAAAATAATCATGAAAAATAAAATACTGATGATATTCGCCGGATGCTGCGTTGCCGCCGCGGCACAGGCGCAAACCTATCCCGCGAAATCCGTGCGCATCATCGTGCCCTTCGCTGCCGGCGGAAACACGGATTTCACCGGTCGCACCATCGCTGCCAAGCTGACCGAAAATCTCGGCCAGCAATTTATTGTCGATAACCGGCCCGGCGGCTCAACCAACATCGGCTCGGACATGATCGTCAAGTCCGTGCCGGACGGCTACAACCTATTGCTCGGTGGCGCAGCCAACACCATCAACGTCGCCGCGCTCGCCAAAAACCCGTTCGATTTGCAACGCGATTTGTTGCCGATTGTTCTGTGCGTGAAGGGCGCGAACGTGTTGTCGATACACCCGTCGCTGCCCGCGAAAAATCTTAAAGAAGTGATCGCGCTGGCCAAACAAAAACCGGGGGTGCTCAACTACGGCACTGCGGGCGTGGCAAGTTCCAATCACATGGCAGGTGAATTGTTCACCTCGATGGCAGGCATCAAGCTGAATCATGTGCCGTACAAAGGCAACGCGCCCGCGCTCACCGATTTGATCGGTGGCCATGTGGAGATGATTATCAGCGGCGTGCCCGCGCTCATACCGCACATCAAAAGCGGACGCATCCGCTCGGTGGCGATAGGCAGCCAGAAGCGCTTTGCCGCAGTGCCCGAAGTGCCCACCTTCGATGAACAAGGGTTGAAAGGTTACGAGGCATCAACCTGGTTCGGCCTGATGGCCCCGGCCAAAACCCCGCGCGACATCATCGTCAAGCTCAACACCGAAGTCGGCAAAGTGCTTGCCGGCAAAGACATCCGCGACCGCTATCAAGTCGAAGGCCTAGAGCCGCAAGGCGGCACGCCGGAAGAATTCGCCAAGTTCATCCAGTCCGAAATCAATCTTTACGCGCGCGTGGTCAAAGCCGCGAATTTGCCGAAACTGTAACCTGCACCACCTTCAACCCAAGGAGCCCCCATGCGCATACACAACCTTTATACCGACGCCAACGGCGAATCCCATTTTCGTGATATCGAAGTCGAGTGGGCCGAAGAACGGCGCGGCAGCAAGCTCTCCAAACGCTTGCCCGCCACCGGCATTATTTTCCGTGAGACCAAACCCGAGAACACCGTGGATTGGCACACCGCGCCGCGCCGCCAATACATCGTGAATCTGGAATCCGGCGTGAAAATCACGGCGAGTGATGGCGAGAGCCGCGTTATTGGTACTGGTGAGGTGCTGCTGGTTGAGGATGTTTCCGGCAAGGGGCATTTGTCGGAAGGGTTGGGCGGGTTGCGGCGGAGTTTGTTTATTCCGGTGGAGTAGTCGGCAAGCGCGTCGGCCTGTAAGCGGGTTGAGTTTTGAAGCGCCGCGTCATGCCGGCAGCGCAAGCACTACTTCACGCCAAACGGCGAAATAAATTTAACGCCCAACAGCTTTGCCGCCGAAGGGGCGTCTTCCGTATAGAGTTGCTTCACGCCGTGTTCTGCGCACACCGCAATAATCAAGGCATCCCAGTACTGCACCTGCTTTTCGGCGGCCAACTTCAACGCTGCGGCATGGGCTGTAATGGTCGAGGGCATGGGCGGCATCACGGCGCTAAACGTCTCGATCGCGCCGCGCGCCTCTTTTCGCGTCATGTATTGTCGGCGCGTCATCACGGCAAAAAACTCGCCATAGACTTGCGCGGCGATGGGCCAGCCTGCGTTGCTGGCAGTGCGTAGCAGCTTTCTGGCCGCTTTTTCCCGCTCACCTTCCGCCGCACTGACCGCATAGACCAGTACGTTGGTGTCGAGCGAGTTCATGTGTCGTAGGCTTCGCTACGCATGAACTTGCCGCTAAACGGCTTGGTGGATCGAATCGCCAAGGCGCGCTGCACCAGCAAATCGCGATTTTTGCCGGACTGGGCGGGCTCGGCGCACACGAGCTTGAGGGGGGCGCGGCCGCGGCGCGTAATGATGACTTCCGCACCAGCATCGACCATCGCAGCGTAGTGTGTGAAACGATGTACCGCGTCGCGCGCGGTCGTTGATAACACCCGTTCACCCATGATGGCCCCCGCATAGCGTTTGAAACGCACAATGTATCACATAATGTATTGCATTTGAAATCGAACGTGGCCACCTGCATAGCGCTAAAATAGGTTTGCTTCTACACGAGCCTCGCCAATGTTCTTCGAAAACATAGATTTCTCGTCACTCGAACTCCCGCCCGCAGCCCTCAAGCTGCGTGACGAAGTGCGTGCTTTCCTGCAACAGGAAATCGCTGCGCGCACGTTCGTCCCCCATCTCGGCCACGCGGAATTCGATCAGGCGTTCACCCAAAAAATCGCCGCGCGTGGCTGGATTGGGCTGACTTGGCCCAAGCAGTACGGCGGGCAAGAGCGCTCGTATCTCGAACGCTTTGTGATGACGGAGGAAATGCTGGCGGTGGCCGCACCGTGCGCGGCGCACTGGTTCGGCGACCGCCAGACCGGACCCAGCCTCCTGCGTTACGGCACCGAAGAACAAAAGCAGCGCTACCTGCCGGCGATAACGCGCGGTGAATATTCTTTTGCGCTCGGCATGAGCGAGCCCAATTCGGGCTCCGATCTCGCGTCGGTGAAAACGCGCGCCGAACGCGTACCCAACGGCTGGCGCGTGACCGGGCAAAAAGTGTGGACGAGCTGGGCGCATAAAGCGCATGCCTTCTTCGTGCTGTGCCGGACCTCACCTGACGCCGGCAATCGCCACGACGGCCTGTCGCAACTCATCGTCGAACTCGACGCGCCCGGCGTCACGGTGCGGCCGATCCGCTTCATGAACGGCCATCACGGTTTCAACGAAGTATTTCTCGATAACGTATTCGTGCCCGACGACCGCGTCGTGGGCGAAATCGGCC
>JAYTWR010000066.1:0-3063 GCA_043743335.1 Burkholderiales bacterium
CCTCTCCCGATGCCGGGATGGCGGAACAGGTAGACGCGCTGGACTCAAAATCCAGTTCTGGCAACAGAGTGAGGGTTCGATTCCCTCTCCCGGCACCACATACATATTGGGGAAGCGTCTGAGCATTCTTCTCGACTTGTTGGGCAAGCTTTCGGGAGGGCCGCGCCGCTCAGCACCCGCTTCCGCCCAGGCTGCGGCCCTGCACGATCCCGCTCCTGGAACGAGTGAAGAATCTGCTCCGGCGCCGGCAGACGCAATGCCAAAATACTTCTGGCAGCGGCTCAGCGATTCAGGCGAGATCGACTACGACAGCACCGCTGCACGGCGCGACAATCTCGTCCCCCTTCTGTCTTTCGCACCTCGTTTTGCTCTGGACATTGGTTGTGCCGGGGGCGGCACGGCACACGTCGTCAAGCAAGCGTTCCCGTCGTGCAGGCTATGGGGTATCGAACCCGATGCGCGAGCCGCCGAGGCCGCGCGCGCATCGATGGACCGGGTGATCACCGGCTCGTTCGAATCAGTTGACTGGGCGGCACAGGGCGTCGATGCCGGTGCGGTCGATACGGTATTTCTGCTCGACGTGCTCGAACACATGTACGACCCCTGGCGCACGCTGGCAACCTTGCGTGGTTTCGTCAGCCGGGATGCGCAGCTCGTCATCAGTCTGCCCAATGTGCGCAATATGTTCATCATCCGGGATCTGATGAACGGGTATTGGCGCTATCGCGACTTTGGTCTGCTCGATGCCACCCACATCCGCTTTTTCACTGAACACGAAGCGCTACGCCTGATTTATCAAACCGGGTTTCGGGTCGAACGCCGCAGTTTCACGATGTGTGCGGGAGTGGGGCCGATCTACGAGGAAATCAAGGATCGCCCATTTCCGCAGACACTCAAATTTGAAAAGGGCTCGCTGGTGGTCGATAATCTGGCCGAACTGCAAAGTTTTAGCGTATTGCAACATCTGTTTTTGATCCGGCCTGCAGAACCCGATTCACTCAACGCAGCGGAAATCGCGCTTGCTCACGGCCAGCATCCGCCAACCTTTGCAATGGGAGCCAATTTCCCCGGCGTAATTTGATGTTTGGTATCGACGCACACTCCTCGGGCAGAATTTTTTCATGAACGTTGTCATCCTTGGCGGCGGCATCGGCGGTCTGGCTACCGCGCTCTCGGTGTAATCAAGCCCATTTGACGGCCACGTCGTAGCCGATCTGCATTTGCTTTTGAATTGTGGGAATGCGGCATTTTTCTTCGCGTACCCAGCCTAGCGCCTTGGGGTAAGCACCAGCTGCATGCCCTTATCGTAAATTCGAAGCATCTTGCCGCTTTGTCGCCTACCGACTTCGAGCGTGCGCCCTAGCCCATCTGTGCTTGCGCAAATGAGCTTTCAACTTACGCCGAAGTTTACATACATCTACCGCACCCAACACCTGAAAAACGCACACCACGGCATCATGGACGCCAGAGTCAACAGCGCGTTGATCCACCAATGGAGTGTTCATCTCAAAATTGATTTGGGCCGGCTGATTTGGCAAATGGAGAACAAGCGTGACACTTCTTGGTCGCTCATATTCGGTGTTGGAAACGGCGACTTCTGCGATCATTCTGCGCTAACTCCTGGCGACTTTGATCGAGCACGAACCGAGCCGATGGCGCACTCAGTATGCGCCTAAGAACATCTCTGGATGCAACGGGATGCCTGGTGCGGCAACACGAACGCCGCGGAGAATCTTGGTGTTGTTGCGGGGTTGATGAAGGGAGGGCGAATTGCCAAGGCAAATTGACCCGCTGCAGTGTGGCGGTCGCCGCAGCCAAAGCTCATTTCAAAATGAGGGGAACCATTCCACATGATCCTCTGCATCGGCCCGTTGCAAAACCATTTGACAACGGGGGCTCCTGGCAGAAAGCTTCCTGCCATGTTGCAAAAGCATTCCGAAATAGGAAAACCCCGCCGTGGCGGGGTTTTCGTAGACTTTCGCCAAATCTGTTCAGGCGATTTTTTGCTTCCGGCGCTTGGCAAAAGCGAGCGCTAGAAGCCCAAAACCGAGCAGCCCCATCGAGCCCGGCTCGGGAACCGTGGTTGTATAAGTCAGCGTCGCAATGGGCACGCCGCCGGTATAACCGAAAATCTGGTCACCGTTGTTGAACCCCCCAAAGACGAACGTGCTTCCTTCACCTGCCGTCAGGGCAGCGAGCCCGGCCGCATTCAACGTAATGTCCACATAGTGACTGACGCCAGTATCAGCGACACTGGTCAGTATGTCGCCCAGACTAGAACCACTAACAAGCCCCGAATAGCTGATGCCGGCCGCCTGATAGAGGTTGTACAACGCCCCCGAGACGTTGTTGAAATTGTTGCCATCATTCCATATTGACAGGGTTGCGCTGGTGATGCTGCCGCTCGCGCCTGTGAGGTCGAATGCGAACCAGTCCCGATAAAGATTTCCTAGATTTCCTGAAAACGTATTTTCGATCACACTGGTGTTTGTATTGTTACAGAACCCACCGCTTTCGCACCACCCTTCGCCGGTCGCGGTAATTGTAACCGCCACTGCCGATGCGCTGCCTAGCCCAATTGCGCCAACGATAAACACTGCACTTACCAAATTTTTAAACATCACGCTCTCCTTGATGACATGAATCCATTCGTAATTCGTACGGTTTCGCTAAAGACAGTTGCCGCAATACATAAAGCAATTGTCGCGCCAATATTTTAACTACATGAAAAATATGATATTTATTTTTTCTCCAGAATCTCGAAGGCATAAAGTGTAAATAAAATCGACACTTGGTCAGGCGTTTTAAACTGTCTTTCGACCACCAACCTGCATTTGCATTGTCGACTAATGGTGCTCCGCCGTCGCCAATAATTAGTTCCCCCTGGCCCAAAGCTTGCCCCATTCGGTCGCAGCAAAGCGCCCACCTCCGCCTGCTCCACCGTTGGGGCGCGGCGTGGCGCTAACGCTATCATTCGTTCCATGAGCGTCATCATTCTCGGCGGCGGCATTGGCGGCCTGGCCACCGCCCTTTCATTGCACGCCGCAGGCATCGCCTGTCGCG
>JAYTWR010000067.1:0-2507 GCA_043743335.1 Burkholderiales bacterium
CCGTGCTGGCGCGAGTGAACTTTGGCGCCTCCACAGTCGGTCGTACGTTCGACAATGCCGCAGGCCTGAACAATGTCACGTTGACTACCCTCAGCTCGCTCGGTGTCAATGGCGCTTTCAATTCGGTGGGGTCACTCACCGGCGTCGGCGGGCTTGACATCGGCTCGCCCGGGCCAATCGCGCCGGTTCCCGAACCCGAAACCTACGCCATGCTGCTCGCCGGCCTGGCCATGATCGGCGGCATCGCACGCCGCCGCAAGGCCGCGTAGCGCTCCGCAGCAGCTCCTCGGTCTCGACGCCGGCCGGCCATGCGCCCGCCGGCGTTTTTTTCGCCCCGATTTGCAGGATGGGCTGGACAGCTTGGTGGGGCTTGCCGGATGCCACCGGCAACCTCATCGGCAGCCAGCGCTTCGATACCTGGGGCAATCCGACGCAAAGCAGCGGTGCCGGCGTACCGGTGTACGGCTTCACCGGAGCCAGCATGAAAGCATTCAGAACAATTCTCGCCGCAGCCGCAATGCTGCTCGCCACGCAATCACCGCAAGCCGGTACGCTCGACCCGGCCGCAGTTCAATTTGTGCCGGCGAGCGAAATCGAATGGGTGCGCAATGCGGCAGGCACCAACGAAACCGCTGTGCTGCATGGCGACCCGCGCAAGCCCGGCCCGTATGTGGTTCGCCTCAAGTGGCTGCCAGGCAACATGAGCCGCCCGCACTTCCACCCGAACGCCCATTACTTCATCGTTATTTCCGGCACTTGGTGGATGGGCACCGGTGAAAAATTCGACCCTGACAATACGGTTCCCGCGCCGGCTGGCAGGTACGTCGTGCATCACGCTGGCAAGATCCACTATGACGGCGCAAGGAACGAAGAAGTGATTGTTCAGGTGTGCGGCATGGGGCCGGGCACCTCGACGCCGGCGGAGAAGAAGTAGCGCAGAAGAAGAAGTAGCGGTGAGAAGCAGCGGTGAAAAGCAACGGATGGCGACGGAACCTGTGGTGAGGAGGCTTGGCAGGCATTGAATTATTGACTTTTATCTGAAAAATGATAAATTATCAAAACTAAGATAAATGTTGATAAAACGTGATTCACTTCCAACGCAAAACGCTCGCTGAGCAACTGGTGGAGGCTCTCAAAGGTAAAGCCGTGTTTGGGGATGCCCACAACGGTTTGTTTTTGGCTGCGCCACGGCGTACCGGTAAGTCCACTTTTCTGCAAAACGATCTCAAGCCGGCCCTTGAGCGCCACGGCGTGGTGGTGGTCTATGTTGATTTGTGGGCGGACCGACAGCGCGACCCCGGGGTGCTGATTGCCGAGGCGATTGCGCTCGCGTTACAGCCGCATCTGGGGGCGCTAGCGCGTACTGCCAAAGCAGCGGGGCTGGAGAGTGTCAGCATCGGCGGTGCGCTCAAAATCGATACTGCCAAAATCGGCAAGCTCGATGGCATGACATTGGCGGCCGCGCTGCGCGCCTTGCACAAGGCCGCCAAAGCGCCCGTTGCATTGATCGTAGACGAGGCCCAGCAGGCGCTCACCAGCGAGGCGGGCGAGAACGCGATGGCGGCGCTCAAGTCGGCGCGCGACCAAATCAACGCGCCCGGCAAGGTGAATCTGATGCTGGTCATGTCGGGCTCGGACCGTGACAAGTTGCTGCGCTTGGTCAACGTCAACGGTGCGCCATTTTATGGCTCACAGATTCAGCGCATGCCCGAACTGGGAGAAGATTTTATTGCCCATATCGCCACGTTGATTGAGGCGCAACAGCCCAAACTTGCTCCGCTCAATGTGGCCGCGCTGCAAGATGCATTCGACTTATTTGGCGCGCGTCCGCAATTTTTTATGGCCGCGCTGGGCGAGGCCTTGAGTCCGTTGTCTGGCATGAAGGGGCGCTTGGAAAAAGTAGTCAAGCTGGCTGCGCAGCAGCGCCAAGCGGATGATGAGACCCAAATGGAGTCGGGATACCTCGGGTTGAAGCCGCTGGAGCGTGCGGTGTTGTGGCGTTTGTTGGAGCAAGGGCAGCGGTTTCGCGCCTACGATGCCGATGCGGTGCGCTTTTATCTGCAAAAAACCGGTGAACGCGTAACGGTGCCTAAAGTCCAAAATGCGCTCGAGACGCTGCGGCAACACAACCCGGCACTGATATGGAAATCGGTGCGCGGCGAGTATGCGGTGGACGACGCAGCGATGCATCGCTGGTATGAGAGGCGCACTACTGGCGGCACGTGGCCACCGGTCGCGAAAAGTTAAAACGTAGAGAAAGTAAGCTACCTTTTAAGCTTCTCCGTCTTGTCAAGCTCAGCCGTCCTTGCCGCCGGTAGATTGTTTGTCGGTGTTAGCGGCCGTCTCTTCTTCCGCGCGTGCACGGCGCCGGCGCCGCGCGGGTGTTCCCAATAGATAGAGCAGCAATCCGCACGGCAGGAGGCCGTAGAACAGAAACGTCAGAAGCCCGGCGACGACGCCGGTTTCGGTGATGGCCATCATGAAAGCCACCCATAGCCAGCCGATCG
>JAYTWR010000068.1:0-54989 GCA_043743335.1 Burkholderiales bacterium
GGGCACCTCTAAAAATTGCATAATTTTGAGGCACATTGTAAACGTTACGTGAGCATGTACGTTGTAAGGTTAAATCACCAACACGAAGCCAGAGCAAAATGCGGATTCGACTTCAACCCAGTTTTTTCGATATTCATGATCGCACTACCAAGCTGACCGAGATGGGCGATCCGCTGGTGGGCCTGAACGAACAGATAGACTGGGAAGCGTTTCGCCCCAGTTTGAATGGCGTGCATGAGAAAGTGCGCAAGAGTCGCGCGGGAGCTAAACCGATTGATGTGGTGCTGATGTTCAAGATACTGGTGCTGCAACAGTTGCACAACCTGTCGGATGATCGCATCGAGTATCAGATACGGGATCGGCTGTCGTTCATGCGGTTTCTGGGGTTGCAGATGGAGAGCCGGGTGCCGGACGCCAAGACGGTATGGCTGTTCCGTGAGCGGCTGAAGCAACTGAAGCTGGTGGAAGTGCTGTTTGCCAAGTTTCATGAGCAACTGGCGAATCGGGGTTACGTGGCACGTGCGGGGCAAATGATCGACGCCACGTTTGTCGAAGTGCCGCGTCAACGTAACAGCCGGGAAGAGAACGCTGCCATCAAGGCGGGAAAACCGCCTGAAGCCTGGAAAGACACACCGGCCAAGCAGCGCCAGAAGGACGTGGATGCACGCTGGGCCAAGAAGAACAACGAGACGCACTACGGCTACAAAAACCACATCAACGCCGATGAAGCGCACAAGCTGGTGCAAAGCTACGCGGTGAGCGATGCGTCGGTGCATGACAGCCAGGTGTTTGAAGAGCTATTGGATCAGACGGTAGACGCCGAGGGCAAGAAGCGTCCGGCCTATGCCGATAGCGCCTACCGTTCCAAGGAACGCGAACAGACACTGGCGCAAGACGGCATTGAAAGTCACATCCATGAAAAGGGTACGCGGGGTCATCCGCTCACCGAAGAACAAAAGCTCTCGAACCGGATCAAATCGAAGACGCGGGTGCGTGTGGAACATGTGTTTGGCGCCCAGCATGCGATGGGCGGGCATATTGTGCGTACGATTGGTTTGGCGCGCGCCAAGGTGAAGATCGGCATGATGAACTTGGTCTACAACATGAAGCGGTTAGGACAATTGCTCAAGCGTGAAGCGCAAGCTGCGCTGGCGGCACGCAACCCACACGGGAGAGGTGCGTCCGCAGCGGCATAAAAGGCGGGATACGCCCGTAAAAGGGGCTAGTTTCAAGCAAAAGCTTGCCGAAAACCGGCGTAACATGGCGAACGCATTATGAATTTGGCAGTTCCGCTTCTGCAAACCGATTAATAGAGGTCCCCTTAAATTTATCCGGCGAGCTTGGCGAGTTGGGCGTCGATGTCCGCCAGCGCGGTTTCAAACGTGGCAAGACGCTCGCGCTCTTGTGCGACCACGGCAGGCGGTGCCTTGTCGACGAAGCTGGGCTTGGATAGCTTGGCTTTTGCGTTGTCAATTTCGCCCGCTTTGCGCGCGCGTTCTTTTTGCAGACGGGTGGTTTCGGCGGCTTTGTCGATTTCAACTTTCAACATCAGTTTGAACGCGCCAACGGTGGAGACCGGGGCATCTTCCGCTGGCAGTGCCGCGACAATTTGCACATCAGTAAGTCGCGCCAGCGCCGCCATGTACGGCGCGTAGGCCGTTAGCGCTTGGGCATCACCCTGCGCAATCAGCGGCACGCGTTTGCCCGGTGCCAAGCCCATGCTGCTGCGCAAGGTGCGGCACGCGTTCGTCAATTCTTTTAAGGTATCCATGAACGCTTCCGCTTCGGCATCGATCTTCGCTGGCTCGCACTGCGGGTAGCGTTGCAACATAATCGACTCGCCTGGCTTTCCAACCACGAGCGCCAAGGGCGCGACGATTTGCCATAATTCCTCGGTAATGAACGGGATTACCGGGTGCGCCAGACGCAACATCGTCTCCAGCACGCGCACCAGTGTGCGGCGCGTGGCGCGTTGTTGCGCTTCGTTGCCACTTTGCATCTGCACCTTGGCGAGTTCGACATACCAATCGCAGTACTCGTCCCACGTGAGTTCGTAGAGGGCGCGTGCGAGATTGTCGAAGCGATATTCGGTGAACGCTTGTGCAGCCGCAGCCTCAGCGCGCTGCAGGCGGCTGCTAATCCAGCGGTCGGCAGCGGAGTATTCAAACGCGGCGTTGTCATCCAGCCCCACGTCCTTGCCGTCGCAGTTCATCAACACAAAGCGCGTGGCGTTCCACAGCTTGTTGCAGAAGTTGCGATAACCGTCGCAGCGTTGTAAATCGAATTTAATGTCACGGCCCGGCGAAGCCAGACTCGCGAACGTGAAGCGCAGCGCATCGGTGCCGAAGGCGGCGATGCCGTCGGGGAAATGCTTTTTGGTGGTGGCGGTAATCTTGTCGGCCTGACGCGGGTCCATCAGGTTAGCGGTGCGCTTGGCCACCAGCGCATCGAGTGTGATGCCGTCCACGATATCCAGTGGGTCCAGCACGTTGCCCTTGGATTTGGACATCTTTTGGCCTTCCGCGTCGCGGATGAGACCATGCACGTACACCTCTTTGAACGGCACTTGATCGGTGAAGTGCAGGGTCATCATCACCATGCGCGCCACCCAGAAGAAAATGATGTCAAAGCCGGTGACCAGCACGGACGAGGGCAGATAACGCGCCAGTGCTGCGTTGGCGTCTTGCGGATAACCCGGCGTCCAATCCAGTGTGGAAAATGGCCACAGGGCGGAGGAATACCAAGTGTCGAGCACATCTTCATCTTGCTGCAACGGCGCGGGCGCGGGGTTTTCACCGGCCTCCAGTCGCGCAGGCAGTTTCTCGTCGTACTGTGCAATCGCTTCTTCACGTGTGCGTGCGACGTAAATATTGCCTTCAGCGTCGTACCACGCGGGGATGCGATGGCCCCACCACAGTTGGCGCGAGATGCACCAATCCTGAATGTTGGTAAGCCACTGGTTGTAGGTGTTGGTCCAGTTCTCCGGCACAAATTTGATTTGCCCCAGCGCTACGGCATCCAGCCCGCGCTGCGCCAGTGATTCCATTTTGATGAACCACTGGTCGGTCAACATTGGCTCAACGATGGCGTCGGTGCGGCCGCAGCGCGGCACCATCAATTTGTGCGGCTTGGTCTCCGCCAGCAGTCCTTGGGCTTCGAGATCGGCGAGTACGCGCTTGCGCGCTTCAAAGCGATCCAGCCCGCGATAGGCTTCGGGCGCGTTGTCGTTGATTTTGGCGTCGAGCGTGAGTATGTTTATCAGCTCAAGTTTGTGTCGCACGCCGACCTGATAATCGTTGAAGTCATGGGCCGGCGTGATTTTCACGCAGCCCGTGCCGAACGCGGCATCGACATAGTCGTCGGCGATCACCGGGATGGTGCGTCCGGTCAGCGGCAGCGTGACTTGCTTGCCGATCAGGTGCTTGTACCGTTCGTCTTCCGGGTTGATGGCCACAGCGACGTCGCCGAGCATGGTTTCAGGCCGCGTGGTGGCGACCACCAACTGGCCATCGCCTTCAGCCAACGGGTAACGGATGTGCCACAGCTTGCCGTCTTCTTCGACCGATTCGACTTCAAGATCTGACACTGCCGTTTGCAGAATGGGGTCCCAGTTCACCAGCCGCTTGCCGCGATAGATCAGGCCCTGCTGGTGCATGCGCACGAAGGTCTCGGTCACGGTGCGCGAGAGGCCTTCGTCCATGGTGAAGCGCTCGCGCTCCCAGTCGCACGAACTGCCGAGCCGCCGCATTTGGCGTGTGATGGTGGAGCCGGATTCTTCTTTCCACTGCCACACGCGCTCGACGAATTTCTCGCGGCCCAAGTCGTGGCGCGAGATTTTTTGTGCATCGAGCTGGCGCTCGACCACGATTTGCGTGGCGATGCCCGCGTGATCGGTGCCCGCTTGCCACAGCGTGTTGTCGCCGCGCATGCGGTGATAGCGCGTCAACGCATCCATCAGTGTGTGCTGAAAGGCGTGGCCCATGTGCAGCGTGCCGGTGACGTTGGGCGGGGGCAGCAGGATGCAGTAGTTATCCGTCTTGGCGGCGTCAGCGCCGGCCTTGAAAAAACCCTGCTTTTCCCATGTGGGATACCAGCGCGCTTCTATGGCGGCGGGCTCAAAACTCTTGGCGAGTTCCATCGATTTTGGCGGAGGTGAGGAAGATGCGGGTGCTGCGGGAGAGGGCGACATTATACCGGAGGCCGCCGCGCCGGCCACGGCCAGTGTGGTCTGCTGAGCAGCCAGATGCGTGCGTAGCGTGTCTTGCACGGTACTGCGCACCATGTCGCCGATGCTGGCTTTGAGATCTTCTGCGATGCGCGCCAGTGCCTGATCTAGCGCAGAGCCGATTTCCGGCATGACGCGTTGGCGCACCACGTTGGTGATGCGATCATCCATCTGTGACATCACGCGCAAATAGGCCGTGTGTTCAAGATTCTGGTTTTGTACGCGCGAAATGACTTCGGGCAATGCTGCGGTGGCAGTATCAACATTGGCATCAGCATTTGCATCAGCATCAGCCGGTAGGGTCGCGGCGCTGTCGTTTTTGGGCGTCGGGATTTCGCGCGCGGGTGCCGGCCGCGCCACGCTGGTGAGCAGCGGGATATCGTCGTCCGGCGCGGGTGTGGGTTGCGCTGCGACTGCGGCTGCGGGTGGCGGCACCGGCTGCGCTGGTGACGGGCGGCGGTGACGGTTTAGCAGCGCATCGGCACGTGCGAGGATTGCGCTGTCGCTGTCCGCATCGTTGCTGTTACCGTTGTCGTCGTTTACCGGGTGTTCCGTGGGTTCCGCCATGGTTGCAGCAAGCTACTGCGCGGGTGTCGCAGACAGGTCGTGGCTGCGGATTTCGTAGCCGCGGTCGCGGTAAAACTTGAAACGTGCGCGGGCGCTCGCGCGGTCGGCGTCGTCTTGGCTGACGATTTCAATCAGGCGCTGAAAGCGGCTGAACACCGGCGGCCATTCATCGCGCAAATTGAGCAACACTTCATCGTGCGGCGGCTCGATACCTTCGTGATCGATCACGATGGGTGTGCGCGCGGCCAACGGATGCGAGGCGCTGCAATGCGGGACAAAGGTGAGCGGTGAGGCCGACCACAGCATGCGGTCAAATTGCTGCACGGTGGCCGCGTCCGGGCATAGCACCGCCACGCGCAGGCCTTGGCTGTGGGCTTTCGCGGCCAATCGGCAGGCCACGTTCAGTTTGTTGCCGACATGCGTGTAAAAGTCGATCTGCGTCATTGCTGTCAGACGTGGAGTTTGTGTAAGTAATTGATTTTATTGAATTATTTTTGTCCAGCACGCTGTATCAGAAACTGCGTCAGTAGCGGCACCGGGCGTCCAGTGGAGCCTTTGTCTTTGCCGGATTTCCACGCCGTACCCGCGACATCCAGATGCGCCCATTTGAATTTTTTGGTGAAGCGCGACAGGTAGCAAGCCGCAGTCACTGCCCCTGCCGGACGCCCGCCGATGTTGGCGAAATCGGCGAAATTGCTTTTGAGCTGATCCTGATATTCGTCGTGCAGCGGCAGATGCCAGGCGCGGTCTTGCGCAGCGTCGCCGGCGGCCAGCACTTCTTTGGCCAAGGCGTCGTCGTTGGCGAAAAGGCCGCTCACCACATGGCCGAGCGCGATGACGCAGGCGCCGGTGAGCGTGGCGATGTCAATCACGGCGGACGGTTCGTAACGCTCGGCGTAAGTCAGCGCATCGCACAGAATGAGCCGTCCCTCAGCGTCGGTGTTGAGGATTTCGATGGTTTGCCCCGACATGCTTTTAACGATATCGCCGGGCTTGGTGGCGCGGCTGCCGGGCATGTTTTCAGTCGCGGGAATAATGCCGACCACGTTGATCGGCAGGCGCATTTCCGCAAGGGCGCGGAAGGTGCCGAGCACACTGCCGGCGCCGCTCATATCGAATTTCATTTCGTCCATCTCGCCAGCGGGCTTGAGCGAGGTGCCGCCGGTATCGAAGGTGACGCCCTTGCCGACCAACGCTACCGGCTTTTGGCTTTTTGGCCCGCCGTGGTATTCGAGCACGATCAGCTTGGGCGGTTCGGCGCTGCCGCGCGCGACCGAGAGTAGGGAGCCCATGCCGAGTTTTTGCATCTCGGGACGGTCGAGCACCTTAATTTTCAGGCGATAGCGTTTGGCGAGCGCCTGCGCTTCTTTGGCGAGATAGGTTGGTGTACACACGTTACCCGGCAGGTTGCCGAGATCTTTGGCGAGACTCATGCCGTGGCCCACCGCGACGCCCTGCGCCAAGCCGCGAGCCGCGCGTTTGCTGTCTGCGGCGGAGGCATGAGCGAGCGTCAGGTGCTTCAAGGTTGAGGGCGGTGTTTCGCGCTTGCTTTTCATGTGCTCAAAGCGGTAACCCGCTTCGATGGCGAGCGTGGCGGCTTGTGCCGTACGCCACGCGATGTCGGAATCACCAGCGGTGAGCGTGGTCAAGTGGATTTCAGCGTCTGCAGCACCCGTGGCGCTAACGGCGCGCAAGGCCGTGGCGACGGCGTTGCGATAGGCTTTTTCATGGAACGATTTTTCCGGCCCCAAGCCGACCAACAGCACGCGTGTACAAGCGGTGTGGGCAACGCCGTGCAGCAGCAGGGTGGCACCCGCACGGCCTTCCATGTCGCCGCTTTTGAGTGCTTGGGTCAGCGCGCCTTTGGCGACGCGGTCGAGCGCAGCAGCGGGGCCGCTTAATTTGCGCGATTCAAACACGCCGACCACGGCGCAAGCCGTTTTGGACAGACCCGGCGCTACACATTCTGTGCTAAATTCCACGGCGAACTCCTCTGTAAAACATGAATTGAAACAGTTCGATAAACACGATAAATACCACAGGCCGATAGCGACAACCCGCGTTTCATTATCGGCGGTTTTCCTCTGAAAAGCAAAATGGCCGCATGATATTTCACAGGACGCTGCTGCGCGAAATGGCGAGTACCGCGCTGGCGACTTTTCTTGTGTTGCTGGGTATCGTGCTGACTACCCAACTGGTGCGTTTGCTGGCACTGGCTGCGGGCGGCTCCATTACTTCGACCAGCGTGCTGGCGTTGTTGGGCTTTACCTTGATCGGATTTTTGCCCACGCTGTTGTCGCTAACCTTGTTTATCGCGGTGCTGATGACGCTAAGCCGCGCGTACCGCGATTCGGAAATGGTGGTGTGGTTTTCGTGCGGCGTGGGCCTTGTGCGCTGGGTGACGCCGGTGCTGATGTTCGCGTTGCCGCTGGTGGCGACCATTGCCGCACTGGCACTGGGCTTGTCGCCTTGGGCGGCAGGCAAGGCCGAGGACTACCGCAAAATTCTCGACAGCCGCGACGACGCGTCGGTGATTCAGGCGGGCGTGTTTCGTGAGTCAAAGCAGGCCGACCGCGTGTTTTTTGTCGAGTCGGCTTCGATCATCGACAACCGTGTGGAAAACGTATTTGTGAGTTCCACCCAGCACGGCAAAACCGGGGTTATGGTGGCGAAGCAGGGCTTTCAGGAAACCGTGGCCAATGGCGACCGCTTTTTGGTGTTGCTCAATGGCTATCGCTACGAAGGCGAACCGGGGCGAGCCGATTATCGCGTCTACGAATTCGAGCGCTACGCCGTGCGTGTGGAGACGCAGGAGGCGATACGCGCGCCCGGTACTAAGACGATGTCCACTCAGGAATTGATCGATCAAGGTGGTCCGCGCCAACTGGGCGAGCTGTCGTGGCGCATCGGCCTGCCCGTTAGCGCATTGTTGCTGGCGTTGCTAGCGATTCCGCTGTCGTTTGTGAATCCGCGCGCGGGGCGATCCCTCAATTTGATCCTCGCGGTGCTGGCCTATATGGTGTATGTCAATTTGCTGTCGGTGGTTCAGGCCTACATCGCGCAGTCGCGTTTGCAACTGGTGCCGGGCCTGGTGGTGTTGCACGCAATAGTTGTGGTGCTGTTACTGCTGCTGTTTTACCGCAGACTGAGCGTGTTTTCGTGGCAACGTTTGTTGGCGCGAAAGTAAAACGCCATGAAAACCCTGCACCGTTACATTGTGCGCGAAATCCTGCTGGCAACCCTATTGGTCATGGTCGCGTTGTTGATGTTGTTTTCGTTCTTTGATTTGGTGGAGGAAATCAAGGATATTGGTCGTGGCAATTACCACATGCGGCATGTGGTGCGGCATGTGTTGTTGTCCATTCCCGGCCATATTTATGAGGTGTTTCCCATTGCGGCTTTGATCGGCACGCTGTTTGCGCTGGCACAGTTGGTGGCGAGTTCGGAATACACGGTCATGCGTACAGCGGGGGTTTCGCTGGTGCGCGTGCTCGGGACAATTTTCAGTGCCGGGTTGTTGCTGGCGGCCTTGACGTTTTTGTTTGGCGAGTATGTGGGGCCAGCGTCGGAAGAATTGGCGCAGCGCATACGCTCGCAGGCGATTACCGGCATTGTTGCGCAGGAGTTTCGCTCGGGCCTGTGGCTGAAGGATGACAAGAGTTTTATTAATGTGCGTGAAGTCACCACCGACGGCCAGATCAAGGGCGTGCATATTTACGAATTTGATGAAAACTCTCGGCTGCGCTCTGTGCTGGCGGCAGACAAAGGCGTATTTCAAGGCGAGCGGCAGTGGCTGCTCAGTGGTGTGCGGAAAACGTCTTTTACCGAGGTGCGCACGGAGGTCAGCAAAACAGACACCGCGCCGTGGCAATCCGTGCTGGAGCCACAATTATTCAACGTGTTGATGGTGCAGCCGGATCAAATGTCGGCGGCGAGCCTGAAATCGTTTGTCCAGCATTTGCAGGAAAACCGTCAAAAATCATTGCGTTACGAAATAGCGCTGTGGTCGAAAATCACCTATCCGCTGGCGGTGCTGACCATGATGCTGCTGGCGCTGCCGTTCGCGTATTTTCAGCGGCGGCAAGGCGGCGTGGGCGGGCGTATTTTTGCCGGCATTATGCTGGGGCTGGCATTTTACTTTTTGAATCAGCTCTCGGCGCATCTTGGTTTGCTCAACGAATGGCCAGCGCAGGCCAGCGCACTGCTGCCGATGGCGGCGTTTTTGTGTTTGGCGATGGCGATGCTGTGGCAGCAGGAGCGGCGCTAATCGCAGTCTAGCTTTGCAGGACGATGCGGGTGCCTGCCAGCCGGTCATGCAGGAATTGTCGGTCGCGATCAACCAACGCCCAGACGTAGCCTAATCCGAGCAATGCAATGCTCGCCAGTGCGGCGAAATAGCGCCGTATCGCGCACGGGTAGCTGACGGGTGAGCCATCTGCCATCACCAGCCGCATTTTCCAAGTTTTCATCGGCAGTGTTTGACCTTTGCTGGCCCATTGCCAAACATAGAATGCGCCGCAGAACACGATAATCCAAGCCTGTAACGCCGGGCGGGCAGTCGCGTTTTCCCAATGCCGCATGAGCATGACGGGCGGCAAAGCAGCAGCCAGCAGAACGGCGGTGAGTATCAGTGCTTCGTAGATGAGGCTGGTGAGGCGTCGCTTAAAGGTGGCCAGCGTAGAGGTGGCCAGCGTTGCGGCCTGCGGGGCGTGGCTCGCACCGGCGTCCGGCGTGCCGCGGTTCACTTTTCGGTGGTGTCGGGCGTCGCCGCAGGCGCTTGCTTATGCTGATCCCACTTTTGCCGGAGTTCGCCGCTGGGCGGGCGCGGCAGTTGCCGCAGTGTTTGGTAGTTCTCGCGGGCGACACGGCGTTGCGCCGGTGTAAGGGCAGCCCAATCCTGCATGCGGTGTTGCAGTCGCGCCTGCTCGTCCGGTTTCATTTTGGGATAGCGGTTGGCGATGGTGACCCACTTCTTGCGACGGGTGGTGTCTAGGCTGTCCCAATCGGCGGCCAAGGGGGCGAGCACGGTCTGCTGCTTGGGCGACAGTTCGCTCCACAGCGGGCGCGGCGATTTGCCCGGCGCGGCAGTGGCCGGGTTGGCAGGCGTGTTTTGCGCTTGCTGGGCGGCAGCAGCAAACGCCAGCACCAAGCCAGCGATACCCGCGATCAGCGTGCTTGCCGTTTTACCCACGAGTCGAACCCTTTGTCTAAGTACGCGTTAATCGGCAACTCATCGGTGAGCAAGCCGGTGTCGATATCAGCAATTTCGCTGCCTTGCTGGCTGGACGTATGCCAAGCCACCACGCCGCCGAGCGCCGCCAACAGCGCCAGCAACAAGAGCCCCGCGCGCAAGCTGTGGTTGAACGGCTCGAAAATGCGTCCGACGCGGCCCGCCACCGCCGGTGACCATGCCCGTGCGGGCGCGTCCGGGAAGTGAGCGAGCGCTTCTTTTCGTGCAGCCAGCAGCTTTTCAGCGGTTTGACTGTCGATTTGCACCGTCTCCTGCTTCAGCAGGGCGGAAATTTTCTGAGCTAATTCAAGCTCTTGCTGCGGATTCATCGTGTTCATAATGTAATGCCCTGTTTCTTTAATGTCTCAGCCAGCGTATGGGTTGCCCGCGAACAGTGCGTTTTGACACTACCCTCGGAACAGCCCATGGTTTTGGCGGCTTCGGCGACATCCATTTCCTCCCAGTAACGCAAGATAAAGGCCTCGCGTTGACGTGCCGGTAACTTTGCCAGTGCTTTCTCAATAAAACCAAGGACTTGCGCACGTTGAAGCTGGTCGGGCGCGGGTGCTAGGTAGGGCGATTCGTTTTCGACTTCGAGCGTTTCGAGCGGATCATATTCCCCGTCGGAATCGCTGTTAATCAACGAGGACATGGGTGTAGTCCACATTGAGCGAACTTTTTGCCGCCGGTAAAAATCGCGTATCGTGTTTTGCAGGATACGCTGGAACAGCATAGGAAATTCTTCGGGAGGCCGGTCGGCGTATTTTTCTGACAGCTTCATCATGGCGTCCTGAACAATATCCAGCGCCGTATGTTCGTCGCGCACAGCGAACATCGATTGCTTAAAAGCTCGGCGTTCCACTCCAGCGAGAAAGTCTGCCATTTCCTTGTATGTTGCCAGTTCGCCCGCCTCTATGTGCTGGTTATGCTTTAATTATTGTGTCGCAACGCGCCCGTCCGCCAGTTCATATTGCGGTAAGGCTGCCGTTTCTCCCTGGGAAAGCGGCATTGCGAGACGACCGTTCGCCCGCATCTTAGCAAATCAGCCGCAGTGCGCGTAGTGCGGCGCGCAAAAGGTCGCGTAAACGCCGCTATCATATTGTTTACACGCTGCTTTTGCCTTGACCGAAAGGCCCTGAAACGGTAGTCTACAAAGTTTCCGCGCTTTCGGCTTGTCGCACTGCCGCATGCCGAGCCAGATGAGCAAGATGAGCGCGCCACGCGGTTACTGCGGTTATCTTTTCGCGGTTTTCTTTTCGACCAAGGTTCCACCAAGGGTTTAATCAGCCATGCAATTGACGGGCGCAGAGATTGTTATACGTTGTCTCCAGGAAGAAGGTGTCGAACATGTGTTCGGCTATCCCGGCGGTGCCGTACTCTACATTTACGACGAATTATTTAAGCAAAACAAGGTTAAACACATCCTCGTGCGTCACGAGCAGGGTGCGCTGCACGCGGCGGATGGTTACGCGCGCTCGACCAATAAAGTGGGCGTCGCGCTGGTGACTTCCGGTCCTGGCGTAACCAACGCGGTAACCGGTATTGCCACGGCCTATTCTGATTCGATTCCGTTGGTGGTGATTACCGGTCAAGTGCCGACCTACGCCATCGGCGAAGATGCCTTTCAGGAATGTGACACAGTGGGCATCACTCGGCCCTGCGTCAAACACAATTTTCTCGTGCGCGACGTCAAAGACATCGCCGCCACCATCAAGAAAGCGTTCTACATCGCTGCGACCGGGCGGCCCGGCCCGGTGGTGGTAGACATTCCCAAAGACGTGACGGCGGCCAAGGCTGATTTTAGCTACCCCGCGACGGTGAGCATGCGCTCCTACAGCCCGGTGACCAAGGGCCATCCGGGACAAATCAAAAAAGCCCTTCAGTTGTTGATGGCGGCCAAGCGTCCGATGATTTATACCGGCGGCGGTGTTGTGCTGGGTGACGCATCGGCAGAACTGGCGCAGTTGGTGCGGGCGCTGGGGTTCCCCATCACCAACACGTTGATGGGCTTGGGCGGCTATCCGGCGACGGACAAGCAGTTTGTCGGCATGCTCGGCATGCACGGCACCTACGAGGCCAATCTCGCGATGCAAAATTGCGACGTGCTGTTCGCCATCGGCGCGCGCTTTGATGACCGCGTAGTGGGTAACCCCAAGCATTTTTTCGATCCCAAGCGCACCATTATTCATATCGACGTGGATCCTTCGTCGATTTCCAAGCGCGTGAAAGTGGATGTGCCTATCGTCGGCAACGCACGCGACGTACTCAAGGAATTCAATAAGCAACTCGATGCCAGCAAGTCCACCGTGGATGCCCCGGCACTCAAAAGCTGGTGGGCGCAAATCGAAGAATGGCGTGGTCGAGATTGCCTGAAATACGACCGCGCGAGCGCCATTATCAAACCGCAGTTTGTGGTGCAAAAGCTCTATGAAATCACCAAGGGCGACGCGATCATTACCTCGGATGTCGGCCAGCATCAAATGTGGGCCGCGCAGTTTTACAAGTTCAACAAGCCTCGTCGCTGGATTAACTCCGGCGGCTTGGGCACCATGGGTTTTGGCTTGCCAGCGGCAATAGGTGTGCAACTGGCGAACCCGAAATCCACTGTCGCCTGCGTCACCGGTGAAGCTAGCGTGCAAATGTGCATACAAGAACTCTCAACCTGCAAGCAATACAAGCTACCGATTAAAATGGTCATGCTCAACAATCGTTATATGGGCATGGTGCGGCAGTGGCAGGAGTTTTTCCACGGCAATCGCTATGCGGAATCCTACATGGACGCGCTGCCGGATTTCGTGAAGTTAGCGGAATCCTACGGTCACGTCGGTATGCGTATCGACAAGCCGTCCGATGTAGAGCCGGCGCTGAAAGAAGCTTTCGCGCGCAAAAAAGATTTGGTGTTTATGGATTTCATTACCGATCAAACTGAAAACGTGTTTCCGATGGTGCCCGCCGGCAAGGGGCTGTCGGAAATGACGCTGGTTTAAACGCAATCTACCTACAATGAGACACATAATTTCCGTACTGCTGGAAAACGAGGCCGGTGCCTTGTCGCGCGTGGCGGGATTGTTTTCCGCACGCGGCTACAACATAGAATCGCTCACCGTCGCGCCCACAGAAGACGCCACACTCTCGCGCATGACGGTAGTCACCAGCGGCTCGGATGAAGTCATCGAGCAAATCACCAAACAACTCAACAAGTTAGTGGACGTGGTGAAGGTGGTGGATTTGTCCGAGGGCGATCACATTGAGCGCGAACTCATGCTGGTGAAAGTGCGCGCCGTGGGTAAAGATCGCGAAGAAATGAAGCGCATGTCCGATATCTTCCGCGGCCGCATTATTGATGTCACCGACAAGGACTACACCATCGAATTGACCGGCACCGGCTCCAAACTCGACGCGTTTCTCAAGGCCATCGAAAGCTCGGCCATACTGGAAACCGTACGCACCGGCGCATCTGGCATTGGTCGTGGCGACCGTGTTCTAAAAGTATAATAAAATCAATTACTTATATCTGTAGCTGGATGCGGCCCGCGCCGCGCCTGTGCTGCTGGACACCAACGAAATCAACCTAGGCGTAACGAAGGAAAAACCATGAAAGTGTATTACGACAAAGATGCCGATCTCTCGCTGATCAAAGGCAAAAAAGTAACCATCATCGGCTACGGTTCACAGGGGCATGCGCACGCGCTGAACCTGAAAGAATCCGGCGGAAAAGTCACCGTGGGGCTGCGCAAAGGCGGCGCTTCTTGGGACAAGGCGCGCAATGCGGGCCTGACGGTTAAAGAGGTAGGCGAAGCTGTCAAAGGCGCGGACTTTGTCATGATGTTGATGCCGGACGAGCATATTGCCAAGGTGTATCGCGAAGACGTCGCGCCGAACATCAAGAAAGGTGGCACGCTGGCCTTTGCGCACGGCTTCAACATTCACTACGGCCAGGTGACGCCGCGTGATGATCTCGATGTGGTCATGGTGGCGCCCAAGGCTCCCGGCCACACGGTGCGCGGCACTTACGCGCAAGGCGGCGGCGTGCCGATGCTGATCGCGATTCACCAAGATAAATCGAAAAAAGCGCGCATCATGGCCATGTCCTACGCGGCGGCTATCGGCGGCGGCAAAGCCGGCATTATCGAAACCACCTTCAAGGAAGAAACCGAGACCGATTTGTTCGGCGAACAGGCCGTGTTATGCGGCGGCTGCACGGCGCTGGTGCAAGCTGGTTTTGAGACGCTGGTTGAAGCCGGTTACGCGCCGGAAATGGCGTACTTTGAATGCCTGCACGAACTCAAATTGATTGTGGATCTGATGTACGAAGGCGGCATTGCCAATATGCGTTATTCGATTTCGAACAACGCCGAATACGGCGATTTCACCCGCGGCCCGCGCATTGTGACCGAAGACACCAAGAACGAAATGCGCAAAATCCTCAAAGAAATCCAGACCGGTGCCTATGCGCAGGAATTTTTGCTGGAAAATCAAACCGGCGCTACCAAGCTGAATGCCTTGCGGCGCATCGGCAAGCAGCACGCGATTGAAGTGGTCGGCGGCAAACTGCGCGACATGATGCCGTGGATCAAGCGTAACCGTTTGGTGGATCAGTCGAAAAACTAGGATTCAGTTGCCAGGATTGAGGATTGTGCGCCCAGCAGGGTCAGCTCAATCCTTAATCTTCGATCCGCAATCCTCAATCCTCAATCCTTAATCCTATGGTGAAATACCCCCACCCCATCATCGCCCGCGAAGGTTGGCCGTTTATTGCTTTGGCGTTGGGCGTGGCGATTGCAGTGCAGGCGTACGCTGGCTGGGGCGCAGCGGCATTTTTCTGGCTCGTGGTGGCATTCATGATCCAGTTTTTCCGTGATCCCGCGCGCGCGATTCCCGCCGATCTTACTGCGGTGCTCTCCCCGGCTGACGGGCGTGTGGTGGTGGTGGAAAAGGCGCGTGATCCGTATCTGGAGCGTGATGCACTGAAAATCAGCGTGTTTATGAATGTGTTCAATGCGCATTCCAACCGCAGCCCGGTCGACGGTGCGGTGAACAAAACTTGGTATTTCCCCGGCAGTTTTTTGAACGCTGCGCTGGCCAAGGCGTCGCTCGAAAACGAGCGTGCCGTGCTGTGGATTAAAACGCCCAAAGGCGTGGATGTTACGTGCGTGCAGGTGGCGGGGCTCGTGGCGCGGCGCATCTTGTGTTACGCCAAGACTGGGCAATCCCTCGCGCGTGGCGAGCGTTTTGGCTTTATTCGCTTTGGTTCGCGAGTGGACGTGTATCTGCCGTTGGATACCCAACCGCGGGTGGCGGTGGGTGATGTAGTGTACGCCACCGAATCCGTATTGGCTGTGCTGCCATGACCCTACCGGCCGACCGCGAACGCCCTTTTATCAAAAACCGCTTTGGCCGGCGCGGCATTTACTGGCTGCCGAATTTGTTTACGCTGGCGGCGCTGTTCTCCGGCTTCTACGCCATTGTGCAGGCCATGAACGAGCGCTTTGAATACGCCGCCATGGGCATATTTGCCGCGATGGTGCTCGATGGTTTGGATGGCCGCATCGCGCGTCTCACGCGCACGCAAAGCGATTTCGGCGCTGAGTTAGACAGCCTGTCGGACATGGTGTCGTTTGGCGTTGCGCCCGCTCTCGTGGTGTACACATGGGCGCTGCGCGACTTTGCGTTTTCGCAGACCGTGCCAATGCTCGGCCCGTGGTTGTCCACGCGCCTAGGCTGGATTGCCGCGTTTATTTATTGCGCTTGCGCCGCGCTGCGGCTGGCGCGCTTTAACACCAATCACGATATTCTCGACAAACGTTATTTTCAGGGGTTGCCCAGCCCCGCTGCAGCCTGCGTGCTGGCGGGCTTGGTGTGGGCGCTGAACGAGTACCAGATCAAAGGTGTCGATGTGAAATGGCTGGCGTGGGGACTCACCGTGTTTGCCGGCTTCACCATGGTGAGTAACATCAAGTTTTACAGCGGCAAAGATATTAATCTGCGCAAGAGTGTGCCGTTCTCTGCCTTGGTGGGCATCGCCATGGGATTTGTCTTTTTGTTTGTGGCGGCCAGCACGTTGCCCGAGATGTTGTTTGCCGTGTTTGTGCTCTACCTGCTGTCGGGCTACGGGCTATGGGCGTGGGAGCGCATTAAAAAGCCACCGCAGACGCCGCCCGGTGCGGATACTGCGGCGTGAGCTTGCCGGAGGCTTAAGCGGCTGTGGATATGAACACGCTCGATACCGGCAAAGACGGCAGTGTTCGCGGCGCAAGGTACGGCTGGTGGGCGGCTTTGGCTGCTGTCGCTGGCGGGCTGGTGTATCTGTTGAGCCCTATCCTCGCGCCGTTCTTGGCCGCAGCGGTGCTGGCGTATATCTTCAATCCGCTGGTGACGCGCATGGCCAGGCGCCTGCCGCGCACGCTGGCAGTGAGCATCGCGCTGGCCTTGATCGCCGGCGTGATTCTGCTGCTGCTGTTGGTGCTGATGCCACTGGTAACCAAGCAGGTCAAAACCATCATCACCCAGTTTCCCCAATTTATCGACTGGATCAAACTCCATATCGGCCCTTTGGTGCTGCAACATTTCGGTGTCGAGCTCGACACGGCCTTTGTTAAGGAATGGGTCACCGAACACGCCAAAGACGTGCAGGGATTCGCCGTGCAATTGCTGCCGACTCTCAAGAGTGGTGGTCTCGCACTGTTGGGTTTAATCGGCAATCTGGTGTTGACGCCACTGGTGCTGTTTTATTTCATGCGCGATTGGGATGCGATGATCGCCCGCTTGGCCGAGTTAATTCCGCGTCAATGGCATGCCATGGTGTCGGGTTTGCTGACGGAAATCGACGCGGTACTGGGCGAATTTTTGCGTGGCCAGTTGCTGGTGATGCTGCTGATGGCGGTGTTCTACACGGCGGCGCTGTGGTTTGTCGGGCTGGATTACGCACTGTCGGTTGGCGTCATTGCGGGGTGCATGACCTTTGTGCCGTATCTGGGCGTGATTACCGGTGTGCTGCTTGCCACGCTGACCGGGATACTTCAATTTGGTGACACCACGCACCTGATTTGGATTTGGGTGGTATTCGTCGTGGGCAACGTGCTCGAAGGCTCGGTATTCGTGCCGTGGCTGGTGGGCGACCGCATCGGCTTGCACCCGGTCGCCGTGATTTTCGCGCTGCTGGCCTTTGGGCAAGTCTTTGGTTTTACGGGGCTTTTAATGGCTTTGCCGACGAGCGCAGCATTGCTGGTGTGGCTGCGTCACGTGCGCGCAAAGTATTTGGCAAGCGGCCTGTATCAGGGCGGCAGCGCCAGCGCATGAGGCAGCTCGCGCTGGACATCACCGCGCCACCCGCGCCGATGCTCGGCAATTTTATTGTGGGTCGCAATGCCGAGTTGCTCGCGCATTTGCGCACAGCCGTTGCGGGCAGCGGCGAACGTTTTGTGTATCTTTGGGGCGAAGCGGGCTGTGGCCGCACGCATTTACTCAAGGCTGCGGCGGCAGAAGCGCAGGGTCACTACGTGTCCTGCGCGGCCCACGATCCCGTCAGCGACAGCGCTATGCTACTGGCCGCCGATGATGTGGAAGGCCTCAGCCCCGACGCACAAGCCGCGCTGTTCCATCGCTACAACACCTTGCGTGAGCAGGGTGGCGGATTGATTGCCAGCGGCAAGGTGCCGCCGGTGCAACTCAAGCTGCGCGCCGATTTGCTGACGCGCCTGGCGTGGGGGTTGGTGGTGCAGGTACACGCGCTGAGCGACAGCGAAAAAGCTCAGGCGCTGGCGCAGCACGCAAAGGCGCGAGGGTTCACCTTGCGCGATGACGTGAGCGCGTACCTGCTCACGCACGCGCCACGCGACATGGGTGCGCTGTTCGCAACGCTCGACGCGCTAGATCGTTTTTCGCTGGAGACCAAACGTGGCGTGACCGTGCCGCTGGTGCGGGAACTGTTGAACAATTAAAATAACTCAATAAAATCAACTAGTTACATAGAATGAACCTAGCGCTATTTGACCTCGACAACACCCTGCTGGCCGGCGATTCGGATTTCGAATGGGCGCAGTATTTAATTGAACGGGGCGTGCTCGACCGCGCGGTCTATGAAGCGCGCAATCAGGCGTTCTACGATCAATACAAGGCGGGCACGCTTAACATCCTAGAATTCCTCGATTTCCAATTGAAGCCGCTGTCGCGCTACCCGCGCGAGGTACTGGATCAATGGCACACCGACTACATGCAGAAAAAAATCCAGCCCATGCTGCGTGATTCCGCGCGCGCGTTGGTGAATCAGCATCAGGGTGACGTGCGCGTGCTGATTACCGCGACCAACAGTTTTGTCACCGCGCCGATTGCGCGCCTGTTCGGCATTGCGCATTTGATTGCCACTGAGCCTGAGCAGAAAAACGGCGAATTTACCGGCGGCGTGAGTGGCCTGCCGTGCTTCAAGGAAGGTAAGCCAAAGCGGCTGGACGCGTGGCTGGCCGCACGCGGCGAAACGCTAAAATCGTATGAAAAATCTTGGTTCTACAGCGACTCGCACAACGACTTGCCGCTGCTGGAAAGGGTGACGCACCCGGTGGTGGTGGATCCGGACGATACACTTCGGGCACAGGCCGTGGCGCGCGGCTGGCCGGTGATGTCGCTCGGTTGATGCGCGCCTTGGCAGAGCGGCATTGCATTGGCTGCTTTGGTACCGAGTCCTTAGTCTTAGTCCCGGCGCTATAATTACAACCTCATGATCAAAAAACTGATAGGCCGGGTGTTTTCCGGGAAGATGTTCAGCCGGCGCGCCAAATCCGCCGCCAAGGTGATTGCGTTCAAAAATCACGGCGTGGCGCGCAGCCAAATCAGCGCGTGTGCGTTGAGCGTCACCGATACCCTGCAAGGCAAGGGATACGCCGCATTTGTGGTGGGCGGTGCGGTGCGCGATTTGCTGCTCAAGCGCACGCCCAAGGATTTTGATGTCGCCACCAGCGCCACGCCGGAAGAGGTGCGCGGACTGTTTCGCCGCTCGCGCATTATTGGAAGACGTTTTCAGATTGTGCACGTGATGTGCGGTCGCGAAACGGTGGAGGTTTCCACTTTTCGCGCCGGGCACGACACCAGCGGTAACGATGGGGAAGACGCCGCCGACAAAGGCAAGACCGACGAACATGGCCGCATTTTGCGCGACAACGTATTCGGCAATCAGGCGCAGGACGCCACGCGGCGTGATCTTTCGATCAACGCGCTGTTCTACGACCCGGCAACGCAAGAGGTGCACGATTACCACGGCGGCGTAAAAGATTTACACGAGCGGCGGTTGCGCATGATCGGTGACCCGGTGCAGCGCTATCGCGAAGACCCGGTGCGCATGCTGCGCGCGGTGCGTTTTGCGGCGGCGCTGGATTTTGAAATCGACCCTGCCACGCGCAAGCCTATCCGCGAACTGGGCGACCTGCTGCAAAACGTGCCGCCCGCGCGGCTGTTTGATGAAATGATGAAGCTGCTGTTGTCCGGCCATGCGGTAGAAACCGTCAAGCGCTTGCGCAAAGACGGCCTGCACCATGGCTTGCTGCCGCTGCTCGATGTCATTTTGGAACAGCCGCTCGGCGAACGTTTTGTCATGCTGGCGTTGAAAAATACCGATTTGCGCATACGCGCCGAGAAAGGCGTGTCGCCGGCGTTTTTGTTCGCCACCCTGCTTTGGCACGAAGTGTTGGCGGCGTGGAAATCCATCGAGGCTGGCGGCATTCCGCCAATTCCGGCGCTATTCAAAGCGATGGATCAAGTGCTGCAAATGCAGGCTGAAAAGCTCGCCATTCCGCGGCGTTACGGCGGCGACATGAAAGACATCTGGGCGATGCAGCCGCGCTTTGAGCAGCGCTCGGGGCGACGTCCGCACCGGCTGCTGGAATTGCCGCGCTTTCGCGCAGGCTACGATTTTCTGTTGCTGCGTTGCGAAAGCGGTGAGTTGGATATGGAACTCGGCGAGTGGTGGACCCAATTTCAGGCTGTCGATGGCGCCGAGCGCGAACGTATGCTGATGCCCGACAGCGGCCCGAAAAAGCGCCGCCGCCGCAGAAAGCCGCGAGCCCCCGGTGAAGCGGCGAACCCTGCTGACGCTGCGGACCCGTCGTAAGCGGCGTGATGGAAACCGCCTACATCGCGCTCGGCAGTAATCTCAAGGAGCCGCAGCGCCAGTTACAGGCGGGTTTTGCGGCCTTGGCGCGTTTGCCTGAGACGCAACTCATAGCGCAGTCGTCGCTGTATTGCAGTGCGGCGGTGGGTTACGTGGATCAGCCGGATTTTGTCAACGCGGTAGCGGCGATACGCACCACGCTCACCCCGCAAGTCTTGTTGCACGCGTTGCTGGCGATTGAGCGCGAGCAGGGTCGGGTGCGCGAATTTCCCAACGCGCCGCGTACGCTAGATCTCGACATTGCACTTTATGGTGAGCAAGTGATCCACGAACCGGGCTTGTCGATTCCGCATCCGCGCATGATCACGCGCGCGTTTGTGCTGGCCCCGTTGGCGGAGATCGCGCCCGATGCGCAAGTGCCTGGTCAAGGGTGCGTGCGCGAGTTGCTGCGGCAGGTGGATGTGAAGAGCGTTACCGTATTGAAAGCCGTGGCAGCATGAAGCCCGTGGTATTGCCTGATCGCTTGCGCTACGTGGTGGTGGAAGGCCCCATTGGCGCCGGCAAAACCAGCCTCACGCGTTTGCTGGCCGAGCGCTGCGGTGGCGTGGCTTTGCTAGAGGATCCGGCGGCCAATCCGTTTTTAGATGGTTTTTATCGCGACCCGGAACGCAATGCGTTACCCGCGCAGTTGTTTTTTTTGTTTCAGCGTGCGGCGCAGGTGCGTGATCTTGCGCAGTCGGACTTGTTTCGCAAAGCCACGTTCGCCGATTTTATGTTCGAAAAAGACCCGCTGTTCGCGGGCCTCACCTTGCGCGACGATGAACTCAAACTTTACCGGCAAATCTACGATCACCTGAGCTTGCAATTGCCCGTGCCTGACCTCGTGATCTACCTGCAAGCCACCGCGCAAACGCTGATTGATCGCGTGGAAAAGCGCGCGGCCAGTTACGAGCGCGCCATCAGCGACGATTATTTGCTGCGCCTGAGCGACACCTACGCGCGCTATTTTCACCAGTACAGCGCAGCACCGCTGCTGATCGTGAATTCGGATAATTTAAACTTTGTTGATTCCACCCACGATTTTGATTTATTGTTGCAGCGCATTGCGGCGATGCGCGGCCCGCGCGAATTTTTCAGTTCTGGACGCTAAGATTCGGCGGTTTACTGTAACTAATTGTTTTTATTGGTAAATTTACCATGAGAATCACGCTTTCCACACTTCACAAAATGACCCAGGATGGTGACAAGATCACCATGCTGACCGCCTACGACGCGAGTTTTGCCGCGCTGCTTGAAGCGGCTGGCGTGGAAACGTTGCTGATCGGCGATTCGCTGGGCAATGTGTTGCAGGGGCACGAAACCACCTTGCCGGTGTCGTTGCGCGATATTGTTTATCACACCACGTGTGTCGCGCGCGGCGCGAAGCGCGCGTTCATCATCGGCGACATGCCGTTCGGCACGTTTCAGTTGAGTCCGCCGGAAACCTTTCGCAACGCCGCTGAAATCATGGCGGCGGGCGCGCAAATGGTGAAGCTCGAAGGGGGTGCCGCCATGGTGGAAACCGTGGCGTATCTGGTGCAGCGCGGTGTGCCGGTGTGCGGGCATCTGGGCTTGACCCCGCAGTCCGTGCATCAACTCGGCGGCTACAAAGTACAGGGCCGTCAGCAGAGCGACGCCGAGCGGTTACTCGAAGACGCGAAGTTGATCGAAGAAGCTGGCGCAGGCATGCTGGTGCTGGAGGCGATACCGTCGCCGCTCGCCAAGCAGGTGAGCGACGCCCTCGCCATTCCCACCATCGGCATCGGTGCCGGGGTGGATTGCGATGGCCAGGTGCTGGTGCTGCACGACATGCTCGACGTGTTCCCTGGCAAAAAAGCGAAGTTCGTCAAAAATTTCATGCAGGGCGCAGGCTCGATACAGGCGGCGGTCGAGCGCTATGTGAAGGAAGTCAAAGCGAAAACCTTTCCCGACCGGGAACATTCATTCTTGTAGGATTGAGGCATAAGGATCGCGGATTGAGCGCCAGCCGTTGCGCAATCCTGAATCCTGAACCCTGACGAATCAATTCTGCCCCGCAAACATGGACATCATTCATTCCGTCACCGCCCTGCGCGAGCGCCTGCAACGCGAACCCAACAACGTGTTCGTGCCGACCATGGGCAATTTGCACGCGGGCCACATTCAGCTCATCAACATCGCCAAGCCGCGCGCGGCGTGTACGGTGGTGAGCATTTTTGTGAACCGTTTGCAATTCGGCCCGCGTGAGGACTTTGACCGTTACCCGCGCACACTCACTGCTGATTGCGAAAAGCTCAAGGCCGCTGGTGTGGATGTGGTGTTCGCGCCTGACGAAGGCGAGATTTATCCCGAACCGCAAACCTATACTGTCGAGCCGCCGGACATACAGCACATGCTCGATGGCGCGGTGCGGCCGGGCCATTTTCGTGGCGTCGCCACCGTGGTGTTGAAGCTCTTTAACATGGTCAATCCGCACTCCGCGATTTTCGGCAAAAAAGATTACCAGCAGTGTCTGGTGCTGAGCAGTATGGTGCGCCAGTTGGCGTTGCCGATTGATATTATTTTGGCAGAAACCGTGCGCGCGGAAGACGGCTTGGCGCTGTCATCACGCAACGGCTATTTGACCACGGCGGAGCGCGCGGAAGCGCCGCGCCTGTATCAATTGTTGTGCAAGGCGCGCGACGAACTGGCAGCGGGCGCGGTTGACTATCAACGCATCGAGCTCGATGTGATGTCCGATCTTGCGCATCACGGTTGGAAGCCCGACTACATCGCAGTGCGGCGGCACGCTGATTTGGTGCCGCCGGTGAACGGTGAACGCAAGCTGGTGGTGTTGGCGGCTGCACGGCTGGGCAAGACGCGCTTGATCGACAATGTAGAAGTGGATCGTGGTTAGCGCGGTAAATTTACATAACTAATTGTTTTTAAACAGTTTTTTTAGGTGACCTATGCCTGCCATCGAAACCACGCAGCAGTTGCGCGCGATGTATCTGCCGGCCAAAGAGCGCGCGGTGAAAAAGCAAATGCCACGGCTCGATCAGCACTGCCGCAATTTTCTTAAACTGGTGCGCTTTACCGTGCTCTCGACGTGTGATGCGCAGGGCAATATGGATGCGTCGCCGCGCGGGGGCGAGGCTGGCTTCATTAAAGTGATCGACGACAACACCGTGATCATTCCCGATTGGACCGGCAACAATCGGCTCGATACGTTTTCAAACATCACCGACACTGGTCGCATCGGCGCAATTTTTCTGGTGCCCGGTGTCGATGAAGCGCTGCGCATCAACGGCGCCGCAGCGCTACGCAATGACGAAGCCTTTACCTCGCTGTGTGAAGTGAACGGGCGTTGCCCCAAGCTGGTGGTGCACATCACCGTGAAAGAGGCGTACCTGCATTGCGCCAAGGCTATTATGCGCGGGCAGCTTTGGGAGCCCGCTGCGAAAGTTGAGCGCAAGACGCTGCCCACCATGAACGAAATGCTGCGCGATCAAATCGGCCAGATTGAGCCCGCCGAGCCGCAGGAAATCATGCGCGCGCGGCACGCCAACGAGTTGTATTCCAACCAATAGCAATAGCGCCGCGCCGCACACCACTGGGCATGCCGCCGCTACACCTGAACGGATGGGCCATCGCAGCGGCCGCGCTGTCCACTATTGCTATCGGGTTTTTGTGGTACGGCCCACTGTTCGGCAACGCTTGGATGAAAGAAATGGCCATGCCGCCGGATTTCAAACCCGATCCGGCGCTGCTGAAACGCTCCATGCTGCTGATGATGGCCGGTGCCGTGTTGACGGCGTTGGTGCTGGCCTGCGGCATTCAAATCAGCCGCCCTTCTTTCTGGAACGGAAAGACCAGCGCAGATTTGCCGGCGATGCTGCAGGGTCTGTGCGCAGCACTGGCTGCATGGACGGGCTTTTACGTGCCCGTGCTGCTGGGTGCCGTGGCGTGGGAAAGCCGCTCGTGGCGATGGTTCGGCATTAACGCTGGCTACCATTTGGCGGCATTGCTGACGGCGGGGATAGTACTGGCCGTGTGGCGCTAAACGTGGGGCGGAACCAAGTCACCCCCTCGCCTCCCTCGCCGCTGAAATTTCAGTCCTGAATGCTGAAAGTCAGCCCGCAGGCGACAACACATGCACTACGCGATTCGCCAGCATCTCTTTGACCTTGCCGGCATAGGCCGCCATGTGCGGCGCGGCGGCGTGGGCTTTGAGCGCGGCGACATCGCGCCACTTCTCGATCACGACAAACGTATCGTCACCAAATTTGGTTTGAAAACCGCCGATGCCGTCGGCGTCGGTCGCGGGGCCGTACTCGATGCAGCCATCTTCGGCCTTCACAGCGGGAATGTTGGCGCGAAAGTGCTCCAGCACTTTTTCCCGCAGGCCGGGTTTGGCGGTGATAACAGCGACGACGTGAATCATTTAAATTCTCCTTTTAAATCAATTAGTTAAAGAATGTAACTGGGAGTGCGGCGCGTGTATTGCGTGCAGCAGGATGATCATACCCGGATGGGCCGGCCCCGCGGTTCGCGAGCACAAGCAGTCGCAGTCGCAATACGGTGTAGCACGGTGTAGCGCGTTGTAGCACGTTGTAGCACGCGGCAATCCGTCTAAACAACGCCATCCGCGTGCAGCCCCGCGATCTCGTCTTTGCTATACCCGTATTGCGTCAAAATCTCATCCGTATGTTGCCCCAGCCGCGGTGGCATGGCATGTATGGTGGCGGGGCTCGCCGACAGCCGGTACGGTGAGGTCGGCACGGCGAACGGCGGCAAGCCCGTAGCGTTGGTGTCGTGAAACTTGTGAAAAAAAGCGCGCGCTTCCAGTTGCGGGTGATGCACAGCGCGGGCGAGCGGCTGCACTTCCATCGCCGCAACACCGGCCTTGTTGAGGATGATCTCCCACTCGGCGGCGCTTTTTACCGCGAGCTTGCGCTCGATGGCATCGTTCATGGCCTTCATGTTTTTTGCGACGGCGGCGTCATTGGCAAAGCGCGGGTCTTGCGGGATTTCGATCGCGTCGATAGCCGGCCACAGTTTATCGCGGCGGCTGGCTGCACCGGCCGCGATGGCGAGGTGCCCTTCCTTGCAGCGGTAAGTGTCGCTCACATAACCCCCTTTGCCGGAGGCGTTACCCACCAGCGGCGGCGTTTCGCCGGCGGTGATGGCGCGTAATACTTCGCCGCCCATCATGGTGATCGCCGTTTCGAGCATGGCCACATCAATAGCCTGGCCCACGCCGGTGCGCGTGCGCTGGAATAGCGCAGTGACGATGCCCAGCGCGGCAGCGTAGCCGGTGGTGTAGTCAACAATGGTGGAGCCGGTTTTCAGCGGCCCGGTTTCGGGTGTGCCGGTGATGCTCATCATGCCACTCGCGGCCTGAATCACGCCGTCGATGGCCGGATCACTTTGCTTGGGGCCAGTTTGGCCGTAGCCGGTGACCGAGCAAAAAATAACACCGGAATTGATTTTCTTCAGATCATCGTAGCCTAGGCCGTAGCGCGCCATGGTGCCGCCTTTGAGGTTTTCGATCACCACATCGGTGTCCTTCACCATGCGGCGGAACACATCTTGCCCGACGGGCGTGTTGATGGAGAGCGTGATTGAACGTTTGTTGGCGTTGTACGCCAGAAAATTGTGCGCCATCTCGGCGCTGTGAAATGGCGTTTGCAGATTGCCCGCAGTGCGTGACGAGTCACCGCCGCCGGGCTGCTCCACGTGAATGACATCCGCGCCGTGCATGGCCAGTTGATAGGCGGCAAACGGTGCTGCGACGATGCGCGCGACCGCCAAAACTTTGATGCCAGCAAAGGCTTGTTGATCGAGTTTCATGCAGTCTCCCTGAGGTAGCGATGTGTGATCGCACCTTTCATGCGGGTGAGTTTAAGGTGGCCGTAGTGGCGTGCATCGTAAAAAACGTATTAAAAATAAATCAATAAAATCAATAAGTTACGAATCAACTTCGCATGTCAGCGCGCATCGAAAACGCCAGCAGCAAGCTCGCGCACAGCAGCAATAGCAGCGCACTTAACGCGAGAGACGAGTGTATGCCGATCACACTGCCTAGCAAGCCGACGGTGAGGCCGCTGAATGCGCGCAGCCCGTTGTTCGACATATTGTAAAGGCCGATCATGCGCCCGCGTAACGGCGGCGGCGCGTGTACCTGCACCAGCGTTTGCGCCATCGAGTTGAATGCGAGATTCAAAAACCCAGCGACAAACATCAGTGCCAGTGCCAGCGGATAATGGTCGGTGAGCGCGAAGCCGGTGATGGCCACGCACCACAGCATGGTGAGAATGATTGCGGTGCGCGCGCTGGCTTGTAACAGACTGCGGCTTTCGAGAATGATGCCGCCCATGAAAGCGCCGCCAGCGTTGGCGGCGAGCAGCATGCTGTAGGAATACTCCGCCTTTTCAGTGCCGAGATCGTGCGCGAACTCCGGCATCTGCGCCTGAAATGCGTTGCCGACAAAGAAGGATGACACGCCCGCGAGCGCGATCATGCTGATCAAAATGCGATTGCCTTGCGCCAGACGCAGCGTGGCCAGCGCGTCGCGCAAACCGCCTGCGAGCGGTGCGCGGGTTTCGCCCGGCGCCGGTGGTTTGCGTGCGCCGTGCGGCGTTCTTTGCAACCAGATCACCAGCGGCAAATAAATCAGCACGTTCACCATCAAACCTGCTGCCGGTCCAAACCACAGCATCAGCCCGCCACCCACGGCCGGGCCCATGAGGATGCCGAGCTGGCGGCTGGTGGCGTTGAGCCGCACCGCGCTTTGCAAATCTTTGCCGCCGACAATATCGTGGATCAGCAACTGGCTGGCCGGTATCCACAACACACCGGCGATGCCGTGGATGGTGAGCAGAACCACCGCGTGCCACTGCTGCGTGGCGTCCGTCAAAAACAGCCCCGCCCAGCCTAGCGAGGCCATCATGTAGAGCAGCATTGCCCCCTGAATAATGCGCCGGTTGTCAAAGCGATCCGCCAGCGCACCGGAGTACACCGAGAACAGCAAGAACGGCAGCCAGTGCGTCAGTATTGCGATGCCGGCCAGCGTGGGCGAATGAAATTTCTCGTAGAGCACCCAATAGCTGATTACGTGCTCGATATTGTCCGCCATCATCGCCAGCGCGGTGGTGATGAAATACATGCGGTACTGCGGGTGGCGCAGCGCGGCGAAACTTTTGGGTGGCTCGGCGGGCGCGGGGGTGTTGGACGGTGCCTGCGACTGAGTGGGCTCGGACATAAGCCGCGATTGTACTCTGAACGGTGGTGCGGGCAGGCGCGCTTCTTACTGCACCTGTATTTTCGCGTCGCGTATGACCTTGCTCCACTTGACGATTTCGGCGCGCTGGAAGCGGTCGAATTCTTCCGGCGTGGTGTACACCACTTCGGCGCCTTGCAGCAACATAGCGTCGCGCGTCTCCGGCAGTCTCAGAATGGAACCGATTTCGCGATTGAGCTTGTCGATAATCGCACGCGGCGTTTTGCTTGGCGCGTACAGGCCAAACCACACATACGATTCCAGCCCCTTGAAGCCTTGCTCCAGCGCGGTGGGGATGTCGGGTGCGCCGGCGAAACGTTTGTCGTTAAGCAGCGCAATGGCTTTGAGTTTGCCGGCTTTGATTTGCCCGCTGGTGGTGGTGGTCGATAAAAACGCCGCCTGCACTTCGCCGGTGAGCAACGCCGTCATGGTGAAGCCTGCGCCTTTGTAGGGAACATGCACCAGCGTTAGCCCCAGCATTTGCGCGAACAGCTCGCCGGTGAGGTGGCTGCTGGTGCCGGTCGATGCCGACGCATAATGCAAACCGTGCGGACGTGATTTGGCGTAGGCGACGAATTCCTTGAGGTTGTTGACGCCCAATGACGGCACCACTGTCACCACCAGGCCGGAGTTGGTGATGAGTGACACCGGCGCAAAATCCCGCAGCGGATCAAACGGGATTTTTTTGAACAACAGCGGCGCGCTGACTTGTGTGTTGACACCGCTGATGTACAGCGTTTGCCCGTCGGGTGGCGCGTTGGCGACAATTTCCGCACCGACGATGCCGCCCGCGCTGGAGCGATTGTCGATAACCATTTGCTGCTTGAAGCGCTCGGACAGCTTGTGCCCGATGAAGCGCGCGGTAATGTCAGCCGTGCTGCCCGGCGAACCGGTGATGATGCGCACCGGGCGGCTGGGATAGTTTTGTACAACGTCGGCGGACGGTACGGCAGCAAACAGGGGTGCACTCGCAGCGGCTATCGCCAAGGCGAAGGCGGTTACCGCTGGCGCGCGCGCCGGTGCGGGTGTATTCGGGATGCGTGGCATTTTCATAGCGGGTATATTGTGGCTTGTGGCGTGGGCCAGTAGCGTGGACCGAAATGGGTTTGCGCAGGCGTAACGGTTGTTATTATAACTAATTGTTTTTATTGAGTATTTTGTTTGTCCTGCTGTGGCGCGACAAAGCTTGCTGGTGCGCGTTCGGCAGCGTGTCTGGCTTAACCAAGGCTCAATGATGTTCAAACCGAACAAAGCGGTCGCGGTGATGGTGCTTAGTGCGGTGCTCAGTGCGGCGGCTGTGATGTCGCTGTGCGCGCACGCGCAGCAGCCGTTCCCGGCGAAGCCCATACGCATGGTCAATGCGTCGACCGCCGGTGGTCAGCCCGACACCATTGCGCGCTTGATTGCGCAAAAAATGAGCGAACAGTGGGGGCGGCCGGTAGTGACGGATAACCGGTCCGGCGCAGGCGGGGTACTCGCGGCGAGCCTCGTGGCCAAGGCCTCGCCGGACGGCCACACGATGCTGTACGTCTTGCCCAACTATGTGATCACGCCCGCATTGCAACCGAGTCTGCCGTTCGATCCGGTGAAAGATTTTGCGGCGGTGAGCCAAGTCGGCATCAGCACCAATGTGCTGGTGATCACGCCGACCCTCGGTGTGAAGACGGTTAAAGAGTTTATTGCGCTCGCCAAAACGCAGCCCGGAAAACTCATTTTTGGTTCCGGCGCGACCGGCACAGCGGGGCATCTGAGTGGCGCGCGCTTCGGCTTGATTGCCGGCATCAAGGTCGTGCACGTGGCGTTCAAAGGCGGGCCGGATGCCGCCATTGAGGTGCTGGCCGGGCGCAGTCACTACACGATTTCCACCATGGGCGTCGCACTGCCGTTTATCAGGGAAGGCAAGATGGTGGCGCTGGCGGTCACCTCGGCGCAGCGTGCGCCGGTGCTGCCTGATGTGCCGTCGCTGTCGGAACTGCAAGCCGAATTCAAACGGCCCGAAACCTCGCACGGCATACTGGCACCCGCTGGCACGCCGCGTAGCATTGCGAATCAAATCAGCAAAGAGATCGCGCGCATCCTCGATTTGCCGGATGTCAAAGAGCGGCTGGGCAGCATCAACTTTGTGATTGCACCCACCACGCCCGAAGCCTACGAGCGCATTTTGCGCGAGCAGCTTGATGCCATGTCGCGTCTGGTGCGTGACGCGGGGTTGCGCGCGAAATAGCGCTGCTACAGGGGCCGTTCGCCGCGCACCAGCACGCGGTAGAGCAGGCGATACGCGTCGTAGTCGAAGTGCGCACAGTGCACGGCAGCGCGGTTGTCCCAGATCAACATGTCGCCTTTGCGCCATGAGTGGCGGTAGATGAACTCGTCTTTGATCGAGTGTTCCAGCCCGCACCGTGCCTCACACGCTTGCCGGATTTATCTTGGCGCAGGGCGACTTAAGTCAATTGACGCCATCGCGCGCCGGATTGACCGCACGAGCGCGCGGGGATACATTGCCCGCGGCGTAGCAGTGCTGCGGGTTCCCTACCAACGTGACATGGGGCTGAATCATGAATGAGATTTCGACGCGGGTGCGACTTGCCAGCGCGGCCACTATCGCCGGACAGGCAGCGTTCATTGCAGCGGCTGGGCTGTCTACTGAAGCCCACGCCCAAGCCTACCCCACCCGCCCCGTACGCATGATCGTGCCCAATCAGGCCGGCAGCGCCACGGATACCGTTACGCGCGCGGTGTCGCAGCGCTTATCCGAATCTTGGGGCCAGCAAGTGGTGGTGGATAACCGTGCCGGCGCGAGTGGCGTGATTGGCCATGAACTCACCGCACGCGCCGCGCCGGATGGTTATACGCTGCTGATGTCCACTTCAGCAGGGCTGGTGATTACGCCACTGATGGGCAAGCTGCCGTACGACGCCGTGCGCGACTTTGCACCGATATCGCTGGTGGTGATTAGCCCGCAGATGCTGGTAAGCCATCCGGGAACCGCGGCCACCAATGTGAATGAACTGTTGGCGCTGGCGCGCGCGAAGCCGGGGCAGCTCAATTGCGCATCGCCCGGCACCGGCACGTCGAACCACTTGGGTTGCGAAATGCTCAAGATGATGGGCAAGGTGGATTTTCTGCATGTGCCGTATAAAGGCACGTCGTTAGCGGTCACGGACGTGGCTGGCGGTCAAGTGCAGTTCATGTTCAACAGTATGCCTGCGGTGTGGCCGCTGGCCAAAACCGGCAAGCTGCGCGCGCTGGCGCATGGCGGCATCAAGCGCTCACCCGCCGCACCCGAGGTGCCGACGGTAGCCGAATCGATTGCGGGCTTTCAGTGCATTACCTGGTACGCCATGATGGCACCGCGCGCCACATCGCCAGCGATCGTGAGCAAAATCAATGGGGATTTGGTGAAGATGCTGGCGGATCCGCCGTTCGCCAAGCGCTTGTCGGATCAAGGCCAGGATCCGCAGTCCACCACACCGGCGGAACTCACGGCTTACCTGCGTGCTGAATCCGAACGCTGGACCGGTGTGGTGAAGGCTGCGGGACTGACAGCGAAATAGGGTGATGAGGATGATGCACATGCTGCACGCCGACGTGCGCATGCGATGGCACCCGACGATGAGTATTCGTGTAATAGCGCAAGAGTGCCATGGTCCGCGGATCGGGTTGTGAGAATAGGGGCCGTCTTTGACTTGCCACTCGTGCGAACCGGCGAGTCCGGCGCGCACCGCGAACGGTGGCAATTTGGCCGGTGATCGGCGATCATGCCTTTTTTCTTGGAGCAGCGATGGCGCGACAATTTTACGGTTGGGCAGGGCCGGTGGTTTTTTGTGCGTGGTTTTGTCTTGGGGTGGCGCAGGCGCAGGTGCCAGTCATCGGCAGTTATCCTGCAAAAATTGTGCGCGTGGTTATTCCGTGGCCCGGTGGCTCGAACGACGCGGCCGGGCGGCTCACGTTCCAGAAAATTGCAGAGTCTTGGGGCCAGCCGGTGGTCATCGACAACCGGCCAGGCGCTTCGGGCACGATAGGTGCCGCGCTGGTGGCGCGCAGCGCGCCGGACGGGCACACCCTCATGGTGACATCGCAAAGCATTGTCATCAACGCGCATCTCTACAAAAAATTGCCCTATGACGTGATGAAGGATTTTGTCGGCATCACACCGCTGGCAGCGCAAATCGGTGTGCTGGCGGTGCACCCTTCGTTGCCGGTTAAAACTGTCAAAGAGTTGATTGCGTTTACCAAAACGCACCCCGATCAATTGCTCTACGGCTCGTCGGGCAGCGGCAGCTTTTTGCATTTGGCGATGGCGCAATTCAATTTGTCGAGCGGCATCAAGATGGTACACGTGCCGTACAAGGGTGGCGACGCGGCGGGTATTTCGTTGGTCGCTGGTGAAACGCAGGCGATTGTGGCGTCCACTGCGGTCATCATGCCGTTGATACCAGCGGCCCGCGTGCGCGTGCTTGGTGTGACCTCTGACAAACGCGTTGCGCAATTGCCGGATGTGCCGACAGTCGCCGAGGCGGGTGTGCCGGGCTTCGAATACACCGCGTGGGTGGGTGCGCTCGCGCCTGCGGGCACACCGCGCGCTATTATTGATCGGGTGCATGGTGAGCTCAAAAAGGCGCTCGAACATCCCGATGTTTCATCGCGCTTTAACAATATCGCTTTGAGTCCGATGTTCACTTCGCCGGAGCAATTCGCCGCACGCATGAAGGCGGATTACGACAAATCGGCGAAGCTGATCGCGGCGACCGGGGCGCAGGCCAATTGAAGGGCGCGCGTCACGGTCGCATACGTAATTTATAGCTAACTAATTGATTTTAAAAGATATTATGGACTACAGTGAATTTAAGCATCTGAAGGCAGAGCGCAGCGGCAAGATTCTGACGCTCACCCTGAACCGGCCACCGATGAATCCGATTCATTACGAATTGCACAATGAACTCGCGCGCATTTTCTACAAAGTGCAGCTCGATCATGAGTCGGATGTGGTGATTTTGACCGGCGCGGGCGACGTGTTTTCGGCGGGCGGCGATATACCGATGATGCAAAAGCGCATCGATGACCCGGAGTTGTTCAATCGCAAAAATCTCGAAATGAAGCAAATGATTTACGGCCTGATTGATCTGGAAAAGCCGGTCATTTGCCGCATCAACGGTGATTGCATCGGCTTGGGTGCAACGCTGGCCTTGCTGTGCGATATCACCATTGCTGTGGCGGACGCCAAGATCGGTGATCCGCATGTAAAAATGGGTTACGTCGCTGGCGACGGCGGCGCGATCATCTGGCCGCAATTGGTGGGCTACGCGCGCGCGAAGGAATACCTGCTGACGGGCGACAACATGACGGCGGTGGAGGCCGAGCGTATCGGCCTGATTAACCACGCGGTGCCGCGCGATCAACTGGACGCCAAGGTGAACGGCTTGGCCGAGCGTTTGGCCAACGGCGCGACCAAAGCCATCAAATGGACGAAAGCCAGCATTAATCTGCCGCTGCGGCAACTTGCCCATGCCATGCTCGATGCCTCGCTAGCCTACGAGGCGCTGACCAACATTGGCGACGATCATCAGGAGGCCGTGAACGCGTTTCGCGAGAAGCGTAAACCGAAATTCACCGGGCGGTAGCCAATAATGCGCAAAGCACTGGAGCATCTCAAGGTACTCGATCTGAGCCGCGTGCTCGCAGGCCCGTTTCTGGCGCAAAACCTCGCTGATTTTGGTGCGGAAGTGATCAAGGTCGAGCGCCCGCATCACGGCGATGAGTCGCGCACCTTTCCGCCGTATTTGAAAGACAGTGACGGGGAATCGACGGAGGATTCCGCGTACTTCATGTCCATTAATCGCGGCAAGCGCTCGGTCACCATCGATATTTCCACGCCGCGTGGGCAGGCGTTGGTGAAACAACTCGCCGCGCAATGCGACATTCTCATTGAGAACTACAAGGTCGGCGATCTCAAGCGCTATGGTCTTGATTACGAAAGCATCAAGACAGTCAGCCCGAATATTATTTACTGTTCTATCACGGGTTTTGGGCAAACCGGGCCCTATCGCAATCGCCCAGGCTACGACTATATTTTTCAGGCCATGAGCGGGTTGATGAGTCTCACCGGCGAGCGCGATGATTTGCCCGGCGGCGGGCCGGCGAAGGTAGGTCTCGCGATTTGTGACGTGATCACCGGCATTTATTCGAGCTTTGCGGTGATGACCGCGCTGGCGCACCGCAATGAAACCGGGCAAGGGCAGTACATTGATATGTCGCTGCTCGACACCACCATTGCGGCGATTTCACACATCAACATGAATTACCTGATTGGCGGCACGGTGCCCAAGCGCATGGGCACCGCGCACCCGAGCATCGTGCCGTATCAGGTGTTCAATGCCAGTGACGGGCAAATGGTGGTGGCGGTAGGCAATGACTCGCAGTTCAAAAAGTTGTGTGAGTTGATCGACACGCCGCAATTGCTGGCGGATGAGCGCTTTAGCAGTAATGTCAGCCGCGTGCAGCATCGCGACGCGCTGGTGCCGTTGATACAACAGGCGTTCGCGCACAACACGACCACGCATTGGGTCACTTTGCTGACGGCGGCAGGTGTGCCCTGCGGGCCGATTAATAACCTACAGCAAGTGTTTGACGATCCGCATATACAACACCGCGGCACGCGCACTGAAATGCCGCATCCGCGGGCGGGCACGCTGCCGATACTCGCCAACCCCGCGCGCTTGTCCGCCACGCCCGCGAGCTACGACCGCGCGCCGCCATTACTGGGCGAACACACGCGTGAAGTGCTGGGTGAATGGCTGGGGTTGTCGAGCGCAGATATGGACAGTCTGGCGACTGAGGGCGTTATCTGATGCCAGTGAGGGCCACTGCCATTGCCACTGCCACTGCGGCAATCCTGGCGTCTCTGTCGGCTGCGGCAAGCGCACAATCCAAAGCCTACCCGGATCGCCCCGTGCGCACACTCGTGCCGTTGTCCGCCGGGGGCAGCATGGACACCATCGTGCGCAATCTGTCTGCCAAAATGAGCGACGCGTTTGGGCAAACCTTTATCGTCGATAACCGGCCCGGCGCGGGCAGTCTCGTGGCGATGGATATTCTATCGTCGTCGGCACCCGACGGACATACGCTGATGGCGATGGGCGCGACAACGGTGGTATATCCGCTGCTCTACAAATCGCGCTTTCATATGGGGCGCGATTTTGCGCCCGTGGCGCAATTGACGGCGCAAGGCTATGTGCTGATTGTGCATCCTTCGTTGCCGACGAAGTCGGTGCCGGAGTTTGTGCAGTATCTCAAGGCCAATCCGGACAAGGTCAATTTCAGTTCGTCAGGCATTGGCAGCCCCATTCACATGAGCGGTGAGCTGTTCAAGATTGCCACTGGCACGCGTATGACACACGTGCCGTACAAAGGCATGGCTGCGGCCTATGCAGATTTGATCGGCGGACAGGTGCAGTCGTCGTTTCCAACCATCGTGTCGTCGCTGGCGCACATCAACTCCGGCCGCTTGCGTGCGCTGGCGGTGACCGCAGCGCAACGTGTGCCCGCGCTGCCGCAACTGCCGACGTTTGCCGAAGCGGGCGTCAAAGGCGTGGTGGTGGTCAATTGGTACGCGGTGGTCGCGCCCCTGAAGACCCCACAGACGATCATCGACCGGCTGTCCGGTGAAATCAACAAAGCCGTGCGCTCGGTGGATATGACCAAGACCCTGCTTGCCGATGGCTCTGAAGCGGTGACCGGGTCACCCCGCGATCTGGCAGCGCACATTCAGGCTGAAACGGAGCAGTGGAGCCGCGTGGTGAAATCGGTGGGGATTAAGGGCCACTGACACAGGAACTGAGACAGGCTCAGTTTAGCGGTGCGGCAGAAGGCGTAGCAGTACCGGTGAGTGGTGCCGCCGTTGTTGCCACAGCGCTGTCAGGGGCGGGATTCGTGGCTTTGGGCACGGTTCGCGCAGGGGCCAGATCTGCCACCGAATCATGCAATTGCCGCAGCCATTTGGTCGGCTCGGCTTTCGAGCATACCGGCACGATGCCCGAGGCGACCGATTGTGCGTTGTACCCGGCCAGCGGCATCAGTCGCAGCGCCACGGCATCGGCGGTGCGGCGTTGCCGGTCGCCGTACGAAGCAATCACGGCTTGCGAGCCGGCGAACGAGGCGGCGCTGCTGGTAACCTGAGCGCCGACCGCGGCTGTGCTGGAGCTGGAGGTGATAAAGGCCAGCAGCCGCGCCAGATTCAGCGCAGGCGCGAGCACCGTAGCGGCCACGGAAATGGCGAGGCTGGCGGCCGTGTTTTGCTCGTGATGTCGCGAGATCACGTGCCCCATTTCGCGTGCCATCACAAACGCCAGCGCATCGTCAGACAATGAAATTTCGCTCACCGGTTGCAGCACCACAATCAGTCCGCCTGCCGTGGACGCGACACCCGGTTCCAGCTTGTTGGATATCGCAAACACAAACTTCGGAATGCGTTCGGCCAGTCCGGGGTGGGTGCGGTACGCCGCCGCAGCGAGCGTGACACCGATGCGCCCTACGCGCTGTTCGAATTCGGTGGGACCGGCGCATTCGCGTTCCGGATCTGTCAGTTGATCTTTGCGTTCGCCGGGCGTGAACGCTAGCTTGATTTGCAGCGTGGCTTGCGAATAAAGATCGCTGATGGCGGTGGGCGCGAACAGCGATTCACCTGGCTGCCCGCTTGTCGCGCAGCCGCCGAACAGCGCGCACGTGAGTGACAGCAGCATTGCGCGCAACAGCGCATTGGGCGCATAAGGCACATAGCGATTGCGGATACGCAGGGGGTTCATATCGGGCGTGGTAGCAACCTTCATAAAGCCGCGCGGTAACGCGCGGCGCAACATTTTAAACGATCCTCGACCATCGCCAATCATCGCCAACCAGTGCCGTGGCGCACCGATCAAGCATTCGAGCGCATCCGGTACGCACCAGAATATTGCGCGGCGACGGATACACCAAGACCTTGCGTGAGGCACCGGTATCGCATGTTTGTGGTCAACCGGGAACTTTCAGGCCTGACTTGCCGTAACGCGTAATCTAACAACGCGCCAGTAGCGCAGGCGTTGCAAGTATCGGGATAAAGGATTAGATTATTCAATGAAAACATAATGTTACGGTTTTATGTTCATGGATACGCTACCCCGGAGGACGTATGGCCAAAGCGCGTGTGGTGAATACCCAGTTTAATGATGAAGAAATCCACTTCGGCGACTACACACACCATCTGCTGGCCGAGGGCGACAGTTGGTATGCATGGGCGCATTTGAACCTGCACCCGTCTTCGAACCTGTTGGAGCAGTTAGAGTTCCGCGATCCGACGGTCATTGTGAATCTGGCGTATTCCGGTGACGTGATGCGCAATATGAGTGACGCGGCGTCGAATGCGCTGTTTTATTTTGAATTGCAGGGGCAAACGTACGACGCTATTTTGCTCAGTGGCGGCGGCAATGATCTCATCGACGCGCTGCATCCCACCAACGGCGAGCTCCCCATCATTGTGCGCAACGGCAACCGGCGTGCCGACGCGGCTGAGTCGTACATCGACGGCAGGGCGCTCAAGGCGTTGACCGGAAGCGTCATCGCCGGCTACCAGCGCATCATTGCGCAACGCGACGCCTCCGATGCCAACGCGCACACACCGATTGTGATGCACACCTACGACTATCCCACGCCGCGTAAGGCCAGAGCAACGTTCATGGGCCGCCCCGCTGTCGGGCCGTGGCTGCTGCCGGCGCTAGAGTGCGCCGCGGTGCCGGAAACGCTCTACCAACGCGTGACAGAAATCGTGTTCGACGCGCTGGCCGACGCACTGGTGAGCCATCTGCATCAGCCGGCGCACGATATTTACGTGGTGGACACACGCAATACACTCGCGCGCGCGGCACCCGGGACCACGGGTTTAAGCGGCGACTGGATCAATGAAATTCACCCCGATGCCTATGGCTATGCCTTGCTCGGCCACAAGGTTGCGGAGTTGCTGCATTATCTGGAAATCCGCTGAGGGGTGCGCTGTCATCGGCGAATGAATACTTCTTTAAAAACAACAAGTGATGTTTTAAATCGCCGATCGGGGTTAACGCGAGTTCGCCATGCACATTCTTGATTCGACGCACTTCACCCTCATCACGCCGGAACACCCGCATATCGCGCGCGGCGACGGCGGGCATCTCATCATTAACCCGAAGGTGGTGGTAGTCGACCGCACGCTGCTCGCGCGCGCGCCCGCGATTGAGTTGATGAAACTCACCATGGTGTGCGGTGAGGCGCTGACCGCCGTGCTGACGCAGCGCGGTGTAGCCATCGGGCGTATCAACTATCAAGACAACGGCAATTGGCGTCACGAGCTGCACGTACATGTGTATGGCCGCGCGCGCGCTGCGTGGCTGCAACCCTATGGCCAACCGCTGCGACTTGCGCCGACTGCGGCGGCCTTTAAAGCGGAAATGGGCAATCTGGAGCCGCTGAACGCAGGCGATGTGGCGGCGTTGAAAACGCAGATCGAGCGGCTGCTGGCGACGGAGAAGTATCGCGCGTTTTAGCCCTGCAGCAACTCATTCTCCCTTAGCACCGGACGCCTTGACCGCTGCTGCCCACTTGGTGATTTCCAGCGGTATCAGTTTGGTTAACTCATCCGGCGAGCCGGCGATGACATCAACGCCTTGCTCGGTCAAACGCTTGATCACATCGGGCGCTTGTATGGATTTGGCGAACGCGCCGTAGAGCCGCATCACCACGTCGCGCGGCATGCCCGCCGGCCCCAACAGCGCATACCAGCCGCTGGATTCAAAACCCGTGATCGTCTCGGCCACGGTGGGCACTTGCGGCAGTGTGGTAGTGCGTTTGGTGCCGCAGGTGGCGATGGCGCGCAGCTTGTTGGTCTGGATAAACGGCAGCGCCGCCAAGGTGGTGTTCACCTGAAACTGCAAATGGCCCGCGATGATGTCGTTCAATGCCAGCCCGGCACCTTTGTACGGAATATTGAGCACATCGATATTCGCCGCAGCGCGCAACATTTCAATCGCCAGAAAGCCCGACGTGCCGCCCGACGTGCCGGCAGTCAACTGCCCGGGGCGTGCTTTGGCCAGCGCGATGAATTCCTTGACGCTTGTCGCCGGCAGCGACGGGTGTACCACCAGCACGTTTTGCGTTAGCGCGAGCTGACTAATCATGGTGAAGTCTTTCACCGGATCAAAATTAAGCTTGCGAAAAAGGCTGGGGTTGATGGCGTGCGGCGTGGTCGCCATCAGCACGGTGTAACCATCCGGTGCTGCGCGTGCAACAAACTCAGTGCCGATATTGGTGGAAGCCCCCGCGCGGTTTTCCACCACGATGCTTTGCCCGAGTTCAATCGTCAGCTTGGGGCTCAAAATGCGCGACAGAATATCCGTGCCGCCGCCCGGCGCGGCGGGCACAATCACGCGCAGCGGTTTGGACGGAAATGACTGCGCGCGTGCGGTGCCGGCACACACGGCGGTGAACAGCGCCAGCGTGGCGGCGAATACGCCGTGAAGTTTAAGCGTGCTTTGCATGGTGGTAGCGGCGTTGAAGTCAAAAAAGCAGTTTATCAAAAAAGGTAATAAAAACAAATAGTTATGGAGTGGGAGTCATTGAGGTCGTTGCGCATGCGGACGATCTGATGCCAGTGAATCTGCGCCCTTTGCAGGGGCGGGGCGGCTCGCCAAGATGACGGATCGCAGCCATTCAGTCTGGCGTCACCCAAGCGGACCAAGGCCAATTCATCAATCACGCGAAGTTGCAGGCCAAGTGGGAGCAAAAACGTGCGGTTGCGATGGACAAAGCTGGCTGGATGGCTGGAGCCGACCTCGACGCGATTGCGCTTTACATTGGGCAAGATAGCCCGGCTGCGGCAGCGCGGGTGATGCTGGTGCTGATCGACAGTGCCGAATCGTCGCTGACCCGTCATACCGCGACAGGGTAGCCCGGTAGAGCCATCGGTACGTGCGCCCTCGATTACGCCCCAGGGCAGACGCGCGGAGAGCACGGCCAGCGGGCGGTGCGGGTCGATCATGGCGTCGCGCCGGGCGCAGAAGAAGTCGGGGGTGCTCATGGGCGTGTTTCTTCGGAAATCGATTCAGTATTCAGCGATTCTTCGAGGATTTCGCTTACTGCATTCGCATAAATAGTCGGGCGCTTGTGAGCTACATTCTTGCCAAGAGTAGGTTTTTCAGGGCCGACTACGTAGAGTTGACTATGCAAGGTAAGCGTTGCGTAAGGTGGCGCTGATATTTTTAACGCATCGCAGGTTCGGGCAAGGTGGGTCGTTTAAACCGAGATTGTGGTTTTCAACGGTTTTCGCTGTTGCCGCCCTTGCAATCACCACGCACTGCCACGCTGTTGTATGCGTGAGTGGTTAGTCCAATTTTCCTCCTCGGAGGCCGGTAGTTGCAGTTATTTGTGCTGAGCAAATGATTGTACGGCCTCTTTCGACTCCGCCGGGGTTTCCCCGCGCGGAGTTTTTTTTGCCCAGATTTTTGCCCGGCATAGGGTGAAGGAGGGGGGGCAATGCGCCCATGGCGAAATCAGAGACAGCATCAGCGCGTGCTCGGGCGCGGACATGTACAGGCCGACGATGTCTTCGAGCTTCTCGACGAACTTAGGGGTACGCGACACCTTGAACACCGCTCTGTCCGGTGCGGCTTCAAGCCGCGCGACTTCCAAATGCGCTGAATGGTAGCGACAGTCTATGACCGTCGACGAGTCAGGGTTGCGCACCCTGCGCGAAACCACGCGCCAACGCTGGCCCAAGCGCATGATTGACCCGTTGATCCGCGCCCGTGACCACTGCGAGGCGGCACGCTAGTAGAACAAAGCGGCGTTGAGCCAAGGCGCACGCGGCGTATTTTCAGGGACTACCACGCCGTCTTGGCGCAGGCGCTGACCCGCAATCCGCGCGCCGAGCCGCAGGTCAAGCGCCGCGGCCGGGTTAAGCCGTCCGTGGCTTTCAATCGCATCAACCGGATGCGCGGGCATACCGAGGCGGTGCTGCGCCAAACTTTCATAGGGCGTCCGCCTGCGTCTGACTCAGGCTGAATAGAGACAAAATTAGATAGTTACAGGCGGTCTACTGGCTCATCGCCTTGGCCGCCTGCTTCACGGCCTTGACGATGTTGATATAGCCGGTGCAGCGGCACAGGTTGCCTTCGAGCCCTTGATAAATCTCTTCATCGGTGGGCTTGGGGTTGTCTTTCAAAAATCCCGACACTGCCATGATCATGCCCGGCGTACAAAAGCCGCATTGCAGCGCGTGGTTTTCGGTGAACGCGGCCTGCACCGGGTGCAGCTTGCCGTTTTTGGCCATGCCTTCGATGGTGGTGATGTCTGCGCCGTTGGCTTGCGCGGCGAGCACGGTGCAGGATTTCACCGCCATGCCGTTCATGTGAATGGTGCAAGCGCCACACTGGCTGGTGTCGCAGCCGACGTGTGTGCCGGTGAGTTGCGCGTGGTCACGAATCAGGTTGACGAGCAGTGTGCGGTCTTCAACATCGTAGGAGTGCTGCACGCCGTTAATTTTGAGTTCGACTTTGGCCATGATTATTTCTTCCCCGGAGTTTTTGCCAATTTCGCCAGCGCGCGTTTGGTCATCACCTTGGCGAGATTGGCGCGATATTCTTTGGTGCCGTGCATGTCTTCGTTCAAGTTGCTGGCATCGACGTTGAGTTTTTCTATGGATGAGGCATCGAGCTTCTTGCTCAAGGCGGCTTCCGCATCCGTCCAGCGAAATACGCCGGGGCCTGCACCGGTAATCGCCACGCGCACGTCTTTGCCCGCGGTGTTGCCAAATGAGGCAACGAATGAACCGGTCATGGCATAGCCGGAAGCCGGGTGCGGAAACTTTTCATAGGCCGCTTTGGCAGGCACAGGAAACACCACCTTGGTGATCACTTCGCCCGCTTGCAGCGCGGTCGCGAATAGGCCCTGGAAGTAGTCGTCGGCTTTAATCTCGCGCCGGTTGGTGACAATAGTGGCGTTGAGCGCCAGCGCTGCTGAGGGGTAATCCGCCGCCGGGTCGTTATTGGCGAGCGAGCCGCCGATGGTGCCGCGGTTGCGCACTTGCGGATCACCAATGATGCCGGCGAGGTACGCCAGCGCGGGGATGGTTTTTTTCACCACCGCCGAGCGCGATACTTCGACATGACGTGTGGCCGCGCCGATGCTGAGTTTGCCATCTTTGACTTCGATGCCGCTTAATTCACCCAAGCTGGCGATATCAACGAGGTGCGAGGGCGAAGCCAGTCGCGCCTTCATGGTGGGCAGCAAGGTCATGCCGCCGGACAGCGGCTTGGCCTCGGCATTGGCCGCAAGCAGATCGCCCGCGTGCTTGATGGATGTTGCTTTGACGTAACTAAAGTTCTGCATGATGTTAGTCCCCGGTAATTTTCTTAGTGCTTGGCTTTGTTATCTTGGATGGCTTTCCACACTTTCGACGCCGTCAATGGCATGTCGAGGTGGGTGATGCCCAGCGCATTGGTGACTGCGCCAACCAGCGCCGGCAGTGAAGCCGTGCAACCCGATTCACCCATGCCCTTGATGCCCAGCGGGCCGAGTTTCGACAGCGTGGTGTACTCTTCCATTTGCATGGATTTGAGTTGCCCTGCGCGCGGCATGACGTAATCGCTAAAGCTGCCGGTGATCATTTGCCCGGTTTCTTTGTCGTAGACGATGTGCTCGCCGAACACTTGGCCCAACCCTTGCACCACGGCGCCGTGCATTTGGCCTTCGACGATGGTGTGGCTCACCACATGGCCGCAGTCGTCCACCGAAAGATAGCTGGCAATTTCGGTGACGCCGGTTTCCGGGTCAATCTCCACCTCGGTGATGTGACAACCGTTGGGGTAGGTTGAAGTAAACGTGCCTTCGCCAGTGACTGCGAGTTTTTTGGTCGCCGCCAATTGCGCCAGCGTGAGCTTTTGTTTGCTGTGCGTGGAGGTAAACACGCCCTTGGCGTAACTCACTTGCGAGGGCTCCACACCCAAGTCTTCCGCAGCGAGGGATTTGGCGGCATCGATCAGTTTGTTGGCTGCGATGTGGCACACCGTGCCCGCGCCCACCATGGTGCGTGAGCCACCAGAGTGGTTACCCACAATCTTGGGTGCGCGTTCGGGGTCACCCTGGATGATTTTCACTTGCTCGGTGGGGATGCCTAGCGCGTTGGAAACCACCATGGCGAACGAGGTTTCATGCCCCTGGCCCTGTGAGTGCGATACCGTGTGCAAGGTGACGGTGCCGGTACCATCCACGCTGATATCGATCTCGTCACGCGGGGCGGTGCCTGCCCCCGTGGGCTCGATCACCGCGGACATGCCGATACCGCGCAGCTTGCCTTTGGCAGCACTGGCGGCGCGGCGCGCTTCAAAGCCTGACCAATCCGCCAACGCCAGCGCCTTGGCCGACAGCCCTGGCAGGTCGGCGATTTCAATGGTGCTGCCAGTGGCTGATTTGTACGGGTACTCGTTCAACGGCACATAGTTTCTGCGGCGCAGGTCCGCGGGGTCCATCTTCAGTTGCAAGGCTGCGGCATCCACCACGCGCTCAATGGCGTAGGCGATATCAGGCCGGCCTGCACCACGATACGCCGCTACCCAGCCGGTGTTGGTCAGCGCCACTTTGAAGTGCGCATACAGCGCGGGGATTTTGTACACGCCGTTCAAGCAGGTGGTGCCATTGCGAATGTGCCCGGCCGGGCCGGTGGCCGATAGATACGCGCCTTGATCGGTGATCCAGTCGATGCGCAAGCCGGTGAATTGCAGATTTTTGTCGATGGCCAGCGTGGCGGTGATCAGGTTGGCGCGGCCATGCGTATCGGTCAAAAAACTTTCGGTGCGCGTAGACACCCACTTGATCGGGCGTTGCAGCGCTTTGGCCGCAATCATCATCGACAAATATTCCGGGTACGCCGCACTGCGCTGGCCAAAGCCGCCGCCGACATCGCGAATTTCGGCGCGGAATTTTTCTTCCGGCAAATTGGAGTAGATCGAAAATTGCTTGCGCGTCATGTTCACGCCTTGCGACGGCGTGTGCACCACGTAGCTGTCAGTCTCGGCCTTGTATTCGATGAGCGCCGCGCGCGGCTCCATCGGGCTGGGTGACACACGCGTGCAATCTACCGTGAGCTTGACCACATGCTCGGCGTTGGCGATGGCCTCCATCGTGGGCGCTTCACTGCCGCTTTCGGCCTCGACCGGGCAGTTGTTGGGTATTTCGTCATGGATCAGCGGCGCGCCGGGTTTGAGCGCTGCCACCGGGTCCACCACGGCGGGCAGGTCTTCATACACCACTTCGATCAACTCGCAGGCATCCTGCGCAGCAAGATGCGAAGCCGCCACCACCATCGCCACCGGGTCGCCGACAAAGCGCACTTTGCCGATGGCCAGGCACGGCCGCTCCGGCACGCGTGCTTTCATGCCGCCTTTGCCGGTGGGCGGTAAAAAGCTCGGCGGGCGCAGATAGCCTGCCGCCGCCGCGTCAGCGCCGGTATAAACCGCGAGCACGCCTTGGGCCTGCTTCGCGGGATTGACGTTAATCGACACAATGCGCGCATGCGCGCGATCGGCCCGTAAAAACACGGCGTGCAGTTGATCGGGCGCATTCCAGTCCGACGAATACTTGCCGTTGCCGGTAATCAGCCGCATGTCTTCAAAGCGGGATACCTTCGCGTTGCCGACCTTGAACAATTGGGAATGATGTTGATCCATCCGCGCCTCTTTAATTTTATCAATAAAAACAAATACTTAGGTGTGAATGCCGAAGCCTGCGCATTCGAAAGAAAGCTGCTGAAAATAGCTGAGAGTCACTGCAAGGCCGCGCAACGCTGGTTTGCGTCGGCCACGTACTGCACGTGGGCTATTCTACCGTGAGATTTCGCCACAATCACGCCTGACTCCGCGGGCGTACAACACTCGATCCACACTGTGGTGGTGCGACTCGCAGAGGCCGCGCTTGCTGGTATTGTCGGGGCGCGGTTACCTGACGCGCCGAAAAACTCAATAAACCTGAAAGAGCCTTTAGCCACAGAGAACACCGAGAACACCGAGGAAAACCGTGTCTTGGCATGACACGTCCACACGCCCACCGAGTGATTGGGCATAACCGCGTAACCACCCGGTTGCGCTCTGTGTTCTCGGCGTCCTCGGTGTTCTCTGTGGCTAAATGCTGTTTTTGGGATAAAAGCATGGCCTTGCAATCCCCTTCACCTTCACCTTCACCGTTGTCGCCGACGAACGCTCCGCCTGCCCGCGTCTCCGCATTCGCTCCGTTTTCGGTGCGCAGCTTTCGCTCGCAGTGGCCGGCAGATTTGGCAACGTCGTGGGCGTTCGACATGGAAACGCTGATCCTCGGTTGGTATGTGCTGACGGAAACGCGTTCGGTGTTGATGCTCACGTTGTTTGCCTCGCTGCAACACTTGGGCACGTTACTGTCGCCCATGTTTGGCGTGATGGGGGACCGCATCGGGCACCGCCGGGTGCTGGCGACTATGCGCGGGCTGTACGCCGGCATGGCACTGGTTCTGATGACGCTGGCGTACAGCGGCTTGCTGACGCCGACTTATGTGCTGTGTATCGCGGGCTTGGTTGGGCTGGTGCGGCCCTCAGATATCGGCATGCGCACCGCGCTGGTGGGTGCCACCATGCCGCCCGACAAACTGATGGGTGCCATGAGTATCCAGCGCACCACGCAAGATTCCGCCAAGGTCATGGGTGCGCTCACCGGTGCCGGGCTGGTGGCTGCGCTGGGCATCGGCCCGGCGTATACCGTGGTGGTGTGTTTTTACACCGTGAGCGTGATCCTCACCCTCAAAGGGGCCAACCCGGACGCGCCGCCGCGCCCGGTAGCGCCCAAGGGCGAGCGCGCCTCGCCACTGGGCGATTTGCGCGCGGGCATGGTTTACGTGTGGAACACGCCGTTGCTGCTAGCGTCCATGTGCTTTGCGTTCCTGCTCAACTGCTCGGCGTTTCCGATGATGAACGGCCTGATGCCGGTCATGGCCAAAGAAATTTATCGCACCGATCAAACCGGCTTGGGCTACTTGGTCGCCGTTGGTGGCTTTGGTGCGCTGATGAGCTCGGTGGTGATGAGCCGCATCGGCCACCGCGTGCTACCTGCCCGCAACATGATGATCTTCAGCGCTTGTTGGTTGATTTCATTGATGTTTTTTGCCAACACCACGCATCCAGCGGCGGGCGTGCCATTGTTGCTGATGGCGGGGCTGTCGCAAGGGCTGGGGCAAATCCCCATGGCCGCCATGTTGATCCGCAACTGCGACCCGAAATTTCGCGGGCGCATTATGGGCATACGCATGCTGGCGATCTACGGCAACATACCGGGCCTGCTGCTCGCAGGCTGGTTGATCCAGCGCATCGGCTACGCATCGACGATGACTTTATATGGCGTGACAGCGCTGGTGTTGCTGGGGATTGTGGTGGTGCGCTGGCGCGCGCATTTGTGGCGGGCTGATGCGCCAGCGAATGCACGGTAGTTGTCGCGCGTTTGGCAAGCCGTTGGCGTGAAAAAAAGCCGTCAACTATCAGGCCAAATCTTGATCGGAAAGGAGCAAAACCAACCATGCGCCCAGCAACCCTATTCACCACCGCCATCGCCATCGTCACGCTGCTAACCCTAGCCACCAGTCCAACCCAAGCCCAAACCGCCTACCCCACCAAATTGGTTCGCATCGTCAACCCGGTGGCCGCAGGCGGCAATCAAGACATCGTCGCGCGTGCCTACGCTGAGCAGTTCAACAAGGCGTTCGGCCAACAATTCGTGCTGGAGAACCGCCCCGGCAACAGTGCCATTGTCGGCACGCGCTATGTCAAAACTTCGCCCGCCGACGGCTATGTGCTGCTGGCAATCTCGAACACTTTTGTGCGCACGCCCACCATGATTAAGGACGCGGGCTACGACCCGATCAAGGATTTTGCTGCGGTGTCGCAAACCAGCGACACGCCGCTGGTGTTTGTGGTCACGCCCGCGCTGCCGGTAAAAAACGTCAAAGAATTCATCGCGCTGGCCAAGCAGCGCCCCGGTGAAATATCCAGCGGCTCGTCAGGCGCAGGCTCCACCGGCCACATCGCCGCAGAAATGTTCGCCAGCCGCGCGGGCATCAAGCTGCTGCACATCCAGTACAAGGGCGCCGCACCTGCCGTGGTGGATTTGGTGGGCGGCCACGTCATGCTGCGCTTTGATCAAGCCAGCACCTCGCTGCCGCACGTGCGTGCGGGCAAACTGCGCGCGCTGGGCGTCACCACGTTGAAGCGCGCGGCGTTACTGCCCGACGTGCCGACCATCGACGAAGCCGGCCTGCCGGGCTTTCAGGATTCCACCTTCAACGGCCTGCTGGCCCCCGCAGGCACGCCGCGCGCCGTGCTCGAACGCCTGCGCGCAGAAGTCGCCAAAGCCGCAGCCGTGCCGGAACTGCGCAACCGCTACGCCGAGCTGGGTATTGAACTGGTGAGCAGCAGTTCGCCCGAAGACTTCAGCGACTTCTTGCGCAAGAATGTTGAGGAATTTGTGCGGCTCGCGCGGGATGCGGGGTTAACGCAAAGGTAGTATGCAGGCGAGCAGCTCTCCGGCAGCGGTCTACCCAAGCCAGTGCTAACATTAAAACATGCTCCGATCTCTGCCGCCGTCAACGCGGGATCCGTGAAAGCAAGGGCGCCGTCCTCTGGGGCCAGATGCACTGATGTCAACGCCCCGTCGCCCCAAACCCACCCACCACCCAAGCCTCCGCACGCGTGCGGGTGAGCTTGTAGTCGGGCGCAACCCGCATCTGTGCCAGCACCTCACCCGCATCGTCCACCGCACTTAATTGAGCAGAGGCTGCGTCGTCGTCCGTGGCGATATCGAGTTTGACCGTGATGCGCTGGGCCTCGGCACCACCGGGTGGCTTGGCCATCACGGTGACGCTTTGATGCAGGCTGGCCTGTAATTGCTGATGGTGCCGCAGCACATATTCGCTGGCGGTTTTGACCAGCGTGCGAAACGCGTTGCCGTCTAGCGGCTTGGGGTTCTTTTTATCGCGGCCCATGGTCCACGGCCCGATGAGTGCGGGCTCACGCTCGCCGTCTTTGGTCATCGCCACGGCCCAACCGTCGTCATCTTCGTTCTTCAAAATATGGGCCGTCCAGCCGTCGTCGCACCAGCGGGTGGCTTCTTGGGTTTTGGGGTTTTCAACATCAGCGGCAAAAGGGGTAGGCATGGTGGTTTGCGATTCTCAAAAATTAATGATTAAAATCAATTACTTATGAATGCGGATTGCCCCTGCTGCCACACCGGGGCAAGTAGCGCACAGCCCCCACCGAGTGCGCGGGATCAAGCCGGTTGCAGCGCTTCCAAATCCCAGCGCGGACGCACGGTGAAGGCGCGTGTGGCTTCAATAGCCTGACCCGCCGCCAGCCGCAGCCCGCCCGCCAGCGCGATCATCGCGCCGTTGTCGGTGCATAGCGCCAGCGGCGGATAAAACACGCGGCAACCTTGCGCATGGGCTTGGGCCGTAAGCCGCGCGCGCAGCCACTGGTTAGCCCCCACGCCGCCAGCGACAACTAATTGATTTAATTGAGTTTTTTCTAAAGCCCCCAACGCCTTGGCAACAAGCACATCCACCGCTGCCGCCTGAAACTCTGCTGCCAGATCGGCCTTGTCCGCGTCGTTCAGCGATTTGCCGCGCACGGCGGTAAGCACAGCGGTTTTCAACCCGCTGAAACTGAAATTCAAATCACCGCTGTTGAGCATGGGCCGCGGCAGCTTAAATTGACCCGGCTTGCCGTATTCGGCCGCACGAGCGATTTCCGGCCCGCCGGGGTAACCCAGTCCCAGCAGCTTGGCCGTTTTGTCGAAGGCCTCGCCGGCGGCGTCATCCACCGTTTCACCCAGTAGTGTGTAGTCGCCCACGCCGCCGACACGCATCAATTGCGTATGCCCGCCCGACACCAGCAGCGCGACAAACGGAAACGCGGGCGCAGGATCGGCCAGCAACGGCGACAGCAAATGGCCTTCAAGGTGATGAATGCCGATGGCCGGAATATTCAGTGCATAAGCCAACCCATGCGCAATGCTCGCCCCCACCAGCAAAGCGCCCGCCAGCCCCGGCCCCTGCGTATAGGCGATGGCATTCAGATCAGCCAGATTCAAATTGCACCCGGCGAGCAATTCGCGCGTCAACGGCAGCACCCGCCGGATGTGATCGCGCGACGCCAACTCCGGCACCACGCCGCCGTAGTCGGCGTGCATGGCGACTTGCGTGTGCACGCGGTGACCCAGCAAACCGCGCTGCGTGTGATACAGCGCCACGCCGGATTCGTCGCACGAGGTTTCGATACCGAGGATTAACGAGGGTTGGGGTTGATGCGGGAGCATAACGCTACAGCAGTGAATGAAGGACGGCGGATGCTAGCATGGCGCGTCGTAGCGCTAGGCAATTTTGCACGCAGACAGTAGCGATTCACATTAACGAAAAGCGTCCCTGATGCGTCAACGCAGGCGTCAATCGAGTTTTACATCGAACTCACGGAATAGCTTGCCGATCGTGTCGTATTCGGCGTTCAGGCGCTGTGCGAGCACCTCTGGCGGACGGTGCGCCGGGTCTAGCGTCTGGGCGTTTAGTTTGGCCGCGACGTCGCTGTCACTTACCGCCTTGCCGATCTCGGTGTTGAGTCGGTCAATGATCGCTTTAGGCGTGCCGACGGGCGCAAAAATACTCACCCAAGTCGATGATTCGTAGCCCGGAATAGTGTCCGCGACGGTCGGCACATCCGGGAGCTGCACGACGCGCTGTGATGCCGTCACGCCCAGTGCTCGTACGCGATTCGATTTAATGTGCGATATCAACTCGCTGATCGCAGCGACTTGGACTTGCGTTTCCCCCGACACCAGTGCGATCACCGCAGGCCCACCGCCTTTGAAAGGCACCTGAGTCATGCGTATGCCTGCTCGCGATTCGAACATCACCCCGTTCATGTGCGTGAAGCTGCCGAAGCCGGAATGCCCGTGCAGCAACTCTTTGGGGCGCTGCTTTGCGAGAGCGATGAATTCCTTTACCGAATGTGCCGGCAATGCAGGGTGCACGGTGAGTACGCTCACCAGCCGGGCAATCGGGCTCACCCCGGTAAAATCGCGCAGGGCGTCGTAGGGTAGTTTCTTGTAGAGGTGTTGATTGGCCACATGCGAAGCGACGGATTGCACGAGCAACGTATAACCATCGGGCTTGCTTTGGGCCGCGAGGGCGGTCCCTATCGTGCCGCCTGCGCCCGCACGGTTTTCGATGATGAACAATTGGCCCATGTGCTCTGCGACCTTGGGCAATGCAATGCGCGCCACGATATCGTTCGCTCCTGCGGGCGGAAACGGCACAATCACGCGTATCGGCTTGGCGGGAAACGCCTGCGACCAAACTGCGCCTGAGGCACCCAGCATCCAGACGGCAACCGCCGCAGACCATCGGGTAATTTTCATTTTATTTCTCCTTGCAATGCCATTGTGGGAGGCGGACGCGTTTCTGTTGTTCGCCGTTACTCTACAAGCACGCGCTTGCCGAATAGGCTCATAAACTCCACCGCCGGTACCATGAGCTTGCCATTCACGTTTTGCACGGGCACGGATAGCGTGCGTTTGTCCACGCGCGGGTCATCTGCGGCCACTCTAGATTTGCCGTCGATGGTGTCGCCAGCGTGGATGCTTAAACCTACGCGCAGGAAGCGTTCGCCCGGTTTGATGTTTACCGACATTTTATTGTAGAGCACCGTTTTCACCGAGACCAGATCGGCAACCTTGGCGTTATAGGCGTGGACATCGTAGACACGAAAATCCTTTTCGCCGTAGATACGCGCAAGGTCACCCAGTGCGGTCATCAGCGTGCTATTTTGCATGACAGGCGGGGTGGCCAGTGTCACCGCCGACGTTGTGCCATTGGCTTCAGTGACGGATGCCGTGCTGCGGCCCGCCGCTAGCCGCACCGCGCCCACGGTTTTCGGCGGCGTTTTGTCGAGCACGCGATCGAAGTGATCAAAGGTAATTTCATACAGAGACGCCGGGCCATAGGAGTGGTGTCCGTTTTCAATGGTGATGGGCGTGACGTTGCGCATCGCACCTTTGACTTGTTCGTGATACCAAGGCTGGCAGGAATTTTGCGCCGCGCCCGCGTAAAACACGGTGATATCCGCCGCGAAACACGACAGCACCGTGGGCATGTTGAGTATGGCACCTTGTAAATCCTTGGCAAAGGGCTTGCTGCCGCCCGGTGCAGTAGGCGCCATGGCTTTGAATAAATGGCCGTGGCGCAGCACGAAATTCATCGAGCCTGCGCCGCCTGCGGAATTGCCGAAGACAAACTGGCGCTCAGCGTCGATGTTCCAGCGCGCCTTGGCGAGATTCAGCGTATGCAGCATGGCCTGCTCACCGGGGCCGCTGCCCCACACGGGGTTGCGTGTCCAGCCGTTGGGTGACAGCACAATGTAGTTGTAACGGTCGGCGTAGTCCTCGAAAAAGGTGACTCCAGCGATGGCACCAGGAAAGGGCGAGGGCTGGTTTTTCAGATGGTCGTTGGGGCGCTCGAAGGGCGCGTTTTCGTTACCCGTGCCACCGTGCAACATAAAGGTGAATTTGCTGGGCCGTTGGGCGTCGTAATTTTTGGGAATGTAGATGCGCCACGGCAATACGCGATCCACCCCCATCATCGTGTGAATGGGTTTGCCGCTGGCGTCAGCTTTGTCGGTGTAGACATCGATATCCCCAAAGTAATACGCAAACCACAAATTGCCCGTGCGCGTGGTGCCTTCAAGCAGGCCATTCATGGTTTTCACACGGCCCGGTGTGATGGGTGCCATCGCATAGGTGCCCGTGTATTTGGGGTTAAAGAGATCGTCAGTGGTCTCTTGCTGGCTCACATGGCTGACCGCGAGGTAGCCACTGGCGGCGCTGTCGTCGGTGATGGATTTGCCGAGTGTGCGCATAAAGCTGGCCACCGGCACATAGATGCGGCCATCGCGTTGCACGGGTGCGGCTGCCAGCGTGGCCGTCACCGGTGCAGCGGTGTTGGCCACGGGGGCTGCGTCGATGGCGTTGCGGTCAGTCACCGTGGCGTGCGTGGTTGAAGACGATGTGGCGACCGTATTGGCCAGCGCATACTGGCCTTGCCACGCCACCTTGGTGTACTCGATGCGTGGCGCGCGCGAGCCCGAGCCTGCGGCCACGCGCTTGCGAAAAAAGTGGTGCTGCACGGCAAAGCGCTCGGTCGCGCCATCGACGCTGTAGCTCATGAACGGTGCGTACATCTTCCGTACATCGGACAATGCCACCATCAATGCCCCATCCTGCACGAAGGGTGCATGGTCGAGTTCGTAGCGCACCATCGCCTCAGCGTTGTTGTAACGCAGCGATGGGTCAAATGGGTAGTAGGTGTCAAAGAAAACCGTGCGTCGGCTGGCTTCGCGCAAGTTAAAAATCACCGAGTTCTTGTCGTACGAGTAGTCAAGGTAGCCGGTGATCGGGCGGCTGCCTTGTTCCGGCGTGGATGGCACGCTGGCGCACCCCGCGATGAATGCTGCGAGCAGGGACAGTACGACGATCGTGCGCAATGAGGTCATGAGAAGTTCCCGGTGTGATCTTGTAAACGGGCGGATAAAAACGCTGTATCTATTTAGCGTCTATGAAAAGTCAAAAGCTTCCCTCACCCGAAGGGCGACGGCTTGTTCCCCTCTCCCTTCGGGAGAGGGGCTAGGGGTGAGGGAAGATGTTGATGTTTCATAGACGCTGAATAGAGACAAAACGCTTTTAACAACCAGCGGCGTTCAGCGTGCCGATTGTATCGCTGCGGGATGATCCTCGCCCGTAGTGGCACCTTGGGCACCTTGGGCACCGTGGCCATATTGACCCTTGGCCGGGCCGAATATACAGTGGCTACTGCGGCAGTGGTTTTTTTGCCAACTCTTTTGATCAAGGATCACTCATGAATCAAAAAATCGAACGCTGGCGCGGCATCGTGCCCGATGACGATCTTGCCACCTACGCCAAAGGAGCATTCGGCAATCCGATCGGCATGGGTGCGCGCGCGGCGTTGCTCAACATCGATACCACATGGATGTTTGTTGACCCGCAATACGCCATGTGCGGGCGCGACGATCCGGCGCTTAAGGCCGCGCTGGTGCGCATCACCCAAGCCTTTCGTGCGTTGGGCCTGCCGATTTATTACAGTCGTCGCGACGACCGCAGCCACCCGACGCGGCGCGGCATCTGGAATCAGAAGCTGGGTAATTCGCACGAATTCCAGTACACCAGCGATCCGCGTGCGGACGAATGGCCCGCCGAATACGCACCGCGCAAGGAAGACATCATTATTCTCAAAAACAAGCCATCAGCGTTTTTTGAGACCCCGCTGGAATCGTTTCTGCGCTACGACGGCGTCGACACGTTGGTGGTGGTCGGCGTATCGACTTCGGGGTGTGTGCGCGCTGCCGCTACGGATGCGTTTTCGCACAACTTTCGCGTCATCGTGGCTGAAGAAGCCTGCGGTGACCGTTCGCTGTTTGCCCATCGCGCCAATTTATTCGATCTCGACATGAAATTCTCTGACGTGGAAAAAATGGATGCTGTGGTCGCGGAACTAGAGCGGCGCTATTCAACGCCGCAACCCACGCCCAAGCGCGCGTCGGGAAACGCAAGATGAACGCGGGCAAGGGATATGTTCTGCTGGCAACGGCTTTCGCGGTACACGCGGGCGCGGCTTCGGCGCAGATCGCCACCGGCAATTATCCGGTAAAGCAAATCCGGGCCATCGTGCCTTTCGCGCCCGGCGGACCTACCGACACAGTAGCGCGCGCCATCGGGCAGAAGCTGGCAGAAGCGTGGAGCCAACCCGTGATTATTGACAACCGTCCCGGTGCTGGCGGAAATATAGGCACGGAGATCGCCGCCAAATCACCGCCCGATGGCTACACGCTGTTCATCGGCACGGTAGCCAATGCGATCAATCATTCGCTGTTTTCAAAACTGCCTTTTGACTTTGTGCGCGATTTCGCGCCGGTCACGCAAAATTATGTGACTGGTCTCATCTTGGCTGTGCATCCGTCGCTGCCGGTAAAGTCGGTCAAGGAGCTGATTGTTTTGGCCAAGGCGCGCCCCGGTGAACTGTCCTATTCGTCCAGCGGGGTCGGCGGCACGCCGCACCTGTCGGGCGAAATGTTCAGCGCCATGGCAGGCGTGCGCATGGTACACGTGCCGTACAAAGGCTCCGCGCCCGCGATGGCAGACTTGCTGGGCGGGCAGATTCAACTCACCTTCGACAACATGCTGACAGTGCTGCCGCAGGTCAAGGGCGGCAAGCTGCGCGGATTGGCGGTGACACTGCCCGCACGCTCATCGCTGGCGCCTGAACTGCCCACGGTGGCGGAAGCGGGTCTTGCCGGCTTCGAAGTGAAGTCATGGAATGGTGTGCTGACGCCAGCGGGCACGTCCAAAGATATTATTGCGCGACTGAATGGCGCTATCGTGAAAATCTTGCGTGAGGCTGATCTGCGTGAAAAATTCAGGCTGCAGGGCGTCGACCTGACACCCAGCACGCCTGAAGAATTTGGTGCGTTTATCCGGCAGGACATCACCAAATGGGCGAGAGTTATCCAGCAGTCCGGTGCCCGTGCAGAGTGAAGGGTTGTGGGGGTGGTGCGTGCGCATCAGGCGGCGAAGCGGCATGGGGTGAAGCTGATTGTCGGCACGAAGGTGCAGGTGGAAGACGGGCCTCGGCTGGTGTTGCTGGCGGCTAACCGTGAGGGTTATGGGCATATCACTTCGCTAATCACTCGCGCGCGTTCACGGGCGGTTAAGGGCAGCTATCGTGTGTTGATGTCGGATTTGGAATTTAATCTGAAAGAAATCGACTCCGGTAGCTTGGGTTGTATTGCACGGAACGCGTAGGGCGCATTAAGCGTAGCGCAATGCGCCGTATGGGGTGTGTCACGTCAAAATGCGGCGCAATGCGCTACGCTTATTGACGCCCTACCGAGTGCGGGTTATGCGCGTTGGCCACGCAGACGGCATTGGCGCGGCGGCTCGATCAACTGGAGCAGCAAACCGCAGCGCTCGCCTTCAAGCACGATGCACTTGCCAGCAACGCGCGCGCGCAGTTCAAGCAGGTGATTGAGGCGTTGCGCGAGTTCATGCGTCAGCCGGAGCCGCCGGAACCGAAGCGTCGGCCTATCGGGTTTGTGCATCCGAAGGAGCCGTAGCCTTCATCGCCACGGTGGCGGCGGCTATGAAGGAACTACGCCCGCAGTAGCGGGCGTGAGGGGGAATTTCTCTTTTTACTTTAGTGGTTGCCAGCGTGACAGGCGGCGGGTTACGCGCGTTGGAACCTTCAGGGCGCGTTAAGATTTAATCGTGGTCTGTCCCCGATTGTTGCTTATCATTGACTATCGTTTTGCAAGTCATTGTTTTTAAAGGAATTTATGGCTTAATTCGAGCCTGACCCCTTAGAATTCACGCCGATTGCATCGTGTCGGGTGACTCCGATTTGCTTTCGCTCGGCAGCTTTCAGAACATCAGGATTCTGACTGCGGCGGGTTTCCTGGCGCAAGTC
>JAYTWR010000069.1:0-5365 GCA_043743335.1 Burkholderiales bacterium
TTCGACGATCTGACGCCATGATGAGTCGTCGCATGAGGTGATGTAAAAAAACGGCTGATTTCGTGATTCTGTGGAACTTTTGCGCCGTTTGTTTAAATGCACCCACTCTACGCCGTTGTGCTCCCCTCACCCAGCCAACGCGAAAAACCATAACTTATTGATTGAACAAACTGTTTTACAAACAATGATTCTAAATTATTGATTTACATAGCGTTCTAAAACGGGACTCCGCGCATGAAATGTACGGGAACCCCAAGCCGCTGCGCCCGGTATGCCAAGCCATGATTACCCAGGAATACACGTACGCCTATGCCGCGGTATCGATTGCCGACGGGCAACTGGACAGCTTGATTCTGCCGCACGTGAACGGTGCGTGCATGCAACTGTTCTTGGACGAAGTGGCCAGCCGCTATCCCCATGAGCGCATCGTGATGGTGCTCGACGGCGCCGGTTGGCATCACAGCGAGTCGATGCGTCTGGCGCCTAATCTGACGTTGCTGCCATTGCCACCCTATGCCCCAGAACTTAATCCGGTCGAAGATATTTGGGACGAGTTACGAGAAAAGCACTTCCACAACCGCGTCTTCGACAGCATTGATGCGTTGGAAGATCATCTCGAACACGCGCTTAATCAATTCGAATCTGACCCCCAGCGAATCCGTTCCATCGTCGCGTGGCCTTGGATTATTAATTCACTAAAGAACGCGAAATAGAATTACTTATCGAGCAGGGCGATCAACGGAGCAGATCCTCATGAACAAGTCGAGCAAGATTTGCCGCTAACATTATCGGCAAGTGCCGTCGATCAAGGAAATCAGTCGGTGGGGGTTGCCGCAAATTAATGCAAAGCGCGCGGCCTCAAAATGCTGACATTGACGCGGCCTTGTCGCAGGCGCATACTTTTTTTCACGACGGACGTAGGCGCCCATTGAAGTTTCTATTACGCACAGGAGCGACAAATGCCTTGGGAAACGTTGCCAACCGGCTCACAAATCGTTGCGATTCACGCTGCGCTCCTACCCACTACGCCGCGTGGCACGGTTTTGATGTTCGGCGACTGGGGTGATGAAGACGGCCCCGACTCATCCCAGCTGCAAGTGACGCACACGCGGCGGTACCGGATCGAGCCGGAAGATGTACTCACGGTCAGCAATCAGCCCACGAGTAACGCGTTTTGCGGCGCGCAATCCTTTCTCGCCGACGGCCGTTTGCTTGTGGCGGGAGGAACTGAAGCGTGGGAAACCCACGATGATCCCGATCACCCCAGCCATTACGGGGGGCAGCGCGCTTGCTGGGTGTTCCTTCCATGGTCGAATACTTGGCGGCCCATTGCCAATCTGAATGCCTCTCCCGCCGACCAAGGCAGTGCCTCGGCGTTTTGGGAGATGGGTGGCGGGCGCTGGTACCCTGGGGTGGTGACGCTGGGAAACGGCGAAGTGTTCGCGGCGGCCGGCCATCCGCGCAACGTAGAGTTTTATCCCGCCGACACTGGCCAGCGGCACAACAACAACACACCGGAGCGATATTCGCCCAGCCGTAACGAATGGGAACTGCTGACGCAGCCCAATGGACTGACCGCGCCAAATGGAACAGAGGATTACTACCCGCGTTTTCATCTATTGCCCAGCGGTATGCTTTTTTCCACTTCGCTGAGCCTCGATGGCGAGAACGCGAACCGGCGCATCTACGATCCGTATATCGGCATCTGGCTAGATCCGGAGGTACAGGATCTCGACATTCTTGATGAAGGCACCCTTATTCACAACCGCAGTTCGGGTGCGACCTCTGTGTTGTTACCGCTGATGCCACCCAACTACCTGGCACGCATCCTTGTCTGCAATAGCCCTGATCCCACCGCGTTTCACATCGATGTGGATAACTCGCCGCGCTGGGCCCCTACCGCTGAAAGAGAAGGCAGCGCAGCGGAGAGCAACCGTGCCAACGCGTGCGCGACACTTTTACCTAATGGGCAAGTGTTCGTGAGCGGCGGCTGGCCGGGCAACTATCCGGGAGCCGATAACGTGAACACGGCGGTCTTGCGCGCCGAGATCTATACGCCGGGCATCGACTGGAATGCGGGGGACTTTTCCAATGAAGAAGAAGGACAAGAAGAGCGCTGGCAGACCATCGAGGAAGACGCACCCAATCCGCGGGGCTACCACTCGACCGCGCTGCTGCTGCCTGATGGACGCGTGTGGCACGGTGGCTCCACCACGGCCGCGATTCAGGTCACAACTGCAGTCGATGTGTTTTCCCCCGATTACATTGCCGATGCAGGCCGGCCACAAATCACGTCGTGCCCACCTTGCACCACTTACGGACAGGCTTTCACGGTAGAAACGCCGCAGGCGGCGTCTATCGCGCGCGTTGCCTTCATGCGTTGTGGCTCCAACACGCACGGTTTCGATTCCGATCAGCGATACGTGGGCGCGCAGTTCTTGCTGTTGGGTGACGCGTTGCGGGTATTTGCTCCGCCGCACGCGAATATCGCGCCGCCCGGCTACTACATGCTCTGGCTGATCGATGATGAAGACCGTGTCTGTGAACTGGCTTCCTTTATCCGCATCTCGCAGCAAAAATTGTTTATTTCCGCAGACATTTCCACGTTCTCTGTGCACGAAGTCGACGCGCTGGGCACACCGGCAAAATTCAACAACGCGCTCTACATCGCCTGCGACGGCTTCTTGCCGCGTGAAGTCGCGCCACCCGAATTGGTGATCGGCGGCAATTTGCCGGGTATCAGCGCCGAACTCGGCTCGCCCAAATTTGAAGCGGGCGCGAATGAGGAGGACACGGCCCAGCGCATTGTTTATCCCGTGCATATCACCTTCGAGAACGACGACGCGTTCGACGCGATTCCCGATGGCGAAGACTTTCTCTTGTTCTCCTTTGTTGCACAAATGCGAGATTTCGCGGCCACCACGAACCTGCAGCTGAGCCGGAATCCGAACCCGCGCATGAGTGACGGCGATCCACCCTGGCTCAGCATTGACCTGCGCGTGTTCAAAACGACGCCAGGCGCTTCGCCCACAGCCGGTATCGAACACCCGCAGCCGGGTGGCAACGCACCGGTCGATTACATCAACGATGTACTGGATGCTTACAACGCGGCACCGAGCGCCAATCATCCGTTTGATAGTCTGCCCACGGATCAGGAAACCAATCGGCTGCAGATTGGCATCAACGACGAGAACGGTGATCAGGCGTTCAATTACGCGATTGCTCGCGTGCGCTTTCGCGCACCGGTGGGCATCGATGCGGTGGATGTCAAGGTGTTCTTCCGCATGTGGACGACTGGCTGGACCGCGCTTGAGTTCGATACGTCACGCAACTACCGGCGCACCGGCAATGGCGCAGGCGCGATGCCGTTGATAGGGCTGGTCGGCGGCGAGGTCAGCAACATCCCGTGTTTTGCGGCGCCACGTGTCGACAACATGGAAGACCAGGAGGACCCAGCCAACCGCCGGACCCTGGAAGGCGCCAACGCTTCGGAGGTACACGCATATTTTGGATGCTGGCTCGACATCAACGATCCAACACCGCGCTTTCCGCTTATGCCGGAAGGTAGCGGCCCCTTCGAGGGGGACTTGCTTAGTATCCAGGAACTGATTGCGCGTGGGCTGCATCAGTGTCTGGTGGCCGAGATTCACTACACGCTGGATCCGACGATCAATGGTGCGACGCCTGGCCAAAGCGACAATCTCGCCCAGCGCAATATTCTGCTCGACGATTCGGATAATCCGGGCGGTTTTGCGGCGCATTTGGTGCATCACACGTTCGAGCTCAAGCCATCCCCGGTCCCGTTGCAGAACCTGGCTGCACCGTCCGTGGAGTTGGGTCCTTCCTCCACACGCGGGCAACACCCGGATGAGTTGGTCATCGACTGGGGCAATCTACCGCGTGATTCCCTGGTCACCTTTTACATGCCTCAGCTAAACGTGCAGCAGATCGTGCGCGAGGGACGCATGCGACAGAGGCCAGCAACGCTTTTCGCTGCGGGCGACGGAGTGCTGCGCTTGCGGGTCACTGATATCGGCTTCATCCCGATACCCGGCCCGCTCACACGATCGATTGCCGGACTAGTAAGCGTGCAGCTACCGCCGGGAGTGAAGTACGGCGACAAGTTCACGATTGTGCTGCGCCAAGTGGCTGGCCGCGGCGCTCGTGTTCTGGGAACCACGCAGTTCGACATCCATGTGCGCCGCGCCAGCGAGTTGCGCAGGCGTATCGAACACAACTACGCGGTCTTGCAGCACATCTCCCTCGCTATTCCCGCTGACAACCGCTGGCGGCCTATTTTCGATAGATACCTAGGTGAGATGGGCGAGCGGATTCGCGCCTTTGGCGGCGATCCGGAAAAGATCCCGCCCTCGCCCTATGGCACACCAGGAGGGCGTCCTGTGCCGCCAAAACCCGACCCCGCCATGTGCTGGCACGAAGGCAAAATCGGTAAGGTGATTTTCGATTATTCCGGTTACTTTAAAGGGTTCGTCTTGACGGACTGTCCGGATTGTGGGAAAAGCAAATGTTTTGTTTCCTGCGATCGCGGTTTAGAAAGGGTCGTTATGATTGCGTTCCGCGAAAGGATCAAGGTGGCGGTCAGAACCTGCTGCGCGCCGAGCCTGCACTCGCGCCTACGCCGGCATCGCGCCAATATTGCCGACGGGTCGGTGCGTCCACGACGCGGGACCGCACCGCCATCTACGTATGCGAGCGGGTCTCCAGACTATCCTTGCGTGGAAGTCACCGAACAGGTGCTTGGTATCGTGTTTTGCGCTTAATGGCGGAAATAGTCGTAGTTGATTAGGGGCGCCACTGGAGCCCGAATGCGTATTCCGGTGGTCGTAAACATTCGTTTTGGTGGTGTCGTACCCACATGTGTCAGTGAGAGCCGGCCCCAAGAAATTAGACGGGACGGTAAGTGGTATTTCTGCTTCAATCATGTCCGAAGAGGACAATCGACAGGAGCAGAGCAATGGCAAGACGAACACGACGCAACCACGCAGCTGGGTTTAAGGCCAAAGTGGCATTAGACGCAATCCGAGGGGAATTAACCTTGGCGCAACTATCGCAGAAGTACGATGTGCATCCCAACCAGATTGCCGACTGGCGCAGCCAAATGCTTGAGCGTGCAGCGAGCGTATTTGGCGCAGACGTACCAGCGCACACGCTGGCGATTGATTTGAAGGCGCTACACGCCAAGATTGGTCAGCTGACATTGGAGAACGATTGTCAAAGCGCTAATAGTCTGATCATTTGCGCTAATATGGCTATTAATGCCCAACCCCTCGAAAAGGTAAAATTGGCTATTCAAGCCCATCATCGTCCGATTCCCGCATAGAGCGGCGCCAGAAATCCGGGTTGT
>JAYTWR010000070.1:0-34880 GCA_043743335.1 Burkholderiales bacterium
CAATGTGCTTGAGTTCCTGACCCACGCCGTACGCGCTCACGTCGGGAACGGTAACAAGCCCACTTTGCTACCTGCTTTAGCGGGGTGAACGGTTACAAGTTTTCTGCATGAGGTGCATTGCCCAATTAATCCTGCATTAACGCAAATGTCCACATCGATCCGCCCAGCGGCACGCTGCCCTTGGCCATGGCGCGCGCCGAGTTGCCGCCGATGCCTGAAGCGATGCTCACATACTGACGGCCCTTGTGCGTGTAGGTGACGGCCGTGGCGTTGATGCCGGAACTGGTTTGAAATTCCCACAGTGTTTTGCCACTGTCTTCATCCAGTGCAACGAAGCTGCCTTCTACCGTGCCGGTGAACAACAAGCCGCCGCCGGTGGCGAGCATGCCGGCCGAGCTGGTGCGATCCACCATCGGAATTTCCCATTTTTTCTTGCCGGTCAGCGGATCAAACGCAATGTGGTGCCCGACCACTTCGCCGGGCTTGGGCACATAGGCGCGCGCAATCACCCCGGTGGAACGCTGGCCCAGCACTTGCGGCTTGGCTGGCAGCTCGACACGAAATTGACGCGGTATGCTCCACGAGCTGGTGTAGATCAAACCCTTGTTCGGGTTGTAGGCGATGGGCACAGCATTCACCCCGCGCTGCGGGTAGACCGAGACTTCCTCGCCCTTGGCGATTTGGTCGTAAAGCGCCTGATTGATCACCGGCCGGCCGGTTTTCAGATCAATGCTCGAGGCCCAATTCACGCGCGTAAACGGATGCGCTGCCAGCAGTTGGCCGGTGGCGCGGTCAAGCGTGTAGCCAAAGCCGCTTTTGTTCATCTGGAACAACACTTTGCGCGGCTTGCCTTCAAACGTAATGTCGGCGAGTACCGGTTCATCGGTGCCGTCTACATCCCACACATCGTTCGGCGTGTATTGGTAGTGCCACACAATCTGCCCGGTCTTCGGGCGTATCGCGAGTAATGTGCTGGCATACAAGCCATCGAGTGCGTTGCGGCTTTGCGGCGTCCACGGCGCGGGGTTGCCGGTGCCCCAGTAAATGAGATCGAGTTCCGGGTCGTAGGCGCCGCTGCGCCACGTGGGCGCGCCGCCGGTTTTCCACGCATCCGTGTCTTTGGGCCAAGTGTCCGCGCCCGGCTCACCGGGCGCGGGCACGGTGTACGTGCGCCACAGGTGCTTGCCGGTCTCAGGATCCCAGCCGTTCAAAAAACCGCGCGTGGTGTATTCGCCGCCAGCCATACCGGTAATCACCACGCCATTCGCAATCACCGGTGCGGCAGTGGCGGTGTAACCCTCCTTGTGATCGGCGAATTTTTGCTTCCACACTTCTTTGCCAGTTTTCATGTCCAGCGCCAGCACATAGTTATCCAGCGTAATGCGATAAAGCTTGCCGTTGTAAATCGTCGCCGTGCCGCGCGCGGTGACACCGCAACAGGCTTGCGTCGCCGTCTCCGGCGGCCAGTTCACCTCAGTGCGCCAGATTTGCCGGCCCGTGGCCACATCAATGGCGAAGGTTTGCGTGGCGTTCACCACATACATCACCCCGTTATAGATGGTGGGCTGCGCGGTTTCGCCGTGGTTGTTTTGTAGACTGATGCTCCACACCGGCACCAAGCGCTTGATGTTCGACTTGTTGATTTGATTCAGCGGGCTGTAATTGCGCAAGTGATAGCCCATGCCCTGCACCGGCACGTTGTCGGTGTTTTTGCCCGCGTTGATTAACTCGTCGGCGGTTTGCGCCCAAGCGGTGATGCTGCTGCAGCAAAACAACAGTGCCAGTAGTTTTTTCATCTTGACCCTTTCAGTTGAATGGCGATTGCGTGCCTGATTCTATGCCTCAAGGCGCAGGGAATCCAGCCGCGTTAAATTGACAGGCGGCAGGGTGGTTTGTATAGTCAACGCGCTCGATTTCCCGCTGTTCCCTCTCACATACCCCCATTTCGGAGACGCTGATGCCACTCACGCTCAAGCAAGCCAATACCATTTGCGAAAAGGCGCTCGATCACGCACGCGCCAAAAATTATGCAAAGTTGACAGTGGTGGTGCTGGATGATTCCGGCAACGTCAAGGCCGTACAACGTGAAGACGGTGCCAGCATGTTTCGCTACGACGTGGCGCTAGGTAAGGCGTGGGGCGCGGTGGCGATGAGTTGTTCGAGCCGCGCGCTGGCGAATCGCGCCAAAGGTAATCAGAATTTTTTTCTCACACTGGCGGCGACCGCGCAGGGCAAATTTTTGCCGCAGCAGGGCGCGGTGCTGATACGCGATGCGAGCGGCGCGATACTCGGCGCAGCCGGCATCAGCGGCGCGAGCGGTGACGAAGACGAAGAATGCGCGGCGCAAGGCGTGGAAGCGGCAGGCTTGAAGCCCGATGCGTCTGCTTAAAAAACTGAATAAAATCAATTACTTAATAGAGGTTTACGATGACTCGTCCACGCCGCACACCTGAACAACTGCGCAGCCACAAGTGGTTTGGCGTTAAAGATTTGCGTTCCTTCGGCCACCGCTCACGCACCCTGCAAATGGGTTACTCGCTTGAAGATTTCGCCGGCAAGCCGGTGATCGGCATCATCAATACTTGGAGCGACATCAATCCGTGTCATGCACACTTTCGCACGCGCGCCGAAGAGGTGAAGCGCGGCGTTTGGCAAGCCGGCGGCTTTCCACTGGAGATGCCCGCGATCACACTGGCCGAGCCGTTTCAAAAACCCTCGACCATGATGTATCGCAATATGCTGGCGATGGAGACCGAGGAGTTGCTGCGTTCGTATCCGGTTGATGGCTGCGTGTTGATGGGCGGCTGCGACAAAACCACGCCGGCGCTGATCATGGGCGCGCTGTCGATGAATCTGCCGACGATTTATATGCCGGCCGGGCCTATGCTGCGCGGCAACTGGCACGGCGAACATTTGGGCTCGGGCACCGATTCGTGGAAGTATTGGGCCGAGTTGCGCGCCGGCAAAATCACTGAACAAGACTGGCAGGAAGTCGAAGCCGGTATCGCACGTTCCTATGGGCACTGCATGGTGATGGGCACGGCGTCGACGATGACTTCCATCGCTGAAACCTTGGGACTGACCTTGCCGGGCGCGGCGTCGATCCCGGCGGCGGATGCCAACCATCCGCGCATGGCGACCGCCAGCGGCAAGCGCATTGTCGATATGGTGTGGGAGGACTGGAAGCCGTCGGATTTTCTCACGGCCCAATCGTTTGATAACGCGATCATGGCAACGCATGCGCTGTCCGGTTCAACCAATGCGCTGATACACATGCTGGCGATGGCAGGGCGCGCCGGCGTCGATCTCAAGCTGGAGCGCTTCGACGAACTCGCGGGCAAAGTGCCGGTGCTGGCGAATATTCGTCCGGCGGGTGACAAGTATTTGATGGAAGATTTTTATTACGCGGGCGGCCTGCGCGCGATGCTCAATGAGATGGGGAACCTGCTGAATCTCGACGCACAAACCGTCAACGGCAAAACCCTCGGTGAAAACATCGCCGGCGCAAAAACCTATAACCTCGATGTGATCCGCCCGCGTTCGAATCCGGTGTCGGCCACCGGCGGTCTCGCGGTGCTGCGCGGCAATCTCGCGCCCAACGGGGCGGTAATCAAACCCACGGCCGCTGAAGCGCATTTGCACAAACACATCGGCCCGGCCGTGGTGTTCAAGGACTACAACGAAATGAATGAGCGCATCGACCGCGACGATTTGAAGGTCGATGAAAACTCGGTGCTGGTACTGCAAAACGGCGGCCCACTGGGCGGCCCCGGCATGCCGGAGTGGGGCCAGTTGCCGATTCCGAAAAAGCTGTTGAAAAAAGGCGTGCGCGACATGGTGCGCATTTCCGATGCGCGCATGAGTGGCACGTCGTACGGCACCTGCGTGCTGCACGTATCGCCGGAGTCATTCGTCGGCGGCCCGCTGGCGCTGGTGCGCGAAGGCGACATGATTGAACTCGATGTCGCAGCGCGCAAACTCGAACTCAAAGTCAGCGACGCTGAACTCGCCAAACGCCGCGCCGAGTGGAAACCTGCGCCGAAAAAATTCGGTCGCGGTTACGGCGCACTGTTTTCACAGCATGTCACGCAAGCGGACAAGGGCTGCGATTTTGATTTTCTGCATCAGACCGAGGCCACGGCGGATCCGGAAATTCACTGAGTTCCGTGAACAGGTGAGCGGGTGAGCGAGTGAGCGAGTGATACCCCCGTCTCCCCAGATGTGGGGGAGACGGGGTTGTTTTTGAGCTACCCGCTCACTCGCTCACTCGCTCACTCGCTCACTCGCATACCCGATCACTTGTTCACGCGGTAACCGATTTTGTGAAACTCGCCAACGTCCTTGCTGCGGCCTTAACAGCCGCAGCCATCGCTATCTTTTTCATTCCACCGCCTGTGGGCGCGCCGCCGCACCTAATGCACGCGGCGGCTGTGCTGCTGCTGTCGATTAGCTTGTGGGCGACCGCCGTGTTGCCGGAGCACCTCAGTGGGTTGATTTTTCTGTGCTTGTGCATGGTGTTTGCCGTGGCACCGGCGAGCGTGGTGTTTTCAGGGTTTACGTCGGCGACGCTGTGGGTGGTGCTGGGTGGTTTGGTATTGGCGGAAGCGGTGCGCGCGACCGGGCTGGGCGTGCGTATGGCGCGAGCGGTGTTCGGGCGCTTTACCTTGTCGTATACCGGCTTGATTGCAGCAGCGGCCGTTATTGCACTGCTGCTGGCGTTTGTGATGCCGGCGACGGTGAGCCGGGTGTTGTTGCTGTTGCCGATCTACGCGGCGATGGCGCAACGCGCGGGGTTTGCGCCGGGTTCGCCCGGTCACACCGGCATGGCGCTGACGGCGATTATCGTGAGCTTTCAATGCGGCGTGACGGTGCTGCCGGCCAATGCGCCGAATCTGGTGCTGGCCGGCGCGGCGGAAACGCTCTACAACAAGCCCATTATTTACGCCGACTATCTGCTGCTGCACTTTCCGATACTCGGCTGCGTCAAGGCGGCAATCATCGGCTGGCTGATTTGCCGCTTGTTTCCGGCGGTGACTACAGTGCCAGAATCGCGCGAGGTATCCACGCCGTTGTCGCCAGAGGAATGGCGGCTCAGCGCAATATTGGCCGGCGCACTGTTGTTGTGGACCACGGATTTTCTGCACGGCATACGCCCCGGCTGGATCGCGCTGGGTGCGGCCATTCTTACGCTCATGCCGCGCATCGGCGCGCTGCCGCAGGGTACGTTTCCTGAGCGCATCAAGCTCGGTTCATTTTTTTATGTGGGTGCAGTGCTGGGCTTCGGCGCGTTGATGCAGGACAGCGGTGTCGGCACAGTGCTGGGTGGCGCGATGCTGGGCGCGCTGGATATTACGCCGGGCAATGATTTCGTTAACTTCGTCAAACTCACGACGTTGGCGACCTTTACGGGCTTGATCACCACCAACCCGTCGCAACCCGCGCTGCTTGCGCCGCTGGCTGCACAAATGGCGGAGGCGGCGGGCTGGCGCATCGAGGCTGCGCTGATGACTATGGTGATCGGCTTCTCGCTGGTGATTCTGCCGTATCAAGCGCCGCCAGTGATGGTGGGCATGCAGGTGGCGGGCGTGACATTGCCGCAAATACTGCGACTCACGTTTCCGCTGGCAGCGATTTGCCTATGCGTGCTGATGCCGCTGGATTTTTTGTGGTGGAAACTGCTGGGGTATTTTCGCTAAACTTCGAATGGATTTCGATTTTTCTTTGAGGACTGTATGAGCAAACTTTTCACACCGCTGCAAATCGGCAATGTCAAACTGGCCAACCGCATCACCGTCGCGCCCATGTGCCAGTACAGCGCGGTTGACGGATCGATGACGGATTGGCATTTGATGCACTTGGGCAATATGGCGTTGTCGGGCGCGTCGATGTTGGTGATCGAGGCGACGGGCATCGTGCCGGAAGGCCGTATCACGCCGCAATGCGTGGGCCTGTATAGCGACGCGAACGAGGAGGCGATGGCCCGCGTGCTGAAATATGTGCGCAGTATTTCGCCGATTGTGCTGGGCATCCAGTTGGGGCACGCGGGGCGCAAGGCGTCGGCGCACCGGCCATGGAACGGCCGGGGTGCGCTGCAACCCGGCGAAGGCGCGTGGACGACCGAAGCGCCGTCTGCCGTGCCGCTGGCCGCCGATTGGCCAATGCCGCACGCGCTCAGCACTCACGAGATGGCGCGTGTCAAAGCGGCAGCGGTCGTCGCGGTGCAGCGCGCGGCGCGGCTGGGGCTGGACTTTGTGGAACTGCATTCCACGCACGGCTATTTGTTTTCCGAGTTTCTGTCGCCATTGTCCAACAAACGCACCGACGAATACGGTGGCAGCCTCGCGAACCGTATGCGCTGGCCGCTGGAAATGTTTCGCGCCATGCGCGAGGCGTGGCCGGATGGCAAATTTATCGGCGCAAAAATCTCTGGCAGCGATTTCGTCGAGGGCGGCTGGACACCGGATGATGCCGTGGTCTACGCCGGCGAACTCAAAAAGGCGGGTGCCGCGTATGTCACGGTGTCGGGCGGCGGGGTGGTGCTCGATGCCAAAGTGCCGATCGGCCCCGGCTATCAAGTGCCGTTTGCCGAGCGCGTGAAGCGTGAGACCGGTATCACCACCGGCGCGGTGGGCTTGATTACCGACGCGCAGCAGGCCGAGGACATACTCACCAGCGGCAAGGCGGATTTTATTTCGCTGGCGCGTGTGCTGCTGTTCAACCCGCGTTGGGGGCAGCATGCAGCGGTGACGTTGGGTGCCGATGACGCTGCGATGGCGTATGCGCCGCAGTACGACCGCAGTTCGCCCAAGGCCTGGCCGCCAGCGAAAACGCTGGGCAAACTCGCGACGTAGTTTCTGATATCGCTTGACGATAGCCGGCTCGCGATGACGCGCGTGACGACACCGATGCTGCCGTCAGCGGGCTACGGCACGATCCAGCGCACCGGTTTTTGCGGGAAGCTTGCAGGCTCGGCAGCATGCAAGGCTGGCGCAACGCTCAATAGCAATGCAATCGTAACTAATTGATTTATAAAGATTATTCTGGAGTTATCCCAGCCGCCTTGACGACCTTAGCCCACTTCACGGTTTCAGACTTGATGAACGCCGCGAAATGTTCACTGTTGCCGGCCACGATGAGCGCGCCATCCGCAGACAACCGATCACGCACCTCGGGCATTTTCAGCACCGCACTCGCATCGCGATAAATTTTGTCGGTAATGTCGCGCGGCGTGTTTGCTGGTGCGAGCAGCCCATACCACTGTACTGCTTCAAAGCCAGCCAAGCCGGATTCATGCAGCGACGGAATGTCCGCCGCGCCCGGTGCGCGGGTCAGACTGGTGACGCCAATCGCCCGCAGCCGCCCGCTGCGCACGTGCGGCACGCCCAGAATCATGTTGGTGGCGAACACCATGAGTTGCCCGCCGATGGTATCGACCAGCGCCGGGCCGGAGTTTTTGTACGGCACATGGGTGAGCTTGGTACCCGTCATCGCGCCGAAGAGTTCCACGACCAGATGGTTATTCGTGCCGTGCCCGCCAGAGCCGTACAGCAACAGCCCCGGCTTGGCGCGCGCCACGGCCGCAAGCGCCATTGCAGACTTCGCCGGCAGCGACGGATGCACCATCAGAATATTCGGGATCGACACCGCGTGCATGATGGGCGCGAAATCGCGTTGCGCGTCGTAGAGCACTTTTTTGTGCGTCGATGGATTGATGGCGAGCGTTGATATGCCCGCCAGCAGCGTGTGCCCATCCGGTGCCGACTTGGCGACGAATTCGCCACCGAGCATATTGGACGCACCGGTGCGGTTTTCCACGATGACTTGCCGACTCCAGCGCTCAGTCAGATGGTGCGCGAGCAACCGCGCCAGCGCATCGGCGCCGCCACCAGAGGTGCTCGGCACGACGATGCGCACGATTTTGACGGGATACGCCGGTTGTGCATGTACGGTCGCCGCCGCCATCCACACGAGGCCGCTGGCCACGACAAGTCGCTGCGCAGAAATCATCATGAACATCACCACAAAGGATTGCATAACGCGTCAAAAACGATAGCCGTTCGCCCTGATCCTGTCGGAGGGCAAAGTGGGCTTCGACAGGCTTAGGCTGAATGGTGTTTTGTAATGGCTCAAGTTCGATTGAGGTCGGTGCTGGATCTGTAGCGGAGCATTTCCGATCTTCAATCGGCGTACAAAACTACGGCCACCGAATGCCGGGTGGCCGCAGTCACATCAGGCTGGTTTGCCTGTAAGTTAATTCATGTAGCTGGGATCAATCTGCATCATCCAGCGACGCACGGCGCCCCACAGCAGGGCCGGGCCGTCGGAACTGTTGATTTCTTTTTGCTGCACGATCTGCGTCGTTTGCTGGCTGGTTCTTTGCACCACATCCATCGGCGGGTAAATCAGTTCCGCGCCGCCGGCTTGCGCCATGACTTGCGTTTCGCACGCGCTCTCGATACGGCGCATGAGGTGGAAGGCGTGGCCCATGGTGGGGCCGCAGGTGAGCAGGCCGTGATTGCGCAGAATCGCGACATTATTGTTGCCCAGCGCTTTGGCGATTTCTTCGCTTTCTTCGGCGTCGTTGGTGACGCCTTGCACGTCGTAGTAAGCGATTTTGTCATGCAGGTGCATCGCGCCAAGATTGATCGGCAGCAGACCTTGTTTTTGGCACGCCACGGCGACGCCGGCCTTCGAGTGCGTGTGAATGACGCTATGGGCGTCGTCGCGCGCCATGTGGATTGAACGGTGCACCACAAAGCCCGCCATCAGCACCGGGTGCGGCGAAGGCATGAGTTTGTTGCCGTCGATATCTACCTTGAGCAAGTTCGATGCGGTGATTTCGTTATACAGCAGGCCGAACGGGTTGATCAAAAAGTGTGATTTCGTGCCGGGTACGCGCGACGAAATGTGATTATAAATAATGCTGTTGTGCCAGCCCATGGCCGACACCGCGCGGTAGGCGCAGGCGAGATCGACACGGGCTTCCCATTCTTCGGCTGAGCATTCGATTTGCGGGGCGGATTTTAACGGTGCGTTCATTGTGTGCTCCTGGGTTGAGTGTTTGGTGTTGAAGGTTGAAGGTTGAAGGTTGGGCGTGCGGTGTTCGGTGCGGCGTGGCGTGCGTTTGTCGCAGTGTGATCTCACGCACGTAGCGACGCGCATTTTACACAGCCTGCCGGGTGTCCGGCGCAACTGTCCAGAATGTGCTCTGCGGTGCGGCGCACTTGCACAGGCTGGAAGGGCGGGCACATAATCGCCGCTGGGATGGTTGCAGAGACTTTGGCGAACAATAAAATAAATCTGTTTAAAATCAAATAGTTATATTGAAATGAGAATCACCGAAGTCAAAACATTTGCACGGTCGTTCAAGCTCGACAACGCGCCGCGCCGGGGTGTCGGGCAACCCATCAAAAAAGATACCGTGGTGGTGCGCGTTAAAACCGAAGACGGCATTGTGGGCTATGGCGAAGCGCATCACGCGCTGGCACCCACAGGGGTGGCGGATTTAGTGAACCAGAATCTTGCGCCAATCGTGGTGGGCAGCAACGCGATGGAAGTCGAAGATACCGTGAAGCCCGATTCGCCGATACTGAGCGGTAAAGATCTCGTTGAGCGTGTGAAGAAAAATCCCACGAGCGTGAGTTTTGGCATTGCCACCAGCCTGGGCAATCCGATACACCAATCAGTGGCCGCACCGCTGCGCTCGCGGCGCAGCTATCGGCGGCGAAGCAGGTGCGGCTGATCGCGGCCTCGTCGCCTAAACGCTTGCCCGGCGCGCTGGCTGACGTGCCGACCTAGCGCGAGTTAGGTTACGACGCGGTGGTGTCGCAGTGGCGCGGCGTGGTGGGGCCCAAAGGCATGAGCGAGGCGCAAGTGGCCTATTGGGAACGCACGTTGAAACGCATGACCGAAGCCGACGAATGGAAGCAGGATATCGACAAAAATTTCTGGATCGCAGATTTCATGGGCGCGCAGGCCATGCGGCAATTCATGGATAAAGACCACGTCGCGCTGCAACGCTTTTTGAGCGATTTAGGGTTGGTCAAATAAATTGTTTAAAATCAACTACTTACGTTATATTTTTGCTATGACATTGAGTATTGCAGGTGGCGTGCAAGCGCAGCCGCAGACGCCCAATTTCCCCAGTCGCCCGCTGCGTATTATTGTGGGTTACACCAGTGGCGGCGCGGTCGATTTCACCGCGCGCCTAGTTGGCGCGAAACTCACCGAAGCACTGGGCCAACCGGTGGTGGTGGAAAACCGCCCCGGTGCGACGACGGCTATCGCCACGGAGCGTGTGGCCACGGCCGTGCCCGATGGTTACACCCTGCTGCTGATCCCGACCTCCACCGCGATTCAATCGGCGCTGCGCAAAAACCTGCCGTACGATTTGAAACGCGACTTTGCGCCGGTGTCGCAACTGGCAACCGGTGCGTTTGCGCTGGTGGTGCATCCCGCGCTGCCGGTAAAAAGCGTGAAGGAACTCATCGCCTACGCGCGCGAGCAGCCGGGCAAATTGAGTACGGGTTCACCCGGTGTGGGCAGCGCCAACCATTTGGCGGGTGAGTTGTTTAATACGCGCAGCAAGGTGAATATTTTGCACGTGCCGTACAAAGGCTCGGGCGAAGCGGTGATCGCGGTGGCGTCGGGGCAAACGCAACTGAGTTTGCCCAGCATGGCCAGCGTGATCCCGCTGATTGAAACTGGCAAAGTTCGCGCACTGGCAGTGAGCAGCATCAAACGCGTGGCGTCGTTGCCGAATGTGCCCACACTGGATGAATCGGGCGTAACCGGCTACGACTACGCCGTGTGGTACGGTGTGAGCGCCCCGGCAGCCGTGCCCAAGGGGATCGTGATGCGGCTGAGCAGCGTGTTAGCCAAGAGCGTGCAACTGCCTGATGTGAAGGACGCGTTTCAGCGGCAGGGCATGGAATCGCAATCCAGCTCGCCGGAACAGTTTGCGGCGCTGATCGCGCGTGAGATCGAGCAAACCGTAAAACTGCTGCAGACAGCAGGGATCAAAGCCGATTAAAAATCGCCCGCCGCGACACTGTGCGAACCCCGGCGCCGGTTTGTCGCGCGCGATGCGATAATCGAACGCTGACATTGTGCTACGCGCCACACTGAATATTTGACCGGAGAACCGCCATGCTCGCTACGCCCACGTTTCACCATATACATCTCAATGTGCAGAACCCGGATGCCATGATTGATTTTCATGTGCGCCAGTTTGCGTGCACCTCCAAAACCACTTGGGGTGGCCTGCCGGCGCTGCAGTCGCCGAACCATGTGCTGTTGTTGTTTAACAAGGTCGATGCGCCCGCGCCCACGCTGCCGCAAAGCGCGATTTGGCATTACGGCTGGCACGTCACCAACGTGCGCAACGACATGGCGCAATACAAAACCCGGCCTGACGTCAAACTACTGCCGCTCTATACCACCGACGAAGGCGGCTACGTGTTGGTCAGTAGCGACACTTGGGCGGGCATTGGCGGCATGCTGGGCCTCACCAAACCGCAGATTGCCGATGCCAAAGCCAACGGCGTCAAAGCGCCGGGCGGTGGCGGGTTTGCGTATATGCAAGGCCCAGAAGCGGTGTTGATTGAATACATGGGCGATTATCCGGCCGATCGTTTTAACCATGTGCACCTGTTTCAGGAAGACCCGTTTTGCGCGCAACTGTGGTACCAAAAACATTTGAATGCGCCGGTGATGGCGGGGCGCGGCAGCCCCACGCCGATGACCGAAAGCACCTGCAAAGTGCCGCGCAGCCCTGACCGCACGTGGCCCGCGCTCAACCGCGAAGGCATGCTGCGCTCGCCCCGCGCGGCGGTGACATTCGGCGATGTGGCGCTGACATGGTACGCACCACAGGGTGACGCGCCACTGGTAAGCAGCCGCGGCCAGCTTTACGATCACATCGGATTAGGCGTGGCTGATCTGGATGCCTGGATCGCCAAGCTGAAAAGCGAAGGCGTTAAATTTCTCGATGGCCCGTACCAGCTCGGCGACATGCGCGCTGTAATGATCGAAGGGCCGAGTCGTGAGGCGCTGGAGTTGGTGGAGGTAAAGTAATTGGCGATGTGCGTGCAAAGGGGTAGCCCGCGGATGGCGACGTGATGGCGACCCGATGGCGACCCGATGGCGACGTGACGGCGACGTGATAGCGACGTGATAGCGACCTGAGGGCAACCTGATGGCCATCTATCTGGTGGTACTCATTTCCACCCTGAGCCAAATCGGCTTTGGCGGTAGCCGCGTAGCGGTGTCGCTGTACGCGCTGGAGTTGGGCGCCAACCAGTTTACCGTCGGCGTAATCGTTGCGCTGTATTCGTTGTGCCCCATGTTTTTGTCGATTGTGATCGGCAGAATTTCCGACCGCGTGCCGCCGTATCTGCCGATGATTATAGGCTCTGTGATGATGGTGGTGGCACTGCTGTTGCCTGTTGCCGTGCCGGGGCTAATCGCGCTGTGTGTGCTGGCGTTTTTGAACGGCTTGGGGCACTTGGTGTTCAGCATACCGCTGGAGGCGTCCGTTGGCGGCGTCGGCGGGCCACAGCATCGCGCACGCAACTACGCGCTGATTACCATGGGCTGGTCCATTGCCAATTTTCTGGGGCCGCTGATCGCGGGCCTATTGATCGACACCATCGGCCACCAACGCGTGTTCTGGGTGCTGGCCTTGTTTGTCGCGCTGCCGATACCGTTGTTGTTTTGGCGGCCACGTTTGATGCCTGGCACCGCCAAGCAATCCACCGGCGAAGCCGCCGACACGGGCCGTAAAAGCGTATTTGACCTGTGGCGCATCCCCGCGCTGCGCGCGACCTTTATTGCTGGCGGCATCATCGGCTCAGCGCAGGATTTGTTTCAGTTTTACATGCCGGTGTACGGCCACGCGGTGGGGTTGTCGGCCTCCGCCATCGGCACCGTACTCGGCATGGTGGCGCTGGCGGCGTTTGTGATCCGCGCGGTGATACCGTTTCTCGCCAAAAAATTGACCGAGGCCACGATACTCACCACGGCCATTTTTGTGGCGGCCACGGCGTATCTGCTGCTGCCGTTTTTTACCAACGCCTGGGCGCTGGCTGTGATCGCGTTTTTGCTGGGCTTGGGCGTAGGCTGCGCGCAGCCAATGATCATGTCGCTGCTCTACGTGCTGGCGCCCGCAGGCCGTATTGCCGAGGCCATCGGCCTGTACAAAACCCTGCGCAGCGTGACGCACGTGGTGATACCCGTGTTCTTCGGCAGTGTGGGGACGGCATTTGGCTTCAAGACGGTGTTTTTGTCGAACTCGGGGTTGCTGGCGTTTGGGGGGTATTTGCAGAGCAGGGCAGGGGTTGTGAAAAAAGCTTAGCCGATAGGGCAATGGCGCACGCAACGCCAGCGTCAGCTACAGATCGTTCGGCAGCAAACTTACGACGCTTTTACGGCCAGAAACTCGCCTTTGCCTATCGGGACCAAGCTCGTCTCAAATGTCGGATCATCTGTCACCATTGCAGTGAACGACAACATCTCTTGTGGGTGTGAAGTCGCGTTATCGACGACCAACAATCCGCCTGGCCTTAACGCGCGGCGCAGATGTGGCCACCAGCCGGGATACTCGGCACGCTCAGAGTCGAGGAAGATCAGGTCATAGGTACCTTGGGCACACTTCTGCAGAAAGCGGCCCGCATCGCCGTGAATCTGCGTGATAGATGCCGCAAGCCCGGAACGCGCGAAATTGGCTGAGGCAAGCGCAATCTTTTCTTCTGCGAATTCCACCGTTGTCACAGCGCCGCCGATAGCGATTGCCGCCTCTGTCAGCCACAGCGTGGAGTAGCCATTCGACGTGCCTATTTCGAGCACCCGCCGCGCAGCGGTGGCGCGCACCAGCACCGCCAAAAACGCCCCGGTGTCTCGGGTAATGTTGAACATACGCCGGGCCTTGTCTGGCGTAGCCGTGTCGTGGTTTTCGCCGAAGCACTCAAGCTCGGTCTTCAATGTTTCAAGGGGATTGCCCATGCTCGTCCTCTCACTCCGGCTTGATGTCGGCCTCTTTGATGACTTTGGCCCATTTCACGGTCTCGCTCTTGATCAGCCGGGCTAACTGTTCCGGCGTGCTGGCCGACGATTCGGCACCCTGCTTTAACAATGCAGCCTGATAGTCGGGCGCTTGAATAATCTCGGTCATTTCCCGATTGAGTCTGGTCACCAGCGCCGCAGGGGTACTCGCGGGTGCCAGCATGCCGATCCAGAATTCCGTGTCTAGCCCCGGCATTCCCGACTCCACGGCACTGGGAATTTCCGGCGCGCCTGCAAAGCGCGTCTTGCCGGTCACCACATAGGATTTCAGTTTGCCGGCTCTGACGTGAGGCAGAACATTGCCCATCAACGCAACGCCCGCCTTGACTTCACCGCCCATGAGCGCCAAGACGGAAGCACCACCGCCTTTGTAGTGAACGTTGACCACGTTGATTCCAGTCAGGCTACGGAATAATTCGTTGGCGATGTGTCCTGCAGTGCCAACCCCAGCCGAGGCAAAATTGATCGCGCCGGGTTGCTGCTTGGCGTAATCCACGAACTCGCGCAGCGTCGCAGCCGGAATGGATGGATGCGCCACCAGCACCGAAGGCAGCCGCGCCGCCAGCGTAATTGGCGCAAAATCCTTCAACGAGTCGTATTGCAGATTCTTGTAGAGGCTGGGCGCAACCGAAAGCGCCGAGCGGTCGCTCATCAGCAGGGTGTAGCCGTCGGGCGTGGCCCGCGCAGCACTACGCGTGCCGATGGTGAGCGCGGCGGCCGGTTGATTTTCCACAACGACAGGCTGCCCCCAGCGTTCGCTCAATCGCTGACCGAGCAGGCGTGTCGCGACGTCGTGGACGGTCGCCCCGGCAGCACCGGTAATGATGCGCACGGGTTTGGTTGGGTAGCCATCGGCGGGCGTCTGCGCCGATGCAACAGCAGTGAGTGCGTAGAGTATTGCGCCGAAACTCATTTTGGGCGTGCCGCGCATGGCAGTTCTCCGTAGTGGATGCACGATAGGTGAATTTGATCGGATGTTGACATCTGAGTTGAATTAACGCAATTATCTGATTTTTGCATCTTCATTATTTTGGTTAATGAACATGGATTTTCGTGACATCGAATATTTCGCGGCGATTGCCGAGCACAGGCACTTGGGCCGCGCCGCCGAAGCCTTGGGGCTGGGCCAGCCCGCGCTTAGCATCAGCCTTCGCCGGCTGGAGAAAGCGGCCGACGCAAAACTGTTTCAACGCACGCCGAAAGGCGTCGAACTCACCCCGGTAGGTGCGGCGCTGCTCACGCATGTGGGCCGACTAAGATTGGCGCGTGAGGATGTGGCGCGTGAAATCTCGGACCTCGCGCACGGCCAGGCTGGCGCTCTGCGCATCGGCGCAAGCCCGTCAAATGCCCTTGCGGTGCTGCCGGAGGTGTGTAGCTCGCTATTGTCAAACTCTCCCAAACTGACGCTACGAATCAGCGTGCTCGATAACGAAGTGCTGTTGCCCGCATTGCGCAAGGGCGAGGTGGATGTGATTCTCGGGCACACGCAGCAATTTCGCGATGCGGATATCACCGCAATCGTGATGCAGGAAGATGAATTTGTCGTTTACTGCGCCGCGGGCCATCCATTGACCAAACGGAAATCGTTGTTGCTCGCTGATCTCGCGGATCAACGCTGGGCTGCAACCGAGGCCAATGCCTACGCACCGTGGATGTCACTGCGTCAATCGTTCGGCGAGCGCGAACTGCCGCCGCCCGATATTGCCTTGGTGTCGCAGTCGCCCGCGCTCAATCTGCGCGCTGTAGCGTCATCGGGTCTGCTGGGTGTCAGTAACCGGCGCAACGTCATCGCAGCGGCGTCGTCGCTAGGGCTTGCGATATTGCCGGTCAAAGACTTGGTTTGGATTCGACGCGCCGTGATCGTCCACCGGAAAGATGCCTACTTATCCCCCATCGCCAAGCGATTTATTGAGGCCATGAAGTCTGCCGCCAAACGTTCGGTGGCAGGAAGCTAAACGTTGAGCAGAAAAAAAGTGCATCCTTCCGATCTCCGTCTCCTTGGCGCCACTCGGCGCGTCTTTCTTGAAAGGTGGTAGATATGTGCAATCGCCAAAGTCGTTCCCCGTGGTTATCCATGCTCATGATTGCGCTGTTGGTGCCGCTGCTCGTAGCGGGGGGCACTGCACAGTCTGCCGAAATCAAAGTATGGGTGGCCGATGGGATAAAAGCTATCGCGGAAGACTTGGCGCCAACGTTCGAGCGCGCAAGCGGGCACAAGCTTTTGATGACGTTCGCCTCTGGCGGAGCGACGGTAAAGCGTGCACAAGGCAGCGATGTGGCCGACGTCATCATCGCCCCGCTATCGGGAATCGATGAACTGGTAAAGAACGGAAAAGTTGCCGCTGGCAACGTGACTGCGCTCGCCAGTACGGGCATCAGCGTGGCCGTTCGCAAGGGCGCACCGAAGCCGGATATCTCGTCGCCCGAAGCGTTAAAACGCGCCTTGCTGGCAGCCAAGTCGATCACCTTTTTGAATCCGGCAGGCGGCGGTGCGAGCGGCATCCATTTTGCCAAAGTGCTAGATCGTCTTGGCATAGCGGATGAGATGAAAGCGAAAACGATTTTTGCACCCAAGACCGATGCCGTTGGCAGCCTTGTTGCCAGTGGCGACGCCGAAATGGGGGTGATTCAATATCAACTGCTTTTTTCAGTTCCCGGTATCGAGATCATCGGCCCGCTTCCCGGTGATTTGCAGAATGCCACCCTCTTTGCGGCAGCCATCTTGGGCAGCGCCAAAGCGCTGGATGCGTCGAAGACGTTGATTTCATTTCTGCAATCACCGGAGGCGATTGCCGTAATCAAGGCGAAAGGCATGGAGCCGGCCAATCCGTAGTTCATGTTGGCGGGTTTGTAACGCTTCAATGATCCTGTAAGCGTCTTGTTGACGACTTAACAAGATGGAAATCATGAAAGTGAACAAGCATCCTTTTTTTGGGGGGGTGTCCGGGCTACACTTTTTCCCAGACCCCTCATTTAGGCGGTTCTTTCGCCTTTGCCTCGCCCAAGGCAATCAGCTTACTCACCCGCGATACCGATAACCCCGCCGCCTCGGCGATTGCCGTCGGCATGTGCTCGTCTTCACGATACGCCTTTACGATGGCCTCATCACGTTCGTTGTTGCGGAAGTAGTGCGCCAGCGGTTTTCCCGTCTGACGGTGCTGAGCGCGGGCGACTTCGCGCCCTTGAGGTTTTTCGATGCGATCCTGCATTTTGCGCATGAATTTGTCGTTGCCCAGATAAATCTGCCCCTTCAAGGCCTCGCCCCACAGTTTGATGCCTTTGCCTTGCGCCACGAATTCAGCGTAGCGAGCCGGGCCATCGCGGCGCGCTGCCTGTGGTGCCAGTTGTTGATGCAGCGCCTTGCTGTCAAGCCAGACCGGCGGCTCGGCAAGCCCGGTGTGCGCCCGGTAGCTGCTCCAGCGCCAGTCTCTGGGGTGTCGCACCCTGCGGGCGCGTGGCGGATTCAAATCGACGTAACGGCAGACCTCCAGAAAATAGGATGCTTTGTCCACCAGCACGCCTTTGAGCCGTCCCTGGAACAGGTGGCCGACCTTGCCATGACGCCGGTTGTAGCGCTGGGTATAGACGCCATTCAAATGGTGCATCAGACGCGAGAGATTGGCACGGTGGGTTTGCACTACCACGTGGTAGTGGTTGTCCATCAGGCAGTAGGCATAGACGGTCGCGTTGAACCGGTCCAGGGCATCAGCCAGCACCGCCAGCCATTCAGAGCGGTCGTCGTCATCTTCAAAGACGGGTTCGCGCCGGTCGCCGCGTGAGGTGCCGTGATATAGGGCACCGGGGAATTCGAGTCTTAGTGGGCGGGTCATAGATGACGTTCTCGTCTGGCTTGGGGTGAGTCGGGAGAGCACCTAGCCCGTCGTGCCCGTCGAACTGACCCCATGGCGTGTGGTACGCCTCCTTTCTATATCCTTGTAAATTGAAAGGTAACCTTTTAATATACAAGGATGAAAAAACGTGATCTGGAATCGGCGCTACTGACTTCGCTACGCCATTTCCCCGTGGTTGCGCTGCTGGGCCCGAGGCAAGTCGGCAAAACCACGCTGGCCCGCGCGGTTGCGCGCAAACTCGGCCATGTGGTGTATCTCGACATGGAACGGCCTTCGGACGCGGCCAAACTGGCCGATCCGGAACTGTATCTGGAGCCGCTGGCGAACCGGTTGGTGATTCTCGATGAAGTCCAGCGCCGCCCCGAACTGTTCCCGGTATTGCGTAGTCTGGTGGATGCAAGACGCACGAACGGTCGCTTCCTTTTACTTGGATCGGCATCACCCGATTTGACTCGGCAAGCATCGGAAAGCCTTGCGGGGCGTATCGTTTATCACGAGCTTACCCCCTTCACCATGAACGAAGTCGCCGCGGGCGCGCGCGACACCCGCACGACGCTGTGGAATCGCGGTGGCTTTCCAGGCAGCTTTCTCGCGCCGACCAACGCGCGCTCATTCGCGTGGCGCGAGGCGTTCATCGACACCCATCTTCAGCGCGACTTGCCGGCACTGGGTGTGCGCATACCCGCCACCGCGCTGCGGCGGTTCTGGGAAATGCTGGCGCATTACCACGGCCAATTGTGGAATGCGTCAAAAATCGCGGGCAGCCTCGGCGTCAGCGCCCCCACGGCGAAGCATTACCTCGATACGCTGGAAGACACATTCATGATTCGCCAGTTGCCGCCATTCGCGGCCAACCTCAAAAAACGTCTGGTCAAAAGCCCGAAAATCTATCTGCGTGACAGTGGCCTATTGCACGCGCTGCTGCGACTCGCCACTTACGATGATCTGCTCGGTCACCCGGTAGCAGGCACATCCTGGGAGGGCTGGGTCATCGAACAAGCGCTTGCCGCCAGTGGCGCAAACGGCCCGCATACCCACGCCAGTTTTTTTCGCACCGCTGCCGGCGCGGAAATCGACCTCGTGCTCGACCGCGCGCGTGGCCAGCGTATCGCGCTGGAAATCAAACTCTCCTCGGCGCCCAAGCCGTCGCAGGGATTCTGGTCGGGCATCGCCGACATAAAACCCAGCGCGGCCTATGTGGTTTACCCAGGGAAGGAGCGTTATGCGCTCGGCAAAGGCGTCGAGGCGCTGCCGGTGGCGATGTTGAGCAGCATTTTGCGACCGTAGCCAATCGTGGCAATCGGGCAAGTCGGAGCGCGGATAAAAAGGCTTTTCCTGCTGACCGCGCGGGGGCGCGCCGACTTTCGGGGTGACGGTTTTTCCGTCGCCCCGAAAGTCGTTGTAGCTCCCTCTCTCACCCCGGATTGCTACAATGGATCACCTTGTGGCAAGCGCGTGCGCACGGTTGTAGCTCCCTCTCTCACCCCGGATTGCTACAATTGCGCTCGCGTGCCCCCATGGGCGAGATCGTTGTAGCTCCCTCTCTCACCCCGGATTGCTACAATAGACCTACCGTAAGTCTTTGCCCCGATTAGGTTTTCGGGGTTTTTTCTTTGGAAAATACCGTCTCAAAACAGCAGCATTTGCTGTGCTTTGACGGCTTTTTCCTGAAACAGTGGCAGGCCCACCAGCAATTTCATACTCGCAAACTGCTTTTCGGTCACGGTCAGGCAGCGTACCGAGCCTTCCGGCGGAAGATGATCAACCAAGCGCTTCATGTGTTTTTGCTCAGCGTCGTTGCCATTAAGCATGCGCCCGTAAATTGAAAACTGGATCATGTCGTAGCCGTCATTGATCAGAAATCGGCGAAACAGGGTATATGCCCTGCGCTCAGCGCGTGTAACCACAGGCAAATCAAACAACACGAGGAGGCGCATAAATCGTCGTGTTTCGGCGCTCACGACTACATTTCGCGTTGATGCTCGCGCGAGCCAATCAGTGTGGGCAGTTCGAGCACACCATCCGCACCGCTTTCGTAAATGCGCGCCAGACTTTCAACTGTAAGCTCAATGGCGTTGAGTGCAGCGGTCACGCCGCTCGGCATGCCTACATCCACGTTGAGCAGCGCGATGAGTGCCGCTTTGTCAGCGGGCAATAATTCCGCATTATCAGGGCTGCGCCGCTGGGCGACATAAAGATCGATCAACGGGCGAAAGGGTTCGATCAAATCATCTGCCAGATTAAAGGCGTTTTGCTCGCTCGAGTGAAACAGCCCAAGTGAAGGCAACAAACCGTGCGCTACCAAGCCGCGTGCAATAGTGCCGCGCAGCACTGCGTAGCCGTAATTGAGTGCAGCATTGATCCAGCGCTCTTGCCCCCGCTGAAATTGCCCGCCAAAAAGTTGCGTAAAATAATACGCAGCCGCTTGGCCTTCAATATGACCGCTGTCGCCCGAACGAACGCGCTGCGTGAATGCCGCAAGGCGATCAGCGCCGTCGATGCCGGCCAATTTCAGGCAGGCCGCTTGATTGGCGATCTTCTTACGGACGATGGCCGCCCAGGTTTGCTTTGCGACTGGCCGTGGCAAATCGAGTTGCAAGCGCAGCCAGCGCGTGGCCCGTGAGTGGCTGAGAAACGGCAGAAACACCCCGCTGGGATGATGTGTATCACCCGTGGCAAACAGGCTGATTCCATACTCGCCACAGGCCGACAGTACGGGGTGAGTCAGCGTGATCTCGCGATGATTGAGCATGATGACTGCGATGTCCTCAAAGGGAACGAATGCAGTTTGCTCCTGCTCAATCGCAAGGGAATAATGTTCGCGCCGCAGCTTGGCTGGGCGCGAGATCATTACGCTACGCCAGACCATATTCGTTCTAACCTTCTGAAATTTCACCCAAGATGCCTACCTTCGCTTTTTCGATGAAGGCAGCATTACTGACTTGTCGCTTAATCTCTTTAACCAACGAAAATTTTAATGGTGGTGTGCCAGTCTCATTCACGCAATATTCGACGTAATCAATATCCTCTTCTGGGTTTTTGGTTTTCTTTTTCTTCGGTTTTGCTATGAGCGTGACAGTTTCTCTTTCCGATATTTTCCCATCGTCAAGAAGGAAAAACGGGCCGTTGTCATGCAATCGAACTACCGGCCTGTCGAGACTTGGCTGAAAATGATCCCAGTAACCTTCAAAGACACCACTCTCAAATACAGCTACCGCATCGATCAAGATGTTTCCGAGACGATCTTTGTATCGGCCGGTTTCGCGGTAGCAGTAAGAAAGATTTGGATGTTTTATTCTGACGAAATCATTTTTTCTGAAATTACAGATGAATTGGGCGCCCTTAGGCATTACAGGAAGGCCGAAGGTATCTTCTGATGGTGTCTTATAGCGCGCGCGAAACCAATAGTGACCTTCATGCTTGTACATTTCCGTATAAAGTGCAGCGCCCAGATCAGCGACGCCGCCACGTACGTGAATTCCTTTGCCGCGAGGTGCTGGGATGCGAATAGATTTGATAAACGGACGATTTTCGCCATTGCCAAACGGATAAAATTTCTCTGAATCGGGAAAAGCCTTTTTGGCATCACCGTAAAATTTATTGAGTTGCGCTTTGAGTGCTTCTATCACGCGACTATTGCGGTGATAGAAGGCCGAACCTAGCTCTTGCTCGCTTAATTTCTTTAGTGAAAGCTCGCTAAGGTGAACAATCTTTTTAGCTGAATCGTCAAAATCTTTCTTTAGGCCTAATTTCTTGATTTTCTTGGATTTTTCGGTCAAGTAATCATTGGGTAACGTAGTGACAGGCAATGAAATAGCTTGGATGGTTCTATCCGTCCCGTCTCGATTCTTTACTGAAAAACCATTCGCGAAGGCTCGCTCTGCATCACCATCGAAGGAGAGCAATTGTTGTCTTACTGCCTGAATCAACGAGAGGCGCTTTTCGGGCAAGTCAGGTGGTAGTTGCTTTTCGTCCAGCATGTCAGACGTTAACTCACGCAGGCTAACCGGGAAATACCGCATAGCCATCGGGTTTGCGTCATGCAGTTCGCCATTTCGCTTTTTGCGAATGGCACGCGATATAAATACCGATGCGTATTTACCGAGAAATTCTTTTCTGAATTCATCCCAAGGAGGCGGCAAATAAAGCCCGCGCGCTCTGGCTTCCTGCTTGCCAATGACTTCGCCGGTGCCTTCTTTTGTGCGTGTTCCGATGTCGGTATACGTGCCATCATTATTTTTTTTGAAGCGACTCGGGACTTTCTCTTCATTCGAGAACCAACTATTTACACGGTAAATCAATTCCGGCGTGCAGGCTGCGACGATGCAGGCGTCCATTGCGTGATGTTTATCTCCGGCGTCACGATCCTTGATATCGCCCAGCCATCTGAGTCTGAGGAAATTGGTCACGCCGCCCTGTGGCGTGCGTACGCGGGATTTATGAAATTTTGCGAGTCTGGATCTGCCACTTTCCAATGGATCAATGTCTTCTACTTTGTCTGCTGTTTGGCCGTCGAACAGCAACCGGTCACGTACCATCCGCGCGAACAGCCGCGTGGCATAGCGGGTGTCCACCAGATTGCGCGCAAGAAACTCGTCGGCATCCAGTTCCTTGGCGAGTAAGCGTTTCTGCTTGTTGTTACTCAAACCTTTGCAGGACAGAATGTGCGCTTCAACTTTTCGCCAGTGCTCATCACCATATTTCTGCGAGATAAATTCATGCGGAATGCGATTTCCCTTGTCTTGGTTTGCGTGAGCTTTCACAAGCACTCGGTTTTCCATGCTGTTGTCGAAGGTAAGAGAACGCGGCCAGATATGGTCAACCTGCGCATAATTCTCGTCTCGCACTACGCGATCCAAGTCGAGGCTCTCGAGCGTGTATAAGCATTTGCATTGTTGTTCGTGATACAGGCGTTCCTTAAAAATCTGGAATTCACTCGGATTGTTGATATGGTGATTGTCAATAAAGTTTTGCCTCGCAGATATGCGCTTGTTACGGTTTTCTTCCTGCTTTTTTTGGACATCTAAGCGTCCTTCAAAGTATTTGCCATTGCTCAATCGGCCTTTCAATGGCCTCGCAATGTCGCGCGCCAGTTCCACATGGACGTAGGCGGGAGATTGCTCATACCGGGCAATGAGTGCATTGAGAACGCGTCTTGCCTGATTAAAGGCGCGAGCCACAACCGGGTTGGTCAGATTCTTGTAGCGCCATTCCTTGTAACCCGTCTTCTTGCCACGATGGATGCGTTCATACAAATAGGTTTCGAGAGGTGGCAAGTACTTTGTGCGCTCGAAAGTGATAACTTTGTATCCGGCCAAGTCACAAGCTTCACTATAGCTTTTATGGTGTTCTAAATAGGGGAGAATATTTCGCAGGGCTTTCAGGCTGAGATTGCGATATTGCTTGAATACCTTTTTCGCCTTTTGCAAGGAATCGAGTTGTTCGTCAGTCAGACGAAGTGAGGCCAGTTCTCTGTCTACGTCCGCATCTGTCTGAGCCTTGGTCAATGCTTCCGCGATCTTGTCGAATTGCTCCGCTTTAGCGAGTGCATTGGATTTCAATCCTTCATCGGGCGATGCTGCATCACGCCAAGCTGGTTGTAGGTTGGCCCACAATTCCGGGTGAAAGTTTTCTAGTGTTCGCTTGAGTGCATGCCAGCCTTTTAATTCGATCAGCACTTCCTTTTCGGCATCTTGTGCATCTTCATATGCGATTGGCACGTTCGTTTTCGCTTCGCTCTCTGCTGCGATGGCAGTTGATTCGTTCCGGCTATATTCGAACTGCCAGCCCTCGTCAAAGTGTTCGACTGCTTCTATTGCCGTACGAAGATCGGCTAACGAAGCGTTGGGCTTACGTTCTCGCAGCGTTGTGAGTGCTTCCATGCACTGGCGTTTGAAAGTCAACGCTTTCTTGCTTTTGGCGGGTAAAATTTTGATAAATGCGTTTTTGCGATCCATCGCCTCGAACGGGATTAAATACTGATCTTCCAGCGACGCAAGAATAATTTCATCTTCTTTGCGCTTGTGTTCGAATGTGTCGCACTCCTTCAACTTGTAGAGTTGGCGCAAGTCGGCAAAGGTCATCGCGCCGGCTTCTAGACGCACTTTGAGTTCCTTGTTCGCGGTCTTGCGGATTTTTTCGTCACCGTATTTGCCTAGCGAGAATCTGGTACTGTCGGCGGATACGATATTGATCCAGCTTCCGTCATTTTTGCGATTGCTGCGATAGGAAACCTTGGTGAAACTCGCCTCGCGCCAGTGAGCGGGAAAGCTAGTCATTTCCCTCAATATGTCGCGCGCCTGCTTGAATGTTAGTTTGGCTTGTGTATAGGGAAGATCAATAAGTTCTGCCCGCTCTGTGTCGGAAAGCTCGTCCTCCTTACCATTTCGCCGAATGCGCAAGTTATTGAGGGTTTGCAGCCATGTGGCGCGCTCGTTGGAAAAACTGCACTTGGCTGCGCGGCGCTCCGCCTTGCCTTTGCCATTGCGCGCTTCGCTTTCCAATTCGCAGTCGCCAATCATTGCGTTCATCTGTCCGGCAGTGATCGGTGGATGCTGCAATTCGAGCAAGGCAAACATCTGCGCGCGGAACGTCGGCTCGACGGGGCGCGTTTCCGAACTAACAGTGACTTCGCTTAGCCACTCGACGCCATCGGGTTTGGGCGAGTCGGTAAAAGGGTTGCCATGTGTCTGTTGCGCATCAAACAGCGCATTCAGCTCCGCCTGTAAGTCATCGCGTCTGAAAGCGTGCCGATAGCTCGTATCTTTATTGCGGTATGCGTTCTGGAACTCCTCACAATCTTGCGCTTCCAGCTCGTTGCCTGCTGTATCGCGATAAATCCCGTCTTTATCCTGCCGCGCGTTAGCGAGTTGATACGCTGCGTATCCGATGGTTTTAGTTTTAAATTGCGGATACTTTGTCAGTAGGTTTGCTGTGTACTCAAGGCCACTTCGCAGTCCTTCGCGTTCTGCTTTTTCAGAGGATTCTTCACTTGTCGATTCCTCATCTTCAGTTGTTGAGCTTGTTGGGTCTTCTGTTTTGCTAAAGAACTTGAATCCACGGTGCTTGACGATGTGATAGATGACCTGCGCCCATTCCTGATTTGTGAGTTTTCGTGACAAACCTTCTGCGCGTAGTTGCCACGGGCTGACATGCTTAATATTTTTCTCGTGACTGGCGGAGAACAGATGCTTAATTTCGCTATTGGTCAGTATGCCAATATCGCGAAATATGCGAACTATCCTTTTAAGCCGCCAAGCACGTATGTCGTACCGATTTCGAGAAACTCTCGCGCTTCTGCGTGATTGATTGTTCGGCTTGCCGTCTTTGTCCTCTGCGGCGTCGAATGCGCGTACGCCCATATCGAGAATGCGATTGGGTTCCAGCACCGCCCAACCCACCGAAGCAATGCCGATATCAAGGCCGATAGTCAGTGGCCCGTTTGTCTTGACAGCCATATTTCTCTCCCTGATACTGCTCACCATTGTTGCAATCCGGGGTGAGAGCCGTTGCTACAATAAAGAATCGAAAGATTCTGTATCCAAGCCCGGCGGCGTAAAACCCGCCGGGCTTTCCATTTGGTGCGCTAAAGATCGGTTCGAACGATAAGTATTTGTATTTAAATCGTTTTTGTCAATCGCGCCTGCGCCGCCATCAGCCGTGGGCGTACAGATCGTCTCTACTCAGTCGCGTGTCACCGGCCCGAGCGCAAGAATGCGTCTGGCCACCTCACCAGCAACGCGAATCAGCGCCGTAACCAAGGTTTCGTCGATATCGAGATCGCCCTCGTATTCCGCAAGGTTGCGCTGTCGGTGTGCTTGATCGAGCACGCGCCATTGTTCGGGTGGCAGCTTAAGGGTGTGTGCGAGGCACTGGAATACGAGATAACGATTTTCAGAACGGTAGCCGTGCCATCGCAGTGCTGCTAGTGACAGCGCGTGCGCGGCGTTGTAGGCGAGGTCGAAGCGGCTCTCGATGCTGTTGACGGGGTTGCCGGCGTCTTTCAGGCGGTTGTTGCCGGATCGCAACAAGCCGTCGAACTCCGCCTGCAATGCGGGTTCCGCTTTGAGCTGGCCGCTGCGAACCAGATTATCCAGCGGCGGCAATGGCATGATTGTTCATCAGCAAGCCGATGGGGTTGCCCGCTAGCACTTTGGTCAAAAAGGGGTTTTTGTTGTTGCGTCGCTTCTCGAATTCTTTCAGCGTGTAGAGCGTGGGGCTGATGCGGCGTCCGAGTGCTTTTTCCGCTGGCGCAAGTGTTGCGTAAATTTCTTCCAGCGTCATTTGATCCGCGACTATTAGTACGTCGATGTCGCTTTGTGCGCTGTCGGTGCGTTTGGCGACAGAGCCATATAGCCATGCCGCGTGCAGCCGTTGCGTCAAGGGCGTGAGCGCGGTGCGTAGCGCCTCTGCGGGGCCTAGGGTTTTCAGCACCATGTCGCGCAGTTCCGCGAAAATCGGCGCGGCGGGGTTGGCCTGATAATGTTTTTGATTGCCGATGCGGCTGATGGTGACCAAGCCGCTGTCAGCAAGCCGCTGCAACTCACGTTGCACGGCACCTGAGCCGGCTTGCGCCAAGGCGATCAGTTCGGTGGCGAAGAAGCTGCGCTCAGGCTGTCCAAACAGTAACCCCAGCACGCGCTGTTGCGTGGCGGTGAATAACGCACCGGCCATGGTGGTGCGGGCAGCAGGGGCAGGTTTTTCTTGGCGTCGGTGTGATATACCCATATTGGGCATTTTACAACCCAAATTGGGCATGTTGCAAGTGGGCCGAAAATCCCGCCATCACAGACATAAAAAAGCGCACCGAAGTGCGCTTTTTTCGTCACGATTCAGTCTCTATGAAACATCAACATCTTCCCTCACCCCTAGCCCCTCTCCCGGAGGGAGAGGGGAACAAGCCCTCGCCCTCCGGGAGAGGGTGGCGCGGAGCGCCGGGTGAGGGAAGCTTTTGACTTTTCATAGAGACTGAATAGAGACCTTTTCTCTAACAAATCAATTATTTAAGCGGAAACCGCCACCTTCCCCAACCCCGGCATATCAAACCCCATCTTAAGCAGCCCATCCACGGTGGCTTGTGCTTGCGCCGCTGTCAGTGCCATCAACGGTGGGCGCACTGTGCCCCATTCGGGGTCTTTGGCGAAGTGCGCAATGACGGCTTTTAGCGCGGGGATCATGACGTAGAGGCCGGTGGCTTTGCGCACTACGTCTAGTGCGGCTTGTTGTGCGTCGGCGTCGGCGTTTTTCCATTCGCGGTAGAGTTTGTCTATGGCCGCAGGGTTGACGTTGGCGGTGGCGGAGATGCAACCTGCGCCGTGGTTACGCATGTTGGCGAGCAGGAAGGATTCGCTGCCGACGAAGACATCAAAGCCATCCTTGGCAAACGCGTCGAGGAAGGTTTTGGTGTTGTTCCAGTCGCCGGAGCTGTCTTTCATGCCGGCGATGGCTTTGGGGTAGCGCTTCATCAGACGCTCAACCAACTTGGGCGTGATGCCGACCACGGCCACGGGCGGGATGTGATAGAGGTATATGCGCAGACGGTCGTCGCCCACGCGCTCAATCACCTCAGAGAAGTTACGGAACAAGCCTTCTTCGGGCACGTCTTTGTAGTAGAACGGCGGCAGCATCAGCACGCCGGCGCAGCCCGCTTTGACGGCGTGTTCGGTCAGGCGCACGGTGTCGGTGAAGGCGCAGCAGCCGGTGCCGGGCATCATGCGCTTGGGGTCGAGGCCAGCGGCGAGCAGCGAATCGAGCATGGCCATGCGCTCGTTGACCGACAGTGAATTGGCTTCGCTGTTGGTGCCGAACACGGCAAGGCCTGAGCCTTGGCCTAGCATCCAACTGCACTGCGCGACGAAGCGGTTGTGATCGGGCGAGAGGTCGGCCTTGAACGGTGTGCACACGGGCGCGAGTACGCCTTTGATACGGGGGGCTGCTTTCATGCGGTGCTCCTTGGAACGAAGGTGATTTTGAAAGGGAAGGTGGTGAGCGTGGCGCGGGACGAACGAGGTTGGTTGCAACGCCTTGGATTACAATCAAGGTAACTGTTCAGTTCCGGGCAAACGCAAAAACCTTCCCTCACCCCCGCCCCTCTCCCGGAGGGAGAGGGGTGCAAACCATATCTGGCTATCGAGATACATTTAGATCAATGCAAGATCGGGTTTGCCCCCTCTCCCTGCGGGAGAGGGTTGGGGTGAGGGAGGCTTTTCTTGCTTTGTCCCCGAACCGAATAGACACCAATCAAGAATACCATACGGACGCGCCGATCCCAAGGCGCTGGCTTCAGCCATCGCAGTGATCGTGGGATAAATAAATGAATAAAATCAATTACTTAAAATGCCTGTTGCCTGTGTGCGTCGGCACATTGCTCGCGCCGGCTGCGCACGCGCAAACCACACAAACGTGGCCGACAAAGCCCGTGCGCTTTGTTATCGCGTTCACGCCCGGCGGCCCCAGCGACATTCTCACGCGACTGGTCGGCGGCAAATTGACTGAGGCGCTGGGGCAGCCGTTCATCTACGACAATCGCCCTGGCGCGGGCGGCAACATCGCGGGCGAAATCACCGCGAAATCGCCGCCGGACGGCTACACGATTTTGATGGGCAACAACAGCATTCTCGCCACCAACGCGGCGCTGTATAAAAACATGGGCTTCGATCCGGTGAAAGAGCTGGCACCGGTGGCGCTGCTGGCGTCGCAGCCGAATATTCTGGTGGTGCATCCGCTGCTGCCGGTGAAATCGGTAAAAGACCTTGTGGCGCTGGCCAAAGCCAGGCCGGGGCAACTGAATTACGCCTCCAGCGGTAGCGGCGCTGCGGCGCACTTGGCGGCAGAGTTGTTCCAGAGCATGACGGGTACAAAAATGGCGCACATCCCGTACAAAGGTGCTGGCCCCGCGCTGATCGACACGCTGGCCGGGCAGTGTCAGTTGATGTTTGCCACGTCGCTGTCGGTGGCGTCGTACATCCGCTCAGAAAAAGTGCGCGCGCTGGCCGTGAGCACGGCCAAACGTTCGCCGAGTTTTGCGCATCTGCCGACGGTGGCCGAAGCCGGCGTGCCGGGGTTTGAGGCCAGTACTTGGCATGGCGTGGTGGCACCGGCAGCGACGCCGCAAGCCGTCATCGCGCGCTTGAACGGTGAGATCAACAAGCTGCTGCAAACCCCTGAGATGCGCGAGCGATTGAATTCGCAGGGTGCCGAGATTATTGGCGGCACGCCGCAATCGTTTGCCGCTTATATTCAGGCGGAAATTCCCAAGTGGACCAAGGTCATCAAAGATTCCGGCGCGAGGGCGGATTAACATGGCCACGCTAAAACTGCTGTCGGCAGGCGCGGTCAAGGGCGGTGTGGCGCAAATCGCGGCGGCATTCGGGCGTGTGTCGGCGGAGTACACGGTGGCGGTTGAATTCACGCAAGTGCCCAAGATTCGCCAGCGCGTCGCAGCAGGCGAAACGGTGGATGTGGTGGTCGCCACTGCGGGCGCGATGGATGCGTTTGCCGCCGCCGGCAAAATTGTGCCGGCCACGCGTGCGCTGCTCGGCCGTTCACGTGTGGGTGTGGTGGTACACAAGGATGGCCTTGCGCCGGACGTGAGGGACACTGAAGCCTTCAAACGTGCGCTGCTCGCCGCCAGCGCCGTGGTGCATAACGACGCATCGAGCGGCGTTTATATTGCGTCGCTGCTCGATACGCTGGGCGTGAAAGCCGCGCTCGGCGAGCGGGTTATTGTGACGAACAGCGGCTCGGCCATCATGAGCAAGGTGGCAGAGCTCGGCCCCGGCGCTATCGGCGCGGGGCAAATTTCTGAAATCCGCGTGATGATTGCCAAGGGCTGCGCGGTAAAACTGGTCGCGCCGCTGCCGGACGCGCTACAAAATATTTCCACGTACTACGCAGCGGCGATGACGGGCAGTGCCGCGCCGGCCGCCGCCGCCGCATTGGTGCGTGAGCTGACGTCGGACGCAGCGAAGTTGCTGTTTGCCGAGACCGGCATTGATTAGCGCTGGACGTGATAGCGATATGAAAATTCTGGTGACCGGCGGCGCGGGATTCCTCGGGCAAGGTCTTGCGCATGCGCTAATAAAAAATCATAAAAATCAATTAGTTACGGAATTAGTGCTGGCGGACATCGCGCCACTGCGTGATGCGCAACTGCTGGCGAACCCGCGTGTGCGCAGCGTTACCGGCGACTTGAAAAACTGGTTGGCTGACGGTTTGCTGCGCGGTATCGACGGCGTGTTCCATCTCGCGGCGGCAGTCAGCGGCGAGTGCGAGGCCGACATCGACGTCGGCTTGCGTGCGAATCTCGACACCACGCGCGCGTTGCTGGATGCCTGCCGCACGCAAGCCAAACTGCCACGGTTGGTGTTCTCCAGTTCGCTTGCGGTGTACGGCGGCGACATGCCGGAAGTGATTACCGATCACACTTTGCCGCAGCCGCAAAATTCTTATGGCACGCAAAAATTCGTGTGCGAACAACTCATCGCTGACTACACGCGCAAGGGTTACATTGACGGGCGCAGCGTGCGCCTGCCCACGGTGACGGTGCGCCCCGGCAAGCCCAACAAGGCGGCGTCCGGTTTTATGAGTGGCATAATTCGCGAGCCGCTCGCGGGCGTGGACGCGCTGTGCCCGGTCGATCTGGCCACGGGCGTGTGGATTACCTCGCCGCGCTACGCAGTCGCGGGCTTGATTGCGGCGTTCAATACGCCGCAGGCGCAGTGGGGCAGCCGCATTGCGATGAATTTGCCGGGGCTGTCGGTGCGGGTGTCAGACATGTTGGCGGCGTTGGCGCGTCATGCGGGCGCGCCGGTCGCGGCGCGGGTGCGTGTGGAAAGAGATGCCGCGATTGCACAAATCGTCGGCGGCTGGCCATGGCGCTTTGATACGGCGCGTGCGCGGGGCATGGGCTTAACCGGTCCCGCCGCGATGGATGATTTGGTGGCGGAGTACGTGGCGGACTATCCGCAGGCGGTAGCCAAGCGCTGATGCGTTTTGGCTTGGGAAATTGCAGTAAACTCCGCCGCCGCTAACACAACAGGTGAGTCGTTTATATGGATAAGTTAATGATGGCCGGGTTGCTGGCGCTGCACTGCGCCGCCACCGTGGCGCAAGCTGCGAACCCAGCGGCTTACCCCACCAAGCCGGTGCGCATGGTACTGCCGTTTCCGCCCGGCGCGCCCAGCGACATTATCGGTCGCGCGCTCGGTAACAAACTCGCTGAGCAACTGGGCGTTGCGGTGGTAGCGGATAACCGCGTGGGTGCCGGCGGCAACATCGGCTTGGGCATCACCGCCAAGGCGCTGCCGGACGGCTACACCATTGCGATCACCACGCCGGCCATTGCCTTGAGTCCGTCGCTGTATCTGAATCCGGGCTTCGACGCACAAAAGGATCTCACGCCCGTTGCGCGGCTGGCGGCGATTGAAAACGTGGTGCTGGTACATCCCAATGTGCCAGCAAAAACGCTGCGCGAGTTTGTTGAACTGGCGCGCAAGCAGCCGGGCAAGCTCACCTATGGTTCTGGCGGGCCAGGCACGACCAATCATCTCGCCAATGAGTTGCTGAAATCGCTGGAAAAAATCGACATTCTGCACGTGCCATACAAAGGCGCAACGGTCGCAGCCGTGGCGCTGATGGGTGCAGAGGTGGACGAGGTGATCGTCTCCGTGGCGTCGTCACTGCCGTACATCCGCACCGGCAAAGTGCGGCCCATCGCCGTGCTGTCGGAAAAGCGCGTGAGCCAACTGCCAGACGTGCCCACCGCGCGCGAGGCGGGTGTGCCGGGCTTTTATATGTCGATTTGGTACGGCATGCTCGCGCCGGGCAATATGCCAGCGGGGCTGACGACGCGATTGAATCAAGAGGCGATCAAGGCGCTCAATTCACCCGAGGTGCGCAAGAGCTTCGGTGCGCAAGGTGTTGATTCTTGGCCCGGCACGGCGGCGGAGTTTGATCAGTTGATCCGCAGCGAAACGGCGCGCTACGCCAAGATTATCGAGCGCGCGGGGCTGAAGAAGGAGTAGCGCTAAGACTCCGTAGCGGGTCGCCCCATCAACTGCAGGATGGACGCGCGCACGCGTTTTAAGCCGCGCCAGAGTTTTGGCAACAGCCAAATCGCCAGCACCACAAACACGATCAGAAACACGAGGAAAACCAGCGGATAGAAAATGGCTGTCCATACGGCGCCGATGGACAGCGCGTCTTCGCTGAACGACGCGGTCCAGTTGCTGAAAGGTTCTGGCGAGGTGTTGATGAGTGCGCGCGTGCCAGCTTTGGTGGCGTGACTGCCAGCAGCGACGGCACCGCCCAAGATGCCCGCAGCGACGCTCATGCCGGGATCGCCGCTGGCGACCGCCGCTGCGGCGAGCAGTGCGCCAGCGGGGATGCGGATGAAGGTGTGCGCCGCGTCCCATACGGAATCAAAGCCGGGGATTTTGTCGGCGAGAAATTCCACCAAAAACATGAAGCCCGCCGCGCCCATGACCCAAGGATTGCCCAGCGCGTGTAAATCGGCGGGCAGCGTGTAGATACCAAAAAATTGCAGCAGGCCGAGAAAGAACACGACGGCGTAGAGTCGCACGCCGCTGGCCCAGCCCAGTCCGGCGGCGGTGGCTAATGAGGCTAAGGCTTCCATGGAAAATCCTCCTGTGTTAATCAACGCGGCTAGTCTAGCGCGGTGTACGCGGGTGCGCCACGCGCCGCGCGGGTGGATGGCGTATGATGATTTTCGCCGCGCGCCGGTTGGCTGCCCGTTGAATTTAAATACCTCAATAAAAACAATTAGTTACGGATTGATTGCCATGATAAAACTGTATCAGTTTGTGCCCGCTTTCGGCCTGCCCAATATGAGTCCGTTTTGCATGAAAGTGGAAACTTACTTGCGCATGGCTGGCCTGCCGTATGCGTGCCCGCGCAACGCGGATATTTTTAAATCGCCCAAAGGCAAGATGCCGTATATCGACGATAACGGCAAAGTGCTCGGCGACTCCACCTTCATCGTCGATTATTTGAAAGCCACGTATGGCGACACGCTTGACGCCAAGCTCACGGCGCACCAGCGTGCGTTGGGCATCGCCCTGCAGCGCCTGATTGAGGAAAGCCTGTATTGGCCCGTGGTGCATTCGCGCTGGATCGATGATGTGGGCTATGAAACGGTCAAGGCCGCGGCGTTTGGCAGGATGAAGTTTCCGCTGCGCCAACTTATCCCCGTGTTCGCGCGGCGCGGCTTGCGCAAGCAACTGCACGCGCAAGGCACAGGGCGTCACAGCCGCGCTGAAATCTATGCCATCGGTTGCCGCGATGTGACGGCGTTGTCTGATCTGCTGGGCGAGCAAGCGTTTTTTCTCGGCGATGAGCCCACTTCGATTGACGCCACGGCGTATGGCTTTCTCGCCAATTTGTTGTGGGTGCCGATTAATTTGCCCATACGCGCACACGCACAAAAAATGCCGAACCTAGAGGCGTATTGTCAGCGCATGAAGGCGCGCTACTACAGTAACTAATTGATTTTAAATGATTTATTGTCGACTAGCGACGCCAGCACGCTCGTACAGTGGGCGTATGTATTCACGTAACAGCGGCATGCACCTGTATAACCAAGCCGCACCCACGGCGCAAGCCGCGCCAAAAATCGCCAGCGCGTAAGGCGCGCCGATTGCGCTGGCGAGCGCCCCCGCCACCAAGCAACCTAACGGGTGCACACCCATGAAGGCGATGATGTAGTAGCTGGTGACGCGCCCGCGTTTGTCGGCGTCGCACACCGTTTGGATGATGGTGTTAATCACCATCGCGGTGGTTAACACACCAAAGCCCACCACCAGCATGCACGCCAGCGAAAACGCTAGGTTACGCGAAAAGGTAAATGCCACCAGCGCTACGCCCGCCATGCCGGGGCCGATGGCCGCCCAGCGCATCAGCCCTTGTATGCGCGGGCGCGCTGACAGGTAGGCCACCGCGCACAGGCCACCCAGGCCCGCTGCGCCCACCAGAAACCCCAGCATGGAAGCGCCGCCGGAAAAAATCTCTGCTGCAAAAATGGGCATCATGACCTGATACGGCGTGATGCAAAAACTCATCAGCGCCAGCATGGGCAGCAGATAACGCAGCGGCTTCAGGCTCCAAGTGTAGCTTGCGCCTTCACGCACGCTATTCCAGACGTTGGCGGCCTTGGCGGTGACCGGTGGTGTGTCATAACGGATGTAAGCCAAACTGATCAACACACCAAACTTCGACACGGCGTTAACCAGAAAGCACATCGACTCGCTAAACCACACCAGCAGCAAGCCCGCGATAGTGGGGCCCAGCATGCGCCCGGCGTTTTGCATGCCGCCGGAAAACGCGATAGCACTGGGTAAATCGGCTTTCACTGGCACCAGCTCCGGCGTCATGGATGAACGCACGGGTGTTTCCATCGCCTGCACAATGCCCAGCAGCGCCGCCAGCGTGATCACCACCCACACATTCGGCGTGACACCCCAAGTGAACGCCACGAGTATGAGTGTGAGAATGATGGACAGCCACTGTGTGACCACCAGCGCTTTGCGCCGGTCAAAGCGGTCTGCCCAAATGCCGCCGAACGGTGCCAGCGCGATTAAGGCAATTTGACTGGCGAAGCCGGTAAGTCCCAACAGAAACGCCGAGCCGCTGAGCCGGTACACCAGCCAACTGATGGCGATCTGTTGTATCCACGTGCCGAGTATCGACACCGACTGCCCGGCGAAGTAGCGCGCGTAGTTCGGGTGGCGGAAGGCGCGCAGGGCGTGGTGCACGTGGCGGGGTTAGCCTGTAGAACGGGTAGGCTGTAAAATTAGTTGTTTAAAATCAATTAGTTACAGTTGTTCGCCGTGGCCGGTCGTGCACTGTGGCTTAAGGGCACCTCTAAAAATTGCATAATTTTGAGGCACATTGTAAACGTTACGTGAGCATGTACGTTGTAAGGTTAAATCACCAACACGAAGCCAGAGCAAA
>JAYTWR010000071.1:0-2719 GCA_043743335.1 Burkholderiales bacterium
ACCGTTGTTGAGATCACGGGCGCAAACACCTTCACCGGAATTTTCCGGATTTTTGATTCGCCCTTGAGTTTCTCGCCTTGAATCAATGCCATGTTTGCCTGTCCTAGGTTTTGGGCTGTGGCCATTCGGGCCGGCCCGTCGTGCGCAACAGCCAACGCTTGCAGCGGTGTTGCAGCATCTTGCGCCAATTGCGCAGCAAATAGGGATGACGCCGCCACAACGTCAGCCGCGACACGCCAAGTTCAGCGCGAAAATACACCGCATCGGCTGCGTAACGGGAGTACGAACTAAAACCGGCCAGCACAAAACCCGCTGCCTTCATCTTCGCGTGCACGCCGCCAAACAGCGCCTGCCCTTGGTAGATTTCAAAGAACTCGACTTCCATGTGTACGCAGGCGACATCGCGCGTGCGCTCACCGAGGCCAGCCAGCACGAGCAACTCGGCGCCTTGCACGTCCATCCACATAAGGTCAATCGCGGCGATCATGTTTGCGTTCATGAAATCCGCCAGCGTGGTGGTCTCAACTTCAATCTTGTTCTGCACATATTTTTCTTCCGGGTACTTTCCCGTCGCCACGAACATCGACGAGGCCCCCGCCACCAGATGGGGCGCGCCGGTCACACTGCGCGCAGGATCGGTGGGATAAAACGCGATCACACCTGGCTTGTCCGACACCGCCTTCTCGGTTAGCTTCACGCGCGGGTTCGCCGCCGCCACCGCGCGGCAGGCCGGCAGCGTGGCCGGGTTGCACTCGAACGCATAGACCGTGGCCTGTGGATAGGTCTCGGCAAACAGCGCGCTCTCGACGCAATCACGCGCGCCGACTTCGAACACGGTCTTGATCTCACGCTGCGGTAGCGCGCAGGCAACGATGTCGATCAAGCGGGAAAAAACCCGTTGCATCCTTATTGCCCCGGCACCCAAAAATCACCGATGGCCAGGTGATCAACGCGCTTGTCCACCAGCGCCTGCACCGCCTCGTGCGGGCCGCAAACGATCGGTTCTTCATGCACGTTGAAGCTGGTGTTGAGAACCAACGGAATGCCGGAGAGCTGGCGATAGCGCTCGATCAGCCCCCAATACTTCGGGTTGCGGTCGCGCCGCACCAGTTGGGGCCGCGCCGTGCCGTCCACATGCACGACGGCAGGAATCCTCAAACGCCACTCTTTCTTCACGTCATAGGTAATAGTCATGAACTCAGCCGCGTGGCGGCCCGGCTCGACGTTCTCAAACAAGTCATCAGCGTATTCGGCCAACGCCGACGGCGCGAACGGCATGAACTCGCTGCGCCCCAGGCGCGCGTTGAACCAGTCGTTGATTGATTTATCGACCGGCGCGGCCACCATCGACCGGTTGCCCAGCGCACGCGGGCCAAATTCCATCGCACCCTGAAACCAGCCGACCACCTGCTGCGCGTGGATCGCCTGCGCAGTTTTTTCAGTCACGCCTTCGATGCCGATTTCTTCGTACTTCAAATTGCGCCGATCCAGCTCAGCCTTGATTTCATCGCGTGTCGGGTCCGTCCCCCAGTACACCGTGTCGAGCTGGTTCACGCCAGCTTTCGCATAGCCGGGCGTCAATTGATCCTGCACGATCAGCGCGGCACCGACGCTGTTGCCGGTGTCCGACATGCCGGGGAAGACGAACACATGCTCGACTTCCGGCAGTGCAGCAATGCGCTGGTTGAGCTTGACATTGGCGACCACACCACCATTGAGCGCCAGGCGCCGCATGCCAGTCTCGCGCATGAAGTTTTGCGTCAGCGCGATGATGACTTCTTCGAATACCTGCTGCGCAGCAGCGGCAACGTCTTCACGCGTGTGGCCTTTGATCGCGTCGCGCAAAAATTCTTCACGCTTGTCATAGGCGCGCTCGACCTTGGCGAAATCGGAATCGAAGCCATTACCGCCGGCGGACAAACGCAGTGCGCGGCGGAATGGCGCCGCCAGCTTGGATGGATCGCCGAACGCCGCGAGGCCCAGCACCTTGCCCTCGTGGCGCAGCGGCCTAAACCCCAGCAACTCGGTGATCGCCATGTAGAAATAGCCGGGCGAGCAGCCCACCGTATCCGACACATGCTTGCAGTCGAGCTTGCCATCGCGCCAGACGTATGAGCCGTGATGCATGTCGAGGTCGCCCTCGCCATCCATCGTGATGACCGCGCACCTATCGAACCCGGAGTAGAACGCCGCCGCCATCGCATGCGTGGCATGGTGTTCGGCAAAGTGAACCTGCGCATCAGCGCGAAATCCTTCACCCGCGAGAAAGCGGTCGCGGCGAAAAAAATCGTCGAAGTTTTTGGTTGACAGTTCCGGCTGGCCGCGCAATTGCTTGAGCAAGTTATTGGCGAAAAATTGCGTCTCACTCCCTCCGCCAAAGGTGTTTTTCCACAAACGCGACAAACTCCGCTCAAACTCCTTGGCCACGCTGGCGCGCTGAAAATACTGCTCGGGAAAATGGCCATAGAGCGTCGCAATGTGATCAACATCGCGGCGTGACGCGCCCGCCATTTTCAAACAGGCATCAATCGCCAGATTCGGCAAATGGCCGCCGTCGCACTTGAGGCGCGAGATGCGCTCTTCAGAAATGGCGCTGACCAACTTGCCGTCGCGGAACACGCAGGCAGACGCATCATGCGAGGACGCGATGCCAAGGATAAGACTCAATCGATACTCCATGAAGATAGTTGCATCGCAGACCGCATTTTAGCCAAGCGGG
>JAYTWR010000072.1:0-47896 GCA_043743335.1 Burkholderiales bacterium
TATTTTCACGATGGACAGGTCTTGCGGTCATCGCCTGCGCAGCGCCGGCACACGCGCAGCCGCGCGCCGACGACGCGAAGTTTCCCACGCGCCCGGTGCGCCTGATTGTGCCTTTCACACCCGGCGCGCTGAATGATTTTATCGGCCGCGCGCTCGCCAGCAAACTCACCGACACGTGGGGCCAACAGGTGGTGGTGGACAATCGCGCTGGCGGCAACACCCTCATCGGCACGGAGATTGCCGCCAAGTCACCGGCGGACGGCTATACGCTGGTGGTATTGTCAATCATCCACGCCATTAACCCTAGCGTACACGCCAAAATGCCCTATGACTTGCTGCGCGATTTTGCGTCGGTCACACTAATAGGCGCATCACCGTTTGTGCTGATTGTGCATCCGTCGTTGCCAGCAAAAAATCTCAAAGATTTTATCGCCGTAGCCAAAAGCAAACCGGGCACATTGGCGTACGGCTCCAGCGGCACTGGCGGTGCGCAGCACTTGATGGGCGAAATGCTGGCGATGATGGCCGGCGTGCAACTGCTGCACGTGCCGTATAAAGGCGGAGCCCCCCTGTTGACCGATGTCATCGGCGGGCAACTGCAGTTCACGTTTCTAAGCCACGCCACCACCGGCCAGCACGTGAAGGCTGGACGCCTGCGCGCGTTGGCTGTCACCAGCGCCAAGCGCTACGCGGCTACACCCGATTTGCCACCGATTGCCGATGACTACCCCGGCTACGACGCGACACCCTGGTGGAGCTTGGCCGCGCCTGCCGCGACGCCCAAAGCGCTGATCGCGCGCTGGCATCACGATGTCACCCGCGCGCTGCACAGCGCCGACCTGCGCGAGCGTTTTTACGCGCAAGGTCTCGACATACTCGCCAGCACGCCCGAACAGGCACAGGCGCACTTACGCGCAGAAATCATGCGCTGGGGCAAAGTGGTGAAGGCCGCCAATATCCGCCCGGACTGACGAAGAAACTATTAAAAAATCATTTAAAATCAATTAGTTATGAAACTTCTATCGATTCCACTGGGCTTGCTGCTACTCGCTACAACGTCAGCGACGCACGCGCAAACCACCACCCCCGCCACGGGTGCCGCCTACCCCGTCAAACCCGTGCGTCTGGTCGTGCCTTTCCCCGCCGGCGGCCCGGTGGATATCGCCATGCGCATCATCGGCCCCAAGGTTTCTGAAGCACTCGGGCAAAACCTCGTCATCGACAATCGCGGCGGTGCGAGCAGTATTATCGGCTCAGACATCGTCGCCAAGGCGCCGCCGGATGGTTACACGCTATTGGCGTGCACCACCACCAACACCATGATCCCCAGCCTGATTCCGAAAATCCCCTATGACATGGCGCGTGATTTCGAGCCGGTGGGGCAACTGGCTATCGTCACCAGCATTCTCACTGCGCATCCCGCGCTGCCGGTGAAATCAGTGAAGGAACTCATCGCGCTCGCCAAGGCACGCCCCGGTCAACTCACCTATGGCTCCGCCGGAAATGGATCGCCGTCCCACCTCGCCGGTGAGTTACTCAAAACCATGGCCGGCGTGCAAATCACACACGTGCCGTATCGCGGCGGCGGGCCAGCGGCGGTGGAGCAAGTGGCTGGGCAAGTGCAACTGGCCTATCTCAGTGCGCCTGCGGTGGTGCCGTTTATCAAGAACGGGCGTCTGCGCGCGCTGGGCGTGACCAACGCGAAGCGCTCGCTGGTGTTCCCCGAATTGCCCACCATCGCCGAATCGGGATTGCCGGGTTATGAATCCGATGTCTGGCACGGCGTGTTCGTCCCAGCCCGCACCGCGCCCGCTATCGTGCAGCGCCTGTATCGTGATTTTTCTGGTGTCATGCGCGACGGCGACATCAGCGCGAAACTCATCGCCGCTGGTGTGGAACCATCGCTCGCCACCGGTGAGGAATTCGGCAAAAAAGTGCGCGATGAAATTGTGCGTTGGGCCAAAGTCATCAAAGCATCGGGGATGAAAATTGATTAGCGCGTCAAACCCATGCCACGCGCTTATGTGTTGCACAGTCGCTACAGTCGCTACAGTCATTGTGGCCTGCGGGCTAATCGCATCACCCGCCACTGCCCAAACGTGGCCCGCAAAACCCATCCGCTGCGTCGTGCCTTACCCCGCTGGCGGCCCCACCGACATCATCAGTCGCGCCATCGGCCAAAAGCTCGCCGAGAGCCTAGGCCAATCCATCATCATCGACAACCGTGCGGGCGCGGCGGGCACAATCGGCTCGGAGCACGTCGCGCGCACCGCACCCGACGGCTACACGCTGCTTTGGGGCACGCCGGGCACGCACGGCATCGCGCCCAGCATTTATCCGAAGCTGGGTTACGACCCGATCAAAGATTTCGCGCACATTACGCTGATCGCGCTGGGCACCAATCTGCTGGTGGTGCATCCGTCCGTACCCGCACGCAGCGTGCAGGAGTTCATTGCGCTGGCAAAATCGCGCCCCGGCAAACTCAATTTCGGCTCGGCGGGCACCGGTGCCACCTCGCATATGGCAGGCGAAATGTTGAAAGTCATGGCCGGCATCAACATGCTGCATGTGCCGTTCAAGGGCGCGGCTCCTGCCATCGTCGCGCTAATGGGCGGCGAAGTCGATCTGGCCATACTCGATACGCCGCCACTGCTGCCGCAAATCCGCAGCGGCAAACTGCGCGTGCTGGCGGTGGCGAGTGAGCGCCGTTCGCGCGTGCTGCCGCAAGTGCCTACGGTCGCAGAGTCAGGTCTGCCGGGCTTTCACGCCAGTAGTTGGCACGGCCTGTTCGCGCCGGCGGGCACGCCGCGCGACATCGTCACGCGACTGCACAGCGACATCACGCAGATCGTCAAACTACCCGACATCCATGAGCGGCTGCTCGCGCAAGGTGTAGAACCGGTGGCCAACACACCAGCTGAATTCGTTGACTTCATTAAATCAGAAATCGCACGCTGGGGGCGCGTGGTCAAAGCGGCGCGCAGCAATTGATGCCACGCCTTGCCGAAAGTGCCGCGCTACGCCGGATCGGACGGCACGACAAAAATTATATAACTAATTGTTTTTAAACAGTTTTTATCCGCATGCTACCGCATAACAATCCTGCACATTCGCGGGCAGTTTCGCTTCACGCCAACTGGTGCCGGTGTCATTGGTAGCGAAAATCTGGCCGCAGCGCGAGATGCAGCAGACGGTGGCGGCATCATGCGGATGCACGGCGGCGGACATCATGGTGGCATTGGCTCTCACGCCGTTGTCGAAGCGACGCCACGACGCACCCACGTCATCGCTGCGATAGAGCGAACCATCCTGGCTGCGTGACGCGGGCGAGAAGCAGGCGTACATCACCTTGGCGTCGTGCGGCGACACCATCACATCGCGGCAATACTTGAGCGGCGAATGGCGGCCTACTTCAATGTCGGCCCATGAATCGCCGCGATCCGGGCTGCGGAATACGCCCATGCGTACCGCCAGAAACGGATTGCCCGGCGCAGCGGCACTGACGGCGATGGCGTGCGAATCGAGCATGCCCGAGGCGTCTGTGCTGCTGGCCAGTCGGCTTTTCAAATGCGGCAGCTCGGCGAGCTTGATCAACGGCGCGGACACATCCGTCCATGAATCGCCATTGTCTCGGCTGCGTATCACGCCGCTAACTTCGAGCGCGGCGTAGACATCATCGGGGTTGCCCGCGTCGAGCGCGATGCCGGTAACGCGCGTGGGAAAATCCATCGCACAGTGTTCAGGCGAGATCGCACGACCCAGTTTTTTCCACGTGTTACCGCTGTCATCGCTGCGGTACATCGCCACAGGTGCGGTGCCCGCATACATCACCTGCGGACGCGTCGGGTGAAACGCCATGGCCCAGATCACCGCGTTGCGGTCAGGGAAATCCGTGCGCGTCCAGTGGTCGCCAGCGTCATTGCTGCGATACACGCCATCCTGCGTGCCCACGTACACCACGTTGCGTTCACTCGGATGCACCACGATCACACGCGCCTCTACGTTCTCAGGCAAGCCCGCCGTCAGTGATTGCCACGGCGCATCGACAAAGTTTCCATCCAGCGTTTTGCGAAACAAGCCACCGCTGTAGGGCGTGCCGCCACGGGTGGTGAAATGCGCCGCGCCCGCGTAAATGTGGGTGGGAAGGGGATGGGTATCGGACATGGGCTGCCTCCGGTTAAGTTCAAAACAGTCTAGTCAGCGCCCCGTGTCGGGTCAAGCCGCAGGCGCAGCCCCACACGTAGCACGCCTGTTACCATGCGCCCCATCATGACCCCTGCGCAGATATTGACTCGCTTTTCGCTCGCGCTCGCTGCGGGATCGACAATCCCGCAAGCCGCTCAAGCGCAAAGCTACCCCGCACGCCCGGTGCGACTGGTGGTGCCCTTCCCCGCTGGCGGCACCATCGACATGGTCGCACGCATGGTGGCGCAAGGCATCGGCGAGCGCATGGGGCAAACGGTGGTGGTCGACAATCGCGGCGGCGCGGGCGGCATGCTGGGCGTCGATTTGGTGGTCAAGGCCGCACCCGACGGTTACACGCTGTGCCTATGCAGCGTGGGTGCCATGATCAGCAGCCCGCTGCTGTCGGCCAAACCGCCGTACGATGCACGCCGTGATCTCGCGCCCATCAGCGCCGTAGCTACTGCGCCGTATCTGCTGCTGGTGCGCAATGGCTCGGGTCTCAATACCTTGCAGGATTTGATGGCGCAGGCGAAGCACAAGCCCGGCGCGCTGAATTACGGTTCGGCGGGCACGGGCAGCACCTCGCATTTGGCGGCAGCGCTATTCGTGTCAATGGCTCATATCAGCGTGGTGCATGTGCCGTACAAAGGCAGCGCGCCCGCCGCGACGGATGTCTTCGGCGGGCAAATCCAGTTTGTGTTCGAAGCCATCGGCGCGGGTGTGCAGTACGTCAAAACCGGCAGGCTGCGTGCGCTGGGCGTGTCCACACTCAAGCGTTCGCTCACGCTGCCGGAACTGCCTACCATCAGCGAGCAGGGCGTGCCCGGCTACGAGATGAGCACGTGGCACACGGTATGCGCGCCGCTCGGCACGCCTGCGGCCATCATCGAAAAACTAAACCGCGAAATTGTCGCGGTAATTCAAGCGCCAGAAATGCGCGAGCGCTTTGCCGCAGCAGGCACGGAGCCACAAAGCAGCACGCCCGAACAACTGCGCGTGCGCATCGCACAGGAAGTGCCGCGCTGGGAAAAACTCTTGGAACAGTTGGGCTTGCGCGGTAAGTAATGCCATCGCCAACGCCTCCCATCGATCATGGCGCCGCGCCACGATCACCACTTTCATCCCGATGCCTGCCAGCGTGCGCGCGATGTCTTCGCCTATGCCGCCAGACGCGCCGGTCACCAGCGCTACGCGTCCGCACCATCGTTTGTAGCCGTCCATACGCAAACTCCCCTTGTGAATGCGGCCTATAATAACCGTAACTTACGTATCTGAAAGAGGCTCCTCATGAGTGCGACAGCAATGGATTTTTCCGTCAGCATGGCCAAAGACGCCCAGTTCGAATCCGGCCTGCGTTCGTTTCTCGAGTACCGTGATCTGGGCATCAAACAGGCCACGCATGGGCAATTTCGCGCTCACGTGATTCGCGTGAAAAAAGGCGAAGATCACAGCAGCCTACACACCACGGGGCTGCATCAACACAAGCTCGATTTTCAGATGATTTACATCCTTAAAGGCTGGATCAAATTCACCTACGCCGGTCACGGCGAACACGTGTTCGGCCCCGGCGATTGCTGCCTGCAACCGCCCGGCATTGTGCATAACGAACTCGATTGCTCAGATGATCTTGAACTGCTCGAAATCACCTCGCCCGGTGACTATCCGACGGTTGCAGTGAAATAACTTACCTCCATAGAGACCGCCGTAATGACCGACGTACCTTTTCTCGCTATCAATACCGACAACCTGCAATGGGACGACAACGTAACCCTGTTTCAGCTACCCACCGGCGCGCACAAAATTCACCCCAATCTCAAGATCAAGGTGTTGATGCGTGATGACAAACAAGGGCAGGTGGCGGCGCTGGTGAAATTTCCGCCGGGCTATGTCGAGCCTGAGCACGAACACGTGACTTCGCATTGCGTCACGGTCATCGAAGGCGAGCAACACGTTGCGGGCAAAGTGCTGAAACAAGGCGATTTTCATTACGCGCCGCCCGACACTAAACACGGCCCGTTTTCGTATCCGGTCGGCGGCATCGTGTTTGCGGTCTACCGCTTTCCGCCTGCCGCTCAATAGCGCGCCCGGCAGGTTACTCCGGCTGTATTCCGGCCGCCTTAACGACCTTCGCCCACTTGGCCAGATCAACGCGCATCTTTTCGCTGAACTCGGCGGACGTGCCGCCCACGGGATCAGTACCCAGACTCGCCAGCCGCTCCAGAACCTCGGGTTGCTTGATGGCTTTCATGATTTCGCCGTGCAGTTTGGCCACCACCGCCGGCGGCGTTTTTGCGGGGGCAAGAAAGCCATACCACGACCCGGCTTCAAAGCCGGCCAAACCCGCTGACGCGATGGTCGGCACACCCGGCAGCACCGCTGAACCTTTCAACGCAGAAACACCCAGTGCGCGCAACCGGCCCGATTTGACGTAAGGCACCGACGACAGCAGCGAATCAAAAGCCATTTGCACATTGCCGGCAATCATGTCGGGCATGGCGTGGCCGCTGCCTTTGTAAGGCACATGCACCAACTCTATCGGTGACAGGGTGCTCAACAAAATAGTAGCGAGATGCGTGGAACTACCCCTGCCCCACGACGCATACGCGAGCTGACCCGGCTTGCTTTTGGCCAGCGCCAGCAACTCCGACACTGACTTCACCGGCAGGCTCGGGTGCACCACCAGCACAAACGCGGTGTTGGCAACAATGCTGACAGGCGCAAAATCCCTGAGTGAGTCATAGGGTAGCTTGCTATAGAGCAAGGGGTTGTTCGCCAGCGCACCCGTCGTGCCAATCAACAAGGTATAACCATCGGGCGGCGCCTTGGCTACGAGCTCCGTGCCGATAATATTGGATGCACCGGGGCGGTTATCCACCACCACATTCTGCCCCAAGCCCTTGCTCAACGGCGGCGCGAATATGCGCGCCACAATGTCGGCGCCGCCACCAGCGGTTGCTGGCACGATGACGCGGATCACCTTGTTCGGATAATTGCCTGCGGCATCTTGCGCAGCCGCAGGTTCAGCGATCACAGCCACTAACCCTGCCAGCACACTCCAGCGTATCCACGACATCGGCGCTACTCCTCTATTGAATTTTGAATTGAATCAGTTGCCCGGCTTGATACCTGCCTGACGAATGACTTTGGTCCACACATCGATTTCGCCTTGTAGAAATTGCGCCAATTCCGCCGGGGTGTTGCCGATAGGGTCGCCGCCCTGCGCGCCCAACTGCTCAACCACCGACTGCGCCTTTAACGACTGCACCGCCGCGCGATGCAGCGTGGCAATCACCGGCGCAGGCGTGCGCGCGGGCGCAAACAAGGCATACCAAGTGCTCGCGCGATAGCCCGGCAACGAAGCCGCCTCGGCCACGGTAGGAATATCCGGCGCGGCACGCGTGCGTGCTGCTGTCGTCACCGCCAGCCCACGCAATTGCCCGGCCCGTACAAACGGTAGCGCGGGCAGCGTGCTGGTACACACCATGTGTATCTGCCCGCCCAGCAAATCAATCAGCGCCTGCCCCGCCCCCTTGTAAGGCACGTGCAGCATTTTCAATCCCGCACGGTAACTCAATAATTCATTGGCCAAGTGCCCGCTGGTGCCCTGCCCCGATGAGCCATACGTCAGCGCATTCGGCTTGGTTTTAGCGAGCGCGATCAACTCGTTCATCGACTTCACCGGCAGCGACGCCGGCACCACAAAAATCAGCGGCGTATCCACCGCCAGCGTGATGGGCGCGAAGTCTTTCACCGCGTCATACGGCAGCTTCGACAGCAATCCGGTATTCATCGCCAGCGACGTCGCCAGCATGCCCACCGTATAACCATCCGCACTGGCGCGCGCCACGATCTCTGTACCCAACACCGTGCCGCCGCCAGGCCGCGTATCAATCACAATCGATTGCCCCATCGATTCCGCCATGCGCGCACTCATCAAGCGCGCAATAATGTCTGCGGCACCGCCCACGGTAAAAGGCACAATCATGCGGATGGCGCGCGTGGGGTAGGTGTCTGCGGCGTGAGCGGTAGTTATAACGCACGCTGATATCACCGCAACGCCCGGTAAGTATTTCACGTTCATCTGTTAATAAAATAGTCAAATAAAATCAAATACTTACGATAACTTCCACCCGCCACCCTCCACCAACACAATCTCCTGGGTCACCGACCGCGTATGCGCCGACACCGGCACAAACACCGAGTGTGACCCGGCCCCGCCGGCGACAACAATGCTGATGTCGTCGGCCTTCTCCGAAATCGGCACCATCGTAGCGGAATCGATGTCGCCAAGTTCTGCGCGCCGTCCAGTCGCCATGCGCTCAAACTCGCTGCCTTTGGAACGGCCCGCGCGTATTTTGGACGCCGCCCACAGGCGGCGCTTTACCTCAGCCTTGCTCCAGCCCTCGCGGTGAAACAGCGCGGCATGCTGCGGCGACAACACAATAAACGGCGCGCCGCCGTACAGGTAATCGCTGCTCGCTGGGTATTGCATGGTGTCGGCGATCATGGCGATGACTTCCTCACCCTTGCGCGCCGTCATGTTCATACTCCAAGTGCCGAGCGCGCCCACGACTGTGACCGTGTTCGCATCCGCAGCAAAGCCGCGCTCCACGTGCAGCGGCTGCCACGGATTCGCTGCTTCGTTCTCAGCGCAGCAGAAGGTGTATTTCGATGGCTGTCCCTGCGTGGATTTGTCGATATCGCCCGGCAGCGCGCCACCGATATTCAGCAATATCAAACGCAGCGCGCGGCCCAGCGTAGCGTTCGCCCACGCGCCTGGCCCGAAGCAGCCTGCGCCGCTGTTGACCTCAAGCCACTGCGCAATCGGCCCGTTCACGATCAGCCACACTGCCGACGGATTGGTGGTCGCCTGTATCGCCTGCAAATGAAATTGGGGCGTCGCCACCGCCTCTGCCGCCGCGATCAACACGGGCAGATATTCTGGGTAACAACCCGCCATCACACCCTGAATCGCGATGTACTCGACCGTAGCGGCCCCCATACCCGGCGCGATCGTGGCCACCACGTCATTCGGCGCGCGATGCGTGTGACGCAGCATGCGTTCCACCGCCTCCAGCGTCGGCGGCACAATCGGCAGGCCGTCGGCCCAACGCCGTTGAATGTAAAACTTGTTGAGTTCCGCCAGATCGGCAGGTGCGTCAATCAACTTCGCGCGCGGCGCGACCGGCGCAGCGGCCACCGTCGCAGCAGCCCCTGCGGGCGCTGCTTCGCACAGCAGCTTGGCGATATCGTCGGCGCACTGGGCCGCGATCTCCAACAACTCCTCACGTGAGCGCGTGCCGAACGGGTGCGGAATCAGCGCCATCGGCAAATCCGGCGAGCCCAGCGCCTTTTGCTGCGCGCGGCCCAAGCCGATGAAACTTTGCGACACCACCGTCAGCGCCACCTTGCCGCGCTTCGCCACCTCAACACTGTCGTGGATACTCCACGACGTGCAAGAGCCTCAATCGCCTGAGCCGGTAATCACCGCATCCGTATGCGCCACCAAATCATTCATCAGCGCCTCGTTCAGCCCCTGCGACGCACTGCGCTTGCGCTGTTTGACGATCTGCTTGACGCCGTATTTCTCCATCAGAATCGGCGACAGTGCATCGACCAGATGATTGAAATTCGGTTTTGAGTTGTCGATGAAGCCTATGGTTTTGCCGGTGAGTTTATCCAGCGACTGGCGGGATTTCTGCGGCTGGGTGAGGCAGGGGGCTATGGGGTCGTAAACCTGGATGGTGCTCGGCATGAGTGCTCCTATGACAGAGAAGATTGCAGTTGATGCACAATTCTAGCTCGAATACCTCCGCTACCCTCACTTGATCCGTAGGGTATCTATTTGCTTGGCCCGAGCGTGTTGTCCTGCCAGATTTTTTGCAACACGCGCCTAGTGCGCTCCTGCGAACTACCGGCGGTAAGGCCAATGAGGACTTCGATGTCTTTTTCGGGTTTCCAAGGCTGGGCTTGGACAGCATTGGTAGGAATGCGAAAGTGCAGCGTGCTCACCTTCAACAGTATGCGCGTGGGCACGCTGCGCTTTGCCCACCCTACGCTCGCTGTATCACGTCACCTCGCGTGGCGACAGGCGCGAGCCGATCTTTGCGAGACGAAAGAACGGGGTTCGGTATAGCCAATTTGGAAAAAATGTAGACACCTCACCGTAGATTGCCCGTTCTACAGCGGCAAGTCGGGGTCTGACGAGGTGTAGGGCGTGCGCATCATGCGCGACGCGATCTAAAAGGGGTGTAGGATGACGCATAGATGGGCTCTGCTGACCGCGACACAACCAACTGAGTTGCTTCCAACGAGAGGAAACGAAATGCTTAAATTGATTGCTCTGCTTGCGTTAATGTCGATGCCCGTGGCTGCTCAAATTCTGGTGCCCGTCGGTGAACTGCTCGACAAGGGCGCGAAGAAGATCGAAAGGGAGGAACTTCAAGCCCTGCTCAAAGGCGCAACGGTCAGTGGAATTCAACGGGCGCGGCCCGACATCAAGTTTTCGCTAAAGCACAATGATGATGGATCGACTAGTGGTAGCGCGCAGCGCGTGGCTGACAATCTCGCGTATACGAGGGTGTCGGGCACTTGGAGGGTCAACGAAAAGGGTCAGCACTGCAGCGACCTGCGAAACTCGTTTGGTGACAAGCCCGAAGGAACGGGGAGCTGCAACTACTATTTCAAACTGGGTGATACTTACTGGCAGGCAGCGACCGACGATAGAGGGGACACGGCCATAGAGCGCGACATCAAGAAGTAGGCTGTGATCGGCCGGGAACGGATATTGTATAAGGTGGCTAACAATGAGCCCGCTTGGGCGGAGACAACGCGCGTAACCCGCACTGAGTAGGGCGTCAATAAGCGAAGCGCATTGCGCCGCATGTTAATCGGAATAGGGCAACGAGACATCAATTCCGCCGCCCCAATCCGACGGATATATCCCTTGCCTCACAAGTCCGTGAAATGTCGAAAACGGCCAATCCGCCACGCGCCTGACTAAACCATGTTTCACTGGATTGAAATGCACGTAATCCATATGCGCCTGCATGTCCGCGTCGTCCCGTATCAGATGCTCCCAATAACGCCTTTGCCAAATGCCGCGTTCGCCTCGCGCAACGCGAACCTTTGATCGCCGTTCCGTATTTGGCAGGCCTTTCGAAAACCCCATTTTGATCAACCGCCATCGTAAAGCGAAGTCTACGTCACCAGACGGTAATTCGATGACGCAATGTAAATGCTCAGGCAGCACCACCCATCCATGTATTTTAAAGGCATGCCGGATTTGCACCGCCGCAACCACTTGCCGCAGCAGGTCGATGTGCCGCACCAGCAGATCGTTATTGTGACGCTGGAGCGAATTGACGGTGAAAAAATACGTTCCGCCAGCATGCCAAGCGCGTCGGTAGTTAGGCATGGCAGCAGTATTGCACGATCCTCATGCGGCGCAATAGGGATTGCGCCCTACGCGGGCTTTCCCTTATCCGTCGACCCAAGAAAATGTCCACGTCCCAGTGGGATGCGACCATCTGGAAGTGCTTCCACCTCGACCGGTACGGCATCCGCTGGAATTTCCTTAACCTCACGTAAGAGTAGGTCACCTTGCTGTAGGTAGCGCTCTCTAGGAATCGGGACCACCTTTCGAGGCGCTACGTCATCCTTCAAAATTTCTGTTCTGACAAACCGGCATAAGCGGAACATCGCAAGCGGCCCACCGTATTGGCGCCAATCGAAGGTAGTGCCGTGGATGTTTGTCGTGTCGAGTGTGACGATGTCAGGAATCGAAAAGGTGATGTTCCGACAATTAGGATCAATAGACCACACGGGCGAGAACGGAGCATGGGCAAATGCGTTACGAATGAGACGCGCAATTTGATATGCGGCACGTACGTTTGAATCCGTCGAATTCTTAGGTTCGGACACAACAGCACGGATGGCGTCCTTCATGACCACGGCCATCAAATAGGTTGCGGAACGTTGAAGATTGCGCGCAGCGAAATCAGCTTGATCCTGGCGTAAAGCAACTTCATCGTAGGTGACGCGATGGCGGCCATGCGTCCACTCCATGGGCAGATCCAACGGCTGAAGCTTCATTGTCGTGGCAATACGCGCTGCGGAAGCAAAACGGAATTGCAGCTCCGCAGTGAAAAGGTGGTCAATGTGCTTCTGGCAATCAGTCATCGTAGGTTTCTCCGTCACGTCTGAATTCACCGGCCTGCGCGGCTTTTCGCGCAGGTCCAATGGAATGATGGGTTCGGCGTCTTTGTCATTACGGTATTTTTAAATCTTCAGCAAATGACTCGCCAGTGCGTGCAATGTCCCTTCACCATTCGCATATCGTTGTCCATGTGGGGTACTCACTGGGAATGCACCATTGCCGGTCTTCCTAACTCTGTAGCCGTGTAGATTCAAGGTATTTACAACTTCCTGAGTAGACGCTACCTGTGTGTGGGCAGCTGTGTTTTTTGATTTGTTCTTTTTTGCCCAATCACGCAGCAAGGGTCGGCAAAGCGCAGCGTGCCCACCGTGCTTGCTCTTGCGAACTTACCGCTTGGGCACGCTGCGCTTTGCCAACCTTACGTCCGAAAATGCGTTCAACCCTACTGTCGCCCACCCTCAACCGAAAACCCCTCTGCCCGCCACCGCAACATCCCGCCCGCTAGATTCGCCACGTCGCTCAATCCGGCACGCTGCAAAATCACGCAAGCCTGCGCCGAACGCGCGCCAGAGCGGCACACCGCCACCACGGGCCTGTCTTTCATCAAATTGTCCGCGCGCGCAGCGAGTTCACCCAGCGGTATCAGCACGGAACCTTTGATGTGCCCCAGCGGACCGCAGTATTCCGTGGCTTCCCGCACATCGACAATTTGCACCTTGGGCGCGATCTCTTCCATGGCGTTGGGGTAAATCTCCCAGATGCCGGCGAAGGTGAATGTTAGCGGCGCCCATGTCGGCTCTGCCGTTTGTGCGGGCGTATCTGATAGATGCCCGCATTGCAGATTGGCAGGCACGGCGACGTCGATTTGTTTGGGGTGCGGCAAGCCAAGGTTGTTCATGTAGCCACTGAAGTCCGCCTCGCCGATGCCGCTGCCGAGACGCGGGTTCAAACGGTGTTCTTCGTCCACGCTGGTGACGGTGAGGCCGCGGTAATCGTGGCCGGGATACAGCAGGCACGTGGGCGGCAGGGTGAAAATCTGGCTGTGCACCGAGCGATACAAGGTGCGCGCGCTGCCCTGCTGAAAATCGGTGCGCCCGCAGCCGCGTATCAACAGCGCGTCGCCGGTGAAAGCCATCGATTCATCGTCGAGCACGTAAGTCATGCAACCGTTGGTGTGGCCCGGCGTTTCGCGCGCTTCGAGGTAGCGTGAACCGAAAGTGATACGGTCGCCGTGCGCCAGCGCCACGTCCGCACCCTGCGCGCCGCTCACACTGGACAGCGCGATACGACTGCCGAGGCGCTGCTTTAACTGCCACGCGCCGGTGACGTGATCGGCGTGTATATGGGTTTCGAGCGTGGTGGTGAGTTTTAGGCCCAGCTCGGCAATTAACGCACGGTCGCGGCGCGCCTGCTCAAACACCGGGTCGATCAGCACCGCTTCGCCGCTGCGCGGGTCAGCCAGCAGGTAACTGTAGGTTGAGGATTGGGGATCGAACAGTTGGCGAAAAATCACGGGCTACCCTTCTCTGCTATCGAACCGGCGGTGTGTGTGCATTATGCCTGCTTCTGTTAAGCGCCCGAATCGTAACCGGCAGGCGCACCCCACTCAGTGGAATACCTAATGCGCCACAGGCCCGCCTGCGTTATCCTTCAGCTCTCCCATGAAAAACCTTTTTTACGGCTGGCGGATTGTTGGTGCGGGCGGCGCTTTGCAGTTCTTGCAAAGTGTGCTGCTGAATCAGGCGTTCGGCGTTTACGTGGCCGTGCTGGTCGAAGAAAAAGGCTGGAGCAAAACTGCGCTGTCGGGCGCCGCCGCGATGAAATCTACCGAAGTGGCGTTGCTCGGCCCGATACTCGGCTGGATGGTGGATCGCTTTGGCTCGCAAAGCATCGTGCGCATGGGCGTCATTCTGTTCGGCATCGGCTTCATGCTGCTCTCGCGCATCGACACGCTGACGGGCTTTTACGGTGCCTTTGTGGTGATCGCGTTCGGCGCCAGCATGTTCAGCAATTTCCTCATCAGCGTGTCGATTATTCAGTGGTTTGAAAAACGCCGCACACGCGCGCTGTCGGCATTGCAGTTCGGCGGCGCCATCGGCGGGCTGTTTGTGTTTGTGGTGGCTTGGTCGATTCAGACGTACGGCTGGCGGCCCACGGCGTTTGGCTCCGGCGTGCTGTCCATCTTGCTCGGTTGGCCGCTCGCGAGCACGATCCGCAACCGCCCGGAAGACCTCGGCATGACCATCGACGGCGTGCCGCCCGTGCCCAGAGCCAAAGGCGAGCCCGCCGCACCGGAGCAGCGTGGCTTCACCGGGCGCGAAGCGTTGCGCACCAGTGCATTTTGGCTGATCTCGCTGGGTCACGCGTTTTCGCTGCTGGTGGTCATTGCGGTCAATGTGCATGGCATCACGCACATGAAAGAAGGGCTGGGCTACTCGCTGGCGCAGGCGTCATTGTTTTTCGCCATGGTGACACTAGGCCAGTTGCTCGGCGTGATGCTGGGCTGGGTACTCGGCGAGAAATTCGCCAAACGCAAAGTCGCCGCAGGCTGCATGCTGATGCATGCCGCGGGCCTACTGATGATCACTTACGCCACCGGCCCGTACACGCTGGGCTTTGCGGTGCTGCTGCACGGCACAGCATGGGGCCTGCGCGGCCCGTTCATGCAGGCCATACGCGCGGATTATTTTGGCCGCACGTCAATCGGCGTGATCATGGGGCTGTCCACCATGATTACCGTGTTCGGTAATGTGATTGGTCCTATCTTGGCCGGCGCTTTTGCCGACATCTACGGCAACTACCGCATCGGCTTTACGCTATTGGCGGGCCTTGCCGCGGTGGGGTCGCTGTTTTTCTGGATGGCCAAGCCGCCCAAACTGCCGCCTTCTACGACTTGAGAATAATGATGAAGATGCCGCTCAACATAACCTGGTTACGCGCCGCCCTAATGGCATTGCTGCCCACGCTGGGCCTCAGCGCGGCTTGCGCGCAAGGCACCTACCCCAACAAACCGGTGCGCTGGATCATCCCTTACGCGCCCGGCGGCGGCACCGATGTGATCGCGCGCCCCATCGCGCTGCGCCTCGGCGAGGTGCTCGGCCAACCCATCGTCTACGAAAATCGCGGCGGCGGCGGCGGCTTGATCGCCGGCGAGCTGGTGGCAAAATCGGCGCCCGACGGTTACACGCTGCTGGTCGGCTCCGGCAACACGCACACGTTTCCCACGCTGCTGTTCGACAAGGTGAGTTACGACCCGGTGAAAGACTATCTGCCGATCAGTAATTTTGTCACGGCACCCAATGTGCTGGTGGCGCACCCGTCGTTTCCGGTCAAGTCGGTGCAAGACATCACGGCCTTCGGCAAGGCCAATCCCGGCAAAATCAGTTGGGCCTCGTCGGGCAACGGCGCGGGCGGGCATTTGGCGCTGGTGTTGTTTGCGCAGCAGGCCGGCATCAAGGTGGTACACGTGCCGTTCAAGGGCGCGGGCCCGGCGGTGGTGGCCATGCTGGGCGGCGAAACCGATTTACTGTTTGCCAACTCCGGCGTGTTCCTTGGCCATATCCGCGCGGGCAAATTGCGCGCCGTCGCGGTGGCATCACCGGCGCGGCTGCCACTGTTTCCGAATGTGCCCACTGTCAGCGAAGGCGGATTTCCCGGCTTTGAGTCCAGCACCTTCTACGGTTTGCTGGCACCGGCGGGCACGCCGCAGCCGGTCATCACCAAGCTGCATAGCGAAGTCGTCAAGATTATTAAGTCGCCAGAATCCATGGAGCGCCTCGCCAACGTGGGCGCGGTGCCTATCGCCAATACGCCGGCACAATTCGCCGAATCGTTGCGCGTTGAATTCGAGCGCTGGGCCAAAGTGGTCAAGGAACACGGCATCAAGCCGGATTGATCCTCGCCACGCCGCAACCGAGCGCTGCTGTGCGCTACTGTGTGCGCTACTGTGTGCCTATACCCAAGCTCTTGATGACCTTGCCCATGACCGCCATGTCGGTTTTCATCGACGCCGCGAGATACTCTGCCGTGCTGGCGACGACTTCCGAGCCAGCGCGGATATAGCGCTCTTTGACATCGGGCCGATTGAGCACGCGCACGATGTCGCGATTGAGTTGCGCCACCAACGCAGCGGGCGTTTTGGCAGGCGCAAATACGCACATAATCGACGCCGCGTCGTAGCCCGGCAGGCCTGATGCGGCCACGGTCGGCAAATCCGGAAACAACGCTGACGACTGTGCGCTGGTAACCGCCAGTGCTACTATTTCAACAGCCATTGACGCACACGCGTGTCAGCCTCGCAGGGTTTGAATATGGACTTGTATCTCGCCGGAAAAACAGCGTTGGTCACGGGCGCGAGCATCAGCGGCTGCGGTCGCGCCATCGCTGCAACGTTGGCGCGTGAGAACAGTCCCGTGGGCCGCTTCGGCCATCTGGAAGCGCTTGCAGATGTGGTGACCTTTCTCGCCTCACCACGCACAAACACCATGACCGGTACCGTCATTCCGGTGGATGGCGGCATCAAACGCTATGCGCACTTATACTGTAACTAATTGATTTATAACAGATTTTTATTCACCCGTTCAACACCAACAAGGACACTATGCCCAGCAAACTGCCCCTGCGCGGCACGCCCGGCCACCGCGCCCATCCGAATCCGCAGGCCTACGCCGAGGAACTCAAACAAAAAGCGGCCTGGCGCGCACAACGAGTTGAAGAGATTATTGAACCGGACATGCCGATCATTGATCCGCATCATCATATGTGGGTGCGTCCGGGCAGCCCGTACGCGCTCCAGGATTTTCTCGCCGAAGCCGGCAGCGGGCACAACATCAAGGCGTCGGTATTTGTAGAGTGCGGCTCGTTCTACCGCAAAAACGCTACACCACTAATGGCACCGCTGGGTGAAGTAGAGTTCGCCAACGGCATGGCGGCGATGGCGGCCAGCGGCCACTTCGGCGACACCCTAGTGTGCGCGGGCATTGTTGGCACCGCCGACATCAGCGTGGGTGCGGCAGTTGCGCCAGTGCTCGACGCACAAATCGCCGCCGGCGGCGGACGTTTTCGCGGCATACGCGTCAGCACCAAGTGGGACGCCGACGAGGAGCTCAACACCACGCGCTACATCGTGCCACGCGACATCATGCAGGACAGCCAGTTTCGTGCGGGCTTCGCCACACTGGGGCCGCGCAACCTGAGCTTCGACGCGATGATTTATCACCCACAAATTCTCGAACTCGCCGACCTTGCGTGCGCCTTCCCCGGCACCACGATTGTTCTCAACCACATCGGCGGCTTGCTGGCATGGACAAAAACGTACCTCGCGCGCAAAGATGCAGCCATCGCCGATTGGCAAAAATCCATGGTCGAGTTGGCGAAGTGTCCGAACGTCTACGTCAAACTCGGCGGGCTGGGTATGACGTATCTCGGCTTGGGTTTCGAAAAACACGCCACGCCCGCGCCTTCCGCCGAGTTAGCGGCAAGCTGGGGAGCGCTGTTCAAGCACTGCATCGATACCTTCGGCCCCAATCGCTGCATGTTCGAAAGCAACTTTCCACCGGATCGTGATGCGGTGAGCTACCCGGTGATCTGGAACACTTTTAAGCGCATCGCCGCGAAATATTCTGCCGCCGAGAAGCAATCGCTGTTTTACGGCACGGCGGCCAAGGTGTATCAACTGAAGCTGGGTTGATATTAAATAATTGTTTAAAATCAATTTGTTAAACACAATCTTGGCCGCAGAGGTCACAGAGAACACCGAGGAAACCCGTGTCTCGGCTGATGCCTCCGCTCACACACTGAGCCATCAAGTACATCACTCGAACGCGCTGATTTCTCTCGGTGTCCTCGGTGTCTTCGGTGGCCAAGCCGCTCCTGGGGTTGAACCCCTAAAGCAAACTCAGCGCACCATACTCAGCGCACCATAAACACCAGCTTGCCGCGGAAATGTCGGCCTTCGCTGACCTTGTGCGCAGCGGCCGCCTCGGACAATTGGTAACGCGTCATTTCCGGCACGCGCACCGCGCCGCTGGTCGCCAGCGCGACGATGCGCTCCAGATGTTGACGGTCACGCCCGACTTTAGGCCGCAGTGATGTCACGTCTGCGCGCGGCGACACGGGTGCCGCCTGCCCTGCGGCAATCGACGCCGCACGCCCACCCGGACGCAGCACAGCAAACGAGCGCTGGGTGACATCGCCACCCACGGTATCGAACACCGCATCACAACCCGATACGATTTTGGTGAAATCCTGCGTGTTGTAATCGATGATCTGGTCGGCACCGAGCTTACGCAGATACTCGTGATTGTCAGCACGCGCGGTGGTGATCACGCGGGCGCCAATGTGTTTCGCCAATTGCACCGCATAGCTTGCCACGCCGCCCGCGCCACCCTGAATCAAAATCGTTTCGCCGGATTTCAGTTGCAGCGTGTCTTCAATCGACACCAACGCCGTCAGGCCGATCAACGCCAACGCGGCGCAGTCTGCATGCGAAAGGTTCGCGGGCTTTCTTGCCGTGATGGCCGCTTTGATCGCCACCTTTTCCGCGTAGGCTTGCTCTTGCCCCACATCGCACACCGCGAACACGGCGTCGCCTAGCGCAAAATCCGTCACGCCCTCGCCCAGCGCGCTCACCACGCCAGAAAAATCACGCCCCGGGATGTAAGGCAAATCGGTAATCGGCGCATAGCTGCCCGCGCGCACTTTCCAGTCGGCACCGTTCACGCTCGCTGCGTACACGTCGACCAGCACTTGGCCCGGCGCTGCGACGGGGTCTTTGATATCGCCGTATTCCATGACTTCCGGTCCACCGTGTTTTCTGAAAAACGCTGCTTTCATGACTATCTCCGTAAAGGGATGATGGGAATAACGTGGCGGCAATGCTAGCACGCCGTCTATACTGGCGTGACTTTGCCGAGGAGCGTTCGATGTTATTACAGGAAAAAATTGCAGTGATTGCCGGTGACGCCTATGGCATCGGTCAGGCTACGGCGGCACTATTTGCAAGCGAGGGCGCGCAAGTCGTCCTCATCGACGACAAAGCGGGCCTGGAAAGCGCACGCACCTTGCGCATCGGCAAGTTCGAGGTCGCCTATCACCACGCCGATGTCACCGATGCGGCACAAATGCAGGCCGTAGCGAGCGCCTGTGAAAAATCGCTCGCGCGCGTGGATATTTTGTTCAACATCGCCGGACGCGGTGCGATCAAACAATCGTTCGAGCACACCACACGCGAGACATGGGATGCGATGATCAGCCGCAATCTCACATCCGCGTTTTTGTGCGCGCAGGCGTTTTTACCGTTAATGAAGCGCGCCGGATCGGGCGCCATCATCAATCACGCCTCCATCGACGGTTTTCTCGGCAACCCGTCGATTGCCGCCTACTCCGCTGCGAAAGGCGGCGTGCTGCCGCTGACGCATGTGATGGCGCATGACCTCGCCCAATACCACATTCGCGTCAACAGTATTTCCACCGGCGGCATTCGTGCCACGGCCACTGCGACGGCAACCATCGACAAAGCGCGTGTTGCCTTGACGCCCGCTGGCCGCATGGGCACGGCGCAGGATGTAGCACCCGTGGCGCTGTTTCTTGCCTCTGACGGCGCTGCTTATGTAAACGGCGCGAATATCGTGGTGGATGGCGGGCGCACGGTAACCACGCAGGGGTGTTATGAGGACTGAAAAGAAAAAGGGCGCGACAGTTTGTCGCGCCCTTTCTAAAAACTTAATAAAATCAACTACTTACATTATGATCGCTACTACGCATCCAGCGCCGCCAGCACTTTCGGCGGTGACATCGGCAAGTCTGTCATGCGTTTGCCCGTTGCTGCTTGAATCGCGTTGGCAATCGCCGCCATCGGCGGAACGATGTTGGCTTCCGCCACGCCCTTCACACCGTACGGGTGATTCGGGTTAGGCACTTCAACCACAATCGCGTCGATCATCGGCACATCTGAGGCCACCGGCATGCGGTAATCGAGGAAGCCCGGATTATCCAAACGGCCTTCTTTGTTGTAGATGTATTCCTCGTTGAGCGCCCAGCCGATGCCCTGCACCACACCGCCGTAGATTTGCCCTTTGCAGTACGCAGGATGAATCGCGCGGCCCACGTCTTGTGCGGCGACGAAGCGCAGGATTTTGACGTGTCCCGTTTCGGGGTCAACTTCCACGTCACAAAACTGCGCCGAGTAACCGGGCGCTTGGCCTTCGGCGTTGATAGAGGCGGACGCCACAATCGGCCCGCCCGTGGCGGCGCGCTTAGAGGCGATATCCTTGAACGCCAGCGGCGGGAACTCACCCGCGCGCTTGCCCGCGGGGCGTGCGGTGCCGTCTTCCCAGATGACGTTCTCGGCTTCTATTTTCCAGATTTTCGCCGCGCGCACACACATTTCTGCGATGACTTTATTGCAGGCGTTAATCACGGTGATGCCCGTGGCGAAGGTCACGCGCGAGCCGCCGGTGGCCTGCGTGTAACCCACGGAATTAGTGTCAGCGATGATGGGCCGCACCGATTCATACGGAATGCCCAGCGTTTCCGCCGCCATTTGCGCCATGGACGCGCGCGAGCCGCCGATATCCGGGCTGCCGGTGGCCACCACCACGGTGCCGTCTTCGTTGACGTTCACCGTGCTGCTGGATTCGCCGCCGCCGTTAAACCAATAGCCCACGGCCATGCCGCGCCCCTGATTCTTGCCCAGTGGCGCGGTGTAGGCCGGATGCTTTTGCAGCGCCTGCAAGGTTTCGATAAAGCCAGCGTGACTCAGTTTCGCACCGCTGATCATGGGCGTGCCGATTTTGGCGGAGTTTTTGATGCGGAATGCCAGCGGATCCATGCCGATTTTTTTCGCCACTGCATCAATCGTGCTTTCTACAGCGAACGCGGAAATCGGCGACCCCGGCGCGCGATACGCCACGGTTTTCGGCCGGTTGCACACCACGTCGTAACCGATGGTGCGCACGTTGGTAATGTCGTACGGCGCAAAGCCGCACAGGCAACCGTTCATCACCGGCGAGCCGGGGAACGCGCCCGCCTGATATTTGAACAAGCCCTCGGCTGCGACAATCTTGCCGTCTTTCATCGCGCCGATTTTAATGGTCATCGACGCGCCGGACGTCGGCCCGGTGGCCTTGAACACATCTTCGCGGGTCATCATGATTTTGACCGGATGGCCGGTCTTCTTCGACAGCAGCACCGCCACCGGTTCGACGTAAACCACCGTCTTGCCGCCGAACGCGCCGCCGATTTCCGCTGCGTGGCAACGCAGATCGCCGGTTTTCATGCCCAGCAGTTTGGCGGTAAACGTACGCACCACGAAATGCCCTTGGCTAGAAGACCACACCTCAGCTTGCCCATCCGCATCACAACGCGCGAGACACGCATGCGGCTCGATGTAGCCTTGATGCACGGCCGCGGTTTTGAAACTCATTTCCACGACTTCATCGGCGCCGGCAAACGCCGTATCGACGTCGCCCATCTTGAACTCCAACCGCTTGGAGATATTCGACGGCTTAGTCGGCGGCGGCTCGATGCCGCGTGTCATCATGTCTTCAAACAGCAGTGGCGCGTCGGGCTTCATCGCGTCTTCCACATCAATCACATGCGGCAGCACTTCGTAATCGACTTCAATCAGTTTCAGCGCCTCAGCAGCAATCGACGGCGATGCCGCCGCCACAGCCGCCAGCGCGTGCCCTTCATACAGCACTTTTTCGCGTGCCATGATGTTGCGCGTCATGTGCCAGAAATTAATCGCCACGCGTTCCGGGCCGATGTAATCGAATTTCTGCTCCGGGATATCCGCGCCGGTGATAATGGCTTTCACACCCGGCAGCTTCAGCGCTTTGGTGGTATCAATCTTACGGATGCGCGCATGCGCGTGCGGCGACCGCAGAATCTTGCCCCACAACATGCCGGGCAGCGTCCAGTCCGCGCCGTATTGCGCGGTGCCGGTCACTTTGGGCACGCCGTCAGGACGATCCGGGCTGGTGCCAACGACTTTGAGTTTCTTCTCCATTACTGCGCTCATGGTTTAAGCCCTCATTTCCTTGGCGGCGTCCAGCACCGCCTCGATGATTTGGTTATACCCCGTGCAGCGGCACAAATTGCCCGCCAGCCAATACCGTACTTCTTCTTCGCTTGGATTCTTGTTGTTATCCAACAGCGTTTTCGCCGCCACCAGCATGCCCGGCGTACACATGCCGCATTGCAGCGCCGCGTGCTCGATGAACTTGCGTTGTAGCACGTGCAGCTTGTCGCTGTTGGCGATGCCTTCGACCGTGGTGATGTTTTTGCCCTGCGCCTCAACGCCGAGCATGAGGCATGAGCACATCATGCGCCCGTTGACATTCACCGTGCAGGCGCCACAGTCGCCGGTGCCGCAGCCTTCTTTGGTGCCCGTCATGTGCAAATCGTCGCGCAGCACGTCCAGCAGTGTCTGGCGTGATTCACACAAAAATTCAACGGCGTTGTCGTTGATCGTGGTGGTTACGTGTTGCTTGGCCATCAGTTCATCCTCCGTGCCCTGTCGAGCGCAATTACAGCGGCGCGGCGCGCCATGACGCCGCTCACTTTGATGCGGTACGCCTTGGTACCGCGTTTGTCGTCTATGGGTTTGCACGCCGCGCTGCACGCCGCACCCATGCGCTCGATAGCCGCAGCATCCACCTTGGTGCCGACCAGCGCCGCAGCAGCCTCCGGCACCAGTATTGCGCGCTCAGCGACGGCACCCAAGCACACACGCGCTGCGGTGCAAACGCCTTTGTCGTCGAGCGTGAGGTTAATGCCCGCGCCGACGACAGCAATATCCATTTCCGTGCGCGGAATGAAGCGCAGATACGCGTCGCCCGAATGTTTGGCGCGCGCCGGCAAAAAGAACGATGCGACGATCTCGCCCTTGGCCAGCGAGTTCTTGCCCGGCCCGGTGGTGACTTCTTCCGCCTTGACCTCACGCCGCCCCTTGGGGCCGATGATGCTGACCGTAGCACCCGCCGCGATCAACGCTGGAACGCTATCCGCTGCGGGCGACGCGTTGCACAAATTACCGCCCACCGTTGCACGCCCCTTGATTTGATACGAGCCGATCAGCATCGCAGCCTCCGTCAAGCCGGGCCATGCGGCTGAAAATGCCTTGTGCTCGTGCATCACCATCGCCGGCACCGCCGCACCTAAACGAAAGCCGCCATTCTCTGCGGTGATCGACGTCATTTCGGGTATGCCTTTGATATCCACCAGCAATTCAGGCTCAACCCGGCCGCCGCGCATCTGGATCAATAGATCCGTGCCGCCTGCCAGCACTCGTGCCACGCCGCTTGCACCGGAGAGCAGCGCTACCGCCGCCTCCAGTGTCTTGGGCGCTTCAAAACGCATATCGTTCATATCCCGTCCCTGAAGAATTAAAAATGGTCGCCGGTAATTGTGTAGGATTCAGACGCCGTTGTCACTCTTAAATAAATCACGCTTGGCCGGTGATTGACTACGGCTTGTGTGGCGTAATGCCCGCACGCTGTTCGATCAAGCTGAAAATCACACTGGTGTCTTTTTCACCCAAGCCCGCTGCCAGCGCCGCTTGCTGATAGTGCTGCGCCATATTGGAAAAACTCACGGGGATATGCAGTTCTTTGGCAATGGCGTGAAAGGTATCCAAATCCTTGTTCATCAGTGCCACCTTGAAGCCCGGCTCGAAATTGCGCGGTATCAACGCGCGATCCACGCGCGCCAGCGCCATGCTGTTGCCGCTGCTGGTTTTGATAATGTCCGCCATGGTTTTGAGATCGAGCCCGGCCTTGAGGCCCACCGCCAGCCCCTCCATCATGGCGCAGGCGTTCACCGTGGACATCATATTGTTAATGGCCTTGATGGTATTGGCCGCGCCCGCCGCACCGACATGATAAATATTCTGCCCGATGGCATTGAGCAGGGGCCGCACTTCTTCCAGCACCGCCGGGTCACCGCCGGTCATCACCGCCAGCGTGGCAGCTTTCGCGCCGGTGACGCCGCCGCTCACTGGCGCTTCGAGGAATTTGAGTCCACGCGCGTTGGCTGCCGCCTCGATCTTGCGCGACGTTGCGGGTAAAACGCTGCTCAGATCAATCAGCACCGCACCCGCCTTCGCCAGTTCAACCGCGCCGCCGGCAGCCAAGTAAAACGGCTCGACTTCCGGCGTACCGGGCAGGCTGGTGATCAGCACATCCACGCTTTTGATCAACGCTGCGACAGACGATGCACCCTTTGCGCCCGCAGCGACGACGTTTGCTATCGCCTTGGGATTCATGTCGAACACGGTCAGCGCATAGCCTTTTTTAAGAATGTTCAACGCCATCGGATTACCCATGTTGCCAAGCCCGGCAAAGCCTATCGAAAGAGCCATAATGTTCCTTGAAAATTGAATGTCTGAACCTCGTTGGGCGAGGGACGCATGACCTTAAACCCGCAACACCCGGTGAGTGCATGGTGAGCGCACAGCGAGTGCGCGGTGAGTTTCAGGCCCGTGATTCATGGTAAGTTTAGACGCGAAACGCTGTCAAGGCACCTCGGCTTGCATGGGCGAGCTCATAGAAATATTCAATAAAAACAATTAGTTATGTCAAATCTAATCAACCCGCTTGCCGCGCTGGCGGGCCACTGCTTGGTGCTGGGCTTCGCCGCCGCAAGCACCGCCGCACTGGCGGCTACCGTAGCCAACGACCAGTACCCCACCCGCCCCATACGCATCATCGTGCCTTTCACGCCCGGCGGCTCCAACGATTTAGTGGGCCGCGTGCTGTCGCAAAAATTTCATGAAACTTGGGGTCAGCCGGTGATTATCGACAACCGGCCCGGCGGCGGTTCGACCATCGGCATTGATCTGGTGGTGCGCGCCGCACCCGATGGCTACACGCTGCTCACCACCTCCGGCGGCATCGCTATTAACGTGTCGCTATACAAACTGCCGTTCAATCCGATGACGGATCTATCGCCGGTGATTTTGCTGGCGCAGATGCCGTACTTGATGGTGGTGCATCCGGCCGTGGCGGCAAAATCCGCGCGCGATCTGGTGAGCCTCGCCAAAGCCCAACCCGGCAAACTGCTGTTTTCGTCGTCGGGCGCGGGCACCTCGGCGCATCTGGCAATGGAAATGTTCCGCTATCAAACGCAAATTGATCTGCTGCACGTGCCCTACAAAGGCGGCAATCCGGCAGTCACCGCCGTCATGGGCGGCGAAGTGCAAGGCGCATTCAACGTCATCACCGGCACCCTACCCTACGTCCGCAGCGGCAAGCTGCGTGCGCTGGGCGTGAGCAGCGCCAAGCGCTCGGACGTCGCAGCGGAAATCCCGACCATTGCCGAATCCGGCGTGCCGGGCTTTGAGGTGATTGCTTGGTACAACGTGTTCACGCCGGCACGCACGCCGCGGCCCATCGTCGAGCGCCTCAACAGCGAAATCAACCGCATGCTGCAAGCGCAGGATGTGCGTGAGCGTTTTCAAACCCTCGGCGTATCTCCACTCGGTGGCACGCCGGAAGCGCTGGGCAAGTATCTGGAGTTTGAAACCACGCGCTGGGCGAAGCTGATTAAAGAGACGGGCGTTAAGCTCAAGTGAGCTTGATGCAGCGCATCGAACGCCTATTCAAGGCCACCCTTTAGCCTTGGCATCAATCACCACGAGTACCCCGCACAACTTCATATTAGTACGCGTCGCCACCGCCATCCGCAACATTTCCACTGCATCCGACGGCGGGTAGTCGACGCTGATTACCTCATCCGGCGTCTGCGCGAGTTCGAGCCACGGCTTTAGCGTATTGCGACAGGCAGCGCTGTCGCCCGCGCTTTGTTCCATGCGCGCTTCGCCGTTACGAATCACACCTTCGAGAACATACTCACCCGCCTTGATTTGCGCTTGCGCAGACGATGCGCCCAGCAGCAAAAGACAAGCACGGCATCTACAAAGGCCGCGTTCGATCGGGTCACGGCATGAATTTTTTTCGTAACTATTCAGCTTAACCGTAGGATGTCGGTGACGAAGGAACCGCATCAGTCGTGGTGCTTACATCGTGATATGACCTTGCTTACGCACGCCACGCGAACGATGCGGTTCGCTACGCTCACCGGCATCCTACGGCGAAGCTGAACAGTTAATTTTTTCTTAATAAAATCAACTAGTTACAACACGTTTACGCTTGGCGATCCTGCGCTCAGCGTGCCGATTTCACACGCGTCTTTAAACCCGGCTTGCTTGAAAATCTCCAGCACTTGGGGCGCGGTCGCCGCGTCGCACGCCACCAACAGGCCGCCGGCGGTTTGCGGATCGGTGAGCATTTTGCGCTGCCAGTCTGGCGCACCAGCGGGCAGGGTGACGTGCGTACCGTAGCTCGCCCAGTTGCGATCTGAGGCACCGGTGACAAAGCCCTGCTGCGCCAAATGTTTGGCGGCGGACAATATCGGCAGCTTGGCGAAATCCAGCGTCGCCTGCGTTTTGGAGCCGCGACAAATTTCCAGCAAGTGCCCCAGCAGGCCAAAGCCGGTGACATCGGTTAACGCATGCACGCCGGGCATGTCTGCCAGATGCTGCCCCGGCGTATTGAGCTTGGTGCAGGCCTCGATCATTTGTTCGTAGGCCTTCGCGCGCAACTCACCTTTTTTCAACGCCGCGCTCATGATGCCCACGCCCAAGCCTTTGCCGAGGATCAACACGTCACCCGGCTTGGCGCGATCATTGCGCTTCACTTTATCGGGATGCACTAAGCCCAACACCACCAAGCCGTAGATCGGCTCCGGCGAATCAATCGAGTGTCCGCCACCGATGGGAATGCCCGCTTCGTCGCACACGGCCTTGCCGCCGGCGCAAATCTGGCCGATGGCTTCGGTGGACAACTTACCCACCGGCACGCCCAGCAGCGCCAACGCCATAAACGGCTTGGCGCCCATCGCATACACGTCGGAAATCGCGTTGGTAGCGGCAATGCGCCCGAAGTCGAACGGATCATCGACAATGGGCATAAAAAAATCAGTAGTAGCAACGATGGCTTGCGTGTCGTTGATTTTGTAAACCGCCGCGTCATCGGCGGATTCGTTACCCACCAATAAATTGGGGAACACGCCGGTCATCGGCGATTTGGACAGAATTTCGCTCAGCAACGCCGGCGTAATTTTGCACCCTCACCCGCCGCCGTGCGACAGGTGGGTAAGCTTGATAGCGTCTGCTTCGATAGGTTTATTCATGATTTCACGTAAACTCGGGGGTGAATGAAAACTTCTACTGTAAATCCAAGCGTGGCCATGCGAACGCGTGAGCCGGTTAATGTAACCGTAGCACAACTGACCGGCTTTGACGAGGTGATCGACGTGCGCTCGCCGGGCGAGTTCGCGGAAGACCACATACCCGGTGCCATCAACTGCCCGGTGTTGGACGACACGCAGCGCGCTGAAGTCGGCACGATTTACAAGCAAGTGTCGTCGTTCGATGCCAAAAAAACCGGCGCGGCGCTGGTCAGTGAAAACATTGCCCGCCATATCCGCAGCCGCTTTCACGACAAACCGCGCGACTGGCGGCCCCTAGTGTACTGCTGGCGCGGCGGCGGACGCAGCGGCGCGCTGGCGCATGTGCTGACGCAAATCGGCTGGCGCGTGGCGCGACTCGATGGCGGCTATAAAGCCTATCGCCGCGCCGTGATTACCGATCTCGACACCCTGCCCGCGCAATTTCAGTGGCGCGTGGTGTGCGGCATGACCGGTGCCGGCAAAAGCCGCCTGCTCGGCGCGCTGCACCAGGCCGGGGCGCAGGTGCTCGATCTGGAAGCGCTGGCTGCACACCGCGGCTCAGTGCTCGGCAATCTGCCCGACGCGCCGCAGCCGCCGCAAAAACTGTTTGAAAGTCAGGTGTGGCACGCGTTACGCGGCTTTGATCCTGCGCGCCCGGTATTTGTGGAATCCGAAAGCAAAAAAGTCGGCAAGCTGCGTGTGCCCGAAGCGCTGATCGCGGCGATGTGGGCCGGCACGCCGCTGGTGCTGGAGGCAACCCTGCCGGTGCGCGTGACGTTGCTGAAAGAAGACTACGCACACTTTTTACACAACCCGGCGCTGCTCTCGGCGCAACTGGATTGCCTCGTCGATCTGCACGGGCGCGACGTCATTGCACACTGGCAGACGCTGGTGCGCGAACAGCGTTGGGACGATCTCACCGAAGCGCTGCTCGCGCGCCACTACGATCCCTCATACAGCCGAGCGATCCACAAGCACTATGCCACTTTGGCCAGCGCGCCGGTGGTGACAGCTACCGATACGCAGCCCGGCACATTTCAGCGCTTGGCAGAAACCCTATTAAAAACATCTAATTAGCAACACCTTCCGCTATAATCCCGCGTCCATTTTTACGCGCTTAATTCGCGGCGAATCAAGGTCGCTGCGAGATACAACATGTCCGAACCCAGAACGCCCAGCCGCATTACTGTGATTGGTCTCGCCCTGCTGCTGGCAGCCGTGTGGCTGGGCACGCTCGACATGCGCAAGCTGGTGCGGCCCGACGAAGGGCGCTACTCAGAGATTCCCCGTGAAATGGCGGTCAGCGGCGACTGGATTACGCCGCGACTGAACGCCATCAAGTATTTTGAAAAGCCGCCGCTGCAATATTGGGCCACGGCTACCGCCTACAAAGTCTTCGGCGAACACCACTGGACTGCGCGGCTATGGCCGGCGCTGAGCGGACTGCTCTGCGTGCTGCTGATTTATGTTGCCGGACGGCGCTTGTTCGGCGCAGTGGTTGGCTTCTACGCTGCACTGATTCTCGCCGCCAGCCCCGGTTTTATTATCGTGGCGCAAATCAATACGCTGGATATGGGGCTGACGCTGTTCATGACCGCAACGCTCGCGAGTCTACTGCTCGCGCTGAACGAGCCTGCGCCGCAAAAGAGCCCCTGGATGATTGCGGCGTGGGCGTTTGCCGCGCTGGCGATGCTGAGTAAAGGCTTGGTGGGTATTGTGTTGCCGGGCATGGTTTTCGTCGCCTATTTGCTTTGGCATCGCGATTGGCAGATGCTGGCGCGGCTGCGTTGGGGCTGGGGCCTGCCGTTGTTCATCGCCATAGCCGCACCTTGGTTTGTGCTGGTACAAATGGCGAACCCAGAATTTTTTGATTTCTTTTTCATTCGCGAACACTTCTCGCGCTTCTCCAGCAACGTGCATCGGCGCACTGGTGGTTGGTGGTATTTTGTGCCGATACTGGCGTTTTCCATGCTGCCTTGGATGGCGCAACTGCCTCGCGCCTTGGCTGACGGCTGGCGCAGTGTTTCTAGCGGCAACCGCTTCCACCCACGCCGGTTTCTGGTGCTGTGGGCGGTGCTGATTTTTCTGTTCTTTTCGGTCTCGGGCTCCAAGCTGCCGTCGTACATCGTACCGATATTTCCGGCACTGGCCCTGCTGATGGCACACACACTCGTTTCGACATCGTTCAAGGCGCTGCAATGGCAGTCATGGATTTTGACTGTGGGCGCGGTGGCATTGATCGGCTATGCACCTTTTGTCACGGCTTGGGGCAACGAAAAGGTTTCCGCTGAGCTGTACGCGCTGTATACACCGTGGCTGCTGGCAGCGGGCGCGGCAGGGCTCGTGGGCTATCTCTTTGCGGCATGGGCCAGCCGACGCGGCTTGCGTCACCCAGCGGTCATGGGTATCAGCATCGGCACGCTGGCATTAACGCAATTGGCGGCCCTAGGACACAACGTGCTGGCCCCGGCTTCGTCCGCGCACGATATTGCGCAGCAAATCAAGCCGCATCTCGAACCGGGCATGCCGCTGTACAGCGTGCATAACTACGAACAAACGCTGCCGTTTTACCTCAAACGGCCCATGACGCTGGTGCAGTACACCGACGAGTTGGCATTCGGACTGGAACAGGAACCGGCGCTGTGGCTGCCGGATATTCCGCGCTTCGTCGCCGCTTGGAACAGTCACAGCCGCGCACTGGCGGTCATCGAACCTGCGACGTATGCTAAGCTCGAATCGGCGGGTTTGCCGATGCAGGTGATCGGCAAAAATGTACGTTATGTCGTGGTCAAAAAGCCCAGCGCTACAGCGCAATGATTGCTGAACCCAACACAGAAAGGATGACACCATGAGCACCCTGTCGTTCGCGCTGGTGATGTGTGGCGTTTTGCTGAACGCGGTGGCGCAGCTTTTGCTGAAGGCCGGCACCAATGCGGTGGGCGCGTTTGAATTCTCCAGCAGCAATGTGCTGCCGGTGGGCTGGAAGCTCGCCACGCAGCCCTACATCATGGGCGGGCTGGCCTGTTATGTGGTGAGTGTGGTGGTGTGGATCATGGCGCTGTCGCGCGTGGAAGTGAGCATCGCTTATCCCATGCTGTCGGTCGGCTATGTGCTCAACGCGGCGGCGGCTTGGTATCTGTTTGGCGAGGCGGTGACACTCACGCGCATGGTTGGCATTGGCGTGATTATTTTGGGCGTATTTATCGTGGCGCGTAGCTAGTGAGTCATTGAGAGTCATTGATATGGCAATAAACACCATTACAAAACAACCTTTTCTGCCGTTTACCCGCCCCACCATTGACGAAGCCACCATACGCGCTGTCGGCGACGTGCTGCGCTCCGGCTGGATCACCACCGGGCCGAATGTGCAGGCATTCGAAAAGGCCTTGAGTGATTACGTCGGCGGCCGCGCTGTGCGCACCTTTACTTCTGCCACGGGCGCACTGGAAGTGGCGCTGCAGGTGTGCAATGTCGGCCCTGGCGATGAGGTCATCGTGCCGGCCATGACCTTTGCCGCGACCTCGAACGTGGTGGTGCGGCTGGGCGCCAAGCCCGTGTTTGTGGATGTGAATCTAGCCACCCGCAATATTGATCTGAAAAAAACCGAGGCGGCCATCACCAAGCGTACTAGGGCGATTATGCCGGTGCATTTCGCTGGCCTGCCGGTGGACATGGATGGGCTCTACAAGCTCGCCAAGCGGCGCAAGTTGCGCGTGGTGGAAGATGCCGCGCACGCCATCGGCAGTGCCTGGAAAGGCAAACGCATCGGCAGCTTCGGCGATTTGGTGTGCTTTAGCTTTCATCCGAATAAAAACATGACGACCATCGAAGGCGGCGCACTGGTGTTGAGCGAACCGGCGGAGGCCAAGCGCGTCGACGTGCTGCGCTTTCACGGCATCCAAAAAGATGCGCAGGGCAATCTCGATGTGGTGGCCGCAGGCGGCAAATACAATTTAACCGATGTGGCAGCATGCGTGGGGCTGGGACAATTGCGCCATCTAGAAGCCTTCAACGCACGCCGCCGCGCGCTGGTGGAGCGTTACTTTACGCAAATGCGCACGGTGACGGCTTTGCAATTACCCGCGCGCGCTAGGCACAGCACGACAGACCATAGCTGGCATATGTTCGCCCCGTTGCTGCGACTCGATCAGTTGAGCATCACACGCGCGGATTTTATCCAGGCGATGGCCGCGCGCGGCATCGGCGTGGGGCTGCATTACACCGCGCTGCCGCTATACACGTTTTATCGCAAGCTCGGCAACAAGCCGGGGGATTTTCCGAACGCCGATCACATCGGCGAGCGCACGGTGACCCTGCCGCTGTTTCCCGCCATGCGCATGGGTGATGTGGATCGTGTGTGCAAGGCGTGCGCCGAAATACTGGCAGCGGCACGTAAGCCATAAATTATGTAACTAATTGATTTTATGGAACTTTCTATCATTATCCCGGTTTACAACGAAGCGCTTTCGTTGCCGGCCTTGTTCGCGCGTCTGTATCCAGCGCTGGACAAACTGGCGCTGCAATACGAAGTGATTTTCGTCAACGACGGCAGCCGTGATCGCTCTGCCGCTGTGCTGCGTCAACAATTTGAAGCGCGCCCGGATGTCACGCGCGCTGTGCTGCTCGCCGGCAATTACGGTCAGCACATGGCGATCATGGCGGGGTTTGAGCAGAGTCGCGGCGATATGGTGATCACGCTGGATGCCGATTTGCAAAATCCACCGGAGGAAATCGCAGCACTCGTCGCAAAAATGCGCGAAGGCTTTGATTACGTGGGCACCATCCGCCGTCAACGGCAGGATTCGATTTTCCGCCGACTGCCTTCGCGTCTGGTGAATCGCATACGCGAACGCACGACGCACATCAAGATGACCGATCAGGGCTGCATGCTGCGCGCCTACAGCCGCAATATCGTCAACGCGCTGAACCAGTGCCGCGAGGTGAACACGTTCATTCCGGCGCTGGCGTATACCTTTGCGCAAAACCCTACCGAAATCGAAGTCGCGCACGAAGAACGCTCCGCCGGTGACTCCAAGTACTCAGTCTACAAATTGATGCGGCTGAATTTTGACTTGATGACCGGGTTTTCGCTGGCGCCGCTGCAAATGTTTTCGCTGCTCGGCATTTTGGTGTCGATTGCGTCCATGGCCGTGTATGTGGTGGTGATGGTGACGCGCATGGCCAGCGCACAGACGTTTCAGCAAGGGCTGCAGGCCATGTGGGATCGCGATATTTTGCAGTTTTTCCTGATCGGCATCGTGCTGTTTGGCTTGGGTTTGCTGGGCGAGTATGTGGGCCGCATCTACGAACAGGTGCGCGGACGGCCACGCTATTTGATTGATGCGGTGCTTGAGCAGCACACATCACCCGTACGCGGTAGCCCAATAGTATGACCAGCGCGGTTGTCTTTGCGTATCACGATGTCGGTGTGCGCTGTCTGTCTGTGCTGCTGGCGCAAGGCGTTGAAGTGCGCCACGTTTACACGCACACGGATGACCCCAACGAAAACATCTGGTTTGGCAGCGTGGCCGAACTCGCACGGCTGCATGGCATCCCGGTAACGCTGATCGGCGACGCGAATCACCCCGGCCTGCTGGAATCCGTGACCAAGCTACAACCGGATTTCCTGTTTTCGTTTTACTACCGCTTCATGCTGCCGGTTGCCGTATTAGGCGCACCGTTGCGCGGCGCGTTCAATATGCACGGCTCGCTGCTGCCCAAGTACCGCGGGCGCGTGCCGATCAACTGGGCGATCATTCACGGCGAGCGCGAAACCGGCGCTACGCTGCATGAAATGGTTGCCAAACCGGATGCCGGACGTCTGGTCGATCAGCAGGCGGTGCCGATATTGCCTAACGACACCGCGCTGGAAGTGTTCCGCAAAGCCACGGTTGCGGCGGAACTGGTATTGGATCGGTCATTGCCAAAACTGGTCAACGGCACCGCACTCATGACACCGCAGCATTTGGCCGGCGGCAGTTATTTTGGCGGACGCAAGCCCGAGGATGGCCGCGTCAATTGGGCATGGGGCGCGCAGCAGGTGCACAATCTCATACGCGCTGTAGCGCCGCCTTACCCCGGCGCTTTTTGCGATATCAATGGCAAGCGACTGATGCTGCTGGGCAGTGTGTTGTCAGGCCAGCGCGAGATCGTCACCGGCACCGCGCTATACGCTGCGAATGATGCACTGTATCTTCAATGCGCAGATGGCGGCGTGCTGCGCTTGCTGGCGGCGGTAATCGACGGTCAGCCCCTTACCGCGCAAAACATCCAGACGCTGTTGGGCACAAGTCGGCTTGCGCTGAACAGTTAAGCAGGCAATTGAACGAAAAAAACGGAACGCACACGTGAAAAAAATCCTTATTCTCGGCGTCAATGGCTTTATCGGCCATCATCTCTCCAAACGCATTCTCGCTACCACGCCATGGGAAGTGTACGGCATGGACATGGGCACCGAGCGCATTACCGATTTGCTCGACGACAAGCGTTTCCATTTCTTCGAGGGCGATATCACCATCAACAAGGAATGGATCGAGTACCACATCCGCAAATGCGACACCGTGCTGCCGCTGGTGGCCATCGCCACACCGGCCACTTATGTGAAAGAGCCGCTGCGGGTGTTCGAGCTGGATTTCGAAGCCAATTTGCCGATCGTGCGTTCTTGCGTCAAACACCACAAACGACTGGTGTTCCCGTCGACGTCTGAAGTGTATGGCATGTCGCGCGACAAGCAGTTTGATTCGGACACGTCCGAACTGGTGCTGGGGCCTATCAACAAGCCGCGCTGGATTTACTCATGCGCGAAGCAGCTCATGGATCGCGTGATTCACGCGTACGGTATGGAGCAGGGATTGGATTACACGCTGTTCCGGCCGTTTAACTGGATAGGATCCGGGCTCGATTCCATCAATACCGCCAAAGAAGGCAGCTCGCGCGTGATTACCCAGTTTCTAGGCCACATCGTGCGCGGCGAAAACATCAAGCTGGTCGATGGCGGCCAGCAGCGCCGCTCGTTTACGTATGTCGATGACGGCATCGATGCGCTGATCAAAATCATCGACAACAAGGGCGGCATTGCCAGCGGCAATATTTACAACATCGGCAATCCGAAAAACAATTTTTCCATCCAGCAATTGGCGCAAATGATGCTGACCATGGCGAAGACCTATCCGGAGTACTCCAACGCTAAAAAAGTGAAGCTGGTAGAAACCACGTCACACGCGTACTACGGCAAGGGCTATCAGGACGTGCAAAATCGCGTGCCGAAAATCACCAACACCTGCCGTGATCTCGATTGGAAGCCGCAAGTCAACATGAACCGCGCGCTAAAGCTGATATTCGACGCCTATCGCGGTGATACCGCGAACGCGCGACGGCTGATGGATTAAACCGGTCGGCAAACGCCAAACTTATCGACCGATACCCCAATACTCAAAATCCTGCGCCTTGACCGACGCTTTGTCGTACTGGTTGCGCCCGTCAAAAATCAGCTTTTGGCGCATGATCTTCGCCATCAAGTGCAAATCCGGGGCGCGAAAGGGCTTCCATTCGGTGACCAGCGCCAGCGCATCAGCGCCCTTTAACGCGCCATATTGATCTTTTGCGAGTTTCAGTGCGCCGGACTTAAACCATTGTGGCGGCAGCGTGCGGCGTGCAACCGTCATCGCCACCGGGTCGTACGCCTGCACCTTCGCGCCAGCTTCAATTAAGTGGCGTATTAACACCACCGCAGGCGCTTCGCGCATGTCGTCCGTGTTTGGTTTAAATGCCAACCCCCAGATACCGATCACCTTGTTTTTGAGGTTACCGCCGAAGCGCTTTCTTAAGGCCCGGTAGAGGCTAAGCTTTTGCATTTCATTGGTTTCTTCCACTGCAGCCAGAATACGCGGCTGCAATTTCGCCTGTTTGGTCTGGTAAATCAGCGACTGCACATCCTTCGGAAAACACGAGCCGCCATAGCCGCAACCAGCATAGATGAAGGAATACCCGATACGATTGTCTGAGCCTATCCCGACGCGAACATTCTCGATATCCACACCCAGTTGATCGCACAAATTCGCCATTTCATTCATGAACGAAATTCGCGTGGCGAGCATGGCATTCGCGGCGTATTTGGTGAGTTCGGCGTCGCGTATGCCCATGGCAATCAGCCGATCGTGATTACGCACATAAGGCAAATACAGTGCCCGCATGACTTTAAGCGCGCGCTCGTTGTCGGTGCCCACCACCACGCGGTCGGGACGCATAAAATCTTCGACGGCGTTACCTTCTTTCAGGAACTCCGGGTTGCTGGCGACGTCAAATGCCCAGTCTTTTTTCCGTTTCGCCACTTCACGCGTGACGATGCCACGAACCTGCTCAACCGTGCCGACCGGCGCAGTCGATTTATTAATGATGGTGCAATACCCCGTAATGCCGCGCCCGATTTCACCCGCAACCGCCATGATTTGGCTGACATCCGACGAGCCATTGGCGCGCGGCGGCGTACCGACCGCAATAAAGATGATCTCCGCTCCGCGCAATGCCTGTGACAAATCTGTCGAAAATGTTAAGCGCTTTTGCTTTTGATTGCGCAACAAAATCTCACTCAGACCCGGCTCATAAAAAGGGATATCACCCTTTTTCAGCCGCTTGACTCTGTTAGCATCCTTGTCCACGCAAATGACATCGTGCCCCATTTCAGAAAAGCACGTTCCCGTCACCAACCCGACATACCCGCTGCCGATCATGCAGATTTTCATTTATTTATCCGGTGCAATTAAAGACAACCCAGTGTAACCCGCGATCCGCTGTTTTGCACAGTTGCCAGCGGATGTTCGCCCCAGCCATGATGGCATATCGGTCGATCTAACTCTTCTCACTAACGCATGAAACTCGCACTCAAAATAGACGTAGACACCTATCACGGCACGCGTGACGGCATACCAGTACTGCTGAAGCTGCTGGATCGCCACAAGGCCAAGGCGACGTTCCTCTTTAGCTTGGGGCGTGATCACACCGGCCGGGCCATCCGCCGTGTGTTTAGGCGCGGCTTTTTGAGTAAAGTCTCGCGCACCTCCGTGGTATCGAACTACGGCGTCAAAACACTGCTCTACGGCACACTGCTACCCGGTCCGGATATCTGCAAACGCTGTGCGCCGCTGATGCGCAGCGTGCGCGATGCAGGTCACGAAGTTGGCATCCACACTCATGATCACGTGAAATGGCAGGATAACGTCGTCACGGCCAGCCAAACATGGACTCAGCGCGAGATGCAACGCGCCGCCGAGCGTTTTGAAACCGTGTTCGGTGCGCCGGCCCACACCCATGGCGCGGCAGGCTGGCAAATGAACGCGCATGCGTTTCGGCTCACGGCGGCGATGGGATTTCACTACTGTTCCGATACACGCGGGACGCACCCATTTATTCCGGTGGTCGCGGGCGACGCGGTCAATTGCCTGCAATTGCCGACCACGCTACCGACGCTGGACGAACTCATCGGCACGAATGGCTTGGACGAACAAAACGTAGCGCAACACCTGCTCAAGCTCACCAAAAGGCCCAAAGAACCGGGGCACGTGTACACCCTGCACGCCGAACTCGAAGGCAACCGGCTGTGCACGGTATTTGACACCCTGCTGAGCGGCTGGAAAGCCCAAGGCTACGCCCTAACCACCCTACACGACTACGCGCACGAGCTCAATTTCGCCACGCTGCCCCGGCATGCGGTGATCAACGCTGAAATTCCCGGACGTAGTGGCACACTGGCCCTGCAAGGCGCGATGATTGCGTGATGACGGCAATTGCTTCAATATGCCACGCAACCATCGTTCTTTATCCATTGACGGGTAAACATCATGCTGGATAAACCTGTACCTGAATTTGAAGTCGCATCCACCAGCGGTGAGCCGTTCAATAGCAGGGGCGCTGCCGGCAAGGCGTGGGTGCTGTATTTCTACCCCAAAGACAACACGCCCGGCTGCACCAACGAAGGGCTGCAGTTTCGCGATCTGCACGCGCAATTCAAAAAATTGGGCTACGCCATTTACGGTATCTCGCGCGACAGCATCAAGTCGCACGAGAACTTCAAAACCAAAATGAGCTTTCCGTTCGACTTGCTCGCGGACGCTGATGAAATCGCCTGCAAAGCCTTCGATGTCATCAAAATGAAAAACATGTACGGTAAAAAAGTGCGCGGCATTGAGCGCAGCACGTTTGTGATGGACGCCAACGGCGTGGTGTGCCGCGAATGGCGCGGCGTAAAGGTGCCGGGCCATGTGCAGGAAGTATTGGATTACATAAAAACTATTTAAAATCAATTAGTTATACGAACACTACCCTTATTCTATTCAATACCACTCATGACTCCGCGCAAGCCCGCCACGCCACGCTCGCCCGCCCCGTCCCCGCTGTCCGCCAGCGCCAGCAGCACCACCGCCCACCTGCCCGCCGTCACCAAGCTTTTCGTGCTAGACACTAACGTGTTGATGCACGATCCAACCAGCCTGTTCCGCTTTGAAGAACACGATCTCTTCATTCCAATGGCTACGCTGGAAGAGCTCGACGATCACAAAAAGGGCATGTCTGAAGTCTCGCGCAATGCGCGCCAGGCGAGCCGTTATCTCGATGAGCTGATGGGCCACGCCACCGCCGACATTACTGAGGGCATAGCGCTGGCGACGCTCGGTGACAAAAGCGCCAGCGGGCGTCTGTTTTTTCAAACCGAGGCCGTCAACGGCGAGCTGCCCGCCAAGCTCCCCGGCGGCAAGGCGGACAATCAAATCATCGCGGTAGTCAAACACCTGCAAGAGCAACAATCCCAGCGGCAAGTCATTCTGGTGTCCAAAGACATCAACATGCGCATCAAGGCACGTGCGCTGGGCTTTGCCGCCGAAGATTATTTTAACGACAAGGTGCTCGAAGATACCGATCTGCTCTACACCGGCACGCGCGCCTTGCCGCAGACGTTCTGGGAATCGCACGGCAAAAACATGGAATCTTGGCAGCAGTCGGGCCACACCTGTTACCGCGTGCATGGCCCGCTGTGCGCCAGCCTGATCGCCAATGAGATGGTTTACCTTGACGACGACAAACCGTTTCAGGCCAAAGTCGTCGAAGCTGGCGGCAAAACCGCAGTGCTGGAAACGCTCAAGGATTACAGCCACGCGCGCAACAATGTGTGGGGCATCTCTGCGCGCAATCGCGAACAGAATTTCGCGCTGAACCTTTTGATGAACCCGGATATCGATTTCGTCACGCTACTGGGTCAGGCGGGTACCGGCAAAACGCTGTTGACGCTGGCGGCGGGCCTGATGCAAACACTGGAAACCAAACGCTATAGCGAAATCATCATGACGCGCGTCACGGTACCGGTCGGCGAAGACATCGGCTTTTTGCCCGGCACCGAAGAAGAAAAAATGAATCCGTGGATGGGTGCACTCGAAGACAATCTCGACGTGCTCAACAAAACCGACGATTCCGCTGGCGAATGGGGCCGTGCCGCCACGCAGGATTTGATCCGCTCACGCATCAAGGTAAAGTCGCTCAACTTCATGCGCGGTCGCACGTTTCTGAACAAATTTCTGGTGATCGATGAAGCGCAAAACCTCACGCCCAAGCAAATGAAAACCCTGATCACCCGCGCTGGCCCCGGCACAAAAGTCGTGTGCCTAGGCAACATCTCGCAAATCGACACGCCCTACCTCACTGAAGGCAGCTCAGGCATCACCTACGTGGTCGATCGCATGAAGGGCTGGGCACATAGTGGGCATATCACGCTGATGCGCGGTGAGCGCTCAAGGTTGGCGGATCATGCGGGGGAAGTGCTTTAGGGAACCTAAATCCCCCGGCCAGATCGACACAGATGGTAATTTGTTGATCCCGTTTTCGGTGTACCAAAGTAAGCCCCGGTTCGGCGGGAAAAGACTATGGTGGAGAAATTGTTTTTGATCTGAATTGTTTTTGATCTGTTTTCAGAAAAATTAAAATCTGTAAGCAATTGAATTTAAATGACTATTTTTCTTGGGAGCTTAATGCTTCCTAGAAAGAAATTACTGTACGCCCGATTAACCAATTAGGTTTTGCAAAAACTCAGAGGCTTGCAACGTTCACATCATTACCAAATACCCCACGCACCATGGGCAGTAAGTGTTCATGGTGAGTCAGAAAGATGACCTGGGTTTTCTTGGAAAGCTCGCCAAGCGCTTCCAAACCCGCCTTGGATCGGTTGTCATCAAAATTGATGAACAAATCGTCGGCAATAAACGGCAGAACGTGTGCTTGATCTAGGTGCATATCGAGGGCAGCTAATCGTAGCGCGAGGTAGAGCTGGTCCCGTGTGCCCTCGCTCATCCCTTCAATATCCACTGTCGTCCCATTGGGACGTCGCCCAAGTAGCTTGAGCGGCTCGCTGTCAAAGTCTACCGTCAGCTTCTCGAAAGAGCCCAGTGTAAGTCGCGCAAAAATCGCACTTGCCAGGGACAACATAGGATCCTGTTTCGCTTCCCGATACCGCTCTATCGACCATTTGAGCAACTTTGCACCCGTATAGACTTTGAGATACCGCTCAACAACGTCTGCCATTTTCGAGAGTGCCTCCTGCCGCTGTCCCTCCGCTGTTGCCGCATCAGCCGAGCCGCCAATTGCGTTAACCGCAGCCGTTGCCTCCTGCCTGCGTGCTGACAGTTCGCTCAATTCGTTAACCAGCGTTTCTTCGTCAGATGTCAATTTATCTATTTCGACCAGCAATGTAGCTTCATCGACTGCACCGATGTCGGTCCTGAGCTGATCAATGGATAATCCATCACCATTTGCTTGGATAGATTTTTCCGACGCAGCAACTGCTGAAAGCCACTCCCGTCGCTTATCAACATTGGAAATGACCTCCTCCAAATCAGCGTTCGACGTGACTTTCGCCCGTTCAAGTAACGGGGTAATCGTCGCCTGAGCCTGCTGCAGGTGAGAAGTCGCTTCCAAAAACTTCGAATGCGCGGATTCAAGGGCAGACTGTTGCCGTTTTGTTTCCGAATGGGCTTCGTTCGCCGCAACAAGTCTACGGCTTAACTCCAGCGCGATTTCATCTGCAGACTGGTTAACAGGATTGTCGGTAACTCGCCCGGCCAAGTCACGGGCAGCTTGGGAATATGCCTCAAGATCCGCGCGCATCGTATCTATGCGTTCGGCTTTGGTCTTTTGCATCGAGGACAAGGCTGACTCCATCTGCTTGACTACCTCAAGGTATCCCTCGACTATTCCCAAGTCATCCTGAGTTCCTATGCCAGCAAGGGCAAGTGCCTTCGACCAATTGACCTTCCAATCCTCATACTGCGTTTTTGCGCTAACCACTTTTTGCGTGAGGGAACTAAGAGCATTTTCGGCATCTGCAATTTGCTTGGTGAGGGTCCGCCTCTGACCACGAGCATCCAGTATCTCTTTCACTATCTGATCGGCCCCCAGCATCAGGACGTCCAGTGACTTGCCTTCACCCGGATTACCCATCCTCACTAACGCTTCGGCCAATGCCTCACGAGCGCTTGCCACTGCACACTCATGAGCGGCAAGGGAGCGCTTCGCTTCCGCTTGTGCGTCCGAAGCATCCAGTGCATTCTTGCTAGCGTTCAGCCACTCGATCGCAGCCTGAAAGGTCACTTTGGGCAAGCCACATTCCTGCACAAGGATTTCCCACTTGGCATTCCGAGCAAAAGAACTTTCCGTCAGCCGCAGCAGCGTCCCATTCGCTGTATCGCGTTCCAGCTCAAGGCTCTGAATCTTCTGTTGTTTGGACTGAAGCTCAGCAGCCTCTCGAATCTTGTCGTGCCGCGTATCAGCTATAGAGTCAGCATCAATAACAAGTTTTTCGTAATCGCCCACCTTGGACTCGAGTGCAGCCACGTTAGCCTTTATAAAAATCCAAGTGGAGTCCCGTTCCTTTCGTGTGTCGAGCACATCCTCTCTGGTCACTGGCCTATTTACCTCACGGTAGTGCTTAATTTCCAATTCCTGTTGCTGCATCTGACTATTGAGATCAGCGACCCGTTTGGCAACAGATTTAGCCTCAACGTCGTCGGCAAGCTGGTCTTGCACAAACACATTAATGACATCGACCGTTGGAGCTGTCATGGCTTGCAATGTCACCACGTCACACTTCCAATTGCCGAGACCAGCAAGTGCTTTATCGGCTCCTGCTTCACTCTGCTTCACGGCCTCTAGGCGCTGGCGAGTCATCGCAACGAAATCCCCGAGCTTTTGCGCTTGTGTCAAAGCTGCCTGAAGGCCAGTAGGTGTCTCTGCAATTGGAAGCACCGCCAGCGCAGTATTCGCACGAGCAATTTCCGCTACCTTGGATTTTTCATTCTCTTCAGCGGAAAGAAGTGCTTGCTGCAATGCCCCATGTTCACGAAGGAGCCGCTCCAATGGTGCGCGCACCGGCAGTATCGGCATTCGGCTACGCACTGATTCCTCGCTGCTTGCATCCCATTCCAACTGCTCCGTTAGTTTTATGACAATAGCCCACTGCGCATCCACTTCAGCCTGTCGTTTGCCAATGTCACTGCCATGGGAACGATATTGAAGTCGTCGCTCATTCAGCTCAGTCACTTCCGCACTAAATTCACGAATCACTTCATCAATCTGAATGACTGCCTGTGCAGACCGCGCTTCATTTTCCAGCTTTGAATAGCGGTCAATATCAGCTTGGGCAGCCGCAGAATCCCTTTCCGCATTGGCCAAGGTCTTCGCTGCTGATACAGGGAGATCCGGCACATCACCGATCGCTAAGATCTGAATCGCAATATCGTCAAGCGCTTTCAGGTAAGGTCTCACCCTGCGTACACGCTCCAGAAGGTTTCGCCGGGCCTTGATGGCTGTATGACGATCTTTGGCTTCGGCATAGGCTTTTTCGAACTCGGCCTGCTCCGCGTAGGCCTTAACCCAATCCTTGGTACGAACCGTTGCCCCCTTGAGAGCGGTCGTAGCACGTTCATACTCATCTGCTGCAATATAGTACGCACGTTCACCCGACCTTCTCTTCGACCAGAGCTGGTCTGCTTCTTTTTCAAGCGCCTCGCGAACTGCGCCCAGACTTCCAATGCCTGCTGCCGACTGGAATAAAATCTGCCCGAGGTTGTCCGAGGCTGAAAGAATGCGATGTCCCCCCTCTATCAGCCGCTCGTGGTTCAGGCCAAACATTTTCGAGAAGAATTCTCGATCTGTTGCACCAATGAAGGTATCCATTACGCTATCCTGCAGCGGTTTGTCCGCTAGGGTTCGTAGTGTTTGCCTGTTGCCCTTCGTACGCTGGAACTCAAGCTTGTTGCTGCCATGCTCGATTGCTGCACGCAAGCGCATTTCCGGCATTGGGTGCAGGAAAGCATGAAGTGTATTCTTGGGAATGCCGTATAGCAGATCCTGAATGGCAGAGCGTAGGGTAGATTTCCCGGTTTCGTTTGGTCCAACAATGACATGAAAGTCACGCTCGGCCTTTGGCAACTTTATTGGCCGATCGGTAAAAATGCCATAGCGAATGAGGTCAAGGCTGTTGATACGCATATTTCAGCCCGCTTTCGCTACATGCGCCACCAACGATGGCGTGGTTTTATGCACCAGATCCTCCACGTTGCCAGCCCTGATGACATCAAGATCAGGCAATGCAGAAATGACCTCCAGTGGCAGCTTGCCAACTAATTGCATCAAGTCGTCCTGCAAACTTTGCAAAAAGTCAGGGTCTGATCCGGCCTTACCCAGTAGCTCTTGCAAATCCGCTACAGCATCTAAGCGGGCAGCGACCTGGGCCGCTAAATCATGGGGCGTAGTTGCAATGCGCACTTTCTCAATCCAGAGTCGTTCAGCGCCGAGGGCCGAGGCCTGCGCCAATACTTCGCCGCGCAACTGTGCTTCCAATCCAAACAATTGCCCATGTGCCGCAGATGCACCCGACAGTCTTATCCGTACAGCCAGTGGCAATTGCCCTTCAGTGTCGGCAAGCAGCGCCTCCAGGGCGCGACCTATTAAACGAATGGATCCCGCGAGATCAATTGCAGCAGATACATCGACATTGACGGCACACCAGCGCAACACGTCAACATGGAGTCGTTCAACTGAAACGATATCCGTCCCCTCGGCCGTAACCATCAACGCCCCACGGGGCCCTGTTTCGCGGATATGTCGACCTTGAAGGTTCCCCGGAAAAGCGACAATCGACTTACCTCGCCAGACTTGGTGCTCATGGACGTGACCCAGCGCCCAATACTGATAACCACGAGCTTCCAGCTCTGCGATGGAGCATGGGGCATAATTAGCGTGCGCCGCATTACCTTCCAGAGCAGTATGCAGAACACCAATATTCAGCCAACCCGCAACCGGATCGGGATAGCCTACCGCCAGGTTCTCCGTAGTGGCAGCTTCCTTGAAGCTGCGCCCATGCAGCGCCACTTTAATTTCAGGCAATTCAAAGGTTTCTGCCTTGCTTGAGCGGAAACAGTAAACATTGTCAGGTAGAGAGAGTTTTTTGGTCATTTCACTCTCCGCATCGTGGTTGCCAAACAGCAGATAGACTGGGATGCCTGCTGTCTTTAACCGTCCCATCTGGCGGGCAAAGAAAATACCGGTATTGAAGTCCTTCCAGTTCCCGTCATAGAGATCACCCGCTATGACCATGAAGTCGACTTTCTCGGCAATTGCCTCGTCGACGAGATTTTCAAAGGCATCACGAGTGGCCGTTCTAAGCGATGCGACAGGCGCATCCTGATAACTCGACAACCCAGTCAACGGACTGTCTAGGTGGATGTCGGCAGTGTGGATGAAACGCATGGTATCTCCTTGTCTATTGCCAAGTGATGCAAGATGCCGTGAAAATGAGCTGCCGTAACGATTGCACGCGGAAAGCCGCCACGGTCGGCAACAATAGGAGGTATTTTCAGAACTTAAAAAAAACAATATCTTGCAATTACCACCGCGCTAGTGGCGGTGAGGATCAATATTGATCCCCGCCGGCGTAATTCTCAAACCGCGTGTGCCGCCCGATGAACGTCAACGTCACCGGCCCGGTGGGGCCGTTACGCTGTTTGGCGATGATGAGTTCGGCCTTGCCTTTGCTGGCCTCATTGGAGGGGTTGTACACCTCGTCGCGATAAATAAACAAAATCAAGTCGGCGTCCTGCTCAATGGCACCAGATTCGCGCAGGTCAGACATCATCGGCCGCTTGTCCACTCGGGATTCGACGCTGCGATTTAATTGCGACAGTGCGATCACAGGCACCTTGAGTTCTTTCGCCAAGCTTTTCAGCGAGCGTGAAATTTCAGCGACTTCGGTGGCGCGGTTTTCTTCACGACCCGACGAGGTGCCGCTCATGAGTTGCAAATAATCCACCACGATCAAACTCAAGCCACCGCAACTGCGGTGCAGACGTCGCGCACGTGAACGCACTTCAAGTGCGTTGAGGCCAGCGGTATCGTCAATGTGTATTTGCGAATCATTCAACTTGCCGACGGCATCCACCAGCTTAGGCCATTCGCTTTCTTCAAACGTGCCAGAGCGCAGCTTGTGCTGATCCACGCGCCCAACCGAGCCGATCATGCGCAACGTGAGTTGCGAACCCGACATCTCCATGCTGAACACAGCGGCGGCTTTTTTGAGATGCAGCGCGACGTGCTCAACGATGTTCATCGCCAGCGCGGTCTTGCCCATCGAGGGCCGTGCGGCGATAACGATCAACTCACCCTGCTGCAAGCCGGAAGTCATACGATCCAAATCGACATAGCCGGTAGCCAAGCCGATCACGTCGTCTTTGTTCTCACGACTGTAGAGCATGTCGATGCGCTCGACTGTTTCAGTCAGCAGCGGGTCAATTTTGACAAAGCCCTGCTTGGCTTTGGCGCCGACTTCGGCGATCTCGAAAACCTTTTTCTCGGCTTCGTCGATCAAATCTTTGGCTTCGCGCCCTTCGGGGTTGTACGCCGCATCGGCGATCTCGGTGCCCGCCTGCGCAAGCTGGCGCATGATGGCGCGATCACGCACGATCTCGGCGTAGCGCCGGATGTTCGCCGCACTCGGCGTATTCATCGACAGCGAGCCCAGATACGCCTGCCCACCGGCCTCGTCGAGTTTGGCGCTGCGCTCAAGGCTCTCGGCTACTGTCAGTACGTCTGCCGGGCGGTTGTTTTCAACCAGCAGCATAATGTGCTGAAAAATCAGCCGGTGATCCGCGCGGTAAAAATCGGTTTCGCTCACCATGTCGGAGATTTTGTCCCACGCGCTGTTGTCGAGCAGCAAGCCGCCGAGCACCGATTGTTCGGCCTCAATCGACTGGGGCGGCACCCGCAGCGCTTCAATTTGCGGATCTTTGGGCAGACTGCTGACAACTTGCATGGCGCACATGAAGAATTAACCTAACCAATTGATTTTATTTATTATTTTATAATTCTATCGACGGACATCCATCGCCGTAATCTGTTCAGTCTACATAAAAAAAGGGCTGTCGCCAGCCCTTTTTTCTCGTGCGTAAAAAACCGTTTGAAATTAGGTACTAAGCTACCTCGCCCAAAACCGAAACGGTAATACCCACCACCACATCCGCGTGCAGCGCCACTTTGAGCTGCGTGTCACCGATGGTTTTGATCGGGCCTTCGGGCATGCGTATCGCCGCCTTCGGCACATCGAAACCCTGCTTTTTCAGCGCCTCGGAAATATCGCTGTTGGTAACCGACCCAAACAGTTTGCCGTCCACGCCAGCTTTTTGCGTGACTTGCACCATCAGGCCGTCGAGCTTGGCACCACCGGCTTGCGCGGCGGCGAGTGCGTCATTTTGCACTTTTTCAAGTTCGGCGCGACGCGTTTCAAACTCCGCCAGATTCGCCGTGGTAGCGCGCTTGGCTTTGCCGTGCGGAATCAGAAAATTACGCGCATAGCCGTCTTTGACTTTGACCACATCACCGAGTTGGCCGAGGTTGATGACTTTTTCGAGCAGTATGATTTGCATGTTCGCTCCTTAGTGCAGGTCGGTGTAGTGCAGCAAGCCGAGGAAGCGCGCACGCTTCACCGCCACCGACAACTGACGCTGATACTTGGCCTTGGTGCCCGTAATACGTGCGGGGATCAGCTTGCCGTTTTCGTTGATGAAATCTTTCAGCAGTGCGATATCTTTGTAATCGATCCAGGTGATTTTCTCCGCCGTAAAGCGGCAGAATTTCCTGCGGCGGAACAGTGCATTGCCGCGCCGCTTGTTTTTGTCAGTGGGTTTCCCCTTGCCTTTACCGAACCTGCCTTTTCCCATCGCCATGATAGGGTTCCTTTATGTCTATTTATCTATGAATGTCTATGAAAGTGAGTGCTGAATGTGCGTCACGTGTAGCGCCATCTGCGTACCCAGTTGCGCACCCATGCGTCGCTTTGCCGCGAGAAATCCGTTGACCGTGACGCTGTTGCCCAACTGAAACTTTGCAACAGCAGCGGCAACTTCGCCGATGGCCACTGCGTCCACCACCAGTTCGGTTTGCCGCGGATTGCCCGCTTCAAGCTGCACCGAACGGTGCGTGAGTTTGAAGTTGACCAGCGGCAGCCCGGCGGGCGTGTGACGTAAAGGCTCTAGCGCGGTGATTTCTCCGTGTAGCGTAACCGCATTGGCGCTCACGCCGGCTTACGCAGCGGCCACCGGTGCGGGCGCAGTCGGTGCGGCTGATGCAGGCCGGTCATCGGACGACGGACGACGCTCTTCGCGCATCATCGGCGACGGCGTGGTCACGGCATCAGACATGGAAACCGTCAAATGGCGCAGCACGGCGTCGTTAAACTTGAACGCGTGCTCCATCTCAATCAGCGTGTCGTTATCGCACTCGATGTTCAGCAGCACGTAGTGCGCTTTGTGCATTTTTTGGATCGGGAAGGTCATCTGACGACGACCCCAATCCTCGTGACGGTGAATCTTGCCGCCACGCCCGGTGATCATCTGGGTGTAGCGCTCGACCATGCCGGGGACCTGCTCACTTTGGTCCGGATGGACGATAAACACAATTTCATAATGTCGCATTCAATAGGCTCCTTATGGGCTGTTACAGTGGGCCTCCCGTTATGCGGGACGGTGAGGCAAGGATTAAAAATAATTTAAAAACATCATTTAAAAACAATTACTTACAACACATATCGACGCGCAAGGCTGCGTGCCGAGGCGCGGATTCTACAGTAAACCGCTGAATTTTCAAGCAAAAGCTGGGGTTTGCGCAGGGTGAATTTCCCCATCCAAGAATTAGTAACTAGTGCTTGACCGAAAACCCTATCAAGAGCCGATTTCTCCTCGCAGCGGGGGCATGTTCGAATGCGAAAGCGACCACGAAGATAGACAAGAAGTGTAG
>JAYTWR010000073.1:0-13302 GCA_043743335.1 Burkholderiales bacterium
TGGTTACACGCTGCTGTATATCGGCAGCGCGCTGTCGGGCAATCACGTGCTGACCAAAACGCCGTACGACGCCCTACGCGATATCGCGCCCATCGCATCGGTATCTAGTTACGAGAATTTGCTGGTGGTCACGCTGTCATTGCCCGTCAACACCTTGCAGGAATTTCTCGCCTTGGCAAAAGCCAAGCCTGGACAAATTAATTTCGGCTCATCCAGCTCGGGCGGATCAACGCATCTGGTGGCGGAGCTGTTGAATACGGTTGCCGGCATCAAAACGCAGCACGTGCCGTACAAAGGTGGCGGGCCGGTCGTGACCGATTTAATCGGCGGCCACGTGCAGTACATGATGTCGCCGCCCATCAACGTGGTCGGTCAGGTCAAGAACGGTCGGCTGCGCGCCATTGCCATTACCGGCACAAAGCGCATTGCGGCCTTGCCACAAGTACCTACCTTCGCTGAAGCCGGACTACCGGGCGTGACGCTAACCTCATGGCAAGGCATAGGCGCGCCCGCCGGCACACCCAAAGTCATACTCGATAAAATCGCGGGTGAAATCGCAAAATTGGTCGCGACACAAGACACCAAAGACAAACTCGAAGTCCAAGGCTTCGTGCCCTTTTTCAACAACCCGGAACAAACCGCCAAACTGTTGCAAGCAGATATCCTCAAGTACGGCAAAATCATCAAAGACGCCGGTATCAAAAGCGAGTGAGTTTTGGCCATATCACGACACGCCTCCCCACGTCAGACTTTGCCGCTAGCCTTTGTTCCGCCTTTGATGAATATGCGCTTGCCGGTGTCGTGCCCAACCGCTTGCAACTCCCCCGGTGTCAGCAATACCGCTGCGTCGAGAAAACGCTGCACCATGTCTTTGTACGAGCCTGACGAGGTACCGATATCGGAACCCCACATGATGTGATCGGCGCCGAACATATCTACTGCGCGGCGTAACACTTTGTCCGCCGGCACATCGGCTTCGCGACAAATGTCGAGATTGATCGACGTGAATTTGTAGTAAATATTTTTGTGCGTGGCGAGCTTTTCGTAACGCTCGTCGAGGCCGTAGTGCGCACCTTCGTGTACTTCTGGCTCCAGCAAGTGATCCAGCACGATGCGCAGCGTGGGGTAGCGGCGCGCGAGGTCGATGATCTCGGGGATGGATGTTCCGCCACCGGTGGCGCAGAGCACCTCAAGGTCCATGGTCATGCCCAACTCGTCGCACACGTCCCAAGTTTTGAGCGCTGCGGGTGAGTTAAACCACGGCATGCTGCCATCGGCTTTACGCACGCCGAACAAACGCACCGCCGACAGCGCGTGCTCGCGCGTGAGTGTGCGCACCCTATCCGGCGTGGCCGGGTCTTCGGCATCAGGAATAATCACCGCGCTAAAAATAGCCGGGTATTGATCGGACGAATCAAGGATGTAGCTGTTATCAAAGCGGTAGATCATGCGCTTTTGTACGGCGACGGCACCCGCGACGTTCTGCGCTTTCATCCAGCCCAGCATGCGCGAAACATCGGGCACCTCATGTATCGGGTTGGGCCCATGCTTGCCGCCCGGCCTGCCAATCACGCCCGGCGGGCGATACGGCGCATCGGCCGCGCGCTGCACAGGGTTACGCGGATAGCGCACCTGATCGTCTGCAACCAAGTGCGCGTGCGAATCGAATAACAGCGGACGTGAAACGTTGTTATGGGTACTGCCGGCTGAAAGCACTGTCATGGGGCTGCCTTTGAATCATTGCGTATACGGGCAATCACATCATTCGACGCGCCGGGCGCAAAGCCCACTACCCAGCGCACCGGCTTGGCAGGATAGTGCCCTACGGTGTCTTGCGCGCCTTGGGCAATAGCCGCATGGCCTGCGAACATTGCCGCGAGCAGTAACCCCGCGCACTTCATAACAGACTTCCGTTCAATGTCAGCTTGTGGCGTTACACCCACGCTTAATCCCAGCGAGAAAAATGACTATTTTCATTGCGGAATATCCGCACCCACACGGCTTCTGCGTCGCCGGGGCCTTCGAAGTTACGCGCCTGGACATTGCCCCACCCTGCGTTCACATACGACTGCCTAAGAATGGCAATATCCTCTGGGGTCAAGTGCCCCACCGCAAACGCAAAGGTGTAGAAATAATCGTCATCGGTGCCATGGCGATAAAATTTTTCATCAGAGGATGAAAGGATGTTATCCATCCGCGTCACAATGACATCAACGAGGTTGGAGCCGTTAATATAGGCATCGGTCGTGCGTGGGCTGATGGGCATGATGTATAGTCTCTTGCGCTTTGCGCCTGATTTTTCCCGTATCCTGATTTGCATCCACGTATTTTATTTTGCCGAAATTTCTGCCGGAATGCGTGACTCGTTATGCGCAGATAACTTCGCTTGCATTCTAACCCGACGCCGCGTCCACGGCTTAACGCGACGCTGCGTGCGCCAGCGTTTCTAGCGACAACAGTACGAATGAAATTTTGCCCTCGCCGGAAAATCCGACGACAATACGCCATCAAACATTTTAATCACGACACAGGGAGAATTGACCATGGGCGCCACCACCATCCTTTCCGAATTCGCCAGCAAAACGCGCATCACTGACCTTAGCGCTGACGCCATTGCCGCCACCAAGCGGCACATCCTCGATTGTGCGGGTGTGGGGCTTGCGGCCACGACCGAGCCAGCGGGGCGCATGATTCTTGACATGACACGCGAGCAAGGCGGCACGCCGCACGCACGCGTGCTGGGCACCAATCTGCGCACCAGCTCCATTGCCGCCGCTTGGACCAACGGCTCGCTGTCGCACTTGCTGGATTACGACGACACGGGTTTTTCGCACCCCACCGCCTGCATCCTGCCCGGCGCGATGGCGCTGGCCGAAGAAGCAGGTTCCAGCGGCGCCGACTTGGTAAACGCCGTCTGCGTGGGTCTCGAAGTCTTCGAACGTCTGTCGCTGTCAGGTCGCCAGCACGAGCCTGAGCTGCGCCGCCGCGGCTTTCATCCCACCTCACTCTACGGTTGCTCAGCGGCGGCAGCGGCAGCAGGCAGCATCGTCAAGCTAAACCCAGCGCAAATGGCTGTCGCCATCGGTTTGGCAGCGGCCAACGCGGGCGGCCTCACGCAGCACTTTGGCACTTGGGGCAAAGGCATTCACGCCGGCAACGCAGCGCGCGCGGGCGTTACCTCCGTGTTGCTGGCGAAGAAAGATTACTTCGCCGATCCCGACGGCATCGACGGCGACTACGGTTTTTTCTCAGCGTTTCACGGGCCGGGCAATTTCAATCTCGACAATGTCGGCGACAAGCTGGGTTCACACTGGTCGATCGTCGATCCCGGTCTCACGGTCAAGGCGTATCCGTGCTGCGGCGGCAACCTGCGCGCGCTCGATGCCGCACAAGGCCTGCTGCGTGAAAACAACCTCAAATTCGATGACGTAACCAAGCTCGAAGTGGATGTGCATCCTGATCTGCTGAACACCGTGCGCTTCCATTTGCCTACGCAGGGCTTTCGCGGCAAGTTTTCGCTCGACTATGTGCTGGCGGCGATGCTGCTCGATGGCCGCGTCGATCTGGATTCGTTCTCCGACGCCTACTGCAACGCGCCGCAAATGCGCGCCTCGCTCGCCAAGGTGCAAATCCACAAGCACCCCGAATGGGGTGACGATGCGGTGTCGCGCCGCAGAGCGCCGGTCACGCTCACCCTGAAAGATGGTCGCAAAGTAACCAAGCAAGTCGACAAAGTGCGCGGCAGCCCCGGCAACCCAATGACGCGTGATGAACTGCTGACAAAGTATCGCAGTTGCGCGTCGCGTGTGTTTCAGGGTGAGCGGCTGGAGCGCTCCGTTACCGCGCTGGAAAATCTGGAGAAGCTGGCGACGGCTAAGGAACTGTTCGATGCGTTAACGGTTTGAGAACGCAGTCTATCGCAGAAAGGGATACGGCCAGTTCAGCAACATCCCTTAAGCCAAGCTTGGGTTCCGGCAGAAATCGGCGGTAGACTAGCAACAACAGTGATCCCATAACTTTAATGCCTACCTATTATGAATTCTTTGCCGGCGGCGGCATGGTTCGCGCCGGGCTCGGCGGCGCTTGGCGTTGCTTGTTTGCCAATGATTTGTGCGAGAAGAAGGCCCACTCGTATGTGGAGAATTGGGGGGATCGTGAGTTTGTTTGCGGCGACATACACGCGCTAAACGCAGCCCATTTGCCCGAACGCGCTGACTTGGCATGGGGATCGTTTCCTTGCCAGGACCTGTCGCTGGCAGGCGCAGGTGCCGGGCTGGATGGATTACGCTCCGGAGCATTCTGGGGATTCTGGTCGTTGGTACGCGCGCTGAACAAGGAGGGCCGGAAGCCACGTATGGTCATGCTGGAAAACGTCTATGGCGTATTGACTTCTCATGGTGGAAAAGATGTGGATGCCATTACGCAGGCGCTGGCGAGCGAAGGTTATGTCTTCGGCGCGATGGTGATAGACGCCGTGCATTTCGTGCCGCAATCCCGCCCACGCGTGTTCATCTTCGGTGTGGACGAAACGTTGCATATCCCAGACGCTGCGCACGCATGGATCGCGAATCCTGCCTGGCATCCTGCGGCGGTTATTCGCGCGCATAATCGGCTGCCGCGAAAAGCACAAGCACAATGGCGCTGGTGGAACCCGACAATGCCCGAGGCAAATTCGTGCGCGCTGGATGATCTGATAGAGGCGGAACCACAAGGTGTGAATTGGCATTCTGTGGATGAGACGGCGAAACTCCTGTGCTCTATGTCTGATCTCAATCGGCGCAAGGTAATCGCGGCCCAAGCTGCCGGGACATTGCATGTGGGCGCTGTGTACCGCCGCACGCGCGAAGGCGTGGTTCGCGCGGAAGTACGCTTCGACGGGCTATCCGGCTGCTTGCGTACGCCGACGGGCGGCTCGAGCCGACAAACCATCATTGTGGTTCAGGGCGAACAAGTACGATCCCGGCTGCTGTCGCCACGCGAAGCTGCTCGTCTGATGGGGTTGCCTGATTCCTATCGGCTACCGCCGCGCTATAACGACGCCTATCACCTGGCTGGCGATGGCGTGGCAACGCCGGTAGTCAGCCACCTCGCAAAGACGCTGTTTGAACCGATAGTCGCCGCACAAATGTCGCGCACCTCCTGGCGATGGGTTGCATGAGGAACCCCGTGACGCGACTAGGTCTCGATTTCGCGACAAATTCGCTGCCTTTTGAAACCGAGGCGCTACGCACCGCGCTAACGGCTTTTCTCAATCAGGCAGTGGACGACGAGACACTGGGCAAACCGCGCAAACTGGGTACCTTCAAATGGGCGGTATACGCTTTTTTCGACTATGACGGCGAACCGATATACGTCGGACAAACCAACGAGCGTCTGAGCACGCGGGTGCGCCGGCATCTGACCAACAGACGCACCGATGCCGTCGCAATGAACGTGCTGGATCCGTTCGAGGTATGTCATGTGGAGGTTTGGCCGCTGCCGGAATATCAGGATCACGGCATGCACGACAAACCCGCGAAAGCACACCTCGATGCGCTGGAGTATGCGGTGTTTCAGCGGTGCCTGAATCGCTCCACGTTCAAAGCGGTACTCAACGAAAAGGAACCGCCCAAACCCAGGAAAACGGTTATTCCGCCAAGATCACATCGCGGGAAGATCGTCAGCGAAGAAGTCAGCCGCCTGCGTGATCACCCGGACTTGCGCATCGCCCGCCGCGCGAGCGTCATGGCCCGTTTGGCGCAAATGATCGCCGAGCGCAAAGTACAACGTGGATTACGCAAATCGCTTCTGACACAGGCGCAGCGGCTGCAGTGGCTTGCGGAACAACGGTACCGCCATGCGAACGATACGCCTGAGGAAGAATAGTGTTCGGGCCACGTTGAAATGTGATGGATGTTTTCTCGAAGGTGCAGCGTAGCGCTGTAATGGCGCGGGTTAAGAACAAGAATACCGCGCCGGAAAAATCGTCCAGTCAATGTTGCACGGCCTTGGTTGTCGCTACCGTCTACACCGCGAAGATCTGCCGGGAAAGCCCGATATCGTCATGCTTGAACGCGGCATCGTGATGATTGTGCATGACGGTTTTTGGCATCAACACGTCAATTGTGTTGCGGCAGCGCGCCCAGCCAGCCGTCGAGCCTATTGGAACTCAATTACTTACGGTAAACATTTAAACCGACCACGATGCGCCGCAAGACGCATCGCCGTATTTTGCAAATAGCCTCGGCAGATTGCCGCTACGCCATCAGCCCACCGCTTTGAGTTGAGCGGGCTGCGCTGCCAGCTTCGCTTGCTTCTCCTTAAAGCCCGGCGCTTCAGGCCGCATCCAGCTTGTGATGGGCTCGGCCCAAGGCGAGTGCGCACCGGCGTACGCCTTCGCACCATGCACAAAGTGCTTGGCTTGTTCCAGTGTTTCGATGTGCGGCATATCCATGGCATACAGTTTGTCGAAGCGCGGACGCGGACCCGCCTTCGACACAAAACCGTAAAGCGGATGGCCCACCACTTCTTCAGCCAGCCACACGGCTTCGATCAGTTTGTACAGATCAACGCCGGTGTCGATGCCCATTTCTTCGAGCATGTGCATGAGGTCTTCGGTAGCGATCATCGATGCACCGCGGCCATTGCCGCAATACGGGCAGCCTGCCATGCCACCTATCGCGGATTGCAGCCGCAGCGTGTCGTTGCCGTCCATCTGGCGTATCGCCGCGTAGACCGACGCCAGCGCAGCGCCGCGCGTGTTGTGCAAATGCAGGTTGAAATCACGAATTTTCGGCCAGCGCGCTTTGATGGCCACGATGCGCTGCTCGACTTGATGCGGCATGTTCCAACCCATCGCATCAGACATGCCGATTTTGGTCACCTCAATACCCGCGTCTTCCCACTGGCGGTGCATGCGGTCGAACATGTGCATCATCTGTTCCAGCGTCACTTCGCCGCTCCAGTTGGAGCCGAAGGCGTTGCTGATCGACATGCAGCCCTCAGTGGCACCTTTGGCAATCGCCTGCTCAACCGTCTTGGGCCATAACGCCACCTGTTGCGCAACCGAGCGGTTGGTGTTGCGCTGCGCGAACACATCGCACATGTCCACGCGCGTGGCGTACTCCAACACCTTGCGCGTCAGCGGCGGGCTGTAGGCCGCTGCACGTTCGCGCCCTTTGTCGTTTAAGGCCGTATAAACATAGCGCACGCCGGGCCGCGGCGTGAAGCGCGTGACCAACTCTTCCATCACCGCCATTTGCGGCGTGTATTTGGGGCTGACAAAAGAGCCGACTGCGATTTCGCTCAAGCCCGTATCCGACAGCGCATCGAGCAGACGTATCTTGGCGTCCACCGGGATTTTGGCGCTTTCAATTTGTAAACCTTCACGCATGCCTTCTTCGGTGTGTACGATTTTCGGATAGCCGCTCATGGGTAAATTCCTCAATGATTAATGGGGTGGTGTATCAACAACGAATAACAAAAGACAAAAGACAAAAGACAAAAGACAAAGCGGCGCACCCAAACCGGATGCACCGCCTCAATACATTTCTTGCACCCGCTTAGCGCGCCATCACTAGCCCACTGCTTTAAGCTGCGGTTGTGCACCCGCGGCCAGCTTGGCCTGCTTTTCTTTGTAGCCGGGAGCCTCGGGACGCATCCAGCTCGTAATCGGCTCGGCCCACGGCGAGTGCGCGCCCTCGTAGGCTTTGGGCCCTTTGATGAAGTGCTTGGCCTGATCCAGCGTTTCGATGTGCGGCATATCCATCGCATACAGCTTGTCGAAGCGCGGGCGCGGGCCAGCTTTGGACACAAAGCCATAAAGCGAATGGCCCACCACTTCTTCAGCCAGCCACACGGCTTCGATCAGCTTGTAGAGATCAACGCCGGTGTCGATACCCATTTCTTCGAACATGTGCATCACGTCTTCTGTGGCGATCATCATCGCTGCGCGGCCATTGCCGCAATACGGGCAACCCGCCATGCCGCCGATGGTGGTTTGCAAACGCATGGTGTCGTTGCCGTCAAAATGACGCATGGCCGCGTAGATTGACGCCAGCCCAACACCGCGCCCATTGTGCAGATGCAGATTGAAATCCGTAATCGAGGGCCAGCGCTCTTTGATCGCCGCTACGGTGCGCTCTACGGCGTGCGGCATACACCAACTGGTAGCATCAGCCAAGCTGACTTTGGTGACCTTGATGCCCGCTTCGTCCCACTGGTTGTACATTTTGGAGAGCATCAGCATCTGTTGTTCAAGCGTGCATTCGCCGATCCAGTTTGAGCCCCACATATTGCTGATGCCGAGGCCGGCTTCGGTCACGCCCTTCGCCACGGCATTCGCCACTACTTTCGGCCACACCGCGATCTGCTGCGCCTGCGAGCGGTTGGTGTTGCGCTGCGCGAACACATCGCACATGTCCACGCGCGTAAACGCCTCGCTCACCTTGCGGCTCAGCGGCGGCATGTATTCCTTGGCGCGCTCGTGGCCACGATCATTCAATGCGGTGTAGGTGTATTTCACGCCATCCTTCGGCGTGAAGCCCTGCAGCAGTTCATCCACCTTCGCCATTTGCGGCGTGTATTTGGGACTGACAAACGAACCAACGTTGATGTCTTTCAGGCCGGTTTCCGACAGTGCATTCAGCAACCGGATTTTTGCTTCAATTGGAATATCTTTGCTTTCAATCTGCAGCCCGTCACGCATGCCTTCTTCGGTATGAATAATCTTGGGATAGCCCATCATGAACTCCTTGAATTAAACCAAACAGTGAAAGGATTGAACCCGCTTGTATCCGCTTATATCCGCTTATATCCGCTTATTTCCACTTTAACCTGTAACGCCAAATGCCAATCTGCAACCATGGGGGTTGTCCTGCCGCCGAAGCGTATCTGCAGAAGAGCGAAACCACAGAATAGCACAGGCCCACGGCTATAACTGCGGCTCTGACATAGTGGAATCTTCACGCCAGCGACGAAACAGTTGCACAGGCAGGCCGGGCTGCGCTAGAGTGAAAATCGGGCACAGACAGAGAGCACGATTAACCGCAATGTTGACTGCAAAGGTAGATAAAAATGCCAATTAATACCGACGAAGGAATTCGCGAGGTTCTCACCAGCACCAAGACCATCGCTTTGGTGGGTGCCAGCCCTAACCCCATGCGCGCCAGCCATGCTGTGATGCACTACATGATGGATCGCGGCTATCGGGTGATTCCGGTGAACCCGAACGAAAAAGAAATCCTCGGGCAAAAGGTCTACGCCTCGCTCAAAGATATTCAAGAGCCTGTCGATATGGTTGACGTATTCCGCAAGTCTGACGACGCCGGCCCGCTTTGCGACGAAGCCATCGAAATCGGCGCAAAGTCCGTGTGGCTGCAACTGGGCGTCATCAACGAAGCGGGGGCCAAGCGCGCCGAGGCAGCCGGGCTCAAGGTGATTATGGATCGCTGTCCTGCCATCGACATGCCACGTCTGGGTATGGGGCCAAAGAACCCGCACAAACCGAATCGCGCTGCCGCCTAAAAACTATTTAAAATCAAATAGTTATAGATATTCCTCGTAGCAGGCACCGAGGGTAATCAAGGCTGGTATTGAATGCCAGCCCCCTTGATGATTTTGGTGTAGCGGGCGACCTCTTCTTTGATGATGGCAGTCGTCTGTTCGGGGGTGGAAATGTAGGGTTCCGCGCCCTGCTTGGCCATGAATTCGAAGGTAGCCGGCAAAGCAAGAATGGCCGCGAGATCGGCGGCAATTTTACCGATGATGGTGCGCGGCGTTTTGGCGGGCACCACGATCCCCGTCACACTGGTCAAACCAAAATTCGGCAGGCCTGCTTCAGTGAACGTCGGCGTCTGCGGCAACGCGGGCAAGCGTGTTTCTCCACTGACGGCAATGGCTTTCAACCTGCCGGCGTTAATGAACGAAATCACCGTGATCGGCACTTGAAACGACAACTGCAAGCGGCCCGCCAGCAAATCGGTGCTCACCGGCCCCGAACCTTTATAAGGGATGTGCACCATCTTCGTGCCGACCACTTGATTGAACAGCTCGCCCGACAAGTGCGTATTGGTGCCCACGCCGGATGACCCGAAATTAAACTCACCGGGCTTGGCTTTCGCCAAGGCTATAAATTCCTGCAAATTATTGGCGGGCACCGTGGGGTGCAGTACCAGTACGCTGCGCGCCTTCGAAATCGTCGACACCGCAGCAAAGTCTTTCAACACATCGTAAGGCAAATTCGCCATGAGGCTCGGCGTGCTGAACATCGACGCGCCCGCCCAGCCAATGGTGTAACCATCGGGTGCCGCGCGCGAGAGCACCTCGGTGCCGATTACGGTATTACCGCCCGGCCGGTTATCCACCACTACCGATTGTCCCCAGCGTTCTGTCAACTTCGTCGCCACAAAACGCCCCATCGGGTCGGTGCTGCCGCCCGGCGGAAACGGGATAATGTAACGCACGGGCCGCGTGGGGTACGCACCCTGGGCCAGCGCTGCGCCTGCGGCAGGCATCAGCATTGCAAGCATTATCAATCGCACGATGAACAGCGTCATTTGGCCCCTCCTGTTGAGTCAGATTCTCAAGACTACCGAGCTAGCGCAACTACTTTAAATCCGCTTGACATTGGGGGGGGGTACGATATTGTGCCGCATCGCCGTGTCTCCCATCTCAATGGCTTCCTCGCAAACCTTTCACGGTGAGTCTTGGTTTAATGCTTTTTCGTTAACACGGTGTACGCGTTGCTGGAGATGATCATGTATTTGAACACCGCAATCAGGTGAACTGGGCAGTCATGATGCCTCAAGGGCAGTTGGCCTATACCATTAGCGCGAATGGAAATTCCTGCACGTTCAATGGAGTTGTCCCTCTTCTGCCGCAACCGGGATCACCCGCTGGTACTCCCGCGCCTGCGGCAACTATCAGTGGTACCTTATCAGTCAATGGCCCCACGAGCATCACAAGTTCAGTGGACAAAGACGCAGACGGAAATGCCGAGAACATTGATGTATACAATCAAAATACCGACGGCAGCAAATCGGATGACTTCAAAGCGCTAACTGATACCGGCGGCACCCAATACGAACAACTCACCAACACCACTGCGGCAGGCGCAGTCACCGCCACCATCTCCGGCCAAGGCGCCGAAGTCAACCTCAACAACGCCACCGTCACCCTCACCGATGGCGCGAGCGCCACCATTACCGGTACCAACAACATAGCGCTAAACACCATCGGTAACGACACACTGAGCCTGGCCAATGCCGACCATGTGGCTATTGCCGCCAGCGGCTATAGCCTGACGGCATCCAGCAGCACGCTGTCAGTATCGATTACGGGATTGAATAACGCGGTAACGGCGAATGGCGTCAACAACACGGTTTTGGTCAATGGCAATAACAACACCACCATTGCTACCGGTAGGCACGATGATCCCCAGTGCGATTATCAGCAGGCCCGTCCACAGCCACCCCAGCAGTGCCAGTCCGACGCCCAGGCCCAGCACCGGCAGCATCATCAGCGGCAACAGCAAACGCCCGGCAAGGTGTTGCGCTGCGCGTTTGGAATCGAACTCCACCGTAACGCGGCCTGCGTAATAAGCCGTCAAAAATTCAGTGTGTGTCAAAATAATTCAACAAAATGAGATGGTTAGCTGAGTTACTGTCGCGATGGCGTGCGATGCTTCGCCATCCACTTGTGGCTGGCGCCGCGTTTGCCGTCAGCGCTATTGCGAATATTATCAAGGCAGGTAATGTGGCCGGTGGCGATTGCTGCAAAAGCCGGGCGGAAAAGGCCGCTGCTTTGCCTGCCTTGGGGCGAGACGGGGCGTCTCTTGACGGCGGGGGTACGGTATTGTTCGTATCGGCAATGTTGGCCCTACCCCAATGATCCTCGCGCCTGTTATGCATTTATGGTTTGTCCCGTCAATTCGCCCTTTGTGGTGCTTGGCAATCGTTACAATGGTCATCTGTATCCAACAGCCATCTTGGAGCCAAACCATGCAGATGACCCCATATTCAAATGCGCAAGCTGCTAGCGAACGTGCGGCGAATGCGATAAAGCAGCGCGAGCACGCACAGCAAGTGTTCAGAGATTATCCTGACAAAATCTCGCCGACGATTCAGGAGAGAATTCTCGCACAGCAAGTTGTATTAGGGATGACCCCTTATGACAGTTCTTTGGCCGCAGGTGCGTTTTATTATAGCGTGAAGCCCGACCTCACCAAGTGGAGCGCGAAAACGGATCCACGGCAAGTCATGTGGGCACAGTCCGTCGCGCCGGATGATAGCAAGATTCAAATGCGTTTTCAGACGGAAACCCAGTATCCCGGTGAAGGTCTCGTAGCCTTTCTCGTGGATTTCGAAAAGGGAGTGGCAGTGAAAATTACCAAGCTCACAAATAATCAAGAGCAGAAATGAACATGCCGGTTTTGAAGAAATTTACATCGGCGGCACTCATGGCTGCGATTGGGGGAGTATGTATGGCGGCGGCCAATGCGGGTGATGATCTGGTGCCATTTGATCTTAGCAAGGCAGGTGCTGTTGCATCAATAGATGTTCATGTTTCATGGTTAACGGCAAAATATCCTCGCACAATTGGTTTAATGATAAGTATGCCGAAAGGATGGAAAGATGAAAATGGGTATGACTTACATCCGCAAATCAATCAACTATTTGAAAGCATAACCGGGCTAATTGCGTCTCCCAATCCCGGCAATATTCAGCCTAAACCACATAAAGGGATAAGGCTGCACGTCTCGTGGACTGACCAAAAAAGCGGTACGCTTATGGAAGAACGTATCATTTATAGAGATAAGAAAGGCAGGGTGCAATGTGGTTTCGGTATTGGATTAATGGTGGATGCGAAGCAATTGCCGCCGGGGCATTATGTCGTGTCTGTAAAAACAATTGATAACGATCCGCGATTCGATGGAACGTTTAAGACGGGTTTGTGTATCAACTAAGCATCGCGCAGACAGATTGCCGCGATCCGCTTAGCGTTTCAAAGTGAGCAACCTTTACATGCGACGGCAGGTATGAAGCCGTTTTTAGTAGTAAATTTTATTCATTGAGGAGAGACAAATGGCCGGAAGCATATCGATTGGCATCGTGAGTCCCGGTGCAGCGATTATAGAAGATGGTACGGTACGCCGATCAGTGCCTGGCCATATCTGGTTCACGGTAACGGATAGTAATGGAGCAAGTAATAGTTATGGGCTTGAACCCAGGGTGAATTTCCCCATCCAAGAATTAGCAACTAGAACAGGCGGTTAATAAGTAAAGCTGGACAAATCAACCCGGCCCGTGTAAAAAGGGGGCATGC
>JAYTWR010000074.1:0-68324 GCA_043743335.1 Burkholderiales bacterium
ACGTTTGGTGAAAACACAACGCTATCCGGCACATACACCAACACCGGCTTTACCGCCAGCGGCAACACCACCTTGACGGGTGCGACCATCATCAACGCGGGCGCAAACCCCATCACCTTCACGGGCTTCATTGACGGCGCACAAAGCCTCGTTGCCAACAGCAGCGGCGTAACCACGTTTAACTCGGGCATCGGTGGCGGCACGCCGTTGACCAGCATCACCACCGATGCGGGGGGCAGTACGATTTTCGCCGGGGGTGTCACCATAAGTACAACGGGCGCACAAACGTACAACGACGCAGTTAGTGCGGCCAGTATCACGTTTAATGCCGGTAGCGGCGCAATCAGCGCAACCAATCTCTCCAACGACTTCACCGGGATCACAACGCTCAATGGCGGAACCGTGCAGGTGGTTGATATCAATGCACTTTCTGTAGCATTGAATGCCAGTGGCGCATCCACCTTGGGCGCGGGCGGCAATCTGGATGTCTCCGGCACTACGGCCGGACTCACCACCACGACCAGCGGCACCGGCGCTACAACCTTCGGCTTAACGACAGTCAACGGCAATTTGGTCAGTACGAGCGCAGGGGCTGTCAGTCAGATCGGCGCGTTGAGCGTAACCGGCACATCAACCATCAACGCCGGCGGCAACGCGATTACCTTGACCAATGCCAATAACGACTTCACTGGCGCATTAAGTCTGACCGGCGGCGTGACGCAAGTGACCGACAAGAATGCACTCACCTTGGGTGCGCTGAGCACAGGCGCACTGACCGTGATTGCCACCGGTGCGCTTGACTTGGGGCAAGGCACCGTGGGTGGCGCGTTGCTCGCCAACAGCAACAATAATGCGGTCACCCAGACCGGCGCATTGGCGATCTCAGGTACTAGCGACATACTCGCGGGCAGCGGCAGCATTACATTGGCCAATGCCAACAACGATTTCGTCGGGCCAGTGAGTTTGACGGGCGCTGCGACGCAAATCACCGACAAGAATGCGCTCGTATTGAGCAACCTGAATACCGGGTCGTTGATTGCAACATCCACCGGCGCACTCAATCTTGGACAAGGCTTGGTTGGTGGGGCGCTACAGGCGACCAGTAACAACAACGCCATTACACAAACAGGTGCGCTGACGGTATCGAGCACGTCCGACATCAATGCAGGCACAAGTTCGATCACGCTGATCAACCCCAACAACGACTTTGTCGGCGCGCTGAGCTTGACCGGCGGAACCATTCAAATCGTCGACAAGAACGCCCTCACCTTGGGCAATTTGAACACCGGCGCGCTCACCGTGACATCAACCGGTGCGCTGAATCTGGGGCAGGGTACCGTCGGTGGCGCACTCACCGCCAAGAGCAACAACAACGCCATGACGCAAACCGGCGCACTAAACGTCGCCGGCACGTCGGATTTTAACGCGGGCACGAGCACCGTTACGCTGAACAACGCCAACAATGATTTTGTAGGGGCTGTGAGCGCGGCGGGTAGTGCCGTGCAGCTCGCCGACAAAAATATCTTGGTGTTGGGTAACCTAACCGCGGGCTCGCTGAGTCTTGCAGCACCTAGCACCAGCTTGCAAGGATCGCTGCTACTGACCAGTGCGTTCAATCTGTCTACGGGCACTTTTACAATCAATCCCGGCACCACATTGACCAGCGTCGGTGCCAATATAGCCCCCGGTGCTACGCTGGCTACCGGCGGGTCATTTGTCTCCACGGGTCCAGTCACTGTAGATGGCATCTTGAAAGGATCGGCGACCGGTCCGATTACCGCCACGGGACAGCAAATCATTGTGAATCCCACGGGCACCGTTGATCTTAACGGTGGTTCACTCACTGCGGCTGCCTTAAACAATCAAGGCTTGCTCAAGGGCATCGGCACGATCAACGGCAATGTCGTGAACTCTGGCACGGTATCGCCGGGGGCATCGCCGGGGGTGATTAGCATCGTCGGCAACTTCGATCAGACCGCCACAGGCTTGCTGAATATCGAAATCGCGGGCCTCACACCCGGCACGCAATTCGACAAGCTGGCGGTCACGGGTAACGCCAATCTGAACGGTACTTTAGCGTTGGCACAGGCAGGGAATTTTGCTTTTGGTGCCAGTGACTCGACTCGCTTTCTGACAACCGGCGGCACGATTAACGGCACGTTCTCGACTATCTTGGTGCCGGTGGCTTTTGCTGGTATCAGTGTGGATTATCAGTCGCAATTTGCAGATGTGTTGGGGTCTGCGAAGCCGGTTAGCGTGTCGCCGTCGACCAACACACTACTCGCCGCGATACAGCAGCCGATAATTGTTTACGAAGAAAAGAAACAGCTTACAGAAGAGGAAAAGAAGGCTATTCTTGAGCAGAGTTGCAAATAGCTGCCCAGTTGGGGCGGGCTGAAGGGTAGGGGATCGGGCACTGGGGATTTATAAATAGTGTTATAAACCAATAAGTTGCGTTATACTTCTAACAGGCTACTTGAGATAGTGAAGCGGCGTGAACAGTAAAAAACCAATTAAATTCAAAGAGTTACGTCAACTACTCGGTCTTAGCGTACTCCCGCTGTCAATGAGTATGGGCTATGCGCAACAGCCAGCCCCGCAACCTGAGCTGGCGTCCGCTGGGCCGACGTTCGAGATCAAGCGCTATGAGCTAAGTGGAAATACCCTGCTGTCGGCAGAGCGTATTCAAGCGATTATTGCGCCGTATACCGGTACGCAGCGCTCGCTGGCCGATGTGCAAAAAGCCCAAGCGGCGGTTGAAACCGCTTATCGCGATTTGGGCTACAGCGCTATACAGGTGCAATTGCCGGAACAGAACATTACCTCGGGGACCATCCAGTTTCGCGTGTTGCAGCCCAAGGTGGGCAAGGTCATTCTCGACGGTAACCTGAAGTTTGATGCCGCAAACGTGCGCGCAAGCCTGCCCACCATTAAGGAAGGGCAGATACCCAATTCGAGCGATATTGCACGTAATTTGCAAATTACCGGTGAGCACCCCGTCAAGAAAACGACGGTGTTGCTGCGTACTTCGGATAATCCGGAAATTATCGATGTGAATGTGAAAATTGATGACGAGCGGCCATGGCGCTTTGTGGCGTCGCTCGACAATACCGGTAACAGTGACACGGGTTATCTGCGCTCAGCTTTTGGTTTTCAGCATACCAATTTGTTCAATAGGGATCACACGGGCTCGTTTCAATACGTTACGTCGCCGTCGAATCCGAGCAAGGTCACCATATTTGGCGCGGGCTACCATGTGCCGTTCTATGGCCTGAACAGCGCAGTGGATGTGTATGCCGGTTATTCCAGTGTGAATTCCGGTGTGGTGCAGGGACTGTTTAATGTCTCTGGCAGCGGCACCACTTTCGGCGCGAAGTGGCACTATTTTTTGCCCAAATGGGCCGGCATTGATCACAAGCTCTCGGCGGGCATGGATTACCGCGCCTTTCACAACAACGTCACTATCGGCGGCGTGGGTTTGGTGCCTGATGTCACGATCCATCCAGCAAGCTTGGGTTATACCGGCGTTTATCGCGGAGCTGCTTCTGAAGTCAACTTCAATTTGACTGTGTCGACGAACATTCCCGGTGGCAACGATGGCGGTGCCGCAGATTTTGCGCGTTCCCGAGCCAATGCTACGGATCGCTATGTCATTTACCGCACCGGCGTAGGCTTCCAAACTACGTTCGCGCAAGACTGGCAGGCACGTGCGGCTGTCACGGGGCAATATACCCGTGATGCGCTGGTTTCCGGTGAGCAATTCGGTTTGGGCGGGCCCGATAGTCTGCGTGGTTTTCTGGTGCGTGAAATCAGCAATGATCGTGGCGTGACCAGTCAATTGGAAATGTATACCCCCGAGTTGGCACCCAAAGTGGGATTGCCCGAAAAATTTCGTCTGCGCGTAGTAGGTTTTTACGAATATGGGCAGGTGTGGCGCAACAAAGCGCTGCCGGGCGAAGTAGCCAACAAAGCTGCGTCGGATGCGGGCTTGGGTTTGCGGTTGAATTACGGCAAGGCAGTGAGCGTGCGTTTTGATGTAGCCAATATTCTGAATCCCGCCGGAACGCGTCAGCGCGGTGAAAACCGCATCTCAGCGGGTATGGCTTTGGTGTTTTAAGGCGTCATCCCGTAGCGGACGTGGTGATATAATTACCGCTTCGGGGCGTAGCGCAGCCTGGTAGCGTACCTGCATGGGGTGCAGGTGGTCGGAGGTTCAAATCCTCTCGCCCCGACCAATAAATAAAATCAAAGGGTTAGAGCAATCTAACCCTTTTTGTTTGCAGTTCTCTTACCGCGGAGGTCATGTGAGCAATAACAGACGACAATTCCTGCAGGGCATTGTGGCAGTAGCTGGCAATGCGTTGATGGTGGGTGCACAGTCGGCACTCGCACAATCCGCCAAGACACGCCGCGGCGATGGTGGGCCTGTCATCGACATACACGCGCACTGGCATGCGCCGGATTTTGTGAATTTGTTGGAGAAGGAGGCTGCCAATCACGGTGCCAAGGTTGGCCGTAACGACCGCGGCTTTCTCATGATGAATGTGCCGGGAATCGGCACAGTGTTTCAGCCCCAGTACAGCGACCTTACCACACGGCTCAAGGCCATGGATGGCGCTGGCGTGGATGTGCATGCCTTGTCCCTCACCAGCCCGATGGTCAATTGGGCGCCAGCGGCTTTTGGCGTCAAGTTGGCGCAGGTTTACAACGATTCGTTGGGCAAGGCCTGCCAGCAGTTCCCGAAGCGCTTCGTGGGCCTTGCTACGCTGCCGATGCAAGCGCCTGAACTGGCGGTGAAGGAGGTGGAGCGCGCCGCAAAAATCCAGGGTGTCAAGGGCGTGTATTTGGCGACACACATCAACGGCAAAAATCTCGATGAAAAAGAGTTTTGGCCCATCTACGCCAAGTGTGAGGAATACGGATTACACGTCTACCTGCACCCGGTGAATCCGCTGGGTGCAGAGCGCATGCGTAGCTACTATTTACGCAATTTTCTGGGTAATCCTTACGATACCGGCGTGGCGGCAGCGTCGTTGATGTTTGGTGGCGTGATGGATGCTTTTCCCCAGTTGGAAGTGATTCTCCCGCATGCTGGCGGCACCTACCCCGCGTTGATTGGCCGTATGGATCACGGCACTACAGTACGTCCCGAAACCAAACATATGAAAAAACCGCCGTCTGAATATTTGCGGCGCTTTCATTACGATACCATCAGCCATCATGTGCCACTGATGAAGTATTTGGTGAATCTGGTTGGGGCAGACCGGGTAGTGTTAGGGAGCGATCATCCGGCCGATATGAGCTACGAAAAACCGGTAGATTTTGTCGACAAGCTTACGGATTTCTCAATGAAGGATCGTGACTTGATTCTGGGCGGCAACGCGCAACGACTGCTGAAAATGTAGTAGCCTTGATTCAATGACCGCCACCGATCAACACCGCCGCAGTAGCAAACGTTTTCAGGTTCGCTGGAGGTCCGGCGTGGTATTCGACCGTGCGAGCGGGCGCCCGGTTTTTCATACGCAAACTCAGGATTTGTCTTCTGGCGGCGCAGCCATTACGACCGAATATGCTGACTTGACGGGCACGGAAATCACGCTACTGCTTGCGCAGCCGCAACGCAACAGCGATACGGCGCCGAAGATGGTGAAGGTGCGGGCACGCGTCGTTTCGAGCGTGCAAGTCGACGGCAAGAATGCCTATCGCCACGGTTTGAGTTTTATACCATCGTCCGACGATGGGCTCGCGGTACTGGCCAAATTGCTCGAAGAAATGTCGGCAGAACCGGTGCGCGCTGCGTCTGCTGCGAACGCCCCGCCAACGCCGCCACCGGATCCGGAGACCTTTACTACGCGCCTGTCACGGCTCAAGGTGATGGCCTACGAAAAGCGTGCAACGGAAGCCGCACCACAGGCGCAAGACATGCTCCAACAGCGCGTGAATGACGCCCTGCAGCGCAGCCTCGCCTATTTTAAGGACTTGGCAGATCAACTGAACGTCGCCAAGCCCGCTCACGGTAGCCGGGGATATGTCATTGCCGGTGTTCCCGAATTCGCCGGTCTCGGGTGGGCGGATGGCTACGTGCATGCCAACACGCGGGAAATCTCCAAAGGGGTAAAGCGCTACGAGCAAGTTGGGTTGTATTACAAATTGATGGGCAACAAACCGGTAAAGGTTGTGCGCGAGTTTCCCACGAGCGAAAAACTCAAGCAGACGCTGGTAGAGTTCAAGATCGAATTTGACAAAGACGAAAAACGCAACGACCGCGGCTCGGTTGTGCAGACTACGTTTTTGTTCCCCTGCGAAGTGAAAGCAAGCCTCGTGCTCAGTGGCAATTTTGATACTGGCAAGCTTTTGCTCAGCATGCGTAATGTCGAGCACTTCGGCAGCATGGATTATGTGATTGCGCCGGAGGCTATCGACGACGCGTCGCTCGATGAACTGGCCGGGTTTATTCTTGGCGAATCCAATCGCATCGGGCCGTTGCTGTTGAAGGGCGCTTGACCAGGACGCATACAGTGATGGCGACGCCCGCTTATTGACCGGTTTGCCCCGTGCAAGCGGCATTGCTTGGGGTAGGTGGCGTATTCATATTGACACGCAAGGAGCAAAATCATGGATTTGGGCATCACAAACAAAAAAGCTATCGTCTGCGCTGCGAGTAAAGGGCTGGGTAAAGCTTGCGCGATGGCGTTGGCGAAGAATGGCGTGGACTTGGTGATTAATTCTCGTACTGCCAGCGAACTTGAAGCCACTGCAGCGGACATTCGTGCGGTGACCGGGCGTACAGTCACAGCGGTTGCTGCGGATATCACCACGGCGGAAGGCCGCGCGAAGGTGCTGGCGGCATGCCCGTCGCCGGACATCCTAGTGAACAACGCGGGCGGGCCGCCACGCGGAGATTTCCGCGAATGGAATGAAGCGGATTGGCAAAAGGCCGTTAACGGCAACATGATCACGCCGATTATGTTAATCAAAGCGGTGGTTGACGGCATGATCTCGCGTAAATTCGGCCGTATCGTCAATATCACCTCCGGTTCGGTGAAGTCTCCGATTCCAGAATTGGGCATGTCCAATGGTGCACGTGCAGGGCTGACAGGGTTTGTCGGCGGTCTGGCGCGGCAGGTGGCGCGGCATAACGTCACTATCAATGGGTTACTGCCTGGGCCTTTTCTCACGGATCGGCTGCGTTCAGGCCGCATGGAGGCAGCGCGCAAAGCCGGCATGCCAGTGGATGAGTTTCTCGCGCAGCAGTTTAAAAATTCACCGGCGGGCCGCCCCGGCGACCCTTTCGAGTTTGGCGAGGCCTGTGCATTTTTGTGTGCGTCGTCGTCGGGCTTCATTGTTGGGCAAAATCTGCTCCTAGATGGCGGCGCGTTTAACTCGACGATGGGTTAGCGCGCCAACCGCGATCCGTATGCGTTTTCAATCGGTGCGGATGCCGCCTTTGCGTATGACCTTGGCCCAATTCGTTGTTTCGCTGGCAAGGTAGGCGGAGAATTCTTCCGGCGTGTTGGCAATGATCTCAGATCGGCGTGCTACTGCCCATGAAGAGGGCGGCATGACCAGTTGCTACAGTCAGCGTCAGCGGATTAGCGTAACTATTTGATTTTATTGATTTTTATTCGAATGCCTACAATCGGCAGTGCTGACGACCTAGGCGCGCGGCAAATTGTACATCGCCGCGACTTCTGCGCGATTGGTGACCTTGAGCTTTTTGAAGATGCGCTGCGCGTGGTTCTTCACCGTGAAGGCGCTGATGTTGAGATGCTCTGCTATTTCGGAATTGCTCTTGCCTTGCGTCAACCACGCCAGCACCTCGAGCTCCCGCGTGCTCAGGTTATTGGGGATTTTCAGATCGGGGTCGTTGGCAGCAATTTTGGCGATTTTGAGTGCAGCGACCTTGCGAAATGCCATGTCGACTTGAGCGACTACGGAATTAATCAGAAATGAGTGATATTCGCTTTCATGCTCGGACAGGGCCATAGATGAATTGAACGCGACATAGAGCGTTTCCTGATCATCACGTTCATTGCGCATACCAAATATCTGCACGCAGCGCATGTCCTGCATCGCAGTGTGAATCGCATAGTCGCACGGTGTTAGTTTCGCGAGATCGTCAGAGAGACCGTTCAACCGCAGGGGTTGTCTGCCATTGGCGGTGTATCGGTTGAAATACTCCTTCAGTAGCGGCTCTAGCCCGCATTTTGCGAGGAGCTCCGTACGCACGCCTGGCAAGGCAGAAACTACATCAAGCGTCAGATTTTTTTCGCGGAAATCGCCCCAAGCCGATATCAGAATTTGGTGAGGAATAAAGTATTGGACTTTGTCCTGCAGCAGCCGATACAAGTCGTAGTGAGAATCGACATTGGATGCACTTTGGACAATTTGCATGAACCGTTCGCTTTCGCTTTCGGTTTGCTTGCTGGTTAGCTTTGGTGCGGTCGCCATGTCGCGGTGGGCAACCAGTGGCAGGACGTTGTGGGACGGCCGATTGGTGGCCCGGGCGTCGTTGCTATCGAGCATGCGCACATGAGCGCGGGCCTTGGCTGAGGAGCTTGTCGTCATTGTTATATGTGCCATTTTTTTTCCTAGTGCGAACCGGTAAACAGTTTGACTGGGGACTTATTCGCCAACGGCCTGCTATTTCCTCATGCGTTTCATTCTGCAACTGAATAATGCCAAACCTGTATTGCGCGTGTTGATCTTTCGGAGGCCGAATGTGACATTTATCACGCTAATACTTGTGACTTTGTTCACAATTTCCGCAAACGGTCAGCAGAAGCAGCTTAGTCCCAAATTGTTGCGGTATCGGGACGGCCATTTGGGCTGCCGCGGGCTGGATATGAATTCGTCGGTTTCGCGAGACGATTCTCGTGCAATCAACGCGTGCGTACGATGGTGTCGTGTGGTAAGCACGCAACGAATTGTGTAGCGGGGCGCGCACGGCGCGATATTTATGACAAAATTCGCCCATCGGGGAACGCCTTCGGTCGCAGACGACAGCTTTTTGCGTGCAGGCGGATTAAGTGGATTAATTGGCGTAATTATTGACTTTATTTTCGGATTTCTCCAATCGCATGTGCGACAGTTTTTCCGCTGCGCCGGAAATCCAATTTGTCATTGAAAACCATGATAATTTGCGCAGCCAGCGGTGCTCTTTGACGTAGGTGAAACATATTTTTTCCTGTAGAATAAAGGACATAGGCTGTTTAATTAAACAAAATTCTTTGTGTGAGACACCTTTACGGTTCGCAGTCGGAGCTTCGAAGATGAAAGGGAAAGCGTTGGCTTAAAGGCCACCTAACTAGGGTAATTAATTTGGTCGAGTTTCGTATGAAAACTAGCGCAGTTGGTCGCCATGCCTGATTTTTCTGAATGGGTATTGTCGGTAACAAAATGAGCATCGCGCCGAATCCTGCAGCTTTGATCACGCCGGCTGTGGCTCGAATTATTCCTTTTGCATTATTTATCGGGTTCATCGCCTTGCAATCGTTGGGGGATGCGCGCTTGCTGGCGTTTGGCGTGAACCCGCACTGGCTTTATCCCGCGAGAACGGTAGTGGTCGGCATTGCTTTGTTGGCACTTTGGCACCATTACAGCGAGTTACATGATTTTTCAGGGATTTCTGTCAAATGGCTCGTTACGGCTATTGCGGCCGGACTGCTGGTATTTGCTTTATGGATCAACCTAGAGTTTGACTGGGCGACGGTCGGTAAAGCTTCTGCGGGATTCGACCCGACACAGCCAAATGGCGCTATCAACTGGGTGCTGGTGGCGTTTCGCTTGGCGGGATTGGCGCTGGTGGTGCCTGTAATGGAGGAGCTGTTTTGGCGTTCTTTCCTGTTGCGGTGGATCGATCAGCAGGATTTTCTGAATCATGCGCCCGGCAAGGTTACCGTTCGTGCCATACTTATCTCGTCGCTGTTGTTCGCATCGGAGCATAGTTTGTGGTTTGCGGGTTTGCTGGCGGGATTGGTTTACGCTTGGGTGTACCTGCGTGGCGCAAACCTGTGGCTACCGACCATCAGTCACGCTGTTACCAATGGCGTGTTGGGCTGCTGGATACTCATGACTGGCCATTGGCGGTTCTGGTGAACCCGTCTTTTCGATGGCTATTGCGTAGCGGCTTACGGTGCTGCCTGCTGCTTGCCGTGCTCGCGCTGCACATGGGGCAAAGCGCTCTGGCGGATGAATTCGATACCGTGAACTTTAAGCTAGGAACCAACGTCCTATACAACTCAAATGTATTTCGGACACCGGATACATCCGCCCCGCTCCTAGGATTTTCTACGAAGGCAGACAGGATTACCAGCAGCAACGCTGACGTGACGATTGCCAAAATGTACTCGCAGCAACGCTTTCAGCTCGACAGCACCTATACGATGCGGCAGTACGATACGCATTCACGGTTCGACGCCAACACGTTGAATTATCACGGTGCCTGGCTATGGGCGCTGACGCCTCACCTGACGGGCACTTTTAACGTTACGCAAAATCAGGCTGAAGTCCCTTTCACGGATACTACCGGCGAGAGTCAGCGTAACACGCGTACGACGACCAGCCGAAATGTGAGCATTGATGGCTGGATATCGGGAAAGTGGCACTTGGTTGCCGGCTTTGGGCAAACGGAACTAAAAACCGAGCAGGCGGTATTGTCGACGCCGGGCACCAAAAGCCAGTATTCCGAGGCCGGGATCCGTTATGTTGCTACCTCCCAGAACTCTATTACATTCAAGCATCGCGTGTTGCCGGTCGACTTGACCAATTTCACGCTTAACCCAATTTCATTGACTGAGACTAATTACAAGGACATTGAAACGGAGATCAAAGTCACTTGGAAGTTGAGCGGTCAATCTTCAATTGACGGCACGTTGGCGCGCAAGAATCGCCGCAACGAACATTTTTCGCAACGTGACTTCTCAGGCACAGCCGGTGATTTGAATTACACGTGGAAGCCCACAGGGAAATGGCAGTTTTCTCTGAGCGCAAGTCGGAATGTTTCTGCGTTTAGTGCCGTAGGCAATATCGCGCAAAATGCGGCTTACCGGCTGGATCAAAGGCTGACGGTGGGCGCAGGTTGGTCGCCCAGTGCCCGAACGTCCGTGAATTTGAACTTGTCGCGCCTGCAAAGCGATTTTCTGGGGCCGGTTTTTGCGGTTACGGGCCCTGCCCGAAGCGACGAGTTGAATAGCGCGCAATTGGGCATGAGCTGGAGCGTGAGACGCTATATATCTCTTTCAGCCAGTTTGGGACGGGATTTCAGAACGAGTAATACCCCTGGATTTCAATTTAGCAATAATTCTGCAAGCGTTGGCGCAGAATTGAAATTTTAGTCCTTGCGTCGATAGCTACTGCACTAGATCGCAGTTTTGTAACGCAAAGTGTGTATTTGTGCCGTTGACGCTGAGTAAGCAGGTGATTATTTTATCGAGGGTTGCAGCCCAAGCGCTGTGATGATGGTTTTGTGAAGCAGTTGAAATGAGTTAAACTAGGGGTCAATTTTGCATTCCGTATCTGCTTGATACTATTAAACTTTTAGGTGTAATGACGATCATGACTCAGCTACTCGGCTTTCGCGCGTTTACCCTTGCGATGGTATTGACTTCAATCGTCGTTGCGGGGTGCAACAAAAGCGACAATAAGGGTGAAGCTAAGACGGATGCTAAAAAGGCGGCCACGCAAGTGGCTGCTAAGGTGAATTCCGCCGAAATAACGGTTTCCCAAATCAATGCCGTGCTCGCACGCAATCCGAATATGTCGCCAGAGGCCGTGGAGCGCGCCAAACGGGATATATTGGAAAAGTTGATTGATGCAGAGGTTGCTAAGGCGGCGGCCATTGACAAAAAACTCGATCGCACGCCCAAAGTGGTTCAAGCGTTGGAGTCGTCTAAAACGGATATCTTGGCACGGGCCTATGTAGAGCAGATCGCCACGTCACTACCGCCGGTCACTGCGGAAGAGGCGAAAAAATACTATCTTGAGCATCCTGAGCTGTTTAGCGAGCGCCGAGTTTACAGTATAGAGGAAGTATCGATGCCGTTAAAAGAAGGGCTTGCAGCCACGCTGCGCGAGCAAGTGGCTAAATCGCGTAGCTTGCAGGACGTGGCCAATTGGCTCAAGGCACAAAGCATGCCCTTTACGCCGAATAGTGGCGTCCGCGCGGCTGAGCAGTTGCCGCTGGATCTCTTGCCGCAAATGCAAACGATGAAAGATGGTGAAATGCGAGTGTTTGAAGTAGCCAATGCCGTACAGATTGTGCGTGTGGCGGCGAGTAAATCTGCGCCGGTGGACGTTGAGCGTGCGACCCCGCGTATTCAGCAGTTCTTGTTTAATCAGCGCTCCACTGAAGCCATAACTAAAGATGTTAAGTTATTGAAAGAGAAGGCTAAAGTTGAATATGTGGGTGAGTTTGCAGTCGGTGCTGCTGAGGCGGCTGCCAAGGCTAAAGCCGCGGCTGAGGCAAAGGCTAAGGCTTTTGCTGACGTGAAAGCCAAATCCGACGAAGAAACCAAGACCAAAGAAGATGAATTGGCTAAAGCACGGCGGTCAGCGGAGACCCGTGATAAAGCCGACGCTGAAGCTCGCTCCAAGGACGAAGACGCCATTCGCGTGCGTCGTGCGGCAGAAGCCAAAGAACGCGAAGCCGCTGAATCGAAACCTGGCCAAGGGACAAAGGCCTTGTCGCCTGAAATTGAAAAGGGCCTGCGCGGGGTGATTAAGTAGTCAACGTGGCGATTGCAATTGATCTGAATATGGCTTGGGTAATTTGTAAATCTGAATTCACCGGTACGTGCTGCTGCGTAACGGTGGGTTTTCATCAAAAATAGGAAATTGCAATGTTGCTAAGACGATGGTTTCAAATTCTGACGGTAGTCTTGACTTGCGCATTTTCCTTCTATGCGCATGCGCAAAACACGCAGCCTGAATATCGCTTGGGAAACGGCGACAGCATTCGGATATTAGTATTTCAGAATCCCGATCTGACCACGGAGACCCGAGTTACAGAGAATGGCACTATCAGTTATCCGCTGGTAGGTACCGTACGAGTCGGTGGACTAACTATTCCCGATGCAGGGCAAGCCATTGCGAAAGCCTTGAGTGACGGCGGTTTTATTCAGAAGCCTCAGGTGAATATCGTGTTGCTGCAAAATCGCGGTAACCAAGTGTCTGTTCTGGGAGCAGTGAACCGGGCAGGGCGTTTCCCACTGGAAACGTTTGATATTCGCGTTTCCGAGATGCTTGCGATTGCTGGCGGGATTTCGTCAGGCGGTGGCGATGTCATTATCCTGACCGGGCAACGCGCGGGCAAGCCGATTCGCAAAGAGATTGATATTGCTGGCATGTTCTTGAATAACAATCTGCAGGACGACATTATTGTTGTTGGTGGCGACATCATCTACGTTCACAGATTCCAGCAGTACTACATTTACGGTGAAGTGCAACGCCCCGGTGCATCGCGTATTGAGCGCGCGATGACTGTACGTCAAGCGCTTGCGCAAAGCGGCGGGCCGACAGCAAGAGGAACTGAGCGTCGCATTCGTATCCATCGCCGAAGTGCCGATGGGGCTGTGGTAACGATTAGCCCGAATTTGAACGATTTGGTTCAAAGTGATGACGTTATTTATATCAATGAAAGTTTGTTCTAGGGATACCCAGTGAATCCGACGCAGCTTTTATCGATACTGAAGGCGCATTACAAAGCCTCGCTTGCAGTGGCGTTGCTAACTATAGTTAGCATGATTACGGTTAATTATTTTTTGCCGAAGGTCTACACCGCGACAACATCCGTATACGTTGACTCAAAATCGGCTGAAGCAACGGCTACTATGATGATGCCGATTAATTTGGGCACGCAATTGGATATCATCAACAGTGATCGGGTTGCTCGCAAGGTGGTTCGTACGCTGGGTTTGGATGAAAGTGCAGCCGTCAGGGACCAGTGGATGGCTGCCACCGGCGGGAAAGGCTCACAAGGTAATTGGCTTGCGGAACTGATGCTCAGAGGGTTGCGCGTGACCCCATCACGAGAAAGCAGCGTTATCAGTATCTCCTACTCAGGTGCAGAACCGGCATTTGTTGCATCGGTGGCGAACGCTTTTGCGCAGGCGTATATAGACGTTACGCTGGAACTGAAAATTGACCCGGCGCGAAAATATTCTCGATGGTTCGGTGAGCAGGGTCAGACTCTCAGGGATAACGTAGAGAAGGCTCAAGCCAAGCTGTCGGCCTTTCAGCAGGAAAAGGGCCTAGTGGCGGGTGACGAGCGTATGGATACGGAAAGTGCGAGGCTTAGCGAGCTGTCTTCGCAATTGATTCGCGCTCAATCCGAGGCAAGCGATGTGCGTATCAAGCAGAGGACCAGCACAGCGGGCGAGGTGCTACCCGATGTCGTTGGCAATACAGGCGTGGCGGCGTTGCGCTCAGAGATTGGTCGTCAGGAGGCCAAATTGCAGGAAACCGGTGTGAATTTGGGCTTAAATCACCCGCAGTATCAGCGCATGCAGTCAGAAATTTCTGCATTAAAACAACGGCTTGACGCTGAAACTAAATTGGTGACCGGCGGACTGACTGTCACCACTACCATGGGTAATGACAGAGTGGCTAACCTAGAAGCCGCATTGGCAGCACAGAAAAGAAAGCTGCTGTTACTCAAGAATGATCGAGATCAACTGGCGGTACTGCAACGTGATGTGGAGGCGGCCAAAAACGCGTACGACATGGTCAACAGGCGGTTCACCGAAACAACGCTGACGAGCCAAGCAACCGATGCAAACGTTTCGGTTCTTTCGCCTGCGACGGTGCCGCTTGAGCCGTCGTTCCCCAAAAAAATCGAAAAGGTGGCAATGATGGCGGTGGCGATTGGCCTTTTGCTGGGCATAGCGACGGCATTTGCCATAGAAAAACTTGATCGCCGCATACGCTCGACCGAAGATTTAACTGAAACCATGCAGCTACCTGTGCTCGGGACAATAAGCCGCGACAATGAGCCAAGAAGGCTGACCTTTTGGCGCAGGAATGTGCCATTGCTGAGTCGGTGAGGCACCATGGCAGCCCATGAAGTAGTATCTACGGCGCACGCCGCGAAGAGTGGCAATCGCTCGATAGGTGCTATTCTGATCGATGCGGGGCGACTCAAAATTGAAGACGCAGTCAGAATTCTGCGGCTGCAAAAAGAGCGTGGCCTGCGTTTTGGTGATGCGGGTATGCAATTGGGGTTGGTTACGCAAGCGGACATTGATTTTGCGCTATCGTCCCAATTTGATTACCCTTACTTGATCCGCGGTGAAAGCACCGTCAGTCAAGAGCTCATCGCTGCCTATGCACCATTTAGCACCCAAGTTGAAGCCCTAAGGGCCTTGCGCGCGCAACTGATGCTGCGATGGTTCGACGATGATCCAGCCCATAAAGCCTTAGCGATCATTAGTGCCAAGCGAAAAGAAGGTCGCAGCTATATCGCAGCTAATTTAGCCGTAGCATTTTCACAATTGGGTGAGCGCACGTTGCTCATCGATGCTGACATGCGCAATCCCTCACAGCATCAGTTGTTTTCACTGGATAATCGGGCAGGGTTGTCCGCTGTCCTCACCGGGCGCGGTGGCCCGGAAACCGTGCAACGCATATCGGCGCTGCGGGATTTGTCGGTGTTGCCCGCAGGGGTACAACCGCCAAACTCACCAGATTTGCTTGCAAGACCCATGTTTACCCACTTGCTTCAGGAATCTGCCAAGGAGTTCGATGTCATTCTTATCGACACGCCAGCGGCGGCGGATTCTGCTGATGCACAAACTGTCACCATGCGTGCAGGGTGCGCGCTAGTTGTTGCACGAAAAAATGTATCCAAATTTTGGCAGGTGCAAGGCATAGGAGCAGAGGCCGTACACAACAGCGCCACTATTGTGGGTACTGTGTTGAATGATTTCTAGGTCGAATCAGCGCAGCCCGTATGCCATCCCGGCGGAATCCGTCTTTAATATATTGGCCGAAAATTCGACGATTTTTCATGAGAACGAAAGATTGACCTAGCTGTGGTTCGGTCCCGCCCTAAAAATCAAACTAATTTAGATGCCTTTCCGTGAGTGACAATATTAAAGCTACTGTTGGCGAGGGGACTACTGCTTGGCAGTGGACTCCTGTTGTTGTTGGCTTGCTTGCCTTGTACGTTCCTACGTTTCACAATGCCGCGACCACGTTTTGGCAAAATGATGAACATGCACATGCCCCAATTATTTTGGCTGTCATTGTTTGGCTCGTATGGAGCAAGCGTTCTCAACTCGAAGCTTCGATAGCGGCGGCCAAGCCACTCCCGGGATTCATCCTGTTAGGCATCGGTCTGTTGCTCTATGTTTTAGGCAGGGCGTTCGAAATAGCACTGATCGAGATTGGCGCACTGATCCCGATACTCAGTGGCGTTTTGTTGATGATGCGCGGTGGATTAGTCGCACGTGCCTTCTGGTTCCCGATACTTTTCATTATCTTTATGATACCGCTACCGGGCACATTCACAGATGCACTGACTGGCCCACTAAAACAGCAAGTATCCGTCATCGCCGAACAAATCCTGTACGCGGCAGGCTACCCGATTGCTCGCAGCGGCGTGATGCTCACCATCGGGCAATACCAACTCTTGGTTGCCGACGCCTGCTCCGGGCTGAATACCATGTTCAGTTTATCGGCGTTGGGATTGCTCTTCATGTACCTGACTGAACGCGCTAGTGTGACCCATAACGTTATTATGCTGATCAGTATCTTGCCGATTGCTTTTATTGCCAACGTGATACGTGTGCTTGTGCTCATTCTTGTCACCTACCACTTTGGCGATGAGGCGGGGCAAGGCTATCTCCACGGCTCGGCAGGAATAGTATTACTCATGGCCGCACTGGTTTCTTTGCTGGCTCTGGATAGTTTGTTGGCGCGATTTATCAGACCACGCTAGACAGAATCGTCTTGCCATGCCGGAGCATTTAAGGACTTTCATCGTACTACTGCTGTTGGCGACGCCAACTTTCCTGATAGCCAAAGGTCCGGCCTGTGCGCTGGCCACCACGGTCAAAGATTTTGAACGGCGGCGTAACGCTTGGTTTTTGGTTACCTGCATTGCCTTCCTTGCCCACAATTTCTGGATATTTATCGCAGTTACTGCAGTCTTGCTCTTCTTTCTGGCACCTGCTGAGTCAAACAAAATAGCGCTGTATTTTGCGCTTCTGTTTGCGGCACCTATGGTGGCCGCCGATATCGGTGGATTGGGTATAGTCAATAGCCTGTTCGGCATCAACTACGCTCGCCTGCTCTCTTTAATAGTGTTGTTTCCGGCGTACATTGTTCTGCGCCGACAATCCGGTGTAACGCCATTTGGCAAGCTGTTACCCGACAAGCTAATTGCGGGGTACATTCTTCTCAATATCATATTGATGTGGCCGCTCATGAGCATGACCGCTACTTTCAGGCAAGGTGTCTTTTATGCCTTTGTAGATATTTTCCTGCCTTATTATGTCGCCAGCAGATCGTTGAAAAATATGGTGGAATTCAGGGACGCGTTAATGGCATTTGTAGTCGCTGCCCTTATCATAGCGGTAGTCGGCATGTTTGAGTTCGCGCGGCACTGGCTACTGTATTCGCCGCTACAGGGCGCTTGGGGAGTGAATTGGGGATATGGCAATTACTTGGGGCGAGGCGAGGTATTACGCGCGCAAGCGAGTACGGGGCAACCGATAGTTTTGGGCTATGTGATGGCGGTAAGCATCGGCTTCTTTATTTTTTTGAAAAAATCAGTGGTCAACGTGCAGGCTTGGCAATTGGGATTGGCAGTACTGATAGTAGGGCTTCTTGCACCGGTGTCCCGTGGTCCATGGACCGGCGCAGCGGCAATGATGTTGGTCTTCATCGTATCGGGCCCATCGCCGTCCAAGGGCATTATGCGCGTCGTGATGTCGGGTTTGCTGGCGATTCCCCTTTTGCTGGTTATTCCGGGCGGGAGTTCCGTCATATCAGCATTGCCGATTTTCGGCGATGGCGAGACGAAAAATATAACGTATCGTCAACGTTTGCTCGAGGTGTCCATCCAAGTCATTATGCAGAACCCTTTTTTCGGGTCGCATGATTTTTGGAGATTGCCCGTGATGCAGCAATTGATCCAAGGTGAAGGCATTATTGACCTTGTCAATACTTATGTAGGCATTGGGTTGGCTAACGGCCTTGTCGGCGTTAGCCTGTTCGCAGGCAGCTTTCTCGCGGTGAGCGCCGGGGTACTTAAAACGATGCGCAGTGTCGGCGACAAAAGGAGTGAATATTACATTTTGGGCCAAGCGCTGCTTGCTGTCATCGTGGGAATAATGGTGACCATTTTCACTACCAGCAGCATTACGATTATCCCCTTGGTGTATTGGTCCGTGCTCGGCCTCGGCGTTGCTTACATGAGCCTGCGCGAATATGCGAACGTGCAAGAGAGTGTCAGCGATGGACATGCACGATATCCATTACGTATGAAGGGCAAAAGCTATGCGGGAACCTAAAGCCAAGTATCCCATTCACTGGAACGCTTCCGGCGCGGACGTGAAGTGATGGTGAGCAACTGTTGCCTCATAGAGCAAGCCTCAGACGCAGAAGCAGTTTTCCCATCGGGTCTGGATGGCATCTCATGACACTGAATGAGGGAATGTGGCTATGGCGTTTATCCAAACCAATATTCGCCAACGAAGGTATGCAAAAGCAGAGTGTAGGAACACTGCGTATCCTCAAGCGACGCCTTGACTATGTTGTAAAAGGCTTGTCGTTGCGCAAGCACCTTAACGCATTTAAACACCCCCGAAAAAATGGGGTCTTGCAGCGTACACTACAGCAGCGGCCGGAAATTTTAGGGGCTGTGGTGTGGCCCTATATCTGCGCAAGTTGGCCAGCAGGGACTCGCTTGCAGCATATGCATGAGCACTTTGAGGCACTCGAGTCGATGGGTGGGGTCTTGGATTTTCCGCCTCGTGGAGAGTTACTACTGCTAGACCTTGGTGACGTTGCCCCCAATCTTCGAGTCGTCTTGGATCAAGCCGAGTGGTTTGTGCGGGAAGGCATGTTGGTACTGAATCTTTTCTTGCAGGACGTTCGAATTTATTCGCTAGCATTCTCTTTTGCCTACGAAGAATCGAAATTGATCGCCTACGTAGGTGCCATTCAGGGTGTTGACGTCGCGGGAATCATGAATGATTACAAGGACTTAACGAAAGCGCTTCACGGCATGCGCCCACGAGATTTTCAAGTCGAGGTGTTTCGTATTTTTTGTCGCGCCTGCAACACTCGCAAAATCTATGCGATATGCGATGACAAGCGTCAGCATCGGAGCAGTTATTTTGATAGCGCAAAATCAGAAGCACTGTTTCTGAATTACAACGCCATTTGGGAGGAGCGGGGCGGTGTGAAAGAATGCGAAGATTTCTACACGTTGGCGTTAGAAACGCCCATGAAAAATCTAGAAGAAGTGCCATCGAAAAAACGCGGCATGTACCGGCGGCGATATGAAATGTTGCAAGCGATAGAAGCGCGGGTACATACATTTCTACAAGACCAAAGGCCCGGTTCGACTTAAGTTGCCATTTTTTCTTGAGATTACAGGTAAGTTCACCATTGATTAAACAAAAGAATTTACACAATGAAATCTAGCCACATCGTCTATGATGGGATTTCCCTGCCAGCAGACTTGGCACCACAAGCGGCACCGGGAACATGGGAATGTGCTCTGAGTCAGGCACCCGCTGTAGGGCGTGCATTTGTCGCGGGTGCGGGCCGCGGTGGTCTTTCCCTAGTGTTGAATAAAAAGGGTTTCGAGGTCACTAGCCTCGATTTGCATCCGGAGCATTTTGCGGCACCCGGCCTGAGCTGCAAAGGCGCTGATTTCAATTTGCCACTGCCACTGGGTACCGAACACTTTGATTTTGTTCTGGCGGTAGAAGTCGCAGAGCACCTTGAGAATCCGTGGCTTTTTCTGCGCGAGGCTATCAGGGTTCTACGCCCAGGCGGACGTCTGGTTTTTACTTCTCCAAATGTCGTCAGCCTGCCAGCCCGTATGTTGTTCCTGAGAAATGGCCTACTGCCGTATTTTCGAGAAGAATCGTTTGTGGGTTGCTATCACGTGACGCCAATCTTCCCTTGGGCAGTCTCGCGGTGGGCTCGAACAACCAACGCCGTGTTGAACTCAATTACCTATTCCAGAACTAACTGGCCGACCAAACATGATGTGCCGCGGCATTGGGAGCCTATTTGGACCAGAACACTGAAGAAACTGATTCCACCAAGTTCGCTCACCGGAGAAACCTCCTGTTATACGATCACCAAGTCCGGCGAAGCGACAGTCACTGTCGGCGTGCACTACGCTTAATTGTCAACGGTTCGGATGCAAGATTGAAATATTCCCGGTATTACGCCACGCTCAATTGCAAGCATGAATTGCCGGCCCATGTTTGCTGTTCTGATAGTCGGAAATCCTGTTGCAGTATGGTTAGCACGAGTGTGCCGCAGCGAAATCGCAACTGATGCCGTTATTGCTTAAAGAACGTGTTTTCCGGGCCGGCGGTTGGACCATGGCTGGCTTGGGCCTGAGTCAGACCCTGCGATTTGGCAGCAATCTCGTTATGACGCACCTCTTGGTGCCGGAAATGTTCAGTATTGTGGCGATTGCCAATATTGTCATCATGGGGTTGGCGATGTTTTCAGACCTTGGCTTGCGGCAAAGTATTGTCCAGAGCAAAAGCAGCGATACCCTTGCCTTCCTTAACACTGCTTGGTCTGTACAAATATTGCGAGGCGGTGCCATTGGGGCCGTCGCAGTTTTGGCGGGGCTGCTGATTTGGGGCATCAATCTGGCTGGCTGGGTGCCCAAAGAAAGTGTATACGCCCATCCACAATTACCTTTTGTGATCGCAGTCTTGTCGATCAGCGCGTTGCTCGCAGGTTTCGAATCGACAAAACTCGCTGAAGCCCGCAGAAATCTGTCGATGCATAGAGTGGTGCAAATTGAATTGGCCAGTCAAATCTTTGGCTTGATTGTCATGTTTGTCTGGGCGTCCATCAGTAAGTCCATATGGGCGATAGTGGCAGGTGGCGTATTTTCGCAACTGCTGAAGGTTATGCTCAGTCACTCATGGATGCCCGGTAATCCCAATAAATGGTATTGGGATAAGGCGGCATTGCGCGAGATACTCCGTTTCGGCAAATGGATTTTCGCCTCGTCCATCCTTGGGTTTCTTGTGAACAACGGCGATAGACTGGTACTCGGATTTTTTGTCGATACGACCGTTCTGGGCGTATACGTGATCGCATTTTTAATTTACAGCGCAGTCGATCAAGTACTTGGCAAGCTACTCGCCGAAGTCTCATTTCCTGCATTTAGTGAGTTGGCTCGCGAGAGGCCCGGTGAACTTAAACCTGCTTACTATCGTTTTCATGCGCTTGTTGCTTCGTTTACTTATTTCTGCGCCGGTGTATTGATGGCGTCTGGTCAAACGCTAGTCGGACTGCTATATGATCAACGGTATGCTGAAGCAGGATGGATGCTTCAGTTGTTGGCCAGCGCCCTGCTTACCTTACCGTTTCGCCTTGCGGGGCACTGTTTTCTAGCACTTGGTAAATCAAAATTACTGACGCATACCATATTCATCCAACTTATTACTTTATATCTATTCACCCCATTGGGATTTAAATTTTTGGGTTTGCCCGGCGCTTTGATTGGAATAGTGTTGAGTTATTACTCGGCCTTGCCGACAACTATTTATTACATGATTAAGCACAATATATTTGATTTGCGTCGAGAGTTGCTCGTAGTGCCGGCAATCATTGTCGGGTTACTGTTTGCACAAATGATTAACTTAATGGCACGCCATTGACGATCGTATCTGGGTTAAGTAGCTGGGTTAAGTATCTGGAACTGATCGGTCGGCTCCTGCGAAGTTAGTTGTTGATATGATCCTCCAAGTTTGGATGTGTTAGGAAAATTTGATGCGGATAACTTTTGTCCTTCCCATAGCGGCCATGGGTGGTGGTGTGCGCGTCGTCTCCATTTATGCAAAATTTCTTGCGGCGCGAGGACATGATGTATTGCTGGTGTCCCCACCACCACGGGATCCACCGCTGGGCAAAAAGGTAAAGTCTTTGCTTAAGGGACGCGGGTGGCCAAGTGCTGTCCCAGCGCCCAAGTCACACTTGGATAGCACGGGCTTGCGTCATCACGTTCTCGACCGATATCGCCCCGTAACTAGTAGGGACGTTCCTGATGCTGACGTTGTTATCGCAACGTGGTGGGAAACCGCAGAATGGGTTAATGCGCTGGGTAAGACCAAGGGCGCAAAAGTCTATTTTGTGCAACACCACGAAGTATTTCCCTACCTGCCAGTGGAACGTTGCCACGCGACCTACAAGTTTCCCATGCACAAAATTGTGATCGCACGGTGGCTTAAAGATGTGATGCGAAATCTTTACGAGGATGATGTGGTTGATCTCGTTCCCAATAGCGTAGATCGGACTCAATTTTATGCGGAAGTGCGTGGCAAACAATCGATCCCGACCGTAGGCTTCCTCTACGCTTCCGTTCCTTCGAAGGGCGTGAATGTTGCGCTTGCGGCGATACGCCAGGTTCAGCAGAAAATTCCTAACCTTCGTTTGGTGTGCTTTGGAAGTGAGCCGGAGATGCCAACGGTGCCTTTGCCCGCGGGCGTAAATTTTTACCACTCACCGCCACAAAATGAAATCAGAAACCTGTATGCGCAATGCGATGCATGGATTGCAGCCAGTACCAGCGAAGGCTTTAATCTTCCAGCGATTGAAGCCATGGCTTGCCGTACGCCTTTGGTGTCTACCAAGGCCGGGTGGCCTGAAGAGGTTATCCAAACGGGCAAAAATGGCGCTCTGGCTGACGTAAACGATGTTGATGGACTTGCGCGTGGCCTAGATTGGATACTGACGTGCCCCGAACAAGAATGGCGGGAAGTGTCGCAGAGAGCGTACGATACAGCTTGCACTGGTTCATGGAACGAATCTGCGAGCCAATTTGAAGCAGCCCTATTACACGCTTGTCGGCGCTCTACAGTTGGCGAAATTGCCGGAAAGCACTCGGTAGTGTTATGAGTGAACAGTGTTTCGAATCACGCAATGTATAAAGAGCGGATCGAGAATGAATTTCGCTCACCCGGAAGCATATTTTAAGAAATCATATCTTCGGAAGCTGTTGTGGATAGACCTACACTAGAAGACTTCAGGCATGAGCTGGATGACCGCATGGCTGCCACTTTGGGCGCGCACTTTGGCAAACCCAATCTTTCATTTCAGTCACAAGCCAATGACGTAGCCGATGGCACAGCAGTATTGCTGCTTCGTGACAAATTGGAAAAGCCGTGTGCCGTGGTTCTTTGCGCTGCACCTGCTGCGCCGGACATGGTTCGCCGTTCAGTGCATGCTGCGCGTGAGGCCAAAAAAATTCTGGGGCCTTCTATCGGAACCCACATCCTCGAGCCTCTATTGGAAGGAACCTTAAAGGGATTGAGTTACGCTGTCATGCCGTATTGCAATCCCCTAAGTAATAGCCGACCGGTTTGGTGGATACAGCGCAGACTGCTGTGCCCGTCTATCCTGCATTGGCTGGCAAGTGCGACCGAACACACAATGCACGACCCGGAACCGGCCGGCAGATTACGTAGTTTCGCTGAACCCTTGCAGGCGGTTGCATCATTCAGCCGCCTTAACAAGCGTATGCGATCAGCCGCAGAATTGGCCGCGTTGCGGCTGGAGTCAAAGGACTGGCATCCCAAGCACGTGCTGATGCACGGAGATTTTTGGAAGGGTAATATTCTTATTAAGCCAGAATCGCCGACCAACAAAAGGCAATCATCGGCAGATCGCTTTGTAGTCATCGATTGGCCAGGATCCGAAATTCATGGTTATGCGATATTCGACCTCATACGCATGGCACAATCCTTGCAATTGAGCAAAGTGAAATTACGTGCTGAGATTGCGGCGCACTGTAAGTTACTTGAGTGCACGTTAGAAGACGCCATGTCTTATCTTTTGGCTGCACTGGGTCACATCGCCATGCATATTGAGCATTTTCCCGTTGACGCCTATGTTCGTATGGCGGAGTCCGGCTTTGCGACTCTCGAAGAAAACCTGAACTGACATTATGAAAGGCAATTTCCATGCAGGCTGATAGCACGTTGGGTTCAAATTACGTTTGTCCCGCCACAAAATCACCGTTGCGCCGTGAAAATGACCAATTGATTGCGGAAATGGGCAATGCCGCATATCCGATTCAAGCGGGCATTCCACAGTTTCTTCGCTTCGGGTCGGCCGAAGACGACGCCACGCGCGCTGAATTGGATCGACTCAACCAATTGGCCAGAACCGAGGGCTGGCGCAATGCTATCAGCACAGTTTATGGTCATGATGCGACGATAGTTCGCTACGTGTCCGATGCGACGCGGGGTTCATTTATAGATTTGCTCCCGATTACCGAACAGAGTGCAGTGCTGGAGATTGGTCCCGGCCTTGGGCAGTTCACGGCGAGAATTGCTCAGCGCGCGAAATCGGTTTATGGGCTAGAGGTCGTTGCCGGTCAAACCGAATTTACGGACGAGCGTTGCCGGCAAGAAGGGATGACCAACGTACACCTTGCGACCGGTGGAGATGACTGCCGGTTTCCGTATGGCGATCAGACCTTTGACTTGGTGGTCGTTAATCTTGTTCTGGAGTGGTGTGGAATGCGCTGCCTAGACGAAGCGTTAATCGATGTTCAGCGGCGATTTCTCAGCGAAAGCTTTCGTGTGCTGAAACCTGGCGGATCCTTTTATGTTGCCACGAAAAATCGATACGCATTACGTCTGTTAATTGCCAAAACTGATCCGCACTGTTACGGATTGCGATTTGGCAGCGCGCTGCCGCGGTGGTTGTCAGGTTTCTTACTGCGATTAAAGGGCCATTCAAGGCCTTTTGGCATGCTTCATTCCTATGTAGGGCTGAAAGCCATGCTACGGAAAGCCGGTTTTGGCGAAATAGCGTCATTTTGGGCCACACCCGAAATGCGCTATCCGGTTCAATATGTTTCAACAGAATCAGCCGCAATCCGCGAAGCGCGCCGCAATCCCGATTTTATCCAAGGTGAGGCGCGCAGCACTCGATTGCTCATGCGGTTTATTCCGGCGAGATTGGTTCGCTACTTCACCCCCGGCCTCGCACTTTTAGCGACTAAACCCGTTGCCTAGGTTCTGTAAACGATCGAATTCGCAGGATGAAAGGGCATACGGGGCTTGATTAACGTTATGGCTTGCGCCGACATCGCTAGTGCGGGAATCGTGGTCATCGGTCGTAACGAAGGGGATCGCCTTCGGCGGTGTCTAGAATCCGTGATTCGACCGGCAGTGAAAGTGGTATACGTGGACTCAGGGTCAACCGACGCTTCCGTTGCAATGGCGCGCCAGATGGGCGCGGAAGTTGTCGAACTCGATATGTCAATCCCGTTTTGCGCCGCGCGCGCGCGAAACGCTGGCTATCAACATTTGGTAGCCGTGGACCCCGCAATTCGGTTCGTGCAGTTTGTGGATGGCGATTGCGAGCTGGCCTGCGATTGGCTTCAGTATGCGGTTAATTTTCTCGAAAAAAATACCCGTGCCGCAATCGTCGTGGGCTGGCTGCGTGAAAAGTCGCCCGAAATGTCAGTCTACAATCGAATAGGGGATCTCGAATGGAACTTGGCTGGGGTTGGCGAGTTAGAGTCAGTAGGGGGTATTTTTCTCATTCGTCGCGAATCATTCGACAGCGTGAACGGTTTTGACCCAACGATTTCAGCAGGTGAAGAACCTGAGCTCTGTCAGCGCCTTAACCGTCTGGGGTGGAAATTTTTCAGATTAGACAGGGGCATGGCTCTGCACGATCTTGCTATGATGCACTTTGGCCAATGGTACCGGCGGCATGTGCGAACGGGCTATGCTGGCTTGGACGTGGCCAATCGCTTTGGCTTGGAAAGGTTTAAAAAAATTACACGCCGAGCAAGATTGTGGAGTATTGTTTTCATGTTGACTTGGGCCGTGTGCCTGATTGCCGGGTTAATCGGCGGTACACATTCCGGCGTAGCAGCGGTGGTGCTCGCGACGGGCGTGTGGGTAGTTCGTTGGTGCCGGATTGCTTGGGCTTCGTGGCGCAACGGAGTCTCTGCTTCCCTCGCAGCGATCTACGCTGGCTTTACCGTCATTTCGTTCTGGCCGCAAATGAGCGGGCAACTCATGTACTGGCGTGATCGAGCTAATGGTCGAGCAGCTCGGCTTCTTGAGCACAAAGGGGTAGTCAGATGAGCATCAGCGCAGATATACTTTTGACGTTGTTAGGAGCGGGAGTATCGCTTTGATGGGAGATCCGGATTGGCAGGCCGATTTGGCGCGGTATCCCGCTCGACCGTTCCTCAAAGAGCAATCGATTTGGGCCATTGGCGTTTACCGATTCGGTCGCAGGTTAGATCGACGTCCCGCTGGAACAACCAAACGAATACTGACCCAAGTGTATTGGCTGACCTATCGAATCGTCGAGACGCTAACAGGCATCAGCCTGCCCAAATCAGTTCAGATTGGGCCCGGATTGCGCATATGGCATTTTGGTTGCATTTTTATTCACCCCCAAGTGAGAATGGGGGCCAACTGCACACTGCGTCAGGGCGTCACGATCGGCAATCGTTTTGAAGGTAGCTCGGTTCCGCTAATCGGCGACAACGTAGATTTCGGCGCATACGCCCAAGTGTTAGGCGACGTGACCGTTGGCAATAACTGTAAAATAGGCGCAATGTCCGTGGTGCTGGTTAATGTTCCCGAGGGGGCCACTGCGATAGGCATCCCTGCAAGAGTGATACTGAATTAGTTTGTAACTACTTGATTTATTTGACTTATTTTATATTTTCCCCATGCCCTTTCCGGAGATAACAATGTCGACTCGAATAGATGTGTTGCGGCGCGCGCTGGTTTGTATCGTGCTGTGCGGCACCGCTTTTGCTGCTTGCTCATTGGCCGGGTGTGGCTCAAAGTCAGAAACGGTCACGGCCTTGGTTGCGGCAAATGCACCTGCAGGTGCCACGACTGGGGGAGGGGGAGGCACTACTGGAGGCGTCGTGCCCACGCCGGGCGTAGTTGTAGTACCTGCGTCAGGAAACATCGGTTCATTTTCGGCTTCGGGTTCTAACGTGTTGGTGACATCCGCGAATACCTTTTCTGCCGGCGACGTCATTGTCATTTCGGGCAGCACATTCGCGGCTTACAATAAAACGTTCACCGTAGTAAGCGCAACGCCATCAGGATTTACAATTTTGGTTGCGGGCGGATTTGCGGGAACAGATACCGCTAGTTCTTGGACTAGCAAACCCGCCGGAATACTGGCAGGCTGCTCCACAACAGGTTCTACGGCAGCGATAACCCTTCCCCTTCCGGCCGCTCTTAATAATATCCCCAGTCGTTTCACCGGCGTCGCACCACTGGCGATATTTTTTGACACAGTCGGCACCACGGCCACTTCGACGGTGCGCCCGTTTCACGAGCTGGAGTATCAATGGAATTTTGGCGATCCTGCGGGGGGTGCTACGTGGGCCAACGGCAATCGCCCGGGCGTCAATAGCAAAAATGCGGCTACAGGGCCTGTGGCCGCTCACGTATTTGAGACTCCGGGCGCTTACACCGTGACGCTAACCGTTACTGATGGCGCAAATACCGTCACAAATGCGTGCATACAAGTGACGGTGCAGGATCCGGATGTGATATTTGCGGGCGCAAACACCATCTGTTTCTCCACATCAGGAACCTTCACAGGCGCGCCGACAGGTACTTGTGCCATACCCGGCACCACGGCAATCACCACATCGAATTTAACGACAGCCGTGCAAAATTTTGCTGCGCCTGGTAAGCGATTGCTGTTTCGCAGAGGAGAGGCGTTTACGGCACAGACCGGTGGCGCCAGCTTAAAGGTTAATGGTCCTGGAATTATTGGGGCATTTGGCACCGGCGCGCGCCCCAAGTTTCTTTCGGTTGCACTGCCTACACCAAACACCATTTTGATCATATCTTCCAACTCGACGCCGAACATCAAAGATTGGCGAATCATGGATGCAGAATTGGATGGCCAATCAAATGCAATGGTCACTGGCGTCAATAGCGACGGTGGGTTCGACCAACTAACTTTGCTTCGGCTTAATACCCACGATATTGGCACGGGGATTTCATTTTCTCCCAGCACACTGCAGTTTTACAATGCCACACCCAGTACGTCCGGCCATCGCCTGTCGGATCAACTGGCCATCGTGGATTCAGTCGTCCAGCGAGTGGTAGGTGGTGGAGGCAATGTCGGCATGTTTATCGGTGCCACCCGGCTTTCGATTCTAGGCAATCTGGGCGATGACAGTACCTTGGCAGAGCACGTGGTGCGCTTGCAATACGTGGGACGGGGCGTATTCAGTAACAATACATTGAGTCAGACGGAACCGACCAAACACGTGCTGACAATACGCGGGGCGTGTTTTGTTGCGAGTTGTCCAGGGGGCAATTTTCAATCGTTGCTTCCCAATGGCTCATTTACTGAAAAAGTTATTGTTTCGGATAACAAATTTGTGGGACTTGGCAATCCAATATCGGTTCAGTACGCTCCGTCAAATCCTGCTCAGGATGAGCGATTACGCGATTTCATCTCCGAGAGGAATCTGTATCTTGCTGGGGTGGGATCACAATTTGCACTCATCGTTCAAGCGGCCGATGTCACCATACGCAATGAAATTTGTGACATGACAGGGGGAGCATTTCACGTATGCATGGCTATCCAAGGTGTTGCTACAGCGCCAGCCTCGTCAAATGTGCACCTTTATCACAATACATTTTTCAGCAATTCTCCGCAGGGCTTTGCCGGGGCAGACTTTGCTGTGGGTGTAACCGGATCTAGGGTGATCAATAATCTTGCATTTGCGCCCAATGCAACGGTTGGTCCGCCAGCCACAGTTCGGGATAACACCGTCGGTGGACTAACTCAATCGAATAACACTTCCAATGCACAGTTGTTGGTTACACCTGGCTTCGCGGCTACGCCGCCGGTCTTGATTACCGATTGGAAACCAAGCTGCGCAGGTCCGCTTATCTACCCATGTGCACAGGGAATAACGGTGCCGGTATGGTCTGATTTCTTTAGAGTGAAGCAGCCCGCCGCCAGAGATTTAGGGGCTGTTATCCACTGAACCGTGGTGTCGGCATTTGCCGACGCTACGCTTTTGCCCAAGGCATTGGAGCCATCGGCTCAAACGTCGTAGTCATCCGATACACCGAGCCGGATTCGCTGGCATGGTGCATGGCCAGCACGATTTCGTCGTGGTGCAGACAATAGCGCGGCGACAAGCGGCAGGGGCGCTTGTCCCGAATGGCCTGAATCATTTCGACAATACCAAGGCAGAAATCCACCTTCTTGTTTTTAAGGCGGCTCACCTGTGCACGGGCTAAGGATGCTTCAGGCCCCACCATGGGAAATTTCTTTCCCCATGGAAGCGTCACAGAGCGCTGCCTTATTTTGATTGAACGCTTGATATACACGTTTGCCCGCGGTTCCCAGATATCGTGCGTATACAAGGTGCCTTGGCTGCCAAAAATTCTAATCGAATGATCCGGCGGGGCAATGATGCTGCAGGTCACCCGCGCCATATGCCCCGACGTAAATCGCAGGCACGCGACTGAGAAGTCCGGCGCATTGGGCTCAATGGGAATATGGGGTATTTTGTCGGGGATACGCACCGACGCCATCGCGGCCACGGACTCAACCGGCCCAAAAAACGCCGTGAGCAGCGTTAGCACATAGCCACCGTGTTCTAGGGTACAACCGGTCTCAAATTCGTCTTTGTACGGCCATGCGGTACCGAGTTCGTTGACCCACTTTTGATAGGGCATCTGATGAACCAGCCCGTCATCCATTTCTGCATACGTCAGATAGGGTGTGCCGATGGCGTTTTCGCGTAGCGCTTTCCACAGGGTTTGGGCGGTTTCTGCCAGTACGCGCGACGGGGCTGACGAGATCAGCAACCCATTGCGTTCCGCCAACTCAACCAAGTCTTTGGCGTCATCAAACGACATGGCGAGCGGCTTTTCCGAGTAGACGTGCTTGCCGGCTTCGAGGCACGCCTTGGACACGGCATAGTGGCTACGCGGGTTCGTCAGATTGACAACCAACTCAACGCGCGAATCGCTCAACACATCTTCCAGTGCTCGATATTGGTGAGCGACACCAAAGTGTTGGGCAAACTTGGCGGCCAAGTCACTGTCGCGATCCATGACGCCCAATAACTCTATCTCGGGATAAAGCGTCAATGTTCTCAGGTAGAAGTTCGCAACGTACCCGCAGCCGACGATAGCAATACGCATTCAAATATTCCGTAATGAGCCAGCAGTTACGACGGTTGCAGCGCGAAGGCTGCACTACTCCGTGGAGCAGTTGAGGATTGTCTAATGTGCCTTGGAAGCTAAGGCCGACAGATGCCGGGTAGCCGGTGGTTTCCCATACAGCGCCATGCGAATTATATAAAGCGTCGCAGTCACGCACAAGGGCGGCGCGCGTGCTGCTGCGGGGCGCAACTACCGCTCGTGGTGCTGCAATTTCATCTGCGGTGTCGGCCAAGCGCCTGTGAGCAATGCGCCTAATGCACTGACTAATGCAGTTGACAGGGTATCTTCGTGATGGACGACCACGTTGCATCGACCGCTAAAACTCATTTCGCGATATCGATGGAGTACCGCCGTATCGTCACTGCCTTTGGGGATGCCGATATGCAACTCAAGATTCTTGCCGCCCCGCTGTGCCGAAAACAGCGGTGTGCTCCACAGAAATGCGCAGGCTTGAATTTTCGGAAGCCGAACATAGAACCATTCATGGCACTGCGTCGCATCAAGCAGGCCGCCGCGGCGTCGTTTCCAGTGCAGCAATCCGTCGTCGGGGTGGGCAAGGCAGTTGCCCAGGCCGTAGAAATCAAAGCCATTTTCTTTCGCGTATTTTGTCGCGAGAAACACATTGACCGAATTAATTTCATGTAGCCGCTTCGGGGCGTTGAATACAACCTCGCGATAGCCAAAGCGCACCGCAATCCAGTAACGTTGGTCCTTGCGTATCTGCGTGACGCCCAGATGACAGGCCACCGGCTCATCGTTTGAATAGAGTATGTCCAATCCGCCTTTGGCACCACCGGTGATTTCTGCAATAAGTGCCGTGGATAATTGATGTGCGGACGGCCCATAGCGCGAGCTGGCGTAGGGCTTCAGCATGTTGTCGTCGGCAAACGTGATTTGTTGCTGGTCTTCAGCACGCACCACTTTTGCTTTAATCAGTTGTTGCCTGACGACTCGCCGCAGCTTGTCGCCGTATCCTTCAAGCAGGGCATCCAGCGATTGGTGTAAGGGGATGTTAAGCTGCATGTAACGTGGTATTCGCAGCGCTCCGGGCAACGGTAGCTCGCTGACCATAACCGAATCGCAATCGCTCAACAATTCGGCAGCATTTCCGCTGAGCGGCAATTCAACTATGCCGCGCCCGCTGCGCGTACCAAAGTAGGACACCCGGTGTGTGCAATTCAGGGGCCGGACCTCGGCGGCTGTCCATTGCCAGAATTGCGCCTTGCGCGCCCACTGGCCGACGGTACCGAGCAGCCACTTTATATTGGCTCGCTGCGATGGCGTTACCGGCGCAAGTGCATCAAGGATTTTAAATCCCTGTTTTAAACGCATAAAATACAGTTTCGGACGATGGGATGCATCATGATACAGGTAGAATTTTGATAGGCTTTTCACGCAGCAGAGTCTGTGCAAAAAAATTTGACAATGGCCGTCTATCATATACGTAATTTAGCTTACACGTTACTGACTACAGGGCCGTTTAGTCCAAGGACAAAGACAAATGAGGGTATTGGTAACAGGTGCAGGCGGCTTCTTGGGCGGATGGGTCGTTCGTGATCTGCTCAAACGTGGTTTTGCCGTACGCGCGTTGGTTCGCTCGGGGCGCTTGCCGCCCTCCGCCGAGTGGCAAGATCAGGTGCAGATTATTCAGGGCGACTTGCGCGTCGCTGAGGGGCTTGAAGCGCTGTTCTCGGACGTGGATGTCTTAATTCATCTCGCGGCAACCGTTCGCGGCACTTCCGAAGAGCAAATGACCGGCACGGTTGATAGCACTCGGCGCTTGCTGCAAGCCATGCAGCGATCGGGCGTCAGGCCGCACGTGGTTCTGGCCGGCAGCTTTGCGGTGTATGACTTTAGTACGGCGGAACGCTGCCTGAGCGAAGACAGCAGCCTAGAACCCGATCCCGCCGCCCGGGATGGTTATACGGCCGCCAAAGTGGCCCAAGAGCGCTTGGTTCGCCACATGGCCAATGAACACGGTTGGACGCTGTCGGTGCTGCGTCCCGGATTGATCTATGGCCCCGGCGCAAGTCCGGCGGCGAGCGCCGGCATGAAGGTGGGCAGGTTATTTTTTGTGGTCGCACCATCTGCCCGATTGCGGCTCACCCACGTTGAAAATTGCGCTGCGGCATTTGCGCAGGCGGCAGAACTAAGAGCCGCAGGCACATTCAACATTGTCGATGACGAGCGCATCTCGGCGTGGCGTTACGCAGGCCGACTGTTGCGCACAACGCCGCATACCGTGCGAGTGGTTTTCCCCTATAATGCGGGCCTCATGATTGTGCTTTTATTTCAAGTAGTTACCGCCATATTACCGAAGGCTGTGAGACGCAGATTGCCCGGATTGCTTAAACCGCGCGTGTATCGCGCCCGCTTTCGCCCTTTTGAGTACAACCATGCGCGCGCCAAAGCCGCGCTAAGCTGGACCAGCCGACCGCTATTTGAATCCGGCAGCGATGTGACATGACGACCATTGCCTATGTAAACAGCTTGTACGCGCGGGCCAGTGACTCCTTCATACGCGCCGAGGTTTTACAGCTACGCAGCTTCGGCCACACAGTGCATACGTTTTCCATACGCAAGCCCACAGAGTCCGAGTTAGTCAGTCAGGAAATCATCGATGAGTACCGGCAGACGGATTACATTCTGAACCACGGCGTGCCAGTGCTGGTGCAGCATGTTGTTCTAGAGTTTCTGCGTTCGCCGGGCAGTGTGTTGGCGGCCTTGGCCATGACTTTCCGCTATGGAATGCCCGGCATCAAAGGGCGGTTGTGGCCGATCGCCTATTTTCTGGAGGCTTGCTATCTCTCGCGCCAGTTAATCAAAAAACGCGTCGAACATCTGCATGACCATAACGGGCAGGGCTGCGCGTTCGTGGCCATGCTGGCTTCCCGTATGAGTGGCGTACCGTACAGCCTGACAATACATGGCCCCGGTGAGTTTGATCGGCCCACGCAGTTGTCGCTCGACAGCAAAATTAACCACAGCCGGTTTGCCGTGGCCGTGAGCGAATACGGGCGCAGCCAACTCTACCGCTGGACCGCTGTGGCGGATTGGCCGAAGATTCATGTGGTGCATTGCGGTGTGCGCCTAGATGCTTGGGTGGCAAAAGAGGCCCCCGCAGGCCGCCGATTAGTGTGTGTGGGCCGGCTGGCGCGCGAAAAAGGCCATTTGATCTTGATTGAGGCGGTCTCGCGCCTACAGGACATCCCCGATTTTGAGGTGGTTATCGTCGGTGATGGGCCGCTGCGCGGTGAGGTGGAAGCACGCGCCAAGTCTCTCGGTATTCACACCAGGGTAAACGTCACCGGTTGGATGTCCGCCGACAAAGTGCGTGAAGCAATTCTGAAAAGCTGCGCCATGGTGCTACCGAGCTTCGCCGAGGGCTTGCCGGTGGTGTTGATGGAAGCCTTGGCCTTGGAGCGACCGGTCATTTCAACCACCATCGCGGGCATTCCCGAGTTGGTCGAGCACGGCGTTTCGGGTTGGCTGATTCCGGCAGGCTCAGTCGATGCACTGGCGCAGGCGATGCGCGAGCTTTTTGCCACGCCGCCAGACAAGTTGGCTGCCATGGGCCGTGCCGGGCGTGCCAGCGTGAGCGAGCGCCATGACCAAACCACGGAAGCTAAAAAGCTTGAAGCGCTGATTTTGAATTCGCTGAAAGCGTAAGCGAGAATTATTGTAACTAATTGATTTTATTGATAAATTTATAAAATGGGTAATCGTTACCTCCTAATCTCACCGTGCCGCGATGAAGCCGACTACATGCGCCAAACGCTGGACACGGTGGTCGCGCAGTCGGTCCAGCCGGCCAAGTGGGTCATCGTTGACGATGGTTCGACTGACGCCACACCAGCGATTCTTGCCGAGTATGCCGCGAAGCACGACTGGATCACCGTGGTCACGCGCAAGGATCGTGGTCGCCGCGCCGTTGGCCCTGGGGTGATCGAGGCCTTTTATGCGGGATATGAATCCGTCAATTCCGACGCCTTTGACTATTTGTGCAAGCTCGATCTCGACTTGCGTTTGCCGCCGCGTTACTTTGAACTGTTGATGCAGCGCATGGCGGCTGATCCGCTGATTGCCACCTGCAGCGGCAAAGCCTATATCGAACGCGATGGCGAGCTGCTGTATGAACGCCATGGCGACGAAACGTCGCTGGGCATGACCAAGTTTTACAAAGTATCCAGCTTCAAAAAAATCGGTGGCTTCGTGCGTGAAGTCATGTGGGACGGCATTGATTGTCATTGCTGCCGCATGCACGGCTGGATTGCCTGTAGCTGGGACGATGCGGATTTGCGCTTCATTCACTTGCGCCCCATGGGCAGCAGCCAGCAGAGCATTTATACGGGCCGCCAACGCCACGGCTACGGCCAGTATTTCATGGGCACCGGATTCATTTACATGCTGGCCAGCGCGGTTAGTCGCATCAACGAAAAGCCGTATTTACTGGGCAGTACGGCAATGATGTGGGGGTGGATTTCCAGCGCGCTGCAGGGCAAACCGCGCTACGAAAATCTCGAATTTCGCAAGCACTTGCGCAGTTATCAGATGCGCGCGCTGTTGTTTGGCAAGCAAAAGGCTATTGCCTCAATGCAAAAGGAACACGGCGCTGGAATCGGTTAATATGAGTTTGCGTATCCTGCGAACAGGCAAGATGCGCTGGTGGAGGCTAACGTAATGCTTTTTGCATCCGAATACGGTACATCGCTGGTTAAGAGCATAGTGGCTTATCAAAAAGCAGCGCACGGTGGCGGACTATTCAATGGGTTTTGCAAGCAATTCTCCTCCCTTCGCTACCGGTTTTGGAGTACGGTCACTGCTTCGGATATCCATCGAGACGCCAAAATCAGTGCCGACCTGAAATTGCCACATCCCACTGGGGTCATCATTCACCGGGATACGCAAGTGGGATCGAGTTGCATGATTATGCAGCAAGTGACATTGGGGCAACTGGCTATGAATGGGGCACCGATTGTCGGCAATGGGGTCTACATCGGCGCAGGGGCCAAGGTGCTGGGCGCAATACGCATCGGCGACAACGCGAGGATCGGCGCTAATGCGGTGGTTTTGGAAGACGTCCCAGCAAACTGTACGGCGGTGGGCGTTCCGGCACGCATCATTTCGAGATCGGTGCAAACTTAAGGCTGCTGCCACGCTAGCCGGTCAGCGAAATTTCGTGGTTCGTTCAATGCGCCTGATTGCCCTAAGCGGCAAACTAAGCGGCAAACTAAAAAACCGCGGCACGCTACCTTGCGCTACATAACGTTCCGCCGTGCGTTGAAGCCGGCGCGCGCTGGTAAGCAGGGAAGGCAGTTCGACAGCCCCACGCAGCAAAGGCGCTTCCCGTGTCATCAGTCGTTCTTTGTACGCCGATTTACCCTCACCAAGATCAATGGTGTGTACGCCTGACTCAGCCAGTGCTTCCGCCATACGCAGCAGCAAAATAATACCGGTAGAGAATTTGGCAAATTCCGGATCGTAGGCCGGAAACCAGTAGTGCATCACGTTGGCTGAACGCATGCCCATGTGGATGGCTACGACACGCTCACCCGCGCGCAGTACGGAACATACGCCCGCGAAATCCGCCGTCTGCGTTGCCGCTATTCGTTCCAGTAATTTGCCCGTCCAAGGCGTCTCGAACAGGTTCATCAGCTTCGATTCGCGATATTGTTCACCTTTCCAGCGTATGAGCTGCGCTAACGCTTCAGGTCCCGGCTCATGCAGCGTAAATTGCAGCGCGCCAAACTCCCGTCCCAATTTACGTGCGAGGCCTTCGGTTTTCGGGATGTAATCCGATCCTGCTGCACGCCGCCCGGCAACGTAATTTTTGTAGCCGTCTTCCAAACCGATTTGCGGCGAGGTGGTTCGTGTTTCAATGCAGGTATCAAACTTCTGCGAATCATCAACCAGATGATTGAAGCTCCACACCGAGAGATTCGCGGCGCGCAGCAGCGATGCCGTGTCCCATGGCGTATCCGGCAAGGCGACAACGCCATGGTAGTCGGAGAACGGGCCACCGATGGGCTTGCCCATACCCAGCAAGGATCGTTGAAACGGGAAAAACCCGGCAATCCGGTTGTTGTGTTCGATCACAACCAGGCGAGCGTCGTTGCGCACCTCGCCAACCCGTTGCGTAAATGCCGGGCAAAAATAGGGGCTGGCATAGCGGGGGTTTGTGGCCTGAATTTGACGCCAAGCCTCGACCAAAGTGGTATCGATTTCGTGAATCGAAACAACACGATAGCGCAAACTCATTCGGCTGACTCTGGCTTACTAAACAGCGGCGTCTGCAGTCGGGGAATGAGCCGGGAAAAACCACGCCCGCGTATGAAATCGGCTAAGCCTCGCAGGCAAAGCAACACAAACTCGCCCATCTCCGACACCACGGCCACGCCTGTGCCGTAGTGCTTCACCATATAGTAATAGCGACTCTGGTAATAGTGCTTTGCGATACAACCGCCAATACGGGTGTTGTCGGTCGAGGAGCTTTCCCCCCCCACGTGATGCGCGAGCGCCGCACCGACAGCCCATGTTCCAAAGTTGATATCGTCAGCGCGCTTGCAAACATCGGTCTCTTCCCAATAGAGGAAGTAGCGGGGGTCAAATCCGTGCAACCGCTTCAGCAGCTCGGTGCGTATCATGAATACCGCACCGCAGACCCAGCCGGTACGCACGGGTGCAGAGCCGGGCTCGATAGGCCATGACGCTGCTGAACGACCGACTAACGGCATTGCCCCCCACAATATTGATCCCGGTGTCGGGCGTTGCCCGGTAAACTGAAAACTTGCATTTTCGCCCTGGCCGCTACTCTCTTCAATAATGGCGGGGCCGACAATTCCAACGGTTGGGTGTTGCTCGATAAAGCGGAGCATGGTTCGGATTGCATCGGGTTCCACGACGGCATCCGGGTTGATGAATATCGTGTACGCGCTGGTTACTTGCGCAAACCCGATGTTGTTGCCTCGACCAAAACCATTGTTTTTCCCGGTCTGGATTAGGCTGGCCCAATCCGCTTGCGCCTCAACGAGTTTACACGTGGCGTCGGTGCTACCGTTGTCAACCACAATCACATCGAGCAGGTCGGCATCGTAGCAGCGTCGCGCGCCGGCCAGCATGCGACCGATGGTTCGCGCGGATTGATACGTTACAACAATGGCTGTAACAGGTTTTTGTGAGGCCGGTGCCATGCGTTAACTGGTTTACTGGTTCACTGGTTCGCAGGTTCACTGCAATCCGAGTGCGGTAAATACACCCGGATACGCGCCGCTGGTCTTGAACTGTAAATCACTCATGGACTGCGGCGCTTCTATCCGCGGTATGGCATACCGATCGGATTCGCCGCCCACGCGCAGTGGCGTATTGACGCCCACAGCAGATTGCCAGCCTGATGCGATGACATCCTGGCGTGTGTCAGTACACCAACGTCCATAAGGAAACGAGAAATGCTGAGGTTGCTGACTCAGCTCACGCCGGATGTCTTCTGCGCACCCGCCGATTTCTGCATGCGCTGTCGCACCCGTATATTTTTGCAGGTCAACGTGTTCCCGGGTATGCCCGCCAATCTCGAATTGAGGGTATCGGCGGCACAGATCACGCACCTCATCCCAGTTCAGCGTGAGTCTTGGCGGCTTGCCCTCAGGCTTTAGTTGAATCTCCATCTCGTCGAGCAAAGCCTTACGTTCTTCGGCAGAGGCCTCAAGCAATCGGTGGTGTAGTTGCTCCATAGCGGTAGCGAACGCATGGCTTGCAGCAAGCACGGTCTTGCCGTTGTTCAACCCTTCAATTTGCAATGCGTCGCGGGTGCGCTGCGTTATTAGCCAGTGAAGGCGATCTACCCACTGGGATTCGCTGCGTTCTACATAGCCTGTTGCAAGATACAGGGTGGCCGGCAGCCCGTACTCAGCGAGTATCGGCGCGGCGATGGTCAGATTGTCGAGATAGCCGTCGTCGAATGTGATGCACACTGTGCCCGCAGTCGGTGATGCGCCCGATTTGATCTGATCCACTAATTGACTCAACGATATCACCTTACGGTGTTTGCTGAGGTATTCCATTTGTGAAGCAAACAGCGCGGGCGAGATCCGAGTGCGCAGGTTCAAGGCAGGCGCAACTTCATCGGACGCCACACTGTGATACATCAAAATAATGGCACCATCAGGCCGAGCCACTGCTTCGTACAGCTTGCCGATTCCGCACCACTGTATTGCTTTGCCCGTGACGGTTCGAGCTAATGACTTCAGCGGCATCGTTAGTTAATTTTTAGCGGATAGTGGGGGCAAAGCGTCGAAGCATTGCTTGCGTGCTACGATGGACAATCACAGTTTTAAGCGTAGTCCGTACTGATATAAGGTAGTGCATGGCTGGGGGATGAGATGCGCGCTTAGCGGTATTATCCTATAAATCATGACTTAACCCGTGTTTTCAGTGCGGTTTTCAGTGCGCGGCCAATCCGCATTGCCAAGCGTGCGTTGCCATCTCGCTAATTCAGGGTGCCGGGCACGTGGTCAGCACATTAGAATTGCGCCTTACCCAAACACCAAGCAAGTCGCACACCGATTCGAGGCAGGCTATAGTGGATCAGAAGTTTGTTGATTTTTCACGAAACATTCATTGTCTCTTAGGGTTACCGTTTGACGTGATCGATATGGCGGGCGCGGTGCGACAGGTGCGCGCCGCCACTGCGGCACGCCAATCGTGCTTTCTGACGACGCCGAATCTGAATTTCGCCATCGGGTGCCTCACGGATGAGGGTTTTCGAAACTCCGTGATCAACAGTGACCTAAGCGTTGCCGACGGTATGCCGCTGGTTTGGATAGCCCGCATACTGCACGTTCCCATTCGTGAGCGGGTTGCCGGCTCCACGTTGTTCGAGCGCCTGCGCACGGCGTCGGTGCCGCCGATATCGGTGTATTTTTTTGGCGGACCGGATGGCGTGGCCGAGTTGGCCTGTCGGCAACTGAATCAGGAAAAGCGCGGTATGACTTGCGCCGGATTTGAGTCGCCGGGTTTTGGTTCGTTAGACGATATCAGCAGTGAGGCTGTCATCGAACGCATCAACGCCAGCAAGGCCGATTTTTTGGTGGTCGCACTCGGTGCGAAGAAGGGGCAGGCGTGGATTGAACGGAACCGCGCGCGCATCAACGTGCCGGTGATCAGTCATCTTGGTGCCGTGGTGAACTTCGTCGCCGGTAGCGTGAATCGCGCGCCGCTGTGGATGCAACGCATCGGGCTGGAATGGCTGTGGCGCATCAAAGAAGAGCCGGCCCTATGGCGCCGTTACGGCGCGGACGGCATGGCGCTGTGCGCACTGCTGTTCGCCAAGGTGCTACCTTATGCTTGGTATGTTCATAAAAATATCAATAAAATCAATTACTTAGATAATTTTTCGATTAAGGCGACTATAAGCGACACACAAGTCAGCCTATGCTTGCGTGGGGCGTGGACTGGGGCGAATATCGCCCCGCTGCGTGCGGCTTTTACCGACGCCGCACAAGCCGGTAAGGATGTTTGCCTTGAACTCGCCGATGTCACGTACGTGGATAGTGCCTTTGTCGGACAACTGATGTTGCTCTACGGCCACCAAAAACAGCAGCGACGAAAGTTGATCCTGCACGCCGTGTCAACGCCGGTACGGCGTGTGCTGTCGTATAGCTGCGCGGATTATCTCTGCGCGCCGTAGCTGACGTGACGCCTGCTATTCCGTCCGCGACCGCTACCGTAGTGTCGGTGGTCGCACTGACCACGCTGGCGCAAATCGCCACTGTGATGGGCATCGCCATTTTCCCGGTCATCGCCCCCAAGCTGGCGGTTGACATGGGTGTCGAGCCGTCGCTGATTGGCTTTCAGATGAGTTTAATCTACGGTGCGGCCGCGCTGTCCTCGCCGTTTCTGACTTGGATGGTGACGCGCCACGGCGCGTGCCGCGCGATTCAGGCCGGTTTATTGCTGAGCGTAGTGGCGTTGGCGCTGGCCTTGGTGTCGGGCTTGGCGGCGCTGATGGCGGCCTCCGTCTTGCTCGGTGCGGCCATGAGCGTGATGACACCTGCGGGTGCCCACGTGTTGTTCCGCTTTAGCCCGCCACAGCATCGCAATTTGTTGTTTTCGATCAAGCAAACCTGCGTGCCAGCGGGCTGGATGATCGTCGCGCTGGTTGCACCGACAGTGACGCTAATCCACGGCTGGAAATGGGCCATTGTGCTGGTGATCGGATTTGCAGTGCTGATGATCGCCGCGTTGCAAGCGGTGCGCGCGACGTGGGACGACGATCGTGGCGCGCAAACCGGCGGCGTGCGGCAGCAGGCGCGCGAAGGCATGCGGTTACTGTGGCGAGTGGCCGAGCTGCGGTGGCTGTCGATGGCTTCGCTGTTCATGTCGGGCGTGCAGCTTTGCTTGAGTTCGTTTGCGGTGACGATGCTGGTGCAAGAGGCCGGCTATGGCTTGGTTGCGGCGGGCGTCATGCTGTCGGTGGCGCAGGGTGCGGGGGTTACCGGGCGCATCCTGTGGGGCTGGATCGCCGATCGCACCGGCCACTGCTTGCGCATGTTGCTGACGTTAAGTGGCGTCATAGTGGTGTGCTGCGTGGTAATGGCTTTTGTTACGCCACAGTGGCCGCGCGGATTGATGGCCGCGCTCTTTTTGGTGTTTGGCGCGTCGGCCATTGGCTGGAACGGACTCTTTCTGGCGGAAGTGGCGCGACTCAGCCCACAAGGCAAAGTCAGTGTCGCCACCAGCGGCGCGATGGTGTGGAATTTCGCTGGCATTTTGACCGGCCCTGCGTTGTTTGCGCTGGCTTATCGGATCAACGGCAGCTACGCCATGACCTACGGCTTGCTCACAGTGTTCGCGCTCGCCGGATTCGGGTTTCTGTGCCTGAGTCTCGCCAGCGCACGGCGGCGTACGGCAAGTGTTCATGGCTGATTTCACCGGCCCACAGTGGGCGTTTTTTTGCGCGGCAGTGACCTTGGCGTTTTGTGTGCGGGGCGGTGCGGGTTTCGGCGGCGGCGTAGTGGCAGCGCCCATGCTGGCCCTGCTGGCACCGCTGCAAGTGGTGGTGCCGTTGATTGCTGGCATGAACACCGTGACGTCCATCGCCCAAGGCGTGGGAGATTGGCGCCGTGTGGCGTGGCGTGAAATTCTGCGCATTGTGCCATTTGCGATACTCGGCATTATCGTCGGAATATTTTTTCTGGCGAATATCGATGCCCGGCCGTTGAGTCGCGCCTTCGGTGTGTTCGTCGTGGTGTATTCGATCTATATGATTGTTTTTAAAGGAAAATCTCCAGCGATACCGCGCCGCTGGCTGACCCCGGTGGCGGCGCTGGTGAGTTTGGCTGCGGGGGTTATCGGTTCGGTGTTTGGCGGTGGGGTAGGGCCGGTATTTGTGATGTATTTGAATTCCCTGAACATCGACAAAGACACGTTTCGCGCCACTATGAATATGTTGATGATGACCATGGGCACGACCCGGCTGATCGGGCTGCTGGTCGCTGGCCTGATTACGCAAAAAGTGCTCATGCTACTGGCGGTGGCACTGCCGCTGGCGTTTATCGCCGCTCAACTGGGCGGGCGTCTCGCGCGGCGTTTTGATCAGCAAACATTTTCCCGCGTGGTGGGTTGCGTCATGCTGGGCAGCGGCATGCTGCTCATGCTGAGATGAACCCCGCTGGCATGCTCGATACCTTTTCCATGGCGCAGTTGGCGTGGGTCGCCGGTGTGATATTCGGTGCTTATGTGGTGCGCGGGATGTCGGGCTTTGGCGCCGGGCTGGTGGCCACGCCGTTGTTGGCGTTTGTGTTGCCGATGACCGTTGTGGTGCCCACCACCGCGCTGATTGTGTGCATGTTGTTCATTGTGCTCACCATTCGCGACTGGCGCGAAGTGCGGTGGGACGAATTCAAGCGTTTGCTGCTGCCCACCCTCGCCGGTGTGGCGGGGGGGCTGTATCTGTTTACGGCGCTGGATAATCGTTTGCTGTTAAAGCTCTTGGGCGGATTTTTGCTGGCGTACGCCGCCTATATGCTGATCAGCCAATGGGTGGGTATGAAGCCGCCGAAGTTATCCGAAAAATGGGCCGCGCCGTTGGGATTTTTTGGCGCTTTTATCGATAGCATGTTCGGCGGCGGCGGCGGCACGCTGGTGGTGATTTACATGCACGGGCGCGGCGTTAGCAAGATCGAGTTTCGTTCGACGTTGGCCGTGCTGTGGTTTCTGGAAATGATTGCGCGTGTCGGGGGCTACACGCTGGCAGGCTACTACACGCAGGGCACGCTGGGGCTGGTGGCGGTGATGCTGCCCTTCATGCTGCTGGGAACCTGGACGGGTGAAAAAATCAACGCCCGCGTTAGTCCGGCGGCGTTTAATAATATTCTGGCGGCGATGCTGTTATTCAGCGGGGCAAGTTTGTTGATCAAGTAGCGTCCGTGACAAAGACAACAAAACGGCGGGACAGCGCTACTTGAGGAAAATCACCGCCGGGAATGTGGCCACGGCCAGCACCAGCACGATCCACTCCAGATTATTGCGCTTTAACCAACCGGTGAAATGGAGTATCAGGATAATGATCGCAACCGCATAAAATATGTAGAAGCCCATGACTTACTCCTCTTGTTATAGTGTTCGTATCATACCGCAGCATTCGTGGCATTGTGAACGCCTAACTGCAAAAATGTTCATCAGGTTCGCTATCGTGGCCATGGGGCTGACTGCGTCGTGCGCCCTTGCGCAACAAGGCTATCCGTCGAAGCCCATTCGCATCATCGTCGGTTCCACGCCAGGCGGTGGGCCGGACATCATGGCGCGCGCCATCGGCCAGAAGTTGACCGAGGCGTTGGGCCAACCGGTGATTGTCGACAACCGGCCCGGCGCCAACGGCATCATCGGCGCTGAAATCGCCGCAAAGTCGCCGCCAGACGGCTATACGTTGACCATGGCGAATGCGGGCTCGCACGCCGTCAATGTCAGTCTGTAAAAAGCAAGGCTCGCGCCTTGGGTGTGACCACCGTCGTGCGTTCGGCGGCAGCGCCGGATGTGCCGACAATAGCCGAATCAGGGTTGCCGGGTTACGAGGCTACAGCCTGGTACGGCATGCTCGCGCCTGCGGGCACGTCACGCGACATTGTGATGCGCCTCAATGCCGAAATGGTTAAAAGCCTGCGCAGCGACGAGCTAAAGCAACGTATTTTGCTCGATGGCGGGGATGCTGTCGGCGGCACGCCCGAGGCCTTTGCTGCGGTGATGCGTAACGACATCGCGAAATGGGCGAAGGTGGTCAAACTGTCTGGTGCGAAAGTTGACTGACTCTATCGATGCAGCGCCGATCATTCGCGCCAGATGAACGCCGCCATGCGTCCGGTGATTTTGTCACGGCGGTAGGAAAAAAACCGCTGCGGGTTAGCGTAAGTACACATCCCGCCGCCGTAGACCTGCGTCACACCCACGCGCGTGAGTGCGCGCCGCGCCAAGGCGACGAGGTCCGCTAGCCATTTGCCCGGTGCGTGCGGGGTGAATGCCGATTGTGCAGCGGCATCCTGACTGACAAACGCCGCGTAGACATCCGCACCCACCTCAAAATGCGCCGGGCCGATGCCGGGGCCGATGTAAGCGATCAAATCCGCTGGTGTGTCGCCAGCCTCGCACAGGGCTTTTACCGTGTTTGCCAGCACGCCACCGGACAGCCCGCGCCAACCGGCATGCGCGGCGGCCACGCGCGTGCCCGCTCGATTGGAAAACAGCACCGGTAGGCAATCCGCAATCATGATGGCGCACACCGTACTTTTGGCGTGCGCTACGCTGGCATCCGCTGCGGGAACGTCAGTGATTTCATCGGCGTTCACCACGCGTGTGCCGTGCATTTGCGCCAGCCACTTCGGCGGTTGCGGCATTGCGGCTTCGACGATGGCGCGGTTTTGCGCAACCGCTTGCGGATCGTCGCCGGCTTTGTAGCCCAAATTCAGTGAGTCGCGCGGCGCGACACTGACACCGCCGCTGCGGGTGGTGATGAAGGCTTTGACGTTGGCCGGGGCGGGCCATGCAGGGATGATCCAGTCGTGCTTCATGCGGCGTTCTCCAGCGCGGCAATGAGGTGCTTCATATCGGCGGGTAGCGGCGCATTCCAACTGCGGCGGCGGCCCGTCGAGGGATGCGTGAGCGCAAGTTTCTGTGCGTGCAAAGCTTGGCGGCCAAACGCCGGGGTTTTGCGATGCGCGCCATACACCGAGTCGCCCACCAGCGGATGGCCGATAGACATGAGATGCACGCGTATTTGATGGGTGCGTCCGGTCTCAAGCTGGCAGCGCACCAGCGTGGCTTGTGGATAATGTTCGAGCGGTTCGTAATGCGTGATGGCTGGCTTACCGTTGGGTGCCACCGCCATGCGCGTGCGCTGGGTTTTGTGACGGCCTATGGGCGCATCGACCATGCCGCCCATGGGCAAAAAGCCATGCACTACGGCGACGTACTCGCGGGTGACGCTGTGATCCTGCAACTGGCGCACCAGCGCCGTTTGCGCAATCAGGGTTTTGGCGACGACCAACAGGCCGCTGGTGTCTTTATCCAAGCGGTGCACAATGCCGGCGCGCGGTATCTGTGCCAGCGCAGGCGCATGCTGCAGCAGCGCGTTGAGCAGGGTGCCGTCCCAGTTGCCGCTGCCAGGATGTACCACCAGCCCGGCAGGCTTATTGATGACGATAATATGCCCGTCTTCAAACACCACGTTAATGGGAATATTTTCGGCGCGATACGCCGTGGTTTGCGGATCAGCCTCGGCGTGAAGCACGACCTTTTCGCCGCCCCATACCTTGTCTTTGGGGGCGGGGGAAGTGCCGTCCAGCGTAATGCGCCCGGCCTTGAGCCAAGCCGACAAGCGGCTGCGCGAATGCTCGGGAAACATTTGCGCCAGTGCGTAGTCAGAACGTTGACCGGCACAGTCGGGCGGCACCGTGGCCGAGACGGGTACGGGCAGAGGGGGCGTACCTGCGTCTATTGCGACCGCGTTTACGTTATAATTTTCGACGACTTTTTTGGCGGTGGCCATGGGATTCCGATGACACAAACAATGCAAACAATGCAAATGACGCAGACAGCACAGACAGCACAGACAGCACAGACGGGACAAATTGCACAAATAGCCGCAAGCCCGCTGCGGCGTATTTTAACGGTATTCGCCCTGCTCTCCGCGGGCTGGTTGCTCGCTGCCTGTGGTGCGTTTGGCGATAAAACCGACGAAACCAAGGGCTGGAGCGCGCAAAAGCTCTACGCCGAGGCGCGCGCAGCGCTGGATTCCCGCTCGTATGAAAAGGCCGTGGGTTATTACCAAAAGCTCGAAGGCCGTTATCCCTATGGCCGTTTTGCGCAACAGGCGCAACTGGAAATGGCCTACGCCTACTACAAAGACAAAGATCCCGCTGGCGCGATTACCGCCGCCGAACGCTTTATCAAGAATTACCCGAATCATCCGAATGTCGATTATCTGTACTACCTCAAGGGCGTGGCGAATTTCAACGACGACTTGGGCATCGTGGGATTCGTCAGCGGGCAAGACATGAGCGAGCGCGATTCCAAGGCCTCACGCGATGCCTTTGATGCGTTCAAGGAGTTGGCCGCCAAGTTTCCCGACAGCAAATACCGGCCCGACGCCATTGAGCGCATGAACTATCTGGTGAATACACTGGCCGCCAACGAGGTGCATGTCGCGCGCTACTATATGGCACGTGGCGCTTATGTGGCCGCTGCCAACCGCGCGCAATTTGCGCTGAAAACCTATCCGCAGGCACCGGCCAACGAAGAAGGGCTGCTGTTGCTGGTCAAGGCGTATGACGCCCTGGGCATGAAAGACTTGCGCGCCGACGCCGAGCGCGTGATGCAAAAAAACTTCCCCGACAGCAAATACCTGCGCGGCGACGGGCGCAAGAGCGGCTCGTGGTGGCAAATCTGGAATTAATAAAAACTCAATAAAATCAATTAGTTACGTCACATCGTAACCGGCATCTTCCACGGCTGTTGTGAGTTGCGCCACATCGGTCACCGCCGCGTCGTATTGCACGTGGGCCTGCCCCGGCGTTAACGTCACTTGTGCCTCGGCTACGCCCGGCGTCGCCTTTAACACTCGGGTGACGCTGCCGACGCAGCCCATGCAGGTCATGCCGCTGATGTTCATTAATACGGTTTCCATGCTGATGCTCCTTGTTAAGTTGAGGGCAATGGCCGCCAGCGCCGCAGCAACAGCGCGTTGCTGACCACCGACACCGACGACAGCGCCATGGCAGCACCGGCAATCACCGGGTTGAGCAGCCCAAAAGCGGCCAGCGGTATTCCCAGTGCGTTATAGAAAAACGCAAAAAAGAGATTCTGCCGGATTTTAGTGAGCGTGGCGCGTGACAGGCGTATGGCGTCGGCCACACGCATCAGGTCGTTGTGCATCAGCGTGATGTCAGCGGCCTGAATGGCCACATCGGCGCCAGCGCCAATGGCAAAACTCACATCCGCAGCGGCCAAGGCGGGCGCATCATTGACGCCATCCCCGACCATGCCGACGGTCTGCCCGCTGGTCTGCAATGCCTGCACCTGCGCGGCCTTGTCTTGCGGCAACAAATTAGCCTGCCACTGCGCAATGCCAGCGTCGCGCGCGATGGCGGCAGCCGTAAGCGCGTTGTCGCCGGTTAGCATTATGGGCGTGACTTTCAGCGTCAGCAGCTCACTTAGGGCGCGCGCCGTGGTGGGGCGCAGCTTGTCGGCAATGGCGATAACGCCAAGCACACGCCCCGCCAGTGCCACGAAAATCACCGTTTTGCCGGATTGCTGCAGTGGCGCGATGCTTTGTTCTCGCAGCGCCAAGCCCAGTTCGGCGGCGTAGGCAGGCGAACCGAGAACGGCGGGCACGCCATCGAGCATGCCGTGCAAGCCTTTGCCAGAAATGGAGCGAAATTCAAATATCTCTTTAAAATCAACTAGTTGTGACTTGGCATGCACGATGACCGCCTGCGCCAGCGGATGTTTCGAGCCATGCGCCAGCGCGGCGGCGATAGCGAGCAGTGCGCTAGCCGTGGTGCCTGCGGCGGGCACAACATCGGTCACTACCGGCTTGCCTTCGGTGAGCGTGCCGGTTTTATCGACCACCAGCGTGGTGAGCTTACCGGCGGTTTCCAGCGCCGCTGCGTTGCGGATCAAAATGCCGGAGCGCGCACCGATGCCGCTGCCCACCATGATGGCCGTGGGCGTAGCCAAGCCCAACGCGCACGGGCACGCGATCACCAACACCGCCACCGCGTTAATCAGGCCGGCCGTGTAGTCGCCGCCGATCAAGCCCCAGCCCAGCAACGTCGCCACCGCGATCACCATAACGATCGGGACGAATACGCCGGCGATGACATCTGCCAAGCGCTGTATGGGTGCTTTGGAGCCTTGCGCGTCTTCAACCAGCCGCACGATGGCGGCCAGCGCCGTTTGCTCGCCGACACCGGTAGCGTGACAGCGCAACAGGCCTTGCTGATTTATCGTGCCGGCGTACACGCGTGCGCCAGCGCGCTTAGCCGAGGGCAGACTTTCGCCGGTAAGCAGCGCTTCATCCACGCTGGATTCGCCGTCGAGCACATCACCATCGACAGGAACGCTGTCGCCGGGCCGCACCACAAAAATATCGCCTGCACGCAGCGCCGCCAGCGCAATCTCCACGCGCTGCCCGTCGCGTTCCACCGTTGCGGTTTTGGGTTGCAGTTGCAGCAGCGACTCAATCGCCGACGAGGCCTTGGCGCGCGCGCGCATTTCCAGCAGCTTGCCCAGCAGCACCAAAGTGATGACCGTGGCGCTGGCCTCAAAATACCCGTGCAGCGGCAGACCCAGCGCCATTACAGCCACGCTGTAGCCATAGGCCATAGACGTGCCCAACGCCACCAGCACATCCATATTCGCCGCACCGCCGCGCAATGCGTGCCAGGCGCTCACATAAAACCGCCCGCCGATCCAAAACTGCACCGGTGTCGCCAACGCAAACTGCAGCCACAGCGGCAGCCAGTCGTGCTTGCCAGCGAGCATCGCCGGCATTTGCAGTAGAAACGGCAGCGTGAGCATCGCGGCCATCACAAAGCGGCGAAATTCGGCCTGATACGCCTCGGCATGCAGGCGCTTTTCATCGTCACGCGACTGCGCGGTTTTTACCTGCGCGCCGTAACCGGCTTTTTCGACGGCCTTGATCAGCGCATCGGGCGGGGTGGCGGGCGAGTAGGCCACGCGCGCGGTTTCGCTGGCGAAATTTACCGTCGCGGTAACCCCCGGCAAGCGGTTCAATACCTTTTCAATGCGCGCGGCGCAGGCGGCGCAGGTCATGCCGGTGACGGCAAGGTCTACGCGGGGCAGGGTGGCGGTGGGGCCGGTTTGCATGGTTGCATTCTCGGCTTATAGGTGGGGACTGAAATAGGGAAGTAAAGGGTGCGCTTGGTGTGCTTTGCTGCCAGTAGGTCAAAAACATCAATAGAATCAGATGCTAACGTTATTTGATACGCGATGGTAACGATTCATCAGCGTCCCCGTAGCATGCCGGTGAGCGTAGCGAACCGCATCGTTCGCGTGATAGGCGCACGCAAGGCAATTTCACGCTGTCAGCACAGTTACTCGCGATGATTGATTCGCATCAAAACATATCCGCGCTGTAGCGGCTACTTCTTCTCTTCCTTGCCTTCCTCAGCTTTGGCCGGCTCGTCTTGCTGCATGCTCAATCCCATGGTGTTCGTGGACAGCGGCTCACCACGTTTGCTCTTGAGTTTGATGTTCAACCGCAGCTCGTTGGCAGAATCAGAATTGCGGATCGCTTCTTCGTAAGCGATAAAATTTTCGTCGTACAAATCAAACAAAGCCGAGTCAAAGGTGCGCATGCCCAGCTCACGCGATTTGGCCATAATGCCTTTGATGTCGCCGAATTCGCCTTTGAAAATCTTCTCAGCGATGGTGGGCGTGTTGAGCATGATTTCAATCGCGGCTTTGCGGCCTTTGCCATCCTCCGTGCGCACCAGGCGCTGCGCGACGATGGAGCGCAGGTTGGCTGACAAATCCATGAGCAACTGATTGCGTCGCTCTTCGGGAAAAAAATTAATCACCCGCTCAATGGTTTGATTGGCGCTGTTGGCGTGTAGCGTGCCGAGGCACAAGTGCCCGGTTTCGGCGAAGGCGATGGCGTGCTCCATGGTCTCTGCGTCGCGGATTTCACCAATGAGAATCACGTCCGGCGCTTGGCGTAGCGTGTTTTTCAGCGCGTGATGCCAGGTGTGCGTGTCGATGCCCACCTCGCGGTGTGTGATTAACGACATTTTTGAGGTATGCACAAATTCCACCGGGTCTTCTACGGTAATAATGTGGCCAGCCGAGGTGCTATTGCGATGATCGATCATCGCCGCCAGCGACGTCGATTTGCCCGAGCCCGTGCCGCCCACCACCAGCACCAGTCCGCGCTTGTTCATGATGACTTCTTTGAGCACCGGTGGCAGACCCATTTTTTCAAAATTGGGAATCTCGGCCGGAATCGTGCGGATCACCATGCCCACAAAGCGCTGCTGCACGAACACGTTTACGCGAAAGCGTGCGAGACCGGGAATGGACATCGCGAAGTTGCATTCCATTTCCTTGGCGAACTCTGCCCGCTGCAAATCATTCATCAGCGAATGCGCCAGCGTTCGAGTGATTTCACCGGTAAGCTTCTGGCTCGCCATTGGCGTCATCGAGCCGTGCGCCTTCATGCTCGGCGGAAAATCCGCCGAAATAAACAAATCCGACCCTTTTTGCTGAACCATCGAGCCCAGCAGCTTGTGCATATAGGCGCGCGCTTGTTCTTCGTTTAGTGCCATGAGGCGGTCCTTGTTTGCTTGCAGTGAATTCCCGCGCTGGTCGCATGCCACGCGTGGTGCAGCGGCAGTTGAGTGGGCGAGACTTGATGAGCGGAATTATCGCTCAAAAGTTATGCAGACGCTTTGCAGGGCAGCGAGGCTATCTTGGCTGTGCCCACGCGGGCGAGGTGATGTGTGGCGTATTTTTGTGCCTGTCACAGCAACGGTTCTCGCACGCTATTTCTCATCCAGCCCGCCCCCAAACCGGATGGAAACATCAATCTCATAGCCGTCTGGGTCACTCAGGTAAATGGAGCTGGATTTAGCGTAATGGATGAGATACGGCTTGCCGTGTTTGTCGGTGCGGGTTTTGATGCCGGCTTGCATGACGCGCGCGAGCACGTCGTCGATTTGCTGTCCGGGTTGCAGGGCAAAACCGAAGTGGATGATGCGCATGTCGCGTGTGGTTTTCGCCTTCGACGTTTCATACAGCACGAGGTAGGCCACGTGGGGCAAGCCCAGCGTGACCCACGGAAATTCTTCGAGGTCGCGGTGGTCTTCCTTGATCGCAAAGCCGAATACGTCACGGTAAAACGTGATGGACTGTTCGAGGTTGGTGACACACATATTGATGTGGTCGATGCCGGATATGGGCAGGAGGGGCACGATAGGCACGATAGGCACGATAGGCATGGCGTTGCGGTGGCTTGCGGGCAGCCTAGGCGGTGATGGCGGGCGAGCCTCACGCACGGCCCGGGACTCGCCGGTTTAGGCGGTAATTTAAAAAATCTTTTAAAATCAATTAGTTACAAAATTTTGCTGGGCAGCGGCATGCCATGGGTTTCCTTCAACATCATTCGGACGCGGCCATCAACAATACACGACTTCGCGCTAGAATCCCTCGTCTATCCCGATGTTCATTTGGTCTCTATTCAGCCTCTATGAAAAATCAAAAGCTTCCCTCATCCCAACCCTTCTGCTGCGCTTCAAGTGTGCCCTTGTCCCGGGGGGAGAAGGGCTTTGAACCCTCTCCCTCCGGGAGAGGGCAGGGTGAGGGAAGGGGTTGTTATTTCACAGAGGCTGAATAGAGACTTTATTTGTTTATTAGTTCATACCCACGTTAACTTGAGATCACTGGAGGCTTGCATGGATAACAACACTCGACCGGTTTTCAATCGCGCTGCCGAAGACATCGGCAATTCCGTCTGGCTGGAGCATACCAATACCACGGTGCCGGATCAGATTCCTGCTGTGCTGTTTTACCTCACGGGCATGGGCCTCACGCGCGACCCGTACATCATGACTGGGCTGGAGAATATGTGGGTCAACATTGGTCGGAGCCAAATTCACATGCCAGCGCGCGCGGCGCAGGTATTGCGCGGACACACTGGCATTGTGCAGCCTGATCGTGCGGCGTTGCTCAAGCGCTTGGAGTATGTAACGCCCAAGCTAGCCGGCACTAAATTTGCCTATAAAGATTGCGGCGAATATGTCGAAACCACTTGCCCGTGGGGTAACAAATTTAAGGTGTATGAGCCAGACCCGTCGCGCTTTGGCGGCGTGCAACTGGGCATCCCGTATGTCGAATTCGATGTGCCGGTGGGCGTGGCGGACGGTATTGCGCGTTTTTACAACGCGGCGATTAAGGCGCCAGCGAAAGTGGTGGATGACAAAGCCGGTCGTGCGGCGCATGTGTTGGTGGGCCACAATCAGTATTTGATTTTCCGTGAGACCAGCAACCCGATCCCGGAATACGACGGCCATCATCTGCAAATCTACATTGCTGACTTCTCCGGCCCGCACGATTGGCTGCAAGCCAAAGGCCTGATCACGGAAGAAAGCGATCAATACCAATATCGCTTCAAGGATATTGTCGATCCCGATTCCGGTAAATTCCTCTACACCATTGAACACGAGGTGCGCAGCATTACCCATCCGCTGTATGCGCGCCCGCTGGTGAACCGCAATCCGGTGCAAACCAATCGCAACTACCGGCCCGGCTACGATGCGGGTCAGTGGGCCACGCCGCACGGGTAGCGCAATCCATCCCGCAACAGCAGCAACGATATTCTGCGGCGCTTTGTGGTGGTTGATGGCAGGTGCCAGCGCTCAGGCGCAAGCGTGGCCTACGAAGCCCGTACGCCTGATTGTGCCGATGGCCGCTGGCGGTGGCAGTGATAGCGTAGCGCGTCTCTTGGCGGGCAAGTTGAGCGAAGCGCTCGGCCAGCAATTCGTGGTGGACAATCGCGGCGGGGGCGGGGGCTTAATCGGCATTGGCATGGCGGTGAAATCGCCGCCGGATGGCTACACCCTGATGCTGATTTCCGGCAGCGTGCCCGCCACCATCGCCGCGCACAAACCGCCGTATGATGCCATCGGCGGCTTGAGCGGCGTGATCCGTGTCGGCTACTCGCCGCTATTGCTGGTAGTGCATCCGTCGATACCGGTCAACACCGTAAAGGCGTTCATCGCGTTCGTGCGCGCGAAGCCGGGGCAACTGTCGTTTGTGGTGCCGGGCGTGGGCAGTCTCACGCACTTGGCGATGGCGCATTTGATGGCGATCACCCAGTTGCGCATGCTGCATGTGCCGTACAAAAGCACCGGGCTCGGTATGACCGATTTGATCGCCGGCCAAACGCAGGTAATGATGACTGGCATGCTGCCGGTGTTGCCCTATGTGCAGGCAGGGCGCTTGCGCGCGATCGCGGTGAGCACTGGGCAGCGCTGGCCGGCGCAGCCGGAGATTCCCGCTGTGGCGGAAACGCTGCCGGGCTTTGATGTGGAATCGTGGTTCGCCGTGGTTGCGCCCAAGGGCACGCCTGCGGCGGTGATCGCGCGAGTGAATAGCGAATCCAACAAGCTGCTGCAGGATGCCGCCTTGCGCAAATCGCTGGACGCGCAAGGCATGGCGGCAGCGGGCGGCACAGCCGATGATGTCGACAAGCGTATGCGCACTGAGGTTGAGCGTTGGTCGAAAATCATTCGCGACGCCAATATACGCATTGACGAATAAACAAAAAAATCAATAAAATCAATTAGTTACGTTTTATCTGTCGATTAGAAATCAGACCGGGAGGCGGGCATGTGGGCGGCAAAGCAGTTGGTAATAGGCGCGTCGTTTGCGGCAATGGCCGCGACGGCAGGCGCGCAAACAGGTAACTCAATCCACAATAAACAGCGTCGCGCCGATGGCCGTGAACGAGCGGTGTGCGTCGGCGTCATCGGCTACCTGATAGCTCATACCGGGCTTCAAGGTGTGGGTGCGGCCATCTTTGAGTTCGGTGGTGAGCTCGCCGGCCATGCAAAGCAGGAAATGCCCTTTGTCACACCAATGATCGGCAAGGTAGCCGGGCGTGTAGTCGACCATGCGCACACGCACGTCGCCGAATTGCTGCGTGCGCCAGAAGGCTTTGCCGGTTGCGCCCGGATATTCTGTGCGCTCGATTTTTGACCAGTCGGTGGTGCCAAACGGTATGTTATTGATTTTCATGGGAATTTTTACTGTTATTGCCGGGAAAGTCCCATTCTACCCGCTAAAAAAACCGGCCTGTGATGACACAGGCCGGTTTTGATTTGATGCGCTACCACCTTAGCGCATGATGGCGGAAGGCGGCGGCGGGGCGGAACCCGGTGGTGGTGGCGGCGCGTAGTAGGGCGCTTGTGCCTGCGGTGGCGGGGGCGGCGGTTGATTGGCAGTGGGCGGCGGCGGGGCGTAGCCGGCTTGGGGCTGTGGCGCGGCGGCGGCGGGCGCGGTGGCGCGTCCGGGTGTCATGTTGCCGCGCAGGGCAACGCGGTGCCCCTTGGCGTACATGCACTGGGCGTAGCCATCGTCGTAACGGCGTTGCACGGCATAGCCCGACTGATTGCCCGTGGCCGCGCCGGTCAGCACCCCCATCAGCAGGCCGATCCCTGCGCCAGCGCCTGCAGCTTGGCTGGAGTTGCCGATGGCCGCACCGGCAGCGGCACCGATCACCGTACCGATAGCGGCGTTTTTGACGGCGTTGTTTTCTTGCGTGGCCGTGGGCGACGCGCCGGAATACTCGGTCGCGTATTGACGGCAACTCGTGTCGTCGGCGCGGAACTGGTCGAAATTCATGCCGGTGCCGGGCATGGCCGCAGTGCTCGGGCCGGTAGGCATGCTCACGCAGCCGCCCAGCCCAAGGCTTATCAAGGCCAGCAGCGCTACGGCTTTACGGTTCACGCGATCCAGTGTCATGGCTTTAGCCTTATTGAGGTGCGTGGGGCACGACGCGCTGCCACGGTGATGCGCAGGTTTGTGCGTGCGGATAATAGGTTTGGGAGTCTTGGCAGAAATACCAGTATTGCTGCTGTGCTTGGGCCTGCACTTGCGGCGCGGAACCCACGGGCGGGGCTGACGCTGCGGCATTGGCAGCGGGCTGCTCGATATACACAATCGGTTGTTGTTGCACGATCACCGGCGCTACCGGCGGATAGTACGCCGGGGCATAGCCGTAATACGGATAGCCATAAGGCTCGTAGTAGTAGGGCCGCGAGTAGTAGTGGGGCCGCGAGTAGGCGTAGGGCGAAGCCAGAATGCTCGCACCCACAATGCCCGCACCGACGACCACGCCGACGCGCGCGCCGCCACGATGATGATGATGGCCCGGACGAGCGGTGGCATCCGTGGCGACTATCGTCAGCGCGCCTGTCGCGGCGAGGCTAATGACGGTGGCGGCAGCGAGTTTTTTCATGGTGTTCTCCGGTTTGCGGCTACGGCGGTTCATTGCGTCAAATAGGCCAAGATTGCGGTTTACGGCTGAATCCAATAACGCATGATGATAGGGGTTCGGATGACACGCGGCGCAGGAAACTTGTTACAAAATGTAACTAATTGATTTTAAAGGATAATTCAATCAACAATCTGCCGTGTTTTAAGGCCTGAAACAGGTGTTTTCGCGCCGCACTGCCGACTTTCAAAAGCGCTAACTAGCCTGCCTGAAAACGTTCAATAAAACAATAGCTTGTCAGAGAGCGCCAAATCATTGCGGCAGCACGCTTGATTTGGACGCCGCGCACGTGACACAGTTCAACCCGAAACTTTGGAGAAGCCATGAATTTGCCGCAAACCGGACCGCCCGAAACCAATCTCATTGTGCACGACGCGCCGGTCGCCAGCCGCCCCAGCGAAACTTTCTGGGGCAGCGACCCCGTGGCGCTGATGCTGCGCGAACTCGGCGTGCCGTATATCGCTCTGGTGCCTGGCTCTAGCTATCGGGGCCTGCACGATAGCATCGTCAATCTGCTGGGCAACCGCGCGCCGCAAATGGTGTTGTGCGTACACGAAGAAACGGCGGTGGCGATTTCGCACGGCTATGCCAAAGTCACCGACAAAATGATGGCGAGCGGCCTGCACGCCAACATTGGCCTGATGCGCGCAACCATGGCGATATACAACGCCTGGTGTGATCGTGCGCCGGTGCTGATTTTCGGTGCCACCGGCCCGTGGGATGCCACACAGCGCCGCCCGTGGATCGATTGGATCCACACCAGCAGCGATCAAGGCGGCCTCATTCGCAACTTCACCAAGTGGGACAACCAGCCGGGCTCGCCTGCCGCTGCGGTCGAGGCCATCATGCGCGCCTCGCAAATCGCGCAGACCACGCCCAAAGGGCCGGTGTATATCAATCTCGAAGTGGCGATGCAGGAAACCCAACTCGGCCCGCTGCCAGCGTTGCGCGACCCGGCGCGTCACGCGCCGCCGCAAGCGCCGCAGCCTTCAGCCGCGTTGCTACAGGCGGCGGCGCAACTGTTGTCGAACGCCAAACGCCCGGTGATTCTCGCCGGACGTTGTTCGCGCAGTGAAGCTGGCTGGAAAGCGCGCATCGCACTCGCCGAAAAACTCAATGCGCCGGTGTGTACCAACATCAAGTTGGCAGCCGCGTTTCCGACCGATCACCCGCTGCACGCCGCAGCGCCGGGCGCGTATCTCACCGATGAAGCGCGTGCCATGGTGCGCGAGGCCGATGTGGTGTTGTCGCTGGATTACCTCGATCTTGCGGGTACGTTGAAGCAAGCCTTTGGCGACAAGCCCGTGAGCGCCAAGGTGATACAGGTATCGTGCGACGCGCACAGTCATCGCGGCGGCGGTGCAGATCACTTTGGTTTGCCGCCGATGGATATTTATTTGATGTGCGAAACCGATGCCGCAGTACCGCTGCTGCTGGATGCCGTCAGCGCGCGCACCGCACCTGCCCACGTGCCTGCCGCGCCAGCCTTGCCCGCTGCGCCGAACGCGGTGTCGCTGCGCGGCGTGGGTTTGGCGCTGGAACAGGCCACGCGCGGCGTGGCGGTGTGCTACACCCGCTTTCCGCTGGGCTGGAACGGCGCGTATACGCATTTCAGGCACCCGCTGGATTACATTGGCCACGATGGCGGTGCGGGCGTCGGCTCCGGGCCGGGCATGACGGTCGGTGCCGGGCTGGCGTTGAAAGGCAGCGGGCGTGTGCCCATCGCGCTGCTCGGCGATGGTGATTTTCTGATGGGCAACACCGCCGTGTGGACCGCCGCGCATTATCAGATTCCGTGCCTGATGATCGTGTGCAATAACCGCTCGTTCTACAACGACGAGCGCCACCAAGGCCGTATGGCCGCCAATCGCGGCCGTCCCGAAGAAAACCGCTGGATCGGCCAGCGCATTGATAATCCGCCTGTAGACATCGCCGCCATGGCGCGCTCACAAGGGGCGCTGGGCATAGGCCCGGTGGAAAAACCGGAAGACGTGCTGCCTGCCATTCAACAGGGCATTACGGCTGTGCGCGCCGGTACACCGTGCGTGATCGATATGCGCGTGCTGCCGGGGTATGATACGCGAGCTTAAAATCTGAGACTTAAAAAAATGCAAATAAAACAAATACTTACGATTGCCATCTCCACCCTGTCCAGTGCGTTCATCCCCATGGCGGCAGCGCAAAACTATCCCGTGAAGCCGATTCGGCTGGTGGTGGGTTTTCCTGCGGGCGGCCCGGCGGACATTATCGCGCGCACCACGGGGCAAAAGCTGTCTGAGCTGATTGGCCAGCCGGTCGTGATCGACAATCGCGGCGGCGCGAGCGGCATGATCGCAGCGGAAAACGTGGCGAAATCGTCGCCCGATGGCTACACCACGCACCTTGCCGGCGTGAGCGTGATGACCACCAACCCGGTGCTGTACAAAAAAGTGCCGTATGCGCTGAGTGATTTCGCGCTGGTGACGCTGGCGGTGAAAGTGCCCGAAGCGCTGGTGGTGCATCCCGCACTGCCGGTGAAAACGACCAAGGAATTCATCGCGCTGGCCAAGGCGCGTCCGGGCGAATTGAATTACGGCTCGGCGGGCGCGGGCGGCGTACCGCATCTGGCGGCGGAGTTGTTCAACACCGCGGCAGGCGTCAAGGCCAATCACATTCCGTACAAGGGTGCCGCACCCGCTGTGGCCGACATGCTGGGCGGCCATACGCAATACGGCTTTTGGGATACGCCCATCCTCGTGCCGCATGTGGGCAGCGGCAAGCTGCGCGCGTTGTTTATCGCCACCGCCAACCGCTGGCAGGGTTTCGCTAACGTGCCGACCAGCGCAGAGGTGGGCCTGCCGTCAGTCATCATCGACAATTGGTATTGCGTTGTGGTGCCGGCGGCGACACCCAAAAACATCGTGGCGCAATTGCAGGGCGCGTTTGCCAAGGCGCTGCAATCGCCGGAGGTGCGTGATCGTTTGGGCGCGCAAGGTGTGGTGACAGTCGGTTCAAGCACGGAGGAGATGGTGACGCATCTGAAAGCGGAAACCGAAAAATGGGTGCGCGTGGCGAAATCGACGGGGCTGACGCTGGATTAGCGCTGTATTAAATATTCAATTAAATCAATTAGTTACCGGAGTAATTCAGATGAGGAACGTGTCGAAGTGGGTGATGTTGCTGGTGACGCTAGTCTTGGGCGCCTGCGCGAATCTACCTTCCGGTGGAGACCGCGCGAGCAGTCCTGAAAGTGTGGGTTTCTCTTCAGAGCGGCTGGCGAAGCTGACTGCGCGCATGCAGGAGGGCGTGGCAAAAGGCGAATACCCCGGTGCCGTGCTGATGATTGGGCGTCAGGGTAAGGTCGCCTACACGCAAACCTTCGGTGTGCTGAATCCGGAGACCGGCGTGGCCATGCGCGAGGACGCGATATTTCGTATTGCCTCGATGACCAAGCCGTTTGCCTCGCTGGCGATCATGATGCTGTCGGAAGAAGGCAAGCTCTCCATCGCGGATCGTGCCGATAAGTATTTGCCGGAACTCAAAGATATGAAAGTCGCGGTGTTCAAGCCGCCGGTGATGAACTTGGAGCCGCAACGAAACCCGATGACGGTGCAGGATCTGCTGCGGCATACCTCGGGATTACCCTCAGGCGAAGCCGATTCTTCCAATCCGGTGAAACGCCTGTACGCCGAAGCCAAAATCGGCAATCGTGGCTTTACCAACGAGCAATACATAGCCGCGCTGGCGAAAATGCCGCTGCTATTTCAGCCGGGCACAACCTGGGAGTACGGCGCTTCGGTGGATGTGCTGGGCGTGATCGTCGAACGCGTGAGCGGTTTGCGCCTGGACAAATTTATCGCTGAGCGCATTACCGGTCCGTTGAAGCTGCACGATACCGGGTTTGAAGCGCCCGCAGCGCATGCTAATCGTGGCGCGCGTCCGCAGCGCGAAGGCCCAAAAAATGTGCTGCCGAATATCGCGCTGGTAACCGACAACCAGACCTTCAAAGCTGGCGGTGGCGGCATGGTTTCCACGGCGGCGGATTACGCGCGTTTTTCCCAGTTTTTGCTCAATGGCGGCGAGCTGGACGGTGTGCGGCTGGTATCGCCCAAAACCATCGAGCTAATGACCAGTAATCAACTGCCGCCGGGGACGCGAATGGGGCCGGACATGCGGCGGTTTGAAGCGCTGGAACCATCGGCCAAGATGGGGCAGGGCTTCGGATTGGGCTTTGCGGTGCGCACCGACGCGGGCCGCAATCCGCTGCCAGGGTCGGTGGGGGATTATTACTGGGGCGGCGCGCAGGGCACTTATTTCTGGATCGATCCGAAGGAACAGCTCTACGTGGTGTTCATGATGCAGTCGCCGCAAGCACGATTGTCGTACCGCTTCTTGTTGCGGCAGATGGTGTATCAGGCGCTGGTGAAATGATAGTGCCGGGTGGGCGCGGATGGCGTGCTTACCCGGCTGATCGTGCTGCGCCGCATTGTGCCGTGCCGTGCCGTGCCGTGCTGCGCGTACCGCGTTACTGCTTCAACGTCAGCTTCACCAGCTTGTCCGCGCGCGGTTCGTTCTCCAAATTGCGGCATGTGGCCACGATTTGCTCGTACTGCGCTGCCGGGATCGGCAGGCTGTTGGCGATGCCGCTGATGCGCTTGGCGAGGGTGTCGAATTCCCAAATGAATTCACGGCCTGTGGATTGGCGGCTGTAGCTCTTGCCGTCTTTCGTAAAGATCGTGAAGCGCGGGCCGAATAGCGTCATCTTGTGTGAGGGGATGATGGTGACGCGCTTCATCAATTCCACCACTTCCGGCGGCGCGTCTTTGGCTTCGATTTTTTGCCCGGCGGTCACTGGGTAGCTGCGCTTTACCACGCCATAGGCGGTGAAATACGCCGTGCCGCCGATGCGCGCTTCGCCGTCTTCGCGGCGACTGGTGAAGGCGGGGCTGGGGTATTGCGTTTCCAGCCAGTTGACCACGGCTTCGATGCGATCCACGTCTTCGTGGCGGATGTTGTTGTCGTTGCAAATCGCGGCGGGCACATCGATGTGCGCAATGTTGTAGCCCGCGGTGTAATAAATGCGATACAGCGTTTCGAGGAACATCCAGTCGCGGCCGAGATTGGCCGTGATGTTGGCGAGATTCGCTTTGACATCGCCGGCAAAGCTGTACGTGATGCTGCCTTTGTTGTTGCCGGTGTAGGCGTGGTAGAAGCCCGCTTCGCCTTCCAGCACGGTGTCGGCGCTGGCATGGCCCGCTTGCGCCAGCGTGACCGCGAGCAGCGCGCTGCGGGTGGCGGCACCTTCACGCAGGGCTTTGCCGCCGCCGCGTGCGCTTTCGAGATTGCCGCTCGCAAGGCTTGCGCACAGCGCGATGGTACTGTTCATTTGATCTTCATTCAGTTTCATGATTTTCGCTGCCGCCACCGCTGCGCCGAAAATGCCGAACACCGGCCCCGGGTGAAAGCCGCGCGCCATCACCGACGGAATAAACTCGGCAGCCATGCGTTCCATCACTTCATAGCCCGCGACCACGCCGGTGAGATAGTCTTTGCCGGATGCGCCCACGCTTTCTGCTGCCACCAGCGCGCTGGGAATAATGGCCGTATTCGGGTGCGTGAGCATGCGGAAGGTGTCGTACTTGCCGCCGCTCAACGCGGTTTCGGAATTGGCGTAACCCGCACCGCCTTTGGTGACAAGCGTGCCGTCTACCATCAACGTTGCGCCTTTTGTGACGCCAGCTTCTTCGTCGGCAATCATCTTCAAAGCCTGCTTGCCCGACGCCGTTTGCGAGCCGATCAGTACCGAGGCGATAGCCTGCAGCGACACGCCCTTGGCGCGATCCACCACTGCGGCGGGCAAGTCTTCGTAGCGCAGGCCAGCGGCCCATTTGGCTAGGTCGCGGCTGATTGAGAGGCTAACTGAGGGGCTAACTGAGGGGCTAACTGAGGCCATGTGTGTTTCTCCAAGTTGAAAAATTCGGGATAACGCGATAACGACTGATGGCCACACTATGGGCGTGTGACCAGGGTCAATGCGTGCGGCCGAGCATTATGGCAAATTCCACGCTTAACGGTTACTCGCGCGCGCGAAATCTTTCGGCGCAGATGCGTGAGTCCACTACCGGAGCTTGCCGCCTACGTGACGCTGTACCTGCTGGTGTTAATGGCCATTCTGACGCACCTCGGATTCGCCGGTAGCCGTTTGGCGGTGCCGCTGTTCGCCGTCGATCAAGGTGCCAATCCGTTTGTGGTGGGCACCATCGTCGCGCTGTATGCCGCGCTGCCCGCGGTGCTGGCGGTGCCGATGGGGCGCTTGGCGGATCGCGTGGGTTACAAAATCCCGCTGCTGTGCGGTGTCAGCGGCATTTTTATCGCACTGCTGCTGCCGTGGCTGTGGCCGGCGATGACCACGCTGTATGTGGTGGCGACGGTGATTGGCATGTCGTTCATGACTTTTCAGTTGTCGATTCAAACGCTCGCGGGTGCCATTGCCGGGCCCGAAGCGCGTGCGCGTAATTTCAGCGTGCTGAGTTTGGGTTACGCGTCAGCCAATTTCACCGGCCCGTTGATCACCGGCTTGTTGATCGACAACGTGGGCTACGCGCGCACTTTCGGGTTGTTGGCGCTGCCGGTGATACCCGCCATTGTGATGGCGGCGATGGGCGGGCGCTGGATTCCCAACGTCCACCGCAAATCAGCGGCCACCAACAGCGGCGTGATGGATCTGTTAAAAATCAAAGGCTTGCGTAACACCCTCATCGCCAGCGGCATCGTCTCATCCGCGTGGGACGTCTACCAATTTTTCATGCCGATTTATGGTCGCTCGCTCGGCATGTCGGCCACCGCCATCGGCTTGGTACTGAGTGCATTCGCTATCGCCATCATCCTCGTGCGCGCTATCTTGCCGTTTTTCGTGCGACGCATCGGCGAAACGCAAACGCTGACCTACGCCATGTTCGTCGCGTGCGCGGCGTTTTGCTTGTTTCCGCTATTCAGCAGCGCGTGGCCGCTGGCGGCGGTGTCGTTCTTGCTGGGCGTAGGCGCAGGCGTGGGCCAGCCGCTGTCGATGACACTCGTCTTCAACGCCTCACCCAAAGGCCGTGAAGGCGAAGCGGCGGGCATGCGCATTACCGTCAATCAAGTCGCGCACTTTGTGATTCCGTTGTTCTTCGGCGCAGTGGGTTCAGCGGCCGGGTACGCGTCAGTGTTTTTGCTCAATGCGAGTTTCTTGGCAGCGGGCGGGGTGATTAGCAAACGGTTTTTGGGAAAGGTGTAGAGAATCATCGCTAATCGGCGTAAGCGTAGGCTTGATTCTGGCCATTGATTCGCCATCGCTCGCGCATGACTGCGCCACGGCCGTGCATGAAGTCTGCCGCTTGCACAACGCCAGAAAGTCCAGCGCGTCGGCCAAGCGCTGGTTTCGTATTGGCATGGCTACCGGCGTAGTGGTGTCTGATCCTTCCGGCGGCGCAAAAAATATGGCGGGCTTTGCGATTACCCGTGCTGTGCGTTTAGAAAGCCAGAGCGGCATCGGGGAAATCTTAATTGATACGTCGACTTACGACGCCTTGTCCAGTGCGCAAAAAGCGCGCTATGGTGCGCAGGAGCAAATTACCGGCAAGCGTAATGAAATGTTCCCAGCGCGGCGTTGCATTGTAGTGGCCGACTTGAGCATAGCGACCGTGCTCTTGCGCGGCTATCCTGGCTGCGCTACTATGGCTTACTTTTGTCTTACCAAATATTTCATCGAGGGCTCGGACATGGAAACCACCAAGCTATCCAGCAAAGGGCAGGTGATTTTGCCGGCCGCCTTACGCGCAGCGAAGGAGTGGCACGCCGGGGTGGAGTTCGCGGTGGAAGCCACCGCGGATGGGGTGCTGCTGCGGCCCTTTAAACCCGGCGCGGCTACCACGCTCGACGAGGTCGTTGGGTGCGCCGGTTACACCGGCAAGGCGCACAGTGTCGCGGACATGGATGCGGCGATTAGCGCTGAAATAAAGTCACGCCATGCACGCGGTTGACACCAATGTGCTGGTGCGTTTGCTCACCGGCGACGATGCGGAGCAAACGCGCCGCGCTGCGGCGCTGTTCAAAAAAGACGCCATTTTTATCGCTAAAACGGTGCTGCTGGAAACGGAGTGGGTATTGCGGCGGCTTTATGGACTGGAGCGTGACGCGGTGGTAGGGGCATTGCGCAAAGTGTCGGGCTTGCCCAATGTGGAAATTGAACATCCGTTGGCGGTAACGCGTGCGTTGCAGTGGTGCGAGGCGGGGATGGATTTTGCCGACGCGCTGCATTTGGCGTCGAGCAGGACAGGGGCAAGATTTGCCACGTTTGACGCGGGCCTTAAAAAGACCGCGCCGAGGGAGATCAAGGCGGTGGTGGTGTTGCTTTAGGGCGCGCCCCGCTGACCATAGCTTGTGGCGTCCCGTAGCGTCCGCGCTTTGGCTTGGTTGACGGATTAAGGCTATCGAATCCGCACTGTTGTCGCGGAAGCTGCCGATTCGAGTATTGCCTCCAGCGCCGTCACGTTGTGTTCTTCATCACCGCCCGCCACGGCTAGCGGGCGTTTTTCGCGCACGGCATCAGCAAAGTTTTCGAGTTCGGCGCGCTCGGTGCTGGTGTCGGGGAAGCTGACGGTTTGCGGCTGCGGGTGCAGGTAGGGGTTGGCGGGGTCGAAGAAGCAGGTGCGCAGGTGCCAGGTGGTTAGGTGTTGCACGTCGCCCACTTCGGCCCAGCCGTGCGTGCCACACACCTGCAAGCGCCAGCTTTCGGCGGTGGCGATGACGGTGCCGAGATAGGCGGTGGCACCGCTCCTGAATTTAAATAACATGGAGGTGGTGTCGTCGGTGCCGTAGTCGAGTGCGCGGCGGCTGCTTTGCGCATGCACGGTGTCAATTTTGCCGGCGAGGTAGAGCATGGCGTCTACCACGTGCACGCCGCGCCCGGTCATGCCACCGCCGGGGCCTTCTTGAGGGTTTTGCCGCCAGTGGTCTTGGGTGACGCGATAGACGCTGGGGCCGTTGAAGTGGCCTTCCATGTGCAGCAGTTTGCCGAGACGGCCGCTGTCGATGAGGCGTTTGATTTCTTGTAGTGCGGGTTGAAAGCGCCAGTTGTAGCCGACGCTGAGCGTGACGTTGGCTTCGGCGCAGGCGCGTAACGCGGCCTTGGCGGATTCGGTGGTGAGGGTGAACGGTTTTTCGGTGAACACCGGTTTGCCGGCCTTGGCGCAGGCGATGATTTGCTCGGCGTGTGCCGTGTGCGGCGTGGCGAGGATGATGGCTTCGACGGTGGGATCGGCGAGCGCTTTTGCGAGGCTATCGACCAGCGGAAATCCCTTCGCCGCGGCGTACTCGCGTGCGTTTTCGGGGTGGCGTAACACGCCCATCACCACGCGTATTTTGTCGCTTTTACCTTGGATGTGATTAACAAGGTTTTGTCCCCAGCGGCCGAGGCCGACGATGGCTGCATTTAGCATTGTTTTCCTAACTAATTGATTTTATTGAATATTTTAATAGGCGCTAATCTACTTTAGCACCAGAGTCGAGCACGATTTTGCGCCAGCGCGGCACTTCGCTTTGTATCAATGCAGCGAATTCCTGCGGTGTGCTGGATAACAAATCAACACCTTGCGTGACAAAGCGCTCGCGCAGGTCGGGCAGTTTGACGATGGCGGTGATTTCACTGTGCAGCAATGTTTTTAATGCAGGCGGTAAATTCGCCGGACCTAACGCGCCGTACCACGGCGTGACATCAAACCCGGCAAGGCCCGACTCCGCCACTGTGGGCAACTCAGGCGCTTGCGGTGAGCGTTTCGACGTGGAAATCGCCAGCGCACGTAACCGGCCGCTGCGCACGTGCGGCATTGAGGTCAGCAAATTGCTGAACATTATTTGCACGCGCCCGCCGATGAGCTCTGTCAGTGATTGCGCATTGCCCTTGTACGGCACATGCACAATGCTGGCCTTGGCCATGTTCTTGAACACCTCTGCGGTGAGATGCGTAGGGCCGCCATTGCCCGCCGAGCCAAAATTTAACTCACCAGGCCGCTTGTGCGCCAGTGTAATTAGTTCCTTAACGTTGTTGGCTGGCACAGCGGGGTACACCAGCAAGGCCAACGGTAACGTGGCGAGTAGCGTGAGTGGCGTGAAATCACGCACCGGGTCGTAGGGCACATTTTTGTACAGCGCAAGGTTGATAGCATGCGTGCCGACATGGCCGATCATCAACGTGTAGCCATCAGCAGGCGCGCGCGCGACAATTTCTGCACCGATGTTGCCGCCCGCGCCACCGCGGTTATCGACCACGAATTGCTGGCCCAAACGCTGGCCGAGCTTGTCACCGATAGCGCGCGACATAATGTCAGTCGGGCCGCCAGGTGCAAACGGTACTACCCAGCGCACGGGGCGGTTGGGGTAGGGTTGTTGCGCGTGGACTGCGGTGATTGCTGAGGAAACCGCCGCGAGCATCAACACGCTTGGCAACCGGGCATGAACAAATCCTGCGCCACAATGCTGCTGTGTTGTCACATTGACCACGCGTCGTGGAGGTTAAACTTCGATCAGGCGCTTGGGCAAATGCTTTGCTGCCCGTTCCAGAATCGCGGCGTCGCGCGTCAGCAAGGCCAAGCCCTCTGATTTTGCCGTACCCACCAACATGCGGTCGAAAGGATCGTCGTGCATATCGTTGAGGGCGAATCCCGCTTCAATGTGTGCGCCAGACAAAGGCAGCAGGGTAAATCCTTCACTGGCGATGGCCTCTGTAATGGAGCCGTCGGGCAATTTGAGTTGATTGGCGTCGTGCTTGTTGAGCATTTCCCAAACCGACAACACGCTGACAACACAATCTTCGCGCTCGATAATTTTCCGCGTCGCGCGGCTTAACTTCTTGCTGTTTTGCAGCCACCAAAGAACCACATGCGTATCGAGCAGGTACTTCATTTCTTGCGACTAGCGCTATTTTTGATGCTGCTACTGGCTTTGCGAGAGCGTGCCTGCTTTGCAACGTGAGCAAAAATATTGCTCGCATCTAACGCGCGCCTCAGGCTTAAGTTAGCTGTGTTGAAATCATCGTAGCCATCCGGTTGAACGATGTGCGCCCACGCCCCTGGCTTACGCAGTACCTTCGGCGCGGCATATTTTACGATGCGTGCCACCGGGGTACCGCGATTGGCAATGACCACGTCTTCGCCGAGGCTAACGGCCTCAAGCAGCTTGGAAAATCTGGTTTTTGCCTCAAGCACATTGACTTGCATGATGTAATTTTCGGCCACTTGATATGACTAACTTGGTCAGATCATAGCGTGAAATGTATGGTGAGACAATAGAGAATGCACGCTTGAATCGGACTCACAGCGTCACTGTTCACGTTAACCATAGAACGCCGGTGACGCAGGAACCGCATCGGCCATGGCGCTTAAAACGTGATAGAGCCTTGCGTAAGCGCGTCACAGGAACGATGCGGTTCGCTACACTCACCGGCACACTACGACGAAACCGAATCGCTACCCCGCAGCAGGGTTTTGAATCACTCGGCCACCGCTCCTGACCATGGCGACATGACATCGGTCATACCCTGATGTTCGCCATCTGCCGTTTGATACACGCTGCTGGGGCAGGCGAAGTTGGTGGGATAGACCGCCAATTCGGTTTCTTGCAGCGGATAGGCTTTGCCCATGGCGTCTTTAATGGCTTGCGGCATGCGCGGGTCTATGCCCACAAAGTCGCCGCCACTGGCATCGATGCGTGGGTGATGAAAGGCGTCTTCCAGACTCAGGCCGTGGTCGATCATGAATGAGGTGAGTTGCAACACGGCGGGGAATATTTTGCGTCCGCCCGATGCGCCGACGGCGAACCATGCCTTGCCGTTTTTGTGCGCAATCACCGGGCACATATTGGTGAGCGGGCGCTTGTTGGGTGCCAGCGAATTGGGCGTGCCGGGGCGTGGGTCGAACCAGAAGATGCCGTTGTTCATCAGGATGCCGGTCTCCGGCAACACCACACGCGACCCGTATACCGACAGCAGGGTTTGCGTATGCGCCACCATATTGCCTTCGGCATCCACCACGTTAAAGTGAGAGGTGCAGGAGGGTGAGCGCTGATCGCCTTGATGCGTGTTGTCGCCCATGGAGGTTAGCCTGTCGGCAAACGCGTCGCGCAGCACCTTGGCGTAGTTGAAGAAGGCATCCGCATCGGGCTTGCCCGGCTTGAAGTTGGTGCCGCGCAGGTTGTCGATGGTGCGCAGCATCGACGGCCCGGCAGTGAGATTGGGGGCGAGGGCCAGGTGCGCGCCGTGATACTCGGTGTTGATCGGATCAACAATGCGCGCGTGATAACGCTTGAGGTCGTCGGCGGAGAGTATGCCGCCCAACGCCTTGATATCGCGCGCGATGCTTTGTGCGATTTCACCTTCGTAGTAATCGCGCGGGCCTGCGTCGGCGAGACGCTTCATGGTGTTGGCCAAGCCTTTGAGATGCAGCCGCTGTAACGCGCCGCCCGCAGGAGTTACCGGTGGGTAGCCGCCGGGCAGATAGACATTGGCGGTACTCGGATACATCGCCAACTCACGCGCGGTGATGGCGACCTTCAATGTTAGATACCAGTCGATGGCCATGCCTTGCTCGGCGAGCTTGATCGCCGGTTGGATCACCTCGCGAAACTTAAGCTTGCCGAAGGTATTGAGTGCCAGCGCCATGCCATCCACATGCCCTGGCACAGCGATGGAATTAGGGCCTTGCACATTGCGGTCATCCTTCACTGTGGGCCAGGTAAACAATTCATGGGTCATGCCGCCGGCCAAGGGGAAATCCGCCGGGTTCAGTGCGCCCGGTGATATAGGCCCGAAATCCACCACGCGCACGCGATTTTCTTTGGCCAGATAAACCAACATAAAACCCACGCCCCCCAAGCCGCTGTTCCAGGGCTCCACCGTCGCCAGCGCAAGGCCGGTGGCTACCGCCGCATCAACCGCGTTACCACCCGCGTTAAGGATGCTGACGCCGGCTTCACCCGCAATGCGATTTTGCGTAGCGACGATCCCGCCGCGCGAGCGCGCCAGCGGTTTACGGACATTCCAGTTTTGGACGAGATGTTCCATTTTTTTACTCGTGAGGCGTGAGGGGTAAGGGGTGAGGGAGTAAAGCGTTAGGCGTGAGGAGTGAGGCGTTAGGTGTAGTTACGCGGTGTTGAGAGTTCTCAGTGCTAATGAGATGATAGCAAAAGTAACTGTTCCAAAGCGCTACGCCTCACCCCTCACCCCTCACGCCTCACGCAAAAATGCACATCATCTGCCTAACCTTCGACTTCGACGGCATCTCCGGCTTTATTTCGCGCGGGCAGGTGGGGCCGTCGTGGATATCGCGCGGCGAGTTTGG